>DINW01000088.1:0-95645 GCA_002423705.1 Clostridium sp. UBA5530
TTTTGATACAGCCCCTTTATTTTTTTTGCTCATCTTTTTCTGGTTTATTTTCTTTAATAAGTTTTTATTTATTATAAGTATATTTGTTGAATTTTGTTACCTTTATTTAACTAAATTGTAGTTTATATATAATGTTTAGTTAATAAAAACATAACCTCTTTTTTACAATAAATTATATAATATTTATTAAGGACAATAAAATTTTTTAAATTAATAGTAGCTTACATGTGAAATGCAACAAGTTTAAGTTTGAGTGGGGATAGAATGATATACCCTCTGTCAATAGGGCAGAGGGTATATCATTTTTGTAAAAATAAAGTCATTAAGTGAAACTTAGTTTCTTGTTTAAAATACAGGATTAAGGATTGGTATATAACTTGAAAACATTAAAAAACAATACTATAATAGCTAGGAATGGAAGAACATTTTAACAATTATTAATATAGAACATAATTAAAGTATATTCAGTAGAATTAGAACTTAAATCGTAGTAATATTCATTTTTTATTGTAGAAATACAAAATTTGTATGCACCCCAGGGGTGGAGGAGGAATATGGATGACAGTTAAAAAAGCTATTATACCAGCAGCAGGGTTAGGAACTAGATTTTTGCCTGCAACTAAGGCACAGCCTAAGGAGATGTTACCTATAGTAGATAAGCCAACGCTTCAATATATAATTGAGGAGGCTGTTAACTCAGGCATTGAGGAAATTTTAATTATTACTGGAAGAAACAAAAAAAGTATAGAGGATCACTTTGATAAATCTGTTGAACTTGAACTAGAATTAGAATCCAAGGGGAAAGACGACCTATTGAAAGAGATAAGAGAAATCTCCGATATGGCTAATATTCATTTTATACGTCAAAAGGAACCAAAGGGACTTGGTCACGCTATCCATTGTGCCAAAACTTTTATAGGAAATGAACCATTTGCAGTACTATTAGGAGATGACATAGTATATTCTGAAAAACCTTGCCTAAAACAAATGATTGAAGCCTATGATGAGTATAAAACCACCATATTAGGAGTACAGGAAGTGCCAAAAGATGATGTAAGCAAATATGGTATAATTGAAGGATTACATATAGAAGATAGAATTTACAAAGTAAAAAGTCTTATTGAGAAGCCAGCACCAGAGGAAGCTCCTTCTAATATAGCTATATTAGGTAGGTATATTATAAATCCTGCTATCTTTGAAATTTTAGAACACACACAACCAGGGAAAAATGGTGAAATTCAATTGACTGATGCTCTTAAAGAGTTATCTCAAATAGAAGCTATGTACGCTTATAATTTCCAAGGACGAAGATATGATGTTGGGGATAAGGAAGGATTTTTAGAAGCCACTGTAGAGTATGCTCTAAGAAGAGAAGACTTAAAAGAAGAGTTTATGAGATACTTAACAAAAACTGTATACAACTCTCAGATACAGGAATAGATATCAGATAAAATATAAAATTTACAATAAAGTACCACATGACAATATTAAGTATATTTAAGATTGTTATGTGGTATTTTAATTAGTTATAAGTAGAACCTAGACTATTAATTACTTTAAACAGATTTTTGATACAAATAGATAATCTGAAAGTAATGGAAATGTAATTTATTTTTTACAAATATATGGTATAGTGGATATTAAATAGGAGATTAAACTTAAAATTTTTACTATTTTACAAGGAGAGATTATATCATGAAAAGTAGCAATGAAATCAAAGAAATTGATAAATGTAAATATAAAAAATTATATTTAGGTATTATCATAACTTTGGCCATAGCAATCATTTTTTTTGCAGTTAATTCTTTGAATTTTAAGGATATCAGTGCAAAGGCAAATGAAGTTAATGGAAATTATAAGGAGGAATTATCAAAACAATGTTGTAGATATTTAGTTTATAAAGATGAGGAATTCAGCAATCCTGATTCATCACAAAAATATTTATATAAGGTAAGAGTAAATGATAAGGAATTTGAAACTAGTGATTTAGGAGATGTTAAGGAACTTATTAAAGATGTCACTCCCCCAGATATAATATCCAAAGTAGATTGTAATAACAATAAAATATCATGGGACATGTGTCAAGATCATGGAACTGGATACAAAATAATTATCGAGGGAGAAGGTGAAAACGGAGATTTAGTTTATTTTAATGGCAACGAAATTGATAAAATTAGTGATATGGATGGATATTATTATTCTATTTCTAATTCACCTAAGACTGCTACCCAGAGAGATAAATATACATCCAATACTAGTATAAATGTAACATCCCTTGATGATGGAGTGTACTACCTTAACATGGTATCAAAGGACAAGTCTGGAAATTTGTCAAAGAATGCTTCAATAAAATTTCAGATAAACAGATTTCAGCTATTCTTGGAAAAAATAGATGGATACTGGAGCAATGGCTCAGAAAATCATCAGTGTGACATGATATATAGGATAGATTTAAAGAAAAAGAGAGTTGTTTGCCTTGATGTAGTGGGTGAAGCCTCCAAATGGAGTGTCATAGGCTGTGAAAAGGAGAACTCCAATAATTCAGTTTTGATTAAATTAGATTTTGGATGTATGAATATACCAGTAGGGATACAGTATGAAAATCTTCATATAACCATGCTTGATGACAATAAAATGACTATGGAATTAAGAGGTGTAATTGACGGGAAAGAAACATCTCTCCCATTTATAGATACATTGAATAAAAAGTCACTGGAGCAAGCTGTTGAAGAATTCCAACAAAGTTCTAAAAAGTATAACTCTCATTCTTCAATAGGTGATAATAAGGAAATAGAAGCTTTTTTTGAATAGGGAAAATCAGTAAGCACCCCTGGGGTGCTTACAATATGATATAATATAAGCATCACATGACTAAATGTACAAGTAAGTACACCAGATATAGAATGGAGTGTTTATATTATGAAATTATGTATTGTTTTATCTCCATGCAAAGTCATTTAAGGTAGAGATTGCATGGAGTGTAGTTAGGCTATCTGATTTTGACTTTGCAATTTTCAATTTTAAGTAATGTAATTGAAAAGGAGTAAAGTTAAAATGAATTTAATTAAATATGACAAAGGGTTAAAAGATTTTTATTTGTTTACCATGGGGCAATTTGTATCCCAGTTTGGAAGTAAGATTACAAGCTATGGCCTTATACTTTGGTCCTACGGTGAGAGTGGGTCGGTGTTATCTACATCATTGCTAGCGGTATGCACCTTGCTGCCTTCAGTGTTTCTAAGCTTTATTTCAGGCAGTATAAGCGATGGATGGGACAAGAAAAAAATTATGCTGATTTCTGATTCGGTGGCAGCAGTATTTTCTCTTATTGTACTTTTTCTAATTGGAGCAAATTCCTTAAGGGTAGAGCTTTTATATATTATCAACTTTATCCTAGGTGTTGCAGATTCATTTCAGAATCCAGCCTCTGATGTGACTATATCTTTAATAGTATCTAGGAAGGACTATATGAAAACCAGTGGCTTTAGGTCATTTTGTAGTTCATTTATAAGTATATTTACACCTATTGTAGCCACAAACATATATGCTTTTTGTGGGCTAAAGGTAATAATACTTATAGACCTTGGAACTTTCATTTTTGCCTTTATTACATTGGCATTTTTTATTAAAATCCCTAAACAAGCCAAGGTGAAACAAGATGAGCATCGTGGGTTATGGGCTCAGTGTAATATAGGAATGACATATTTAAAAGAAAATAAGGGAGTCCTCTATCTAATATTATTCATGGCCTTCGTAAATTTTATCACATCTATCTATAACACCAATTTGGCACCTATGGTGCTATCTAGAAATGGCAATAATGAAACTCAGTTAGGTATAGTAACTAGTGCTATTGGCATTGCAGGGCTAGTTGGGAGCATACTAGTGACAAAGATAAAAAGAACTAATAAAAGAGTTACCCTGATTTTAAATATCATGTCCTTTTCCTTTTTAATATGTAATTCTTTGTTAGGAATTGGACGTAACTATTATATATGGACAATAGCTGTATTTCTAGGGAATTGTTTAGTGCCACTGCTTATTGCTAATGTGGAGTATATATTGAGAACAAAGATACCAATAGAGCTTCAGGGAAGAGTTTTTGCCGCAAGAAATACTTTACAATATATATCTATACCAATAGGATATCTAGTTGGAGGAGTACTGGCAGACAAGATCTTTGAACCCTTTATGACAAGTAGTGGTATGAATATGGATGTAGGAAGTGCTGGGGGTTGTAAAAAAGGTGTATATCAGTTGTTAAATCTATTGGTTGGACAGGGAAAAGGTTCAGGTATAGCCCTAATCTATATTTTTATAGGAATATTGGGATTTGCAGGGTGCTGTATATTTAGATTAAGCAAGGAATTAAGAAAATTAGATAAGGAATAAGGAGTTACTATAGTATGAATAATAAGGATGTTAAGAAGGAAAAACTCATAGATAGCTATGAAAAGAATCGTTCTATGATGATACAGCAAGGATATGAGGAGCATATATGTACTATATCTATAATAAAGGCTAATGTAATGGCTTTAGTTACGACAGGGCCCATAGCGGTAATTTGCTTTATAATGTATATGAATAAATGGAAGGGAATTTCCTTTAGCTTTTCTAAAAATTCTATAAAGCTATTGATTATATATTTGGCCATGATATTTGCATGTTTTGCCATTCACGAGATAATCCATGGAATAACTTGGGGTATCTTTTGTAAAAATAAGTGGAAAAGCATTCATTTAGGAGTTATGTGGAGCGAATTAACCCCATATTGTCATTGCAAAGAGCCTTTGAGGTTTAGAGGATACATCCTTGGGGGCCTTATGCCTCTATTGATTTTGGGTATAGTTTTTTTTATCATCTCTTATTTTGCTGGCAATGTAGGTCTTATGTTTCTTAGTTTAATCAACATTTTAGGGGCAGGTGGGGATACCACCATAGCATTAATGTTATTGAAATACAGAAAAGCATACATTGTAGATCATCCCACAGAATGTGGATTTGTAGCCTTTACAAAAGCAAGTTAAAGTTAGATCAAGTAAAACTTAATTTCAGGTGGAGTTTGAACTCCACCTCAATGTTAGTTGAACTTATCTAGGGTTGTAGCTGCTGTTATTTCCAACTTAAAGAGGGTGCAGTGTTACAGTAGATAGACATCAGATTAAAAGAAGTATTAAAATCGTCAGCAATGGCGATTTTTTTCTTTTAATATGGCAATAATGTAGAAGAAATATGAAAATATGGAAGCACCCCCGGGGTGGCAACAAAATTTAGGAGGTACATATTTATGCCTACTAAGAGACGAATATGGCATGAAAGTGCTGCGTATCATGTAACTGTTAGAGGAAACAGGAAGGAAGATATATTTAGAAGTGGATTAGATTCTAAATATTATTTAATATTGTTGGAAGAAGCTATTGACTATTTTGCTACTGAAAAGCAACAATTCTTTGAAATTGCATGTTATTGTCTTATGACCAACCATGTACACCTGCTTATAAAAACTCATAATGAGGCTCCAGGAATTTTTATGGGCAGGATTAATTCTATGTATACTAAATATTTTAACAAGAAGTATGAATATACAGGTCATTTATTTCAAGGCAAATATCATTCAGAAATAATAAGCACTGAGGAACAATTTTTAGAGGTGAGTAGGTACATTCATTTAAATCCTGTAAGGGCACGGATGGTTCAAAAACCAGAGCAGTATGATAAATCTAGTTACAGAATGTTTATAGGTGAAAGAAAAGAAAATATAATTAACTCAGAGATTATATTAGATCTTATAAGAGGAACAAACAAAAGATCAGATTATAAAAAATTTGTTGAAGCAAAGATGGAAGAAGAAAATCAGAAAAAAATTGTAACCTGCTGATGGGGGTACCCCTGGGGTGCTTCCTAAAATTAGGTTGCACCTCTGAAGCACTACGAGTATAATAAAAGAAGGTTTCCAACAATCTCCTAGCACCCCAGGGGTGCAAAAATAGTAGAAAGAGGTAGAGAAATTGATAAAAATAGCCATAATAACTGCAAAATTCATGGAACAGTTTGTAAAGGATGCTGTAGAAAAATTGAACTTGGATTGCGAAAGTGAAATATACATATATAAAGATTTCTACCACGTAGGGGAACTTTATTTAGAATTAGAGGATAAGTTTGATGGCTTTGCAGTCAGTGGACCTGTACCTAAACAAGCTATTATAAAGAGAGTAGGTAAGGTGAAAAAACCTTTAGTAGATTTTGGTACGGACCTACAAAGCTACTATGAAACCTTCCTAAAGCTAATGTATGAATATAACACTTTGGATTTTTCAAGGGCATACTTGGATTTTATGGATTGGGGATACGAAGGGAAGGATCTTTCTTATTATCTTTTAACAGGAACCCTAGGGGAATTCATGCAGCATGTTTCAGATGTGGTTTCATCAAAGACCCTAGAAGAAATAATTAAAATGGAAAAGATTATAGAGGGAAAACATATAAGACTGTGGAATGAAGGAAAGATAGATTTTTCTACCACAAGATTTAGTAGTATAGTTCCTCAATTAGAAGAAGCAGGAGTTAACTATTATTTCATTTATCCTAGTATAAACCTATTGAAGGATACCTTTGACGAGCTCATGAAGGATATAAGCATATATAAAATGAAAATAAACCAACCTTCCGTTATATACATAACCGTGAAGGAAAAAGAAGAGGGATCTTTTGATATGGAAGAATTATATTCTTTAATAAATAGATATAAAAAGAAGCTTTTAGCTGATTTTGTCATAGAAAAAAGCCAAGAATCAATAAAGGTATTTACAAAGCTTAATACAGTAGAGGCCATAACAGAAAATTTTACAGTTTGTACACTTAAGGATGTAATTGAAACTGAACTATTGGTTAAGGCATGCATTGGTTACGGCATAGGCAACCATATAAACGAGGCTACAATAAATGCGATAAGTGCTAATAAAGAAGCTAATAGTAACAGAGATAACTATAGTTTTGTTGTTACAGAAGACAACAAATTAATTGGACCCCTCATGAACAACAAGGTAATGGTAGTGTCAAATAATGTGACAACCTATATAAAAGATGTGTCTAAAAGGGTAGGATTATCAACTTTAACTATTCAAAAACTACTAAGTGCTATAGATATTTTAGGAACTAATGAAATATCTCCTCAGGAGTTAGCATCTTGTTTAAATGTAACAGTTAGAACTGCCAATAGATTTTTAAGCGCGCTTTTCAAATATGGAGAAGCTGAAATAGTATATGAAAGACAAAACTCAACCAAGGGAAGGCCGGAGCGCGTGTATAAGATTTTCAGTAATAGATAATGAATGGAATACATCCCAGGGGTGACCCCAATAAATGGGGGCACCCCTGGGGTGCTGACAAATAATTCAATTAATTGTTTTCAAGCCACTTTACAGCACAATGGGCAAAGATAGCTGGACCATAGACTAAACCTCTTTCATCGAAGATAGCCTTTGGGTTATGCATTCCAAATTCAAAACCTTCATCTATGCTCCCCATGCCAATCCAGAAAAATACTCCAGGAACTCTTAAAAGAAATTCAGAGAAATCTTCCGAACCCATAGGACAAGGGAAATCAATAAGATTTTTTTCACCTATGACCTCCTTTACATAAGAGGCTATTTCATCGCCTACAGTAATATCATTGATTACAGCAGGGCTACCCATCTTAAATTCTACTTTAGCAGTCCCACCAAAGGTTGCTGCAATACCTTCTGATATTTCAATAATCCTTTTTTTAAGTTTATTTCTTACCTCTATATTAAAGGTTCTTAGGGTTCCAGCCATGGAAGCCTTACCAGGGATGGCATTAGGCACAGTGCCACCACTGATTTTCCCTATAGTTAAGACGGCAGGCTCCTTTTGAGGCCTTTCTCTACATAATAAGGCATTGAGACCATTGTATATGTGAACAAGGATGTTTATGGGATCTATACCGAAATCAGGGCTTGCCCCATGAGTTGCCTTGCCATCTATTGTTATTTCAAATATGTCAGCTGAAGCCATAGCTGGCCCACGAGAATAGGCCACCTGGCCTGCTTTAAGGAACTTTCCTACCATGTTGTGAAATGCCATAGCCCCATCTACTTTAGGATTTTCTAATACTCCATCGTCGATGATGGCTTTAGCACCGGTAGCACTTTCCTCGCTAGGCTGAAAAACGAATTTGATATTTCCTTTAACAAGATTTTTATTTTCCATTAAGATTTTAGCTGCACCTAACAACATGGCAGTATGATTGTCATGGCCACAGCTATGGGAAGCTCCTGGATTTTTACTAGAAAAGGGAAGTCCAGACTCTTCATCCATTGGAAGGGCATCCATATCTGCCCTAAGTAATAAAGTTTTACCTTGAGAATCCCCTTGCAAAATAGCTACAACACCTTTGTTAGCGGTGACTTTAGGTTCATATCCCATTTTCTTTAGGGTATTACATACAAAATCTATGGTATTAGGAAGATTGTATCCAAGCTCTGGGTATTGATGAAGATGTCTTCTCCATTGAATTATTTCCTCTTCAATTTCCTTTGAGGAATTTAAAAAATCCATAAATAAACTACCTTCCTTTCAATGTAAATTTAACTTAAAATCCAATATTATAAAAGTTATGTTTCAATTTGTAAACTTGAAGTTTGAAAATAAAAAACTAATGTAAATTGTATAAGTAACCCCGGAATCTTGAGGAAAAGAATAAGACTTTACCTCTGCTTAAATTAAGGAGTAGGAATTTCCATAGGAATAGGACAGTTATAAGTTTTTCCACCCATAGCTATATCCCATTCTTCCTTAGCCTTAGCTACGATGGAGGGATCATTTAGAATTTTTGCACCATACATAGCCATAATTTTAGCAGCATATATCATACCCTTTTCTCCAATAGAACTACCAGCGCAGGAAGCAAATTGCCAGCTATGTCCTGGAGATCCCATAGAGGTACATCCAGTAAAGAAGTATGCTGTAGGAACAAGGTGCATAACATCTCCAATATCTGTGGAGCCATAGCTATTAAAGTTAGTAACATTTCCTCCGCCATAATATAAATGGGTATCATTAGAAAGGTTATACTTTTTTTGCATTGCTTCACATTGGGCTGGAGCTTTGGAATCAAGGTCTTTAGCAAAGGTTAACTCTTCCTTCGTCCAAGGCTCTTGCGGAATCTCATTCATGCATTGGCAAACCAAGTTAGCTAATACCTTGTTGTTTAAAGTATTATAACAGCCACCTAAAAATTCTATATCTACCTCAGTCTCTGTCATCATGGCAGCTCCCTTAGCTACTTTCAAAAGTCGTTCATAGGTATTTTCAACATTTTCGCGGCTTAGTGCTCTTACATAATACCATACTGTTGCCTTATCAGGAACTATATTTGGAGCAACTCCTCCCTCGGTGATGATGTAGTGAATTCTTACATCAGGAGCCACATGCTCACGAAGGTAGTTAGCTCCAACGTTGGTGAGCTCAACAGCATCTAGAGCACTTCTTCCGTTTTGGGGGTCAGAGCCTGCATGAGCAGTTATCCCCTTAAAATGAAATTTCACAGAGTTTACAGCAGTAGAAGTTCCGATGGTAGCTTCACTTATTTTATTGGGATGAAAGTTTATGGCTATATCTAGACCTTGGAATGCCCCACCTCTTGCCATAAAACCTTTACCAGTTAGAAGTTCTTCTCCTGGGCAACCATAGAACACTATAGTACCTTTAAGATTATTTAAAATCATCTCTTCCTTTAATCCAATAACTGCACCTACATGGGCAGAACATAATAAATTGTGACCACAACCATGACCATATTCACCAGGAATAATGGGATCCTTAGTAGTGGATACTTTTTGATTTAATCCTGGAAGGGCATCAAACTCTCCCATGAAACCTATTACTGGTTTTCCAGAGCCAAAGGTTGCTTTAATGGCAGTGGTGACACCGCCAACACCGGTTTCCACATGAAAACCTTCACTTCGAAGAAGTGCGGCTGTGTTTTCTGAGGCCTTAAATTCCTTAAAGGCAGCCTCAGGGTTTTCCCATATTTTTTTACTTAACTCATCTATTTTTCCACGTTTTTTATCTATTGCATTTATAGCTATGTTTCCTATCATATAAGTCAAATCCTTTCTAATAAAATTTTTCTATCCAAAAACAATCGGGCCTATTATGCTAGCGAAGATTACGGATAAGATAGTAACGGTAACAAATCCACCTATTATCATCTTTGGTAATATGAAATCAGTAGCTCTTCGCTTTTCTTCCTCAGTTCCCTCCATGTTGGCTATACCTTCATCAGAAATTACTTGAGTTGCTGGATAAGCAAGCATACAGGTGATGCCTATGGCAGTGGATACCCTCCAAGAATATCCCAAAAACTTTCCAAGAATTGATGAAAATAGAGCTATAAATATAGCACCTATGGCAAGGATCCCTACAGTTGGAATTATCATTCCAAAGAATGCTGATGGGGTAACCTTGGCAAGGCCACCTGGAAGCATAAGCATACATCCAAACATTACGATACCATTAGATTGAGATTTCTCTAATGTTCCTCTGTCTAAGAAACCAATACGTGAAAATACTAATCCTATTAATAAACAAGCTATATTTGGATTTAGATAATAATTTACAGGGTTAGAACCTGGGATTATAGTAGCTAAACCTACAAAATTACCAATCATTGCTACAAAAGAAAGCTTAGCAAGGTATACGAAGTTAGAAGATTTTTTATTGCTTTCTTTAAATATTCTCATACTTGGAAGTTTAAAGTTGCTTTTAGCTTCATCTTTTAAGAAATCTCCACGATCTCTTTTGAATTTCAATTCTTTATTAATGCAGAAAGTTGATATTGGAATTCCAAAAAACTTTTGGAAGGATAAAACTAAGATTACAAAGGCGGCTAAGTCAGGTCTATTAGCAGCTTCTGCTACACTTGTAGAAATGATTCCTGCTACAGTTGAACCAGCAATTGGTGGAGCAGCAATTAAAGCATAATCTCTACCGAATAGCATAGTACCTACGGTAGAACATCCAACAGCGATACCAATAATTGCGGCTACAGCTATTAAAACAGTTTTCCATTCACGGCATAAATCTTCAAGATTTATAAGTGTACCTAGATTGGTTATTAATAAGGCTATACCAAAGTTGCTCATGGCAGCCAATATTCCAGGAGCAGAGGTTATATCTTTAGGTAAGATATTTGTCCAAAATCCTATTAAAAAAATTATACATACAAACAATAAGGTTGATACAGCACCCTTAGTTTTTTTAGATAAAAATTCACTAAAAGCATAAATCACTATACATACAGTAAAACAGGTTAGTGGATTCCAAAATTCCATTTTTATTCCCCCTATGTAATTAATTTTGGTGAATACCTTTACAAAATGTCTTAAAATATTCTTAAAATAATTTAAGAAAACTCACTTTTAAAGGAAAAGTGAAAAAATTTTAAAGAAGAGCCTGTCTTATGTCCACTATCTTTAAATGTTAGTAGCTAATTAACATCAGAGAAAAGACTGCTCTGAGAAAGTAGTTAAATTTTAATCTTCAAATATGCATATTAGATAAGTATTGATTATAGTTTCAAATACGTCCTAAAATATTCTTTAAATAGCTAAAAAAAATTGAACTTTGACATGTCTTACTTTCATTATAGAAACATATATGTAGAATTGTCAATATTAAAAATATTTAAATAATGGAACCACCCCTGGGGTGCTTACAAAAGCAGGAAGCACCCCAGGGGTGTTGCTAATTACAAAATTAACTAAATTAAAAAAGTTGAAGTAAATATTAATAGTATGATAATATATATACTATATATAGACTTTTTACGATAAAATAAATCAAAATAAGTATAAAAACACAAAAAAACAGCATAAAACTGTAAAATGTCACAAAGGGAAACTTAGTTTGGCGGAGTTAGATTCCAGCTGCATATAGTTGAGCCTATCTAGGATGATAGCTTTTGTTATCTTCAATTCAAGGGGAGGGGGGAGTTATGCCAGGTAGACATCAGATTAGAAGAAACTGTTAGAAATGAGGTAAGTGATGAAATATATTAGACAGCTTTCATTAATGGCTGTAGATTTATGTTGCATAGAGCTATCCTATATAATGGCCATTTGGCTGATAAGCCCAAATCAAACCATTGCTTGGCAATCTACAAGTCGTTATTTTGCAATTTTAGGAATCATATACATAATAATTTTTTATATATTTAAACTATATGAAAGCCTTTGGAATTATGCGTCAATAGATGAATTTCTATGGGCAGTAGCAGCTAATATTATAGCAGGGATTTCTATTTGCTTTTTATATAATAGAATAAATTATTTTGCAGATTTTAGAGTTAATATTGTAGCCATAACTTTCTGTCTTCTTAGTACATTAGGAGTTAGAGTGTCCTTCAGAATTTATAGAAGAGGAGCCATGTATGCAGCTTATGTAACAAAAAGAAAAGGTGATAGAGTTATGATAGTCGGAGCTGGAGAAGCTGGAAACATGGTAGTGCGAGAGATTGAAAGCAATGAAAATATGCGATTTAATCCTGTAGCCTTTATAGATGATGATAGGTTTAAAATAGGAAAGAGAATTTTGGGGATAAAAGTCGAAGGTAATAGGTATGATATAGAAAGAGTATCCAAAGAGAAACACATAGATTCCATAATAATAGCTATGCCATCTGTAGATAATGAAACAAAGGCTGATATTATGGACCAGTGCAAGAAAACTGACTGTAGACTTAAAATTATTCCTAATCTTTATGAAATCATAACTGAACCAAGGGCTATAACTAAGGTAAGAGATGTGGAATTAGAAGATCTTTTAAGAAGAGATACCATAAGTTTAGATAATGAAGGAATCTCACAGTACATAAAAGAGAGAGTTGTTTTGGTCACAGGTGGAGGTGGATCTATAGGATCAGAACTCTGTAGACAAATTGCAAAATTTTCACCCAAAACTCTTGTGATATTTGATATATATGAAAACAATGCCTATGACATACAAAATGAATTGAAAAGAAATTTTCCTAAGTTAGACCTAAAGGTGTTAATTGGATCTGTAAGAGACTATGACAGATTAGAAAATATTTTCTATACCTATAGACCTAATATTGTCTTTCATGCGGCAGCTCACAAACATGTCCCTTTAATGGAAGATAGTCCAAAAGAAGCTATAAAAAACAATGTATTTGGAACTTGGAATCTCTCAAAGCTTAGTGATAAATATGATGTTAAAAGGTTCGTTTTGATATCAACAGATAAGGCTGTAAACCCCACTAATGTAATGGGAGCCACAAAAAGGCTATGTGAGATGATAGTACAAGCTGTTAATGATAAAAGTAATACGGAATTTGTAGCAGTAAGGTTTGGCAATGTATTAGGCAGTAATGGCTCTGTAATACCATTATTTAAAAAGCAAATAAAAAATGGAGGCCCCGTAACTGTTACCCATAGGTATATAACCAGATTTTTTATGTTAATTACTGAAGCGGCCCAGTTAGTCCTTCAAGCAGGGGCTTATGCCAAGGGTGGAGAGATATTTGTTTTAGACATGGGTAAACCTGTTAAGATATATGAACTAGCGGAAGATTTAATAAGGTTTTCTGGATATGAACCTCACAAGGACATAAAAATAGAAATAACTGGATTGAGACCGGGAGAGTAGCTATATGAAGAATTATTGATGGAAGAAGAGGGACTTAAAGAAACTACCCATGAAAAAATTTTTGTAGGAAAAACCACCTTCACAGACTTAGAAGTATTAGAAAGTAAACTACAGGACCTGAAAGTAAATATAAAACAAATGAAGAACGAAGATGTGGTGAATAAACTTAAGGAAATAGTTACCACATTTAAAGAACCGGAAGAAGTCAATAAAGTATCAAACGAAACTTAGTTTGGGTTACCCAAAAATGTTAGTTGAACTTATCTAGTGTCGTAGCTACTGTAACACTTCAACCTAAAGAGGGCGGGTGTTACACCAGGTAGACATCAGTAGTTCATTTACATAATTATATGATACGTGATTTGGATAGGCTAACAACAGACAAAAGCAAATTTTAACAATTGCCAATTAACAAAGGAAAAATTTCTTAATTAGGAGATGATTAACATGGCGGAAAAAAGAATTTATCTTTCCTCGCCACATATGGGAGGGTTAGAAGAGAAGTTTGTCAAGGAGGCCTTCATTACAAATTGGATAGCACCCTTAGGTACTAATGTAAACATGTTTGAAGAAGAGGTGGCGGAATATGTTGGAGCTAAAACAGCAGCGGCATTGGTTTCAGGAACATCAGCCATACACCTGGCACTGAAATCAATTGGCATAGAGCCAGGGAATAGGATATTTTGTTCTAGTTTAACCTTTGCAGCTAGCTGTAATCCAATAATGTATGAAAAGGGAGAACCAATATTTATAGATTCAGAAAGAGAGTCTTGGAACATGTGTCCTAAGGCGTTAAAGAAGGCCTTTGAATTTTGTGAAGAACATGGGAAATTACCTAAAGCAGTTATTGTGGTTCATTTGTATGGACAAAGTGCTGATATGGATGAGATTAAGGCAATATGTGATGGTTATGGAGTTCCCATTATTGAAGATGCAGCAGAATCCTTAGGAGCTACCTATAAAGGAATACAGACAGGGACTATTGGAGAATTTGGTATTTACTCCTTTAATGGCAATAAGATAANNACTACCTCAGGGGGAGGAATGTTGATATCCAATAATGAAGACCAGGTTAAAAAATGTAGATTTTGGGCAACTCAATCTAGGGACAATTATCCATACTATCATCATAGTGAATTAGGATATAACTATAGAATGAGTAACGTGGTTGCAGGAATAGGAAGAGGGCAGATAAGGGTTCTTCCAGAGCGCATAGAAAAGAAAAAAGAAATATATGAAACTTATAAGGAAGCCTTTAAGGATATAGAAGATATAGAAATGATGCCTGTATGTGAATATGGTGAGCCTAATTATTGGTTAAGTTGTATTACTTTAAAAGCAGAAAGTAGCATAGATCCAAAGGATATAATAGCCAAACTTGAAAGTGAAAACATAGAGGCTAGGCACATATGGAAACCTATGCATACTCAGCCATACTATGAAAAATATAAGTTTTTCACTAATGAATCAGGAATAAGTGTAGCAGAGGATATCTTTGAAAGAGGAGTATGTTTGCCAAGTGATACTAAGATGGAAAAAGAGGAACAAGAAAAAATCATTGATATAATTACAGCCACATTTGGAAAGAGAAAATAGCCATAATATGCTGCTGTATAGGTTGGAGGAGACTAGTGTATAAAAAGTATTTAAAAAGACCTATGGATTTCATATTGGTTCTTTTGGCTATTGTAGTATTAAGTCCAATTTTACTTGTTGTAGCTATATTAGTGCGAATAAAGCTAGGAAGTCCAGTAATATTTAAACAAAAGAGACCAGGTAAAGATGAAAAGATATTTACATTATATAAATTTAGAACTATGACTGATAAAAAGGATGAAAATGGCATATTGCTTTCAGATGATGTGAGGCTTACTAACTTTGGGAAAGCTCTTAGGGCCACCAGTTTAGACGAGCTTCCAGAGCTATTTAATATCTTAAAGGGAGAAATGAGCATAATAGGCCCTAGGCCATTGCTAGTAAGATACTTACCTTATTATAGTGATGAAGAAAGAAAAAGACATAGCGTCAGACCAGGGTTATCAGGATTATCTCAAGTCAATGGAAGAAATACCATGAAGTGGTCGGAGAGATTTCAGTTAGATGTGGAATATACAAATAATATAACCTTTTTAGGTGACTGTAAAATAGTTTTAAAAACCATAGGTAAAGTATTAAAGAAAGAAGACATTTTAGTAGGTCAAGATCATGTGATGGAAGATCTTGATGTTGAAAGGAGAAAGACTTATGGTAAATAAAATTATTACTATTGAAGATTTAGAGACATATGAAAGAGATATTAAGATATATATAAGAGAAGTATTGGAAAATAATTTTTCGGAGGAAATAGAAGAAAGTCAAGTACAGGAAGTCTATAACAATATGATAACTTTTACTAAGGATAAAAGTGCCATTATACTAGGGGCCTATGACAATGAAGTGTTAATGGGCTTTTTATGGGCCTATAGAAGAACAATAAATTCTCAAAAGAGATATCATATAAACTATTTTGTGGTAAGTTCTGAAAAACGTTCAATGGGTATAGGAAGAGGTATGTTTCAAGAACTATTGAACATAGGTAAAAATGAATCCATTGAAGCAGTTGAGCTTATGGTGACTGCTACCAATGAAAAGGCTAGAAAATTTTATAATCAATGTGGATTTGATATAGAAAGGGTAAGTTTATGCAAAAGATTATAAGCAAAGGCGCTGAGAATAAGGAAAACTTAAGAAACTCTATATTTTTTTATAATAGGGCAAGAGATGGATTTTTAGATATATTAAAAAATCTAAAAGAGCAGGAAGAATACACTTTGATGATACCTTCCTATATAGGATATTCCCCCAATGAAGGCAGTGGCATATATGATCCTATATGTAGCTTAAAGATAAAGCATGAATTTTATAATCTAGATGAAAATATAAACATAGATTTAGAGGATTTTCAAGCTAAGCTCAGTGGTATACAGGGGAAGGTGGTACTTCTCATAGTACACTATTTTGGTTATAAGGATCCTAATGCTAAAGCAGTAATTGACAGTGTAAAGCATAGAGACGGATTTGTAATTGAAGACTGTGCTCATGGATTATATACAGATTATATAGATAATAACTGTGGAAGAGACTCAGATGTATCATTTTATTCTTTACACAAAATGCTTCCAATTAATGGAGGCGGCATGGTAAGAGTAAACACTTCTATAAATATGAATTTACAAGGAATTGATAGGATAATTCCTTTTTATCAATATGATTTATATAGAATTGCGCAGATAAGAAAACGTAATGCTATGGTTTTAGAAGAGCAGCTAAAGGATGTAGAATGCATAAGGATAATAAGAAAAAACTCAATGTATAAGAATCAGACTCCTCAGACCTTCCCAATTATTCTTGAGAGTGTGGATAAGAATAAATTCTATCATAGACTAAACGAAAAAGGCTATGGAGTTGTAAGCCTATATCACACAATGATTGATGAAATTGTAAATAATAACTTTCAGACTTCAATTAATCTTAGCAAAACCATAATAAACCTTCCGGTTCATCAAGATATACATGAATCTGAACTTATTGCTATGTGTAACGAGATTAAAGATTATATTGAGGTGAATAGATGTCTATAAGAGAGATTAATACTGAACAGTGTGATATATGGAATCAATTGGTAAGAAGTTTCAAAGGATATGATGTGTTTTATTTATGTGAATATGTGAGGGCCTTCCAATATCATGGAGATGGAAACCCCATATTATTATATTTTAATAATGGAAAAACAAGGGCCTTAAATGTGGCGATGAAAAGAGATATTGCCAAAGATGCTCATTTTAAGGGGTTATTACCCTTAGAAACCTATTATGATATATCAACACCCTATGGTTATGGCGGATTTATCATTGAAGGTGAAGATTATGAAGAAGTTAATAGGGCCTATGAAGAATATTGCATTGAACATGGAATCATCAGCGAGTTTGTAAGATTTAGTTTATTTAATGGATATGAAAAAGTCTATGGTGGTGAAGTAGAAACAAGAACTAGAAACATAGTAAGATCTTTAGATATGAATCCAGAAGAAATGTTGATGGACTTTGAACATAAGGTAAGAAAAAATCTAAAGAAAGCTAGGGCCAATAACCTTCGTATAGAAATAGATGAAAAAGGGGAAAGGCTACCTGAATTTTTAAATGTGTACTATAAGACCATGGATCGAAATAATGCCACCACCATGTACTATTTTAAGGATGAATTCTTTAAGATTCTAAATACTATGAAGGACAATATAGTTTATTTCAATGTCTATGATGACAACGTGATTATATCTACAGAACTAGTTATTTATTCAGAGGATTACTGTTATTCTTACCTAGGTGGCACTTTAGAGGAATACTTTGATTTAAGACCTAACGAATTTTTAAAGTATGAAATAATTAAATGGGCTTATGAAAAAGGATTAAAGTACTTTGTATTAGGCGGAGGATACGGTGAAGATGATGGTATTTTTAAGTATAAGAAAAGTTTTGCACCTAAAGGTATCAAGGAGTTCTATATAGGTAAGAAGATTTTTGACAGTAAGAAATTTGACTACTTAGTAGGTATAAGAGAGAAGTCAGGAGACTTCAACAGCAATACTGAATTTTTCCCCAAGTATAGAGGGTAAAGATTAGAGCATAAAAAGATTTGTAAATATAAGGATGGATTTAATGAAAATATTATATATTACAACAATATCAAGTACTATAGGTTTTTTAATACCACATATAAAATTTTTTATAGAACAAGGACATAAAATAGATATAGCTTGCAATGTTGTAGATGAAATAGACAAAGAGCTTATAAAATTAGGCTGTGAAGTTCATAATATAGAGTTTCAAAGATCTCCTATAAAAAAAGAAAATTACTTAGCCTACAAACATATAAGGGATTTGGTGGCTAAAGGTGGCTATGATGCTATTCATACCCACACTCCAGTGGCCTCTTTTATAGCTAGGATAGCCTGCAGAAAGATACAAAATTTAAAGATTATATATACAGCCCATGGATTCCATTTTTTAAAGGGGGCACCTTTGAAAAGCTGGTTAATGTACTATCCTATAGAAAACATAGGAGCAAGATTTACTGATGTGATAATCACTATGAATGAAGAGGATTATATCAATGCAAAAAACATGAAACTAAGACCCAACGGTCAGGTATATAAAATTCATGGAGTAGGTATTGATTTAAACAAATTTAACCCATGTGATGAAAAAACTAAGTTAGAAACTAGAGCTAAGTATGGTTTTACAAAAGAAGATTTTATTTTGTTTTATCCAGCAGAGCTAAATCACAATAAACATCAAGATTTAATTATAGATGCAGTTAATTTAGTCAAAGAAGCTATACCTAATATAAAGGTGTTGCTAGCAGGAAAGGGTCCTCTTGAAGATTTCTATAAAGAACAGGTGGAAAAATTGAAGTTACAGGATAAAGTAGTCTTTTTAGGTTATAGGAAGGACGTTCCGGAGCTCTTGAAGATGGTGGATGTATCCCTTTCTGCATCTAGGAGAGAAGGACTTCCTGTAAATATAATGGAGGCTATGGCTATGGGAATACCCTTAGTGGTTACGGATACTAGAGGAAATGTAGATTTGATTGCTAACCAACGCAATGGCTATATAGTGAAAATAAACGATGTTGGCAGTTTTGCTAGATATATAGAGGAAATCTATAGATCTCCACATCTTAAAGAAAAGTTTAAGATGCATAATTTGGAAGATGCCAAAAAATATGATATTGAAAATGTAAAGAAAGAATTAGAGAGCATATATGCTGAAACCTTTAATTTGTGAAGAAACTAAAGAGTAGATGAGGTAAGTATTTATGAAAAAGGTCCTTTTTATAATGAGATACTATATAGACAATACCAATGATAGTTTAGGAAGAAAATTTAATAATCAAATCACTGCTATGGGAAATATGGGATATGAGGTTTGGTATACGGCTATTTCAGGTACTAGGATATTTTTATGCAATCATAATCAACGGATAACTATAGGAAAATATGGTGAAAATAGTACCTCTATTTTTACAAAGATAAATTCCTATGATAAATTGTACTCCAGTACTTTAAAGCATTTAATTAATAATAACTTGAAGTTTGATTTTGTATATGCTAGGAATATGTTCTATTGTAGAAATTCTATGAGGTTATTAAAATATCTTAAGGACAGAGAGGCAACTATTATTACAGAGATACCTACTTATCCTGCAGTGGATGAGATAAAATCCGATGAAAATGCTGTAAGAAGAACATTGATATTGTTTATTGAAAGATTGTCCAGAAAACATAGTAAATATGTTGATTTATATGCTGTCATTGGAGCAGATTGTGGAGGAACCTATTTAAACAAAAATGCTGTAAATATAGAAAATGGGGTGGCAGTGGAAAACTTACCTCTTAAGGTTAACAAGACTATAGCCAATGAAATACACATAGCAACTTTGGCAAGAATGGCCAGATGGCATGGATATGACAGACTTATAAAAGGATTAGCCTACTACTATAAAAGTGGTGGCAATGAGAAGATATATGTTCACATGGTAGGTGACGATGGTGATGGATCTTTAGAGCAATGGAAAGCTTTGGTGAAAGAACTAGGAATAGAGAAGAACTTTATTTTTGAGGGGTTTAAAACAGGGGAAGAACTAGATTTTATTATAGATAGCTGTGATATAGCTGTAGCATCCCTTGGAGCCCACAGAAAAAATCTTATGGTCACATGTGAGATGAAAATAAGGGAATATATGTCTAGAGGAATCCCATTTATATATTCTACCCATGATGAAAGTATAAGTAAGGATTCTATATATTCATATAAGTTGAAAGCTGATGAAAGTGATGTAGACTTTAATGAAGTTATTGACTTTGTAAAGACAACTAAAGACCATATAGGCCTTAGCGAAGACATGAGGAAATATGCTAAAGAAAATATGTCATGGGAAAAGCAGTTTAAAAAAATAATGAAGACGTTAGGTTGTGAGAATCAATGAAAATAGCCATGATTGTTATAAATGACGCTATAAATGATGTAAGAGTAATGAAGGAAGCTAGAACTTTATGTAAAGCAGGTCATGAAATATATATATTTGGATATGGAAATGAAAATCAGGAGTTTAACATAGACAATATAAAAATAATCAATACTAAAATTTCCTATGTAGATAAATTTATTTTAAGCCTTAAAAAAGGTAAAAATAATGGTTCACAAAGTACATCGCAGGATTTAGTGGAAGGAAATATTAAAAGAAAACCTTCTTTAAAGCATAAGCTGAAGGAACTTGTTAAAGGGAAAATAATAATTGCAAGTATAGAGGTAAATCAAAATAGCATATATAAAACAATAAAAAAATCACCAGTGAAGTTTCATTGTATTCATTGCCATGACTTAAACACTTTAAGAATTGGGGTACAATATAAGAGGGAAAATAATTGTAAATTAGTATACGATTCCCATGAGTTATGGACTGAAATGAGCGGTATTAATAAGTACGTGAAAAGAAAATATTCTAAGGCAGAAGCAAAGCTCATTAAATATGCAGACACCATAATAACCGTATCTCCATCCATATGCAAAGAACTGCAAAAAAGATATGGTATAGATAAGGAAGCAGTTCTCCTAAGAAATATACCATCTTATGACCATATAGGAAAAACCACTTGTCCTAATGTACAAGAGATAAAAATGATATATGTAGGATATTTTATACCAGGAAGAGGTGTAGAGACAATTATATCAAACTTTCATAAGTTCCCTAATAATGTAACCCTGTGTTTACGGGTACAAAAGGATGAGAAAGTTATAGCACAATTAAATAAAAATATTAAAGAGCTTAATTTAAGTCATAGGATATTTGTTTTAGAGTTTTTACCTCAAAATGAAGTTATAGGAGAAATCTCAAAGTACGATATAGGGGTACTTCCTTATCTGCCAGCTTCCTTAAATAACCTATATTGTTTACCTAATAAGATATTTCAATATTTAGCAGGAGGAGTGGGGATTCTTGCCAATAACCTTCCAGATGTGAAGGAGGTACTAGAAAAATATAATTGTGGTGTGACCTACGACTCAGAGGATGAAACCTCTTTAGTTGAGGCAGTTAAGGCCTTGTGCCACAATGTTGAAAATCTAGATAAACTAAAGAAAAATTCACTAAAAGCTATTGAGGAAAATCTCAATTGGGACAAGGAAAAGATGAAATTAATTCATGTATATAAGGAATGAGGAAAACTATGAAAAATAAGAAAAATGGCATGGGAAAATCAATGTCATATGCAATTTTTAATTTATTAGGATATTTTGTTTCTATAATCTCTTTACCCATACTCACTAATTTGTTTAATCAAAATGATTTTGGTGTTATCACTACCATAGAAGCAAATATAGCTCTATTAATTTCTTTATTTTTACTTGGAATACCTCAATCTTATATAAGATTTTATAATAAATATAAGGTTAAGGATGAACTGGATAAATTTAATTATAACGTATTTGTGTTATTAATAGCTGTATTTATTCTTAACTTTCTTATTAGTTTTGCTACCTTTAATTATTTAAATAAAGAAGCTCGCAACTTAACTTGGCTGTTAGCACTAATTGTTGCTTTTTCTGTAGCAGTTCAACAGCTTAGTTCAGTCCTTAGAGCAAAGGAGAAAACTTTTTTGCATGCCATGATTTTAGGAGTGAACAACGTATTAGGCTACGGATTGCCTATACTCTTTGTGTGGCTGTTGGGAACCAGTACTTCCAACTATTTTATATCTAAGCTATTGGTACCGTTGATAATAATAATATTTATTGTTTTTATTATCAGGAAAGATATGCATATAGCTGAATTTGATATGGATATAATAAAAGAAATTTTAAAGTTTGGAGTACCCCTAATTCTAGTAAGCATAGGTACCACTATTTTTGGAAGTGGAGATAGGTTAATCATAAAGATGCTGTTAGGAAATGAAAGTGTTGCCGTATATTCAGTGGCATCTAAGATAACTCATGCAATACAACAAGTGATAATATTCCCTATAAATATGGTCCTATTCCCCATGTATATAAGGATATGGGAGGAGCAGGGGAAGAAAGCTACAGAGGAAGTATTATCTAAATGGATGACTTTATATTGTTTCATCGCTGCAGCTATAATACTTGGATCCTTTTCAATAAGAGAAGAATTGATAGTCTTACTATCTAACAAGGAGTACTTAGACGGAGCTATACTAATTCCTATGTTATGCGGAGGATTTCTTATATATGGATGCTACTATTTTGTATCAGCTGGTTTCTTTGTGAAGAACAAAACCTTGAAGCTTGGGGTAATAATGACCTTCTGTAGTATTTTAAATTTAGGATTAGACTATATAGGGGCTAAGCTGTGGGGCATAAATGGAGTAGCTTTAGCTACTGCAATATGTTATGTTCTGTTTTTGGTAATTTCTTATTATGCAAGCAAAGACATTGTAACTGCAAAAATCAGGGTAAAAATTATAATAAAATTTGTAATAACAGCTTTGATTATGTCAATGGTGTTATCCATAATACCTAATTTTAACAGTAATATAGTAAGTTTAATAATAAAGATGTTAATAGGAGCCACAGTATACTTGCTCCTAAATATAAAATACGTAAAATATATTATAAAAAACTCAGGAGAAGAATATGGTAGATAAGTACAAGGATATAGTAGAGGCAATGATAAATGCTACGATTAGGAAGGGCAGAATTACAGGACTGGATCAATACTGTCAAAGCGAAGAAGAATACCCTGAATGTTATGCTAAATTCATAATGACTTTATATTATAAATACAAATTAACAGAGAATAAGTACTACTATGAATTAGCAAAAAAATACTTGGAATATATGATTCAGTTGAAAAATCAACACAATAATTATGTGTTTTGGGGATTACCTTTTAACTGGGGAGCTACATCCAATAAAGATGGATTCTTGCTTACCACCAGCTTTTGTATAAAAGCTATGTATTTATGGTATAAAGAAGGAATAATTGAGCATTTAGAGATTCTAAAAAACAGTATACATTGGTGCTTTACTTTGATATGTGATGATGAGAATAATTTAACCAAAGGATTTTGCTATTCTCCAAACTTACAAGAAAACATTTATAATGCTACTGCCATAGCCTGTGGCATACTTTCAATGTGTAAGGAACTCTTAAGTGAGGAGGAAAAAGCTCTTTTGTACCAAGTGGCTATAGGAATAGAACAGTGTGAAAAAAATGGATATTGGAACTATTCCTTTCATAAGGAGGACGTTGACCTTTTACATCAATGCTATATATCCGAGGGAATGTTTGATTATGGATATATGAATAGGGATGAAGAGGCAATAAAAACAGCTATTTCTGGAGTTGATTTTACGATAAAGGAAAAAAACTTCATAAAAA
Organism: Clostridium sp. UBA5530; assembly: GCA_002423705.1. Taxonomy (GTDB): domain Bacteria; phylum Bacillota; class Clostridia; order Clostridiales; family Clostridiaceae; genus Clostridium_X. The sequence goes on from DINW01000088.1 coordinate 24,121, forward strand.
TAGAGAGATACTTATTTAAGTTCAGAGACAAAGAGAATTTAAAGACTAAGATTAAGTATATGATTTTAAGGATACTTTATAAAGGAAATTTTCAACAACATAGATTTGAAAAACCTAGAGCATGGAGTTATGGAGCTTATGTAAGAACCTTGGCTGAAAGTTACTATTTTTCAAAAGATGAAAAGTACTTATTAAAGTTAAATGAAGTATTGGATCATGTTTTTCTCAATATAGTTAAAGATGAAAAGGTAATGTTTAAAGAAGAAAGCCAACATGTATATGTTAGAAACACATACCACCTTATTGAAGCACTAACACTGATGGAATATATTCTTAAAAAGGGGACATTAGTATGATAAATTGTTTTTTAGTGATTTTAATACTATCTACCATAGGTGAATTTTTGCCAATACCTATATTGGAAATAAATCAATTAAGTATCCTTTTGATGATACCTTATGTTTATAGGAAGGGATATAAAAATTCCTCAAGTAATAAATTAAGAAAAAATCTTGTAATTATAACATCAGTATTGTTTATTTATATAGCTATTCAAGGGCTGTTTATGACCTATGATTTTGATATATATATGAGAACAATGAAGAATTACATGATAAGCTTTATATTTATCATAATGACAATCAGTTTAAGTTTTAAGGATTATATGGAAATTTTAAAAAAGTATTGCATCTTTGGAAGTATATTTTTCTTCATAGAATATGTATTAAATGCTTTTAAAGTTACTGTTATTTACAACATATTATTTCAACCTCCTTTTCAAGGGGTAAGAACTATGGCTAATTTTTTAAGTCCAAACTCCTATGGAACTATTTTGAGCCTTTTAATTATATTAAATTTATATCTATTCATTAAAGAAAGAAAGAAGTTTAATTTGATATTTTCTATTGGATTAATTATGCCTTTGATATCAACAGCATCCAAAAGTGGATTGATAATACTTGTAGTTGGCATTATATCCTTCATGTTCTTTAACTTTAATCTTAAGATGAAGCTAGTAACTTTTATAACTACCATATTAGGGCTATTTTATGTGATGTCTGATTATTTTATAGCTTTGTTATATAAATTTAATTCTATATACTTTGTAACCAGAATAAGAAAATATCTAGAGGCTGGCAGTGTACTGGGAGGCAGAGGTGTTGAATATGGAAAAATATTTAAGGTATACAAGGATTCTTGGATTACAGGATTAGGCTTTGGAAATGTGGGAAGTGAAAGTCATTTCTATATAGCCATGAGCTCTCTTCATAATGAATATTTGAGATTTTTTATAGAGGGTGGAATTGTAGGAGGAATACTTTTTACCTGCATAATTGGTATATTAATTTTTGCTGCTGTTAAACTGTTCTTAAATAAAGACATATTAAAGTTAGAAAAAGCATTGATTATATCTTTTTTACTTATGTTTTTAATGGCAGAATTCCAATATAACTTTTTTAATGCTCCAAGAGAGTCTATAGTGTTGATATTCTTTGCTTTTGGAGTAATAAATTGCTACTGCAATTATTTTGAGAATACAAAAGATAAGTTTGAATTTAAACTAATGAGAGGAAGGTAATTAACATATGAAAAATACATTACTTGAGAAAATTAAAAGCAAGGAAATAATAGTAGGGGTAGTAGGTCTGGGGTATGTAGGATTACCCCTTGCTGTAGAAAAAGCAAAGGCTGGGTATAAAACTATAGGATTTGATGTGCAAGATTCAAAGGTGGAAATGGTGAACAAGGGAATTAACTATATCGGAGATGTAGTTGATCATGATTTGAAAACATTAGTAGAAGATGGAACCCTTTCAGCTACTACAGATTTTTCCTTTGTAAAAGATGTAGATTTTATTGCTATATGTGTTCCTACTCCTCTTGATGAGTATCAGCAACCAGATATAAGCTATGTCAAAGCATCAACAGAAGCCATAGCTAAGTATCTTAAAAAGGGAACCATGGTGGTTTTGGAGTCAACAACCTATCCAGGAACTACAGAAGAGTTGATCAAGCCTATTTTGGAACAGGGATCAGGGTTAAAATGTAATGAAGATTTTTATCTTGGATTTTCACCAGAGCGTGTAGACCCAGGTAATGTTATATATAAGACAAAGAACACTCCTAAGGTTATAGGTGCCATTGGCAAAGAGGCTACAGAGGTTATAGCAACCATGTATAGAGAGGTTTTAGAGGGTGATGTTCATGAAGTTTCTTCCCCAGCTGTAGCAGAAATGGAGAAAATCTTAGAAAATACTTACAGAAACATAAACATAGGATTAGTAAATGAACTAGCTATATTGTGTAACAAAATGGGCATAAGTATTTGGGAAGTTGTAGATGCAGCTAAAACTAAGCCTTATGGGTTTCAAGCTTTCTATCCTGGGCCAGGTCTTGGAGGTCACTGTATACCTCTTGATCCATACTATTTATCATGGAAAGCTAGAGAATATGGATTTCATACATCGATGATTGAGGCTTCTGGAATGATAAATGATCGTATGCCAGAATATTGTATGGAAAGAAGTAGCAAGATTCTTAACAGATTTAAAAAAGCATTAAATGGATCCAAAATTCTTTTGCTTGGAGTTGCTTATAAGCAAGATATAGATGATTATAGAGAAAGTCCGGCACTAAAGGTTATAGATGTGTTAAAAAGAGAAGGGGCAGAAGTTACCTTTTATGACCCTTGGGTAAAAGAATATAAGCATAATGGANNCTTAATGGACAGATAGTAAGAGGAATTCCAGAATTGACAGAACAGGTTTTAAAAGAAGCTGATTTGGTTATGATAACTACTGCCCATAGCAATGTAGATTATGATTTTGTTCAAAAGAACTCCATAGCTATATTTGATACGAAGAATGCCATGAAAAAAATAGAAAACAGAGATAATATAGAGATTTTATAGGAGAAAATACTATGAAAATTGTAACTATTGTGGGAGCTAGACCTCAATTTATAAAGGCAGCAGCAGTGTCTAGAGTTATAAGAGAAACCTGTGAAGAAATCTTAGTTCATACAGGGCAGCATTATGATAATAATATGTCAGACATATTTTTTGAAGAACTTCATATACCAAAACCTAATTATAACCTAGGGGTTGGGTCAGGAAGCCATGGAAAACAAACTGCAGAGATGATTATTGGAATAGAAGAGATACTTTTAAAGGAAAAGCCAGATTATATAATGCTTTATGGAGATACTAATTCTACTTTAGCAGGGGCTATTGCAGCTTCAAAGATACTTATTCCTATTATACATATTGAAGCTGGTCTTAGATCCTTTAATATGGCAATGCCAGAGGAACAAAATAGAATTTTAACGGATAGAATATCAAAATATCTATTCTGCCCTACAGAAGTAGCAGTTAAGAATCTTAAAGATGAAGGTATAACAAAAGGGGTATACAATGTGGGGGATGTTATGTGTGATGCAGTTATGTATTATTCTGCTATCATGGAAAAGTATCCTAGCCAATACTTTTTTTCAAGATTAAAAGGAATCTATGAGGAGATCCCTAATTTGGAAAAATGGTATCTTGCTACAGTTCATAGGGCCGAGAACACAGATAACATAGAAAAGGTAAGGGAAATATTGGGGGCCTTTGAAGCCATGGATGAAAAGGTGATCTTTCCAGTTCATCCTCGTACAAAGAAGCTAGTGACACAGTTAAGGGAAAGAAATCAATATAGGAATATTGTTTTTGTTGAACCTATAGGATATTTAGATATGCTTTATTTCACAAAGAATGCTAAAAAGGTATTAACAGACTCAGGTGGACTTCAGAAGGAAGCTTATATATTAAATACTCCAGCAGTAACTGTAAGGGATCAAACAGAATGGGTTGAAACTCTTATAGGAAATCATAATATATTAGCTAAGCCTAATAAGGAAGATATACTAAAGAAAGTTTTTGAAACTAATATAGATGAAACTAAAAAACACCATCATTATGGTCAGGGAGATGCAGCAAATAAAATATGTTCTATATTAGAATAAATTAGAGGAGAGAATAACTATGAAATATGCATTAATAGGATGTGGACGTATTTCAGTAAATCATGTGGCGGCAGCTAAAGAGAATAATTTAGAAATAGTAGCTTTATGTGATATAGTAGCTGAAAATATAGAGGATAAATTTGATAAATTTCACCTTGCTGATTCAGTTAAAAAATATTTAGATTACAAGGAAATGCTTAAAAATGAAAAGCCGAAGCTAGTAGCTATAGCTACAGAAAGTGGTAAGCATGCAGATATAGCTGTGGATTGTATCAATGCTGGCTGCAATGTAATAATAGAAAAGCCTATAGCTTTATCTCTTCAGGATGCAGACAGGATAATCATGGCTGCAGAGAAAAATGGTGTGAAGGTTTGTGCTTGCCACCAAAATAGATTCAATAAATCTATTCAAAAAATCCGTGAAGCTGTGGAGGAAAATAGATTCGGGAGATTATTTCATGGTACAGCACATATAAGATGGAATAGAGGAGAGGATTATTATAAACAGGCACCATGGAGAGGAACTTGGGAGCAGGATGGTGGAGCTCTTATGAATCAATGTATACACAACATTGATCTTCTGCGTTGGATGATGGGAGACGACATAGAAGAGGTAGTAGGATTTACCGATAGACTTTGTCATGACTATATAGATGCTGAGGACCTAGGGGTAGCATTAGTTAGATTCAAAAATGGAGCCTATGGAATAATAGAAGGTACCACTAATATATATCCTCAAAATCTAGAAGAAACTCTATATATTTTTGGAGAAAAAGGTACAGTAAAGGCTGGAGGAAAGTCAGTAAACATAATAGAAGAGTGGAGATTTGCTGATGGCATTGACAATGCTGAAGAAGTAAAGGAAAAGTTCCATGAGAATCCACCTAATGTATATGGATTTGGACACAATCCCCTTTATGCAGATGTTATAGAGGCTATAAATAATGATAGACCACCCTATGTGGATGGTTATGCAGGTAAAAGAGCACTGGAACTTGTTCTTGCCATATATAAGGCTGGTTATGAAGGAAAATCTGTTAAGCTTCCCCTTGATAAATGCAGCACACTAGATTTTAAAGGCAGGTTTTAAAATGAGTGATTATTTTGTTCATGAAAGCAGCTATGTAGACGAGGGTACTATCATTGGAAAGGGATCAAAGATATGGTTTTTTTGCCATATTCAAAAAGGTGCTGTAATAGGAGAAAATTGTTCCTTTGGACAAAATGTCAATGTCAGTAACAATGTGACAATTGGCAACAATGTTAAGGTGCAGAATAATGTATCTATTTATGAAGGAGTTCAGCTGGAGGACTATGTTTTCTGTGGACCTTCCATGGTATTTACCAATGATCTGACACCAAGAGCAAAGTATCCTAAAGGTACCGCTGGATATAAGAAAACCCTAGTAAAAGAAGGAGCCAGTATAGGGGCTAATGCCACAGTAGTATGCGGACATACCATAGGAAAGTGGGCTCTTATAGGTTCTGGGGCAGTGGTTACCAGGGATGTTCCTGATTATGCTTTAATGCTAGGGGTTCCTGCAAAACAAAAAGGATGGGTATGCCAGTGTGGAGAAATCCTGGGGAAAAATCTTCTTTGTAAGGAATGTGGCAGACAGTATAAAGAAGAAAATAATACCTTAAGCCTTAAATAGGGAGGAAAAATATATGCAATTTATAGATTTAAAAGCTCAATATGAAAAGCTGCAAGAAGAAATAAATGAGAATATAAGAAAAGTACTGAATCACGGAAAGTACATAATGGGTCCAGAGGTTTTGGAACTTGAAGAAAACCTTAAACAATATGTAGGTACTAAGTACTGCGTTACATGTTCTAATGGAACTGATGCTTTATCTATGGTTTTGATGGCATGGAACATAGGGCAAGGAGATGCAGTTTTCCTTCCAACCTTCACCTTCATGGCTACGGCAGAGGTGGTTAGTTTAAGAGGGGCTACACCTATATTTGTGGATATAGATTTAGATACCTTCAATATGGATGTTAATAGTCTTGAAAAGGCAATAGAAAAGGTTAATAAGGAAGGAAGGCTTACTCCAAAAGTTATAATTCCTGTGGATTTATTTGGTATGCCTGCAGATTATGATGCCATAACAGAAGTAGCCAAGAAACATAACCTATTGGTATTGGAAGATGGAGCTCAGGGCTTTGGTGGAACTTTTAATGGAAAGAGAGCTTGCAGCTTTGGTGATGCAGCAACTACTTCCTTTTTTCCTGCTAAGCCATTAGGCTGCTATGGTGATGGAGGAGCTATCTTTACTGATGATGATGAACTTTATAATGTGCTTACATCCATAAGAGTTCACGGTAAAGGCATGGAAAAGTATGATAATGTAAGAGTAGGGCTCAATGCAAGACTAGACACTTTACAAGGAGCAATACTTCTGCCAAAGCTTAGAGCATTTTCAGACTATGAATTAGAGGCTCGTCATAGATGGGCTAATTTATATACAGAAGAATTAAAAACTGTTGTAAAGACACCTGTGGTTCCAGAAGGATTTACCTCTAGCTGGGCACAATATACTATACTTTTAAATAGTGAAGATGAAAGAAATTTATTGCAGCAAAAGCTAAAGGACAAAGGCATACCTACCATGGTTTATTATCCAAAGCCTTTGCATCAACAGACTGTATATCAAGAATTAGGGTATAAAAAGGGTGACTTCCCTAATGCAGAAAAGGCATCAACTTGCGTATTAAGCCTTCCAATGCACCCATATTTAGATGAAAAACAGGTGAAATTCATAACAGATGCTATCAGGTGAAACATAATTTGAACTTGATCCAAATAGTTAGTTGAACTTATGTATTTAACATAGATATATGCTAAAGAATGAAAAAAATTTTTACAGTTAAATTCACTAAATAGCTTATGAAATTTAAGACAGCTACTATATTTAATAGCTGTCTTAAATTATGAATTAATGCTAAAAAGTAAGAAATCTTTGCAAATTTTTAGTAAGAAATCTTGATAATAAATCCTTTAAGTAATAAACTAAATAAGTAATAGGGATAGCTATAACATTTATCAGGGGGCAAAAATGAGAGATAAAAGAATAAAAAACAAGGGTAAAAATAAAAAACTTAAGATAACCCTTATAACTTTAATTGTAATAATATGTACAATAGGTATTGTAATTGGAGGATTTGTTTACAATAAACTATCTAAAATTAATACTAATAGTATAAATGTTAAGGATAGTGAAATAGGAATAGATTCTGAAACCAAGGAAAAGGAAAAAAAGAAAGATGTAACATCCATAGCACTTTTAGGATTAGATAAAGAAGAAAATGCTACAGATGTAAATATGGTCTTAACTTTAGATGATGATAACAAGGAAATGAGGCTTTTATCTATACTAAGAGATTCATACATATATTATGGGGATGATAAGACAAATAAATTGAATTATGCAATACATTACGGAGGCCCTGTAAATACTCTTAAGGTTATAAACCAAACCTATAACACTGCCATAAGAGATTATATTTTGATAGATTTCAATGGCATAAGCAATGTTATTGATGCCTTGGGAGGAATACCTATGTATTTAGAACCGGAAGAAATTGAAATGATGGTATCAAATAGGAATCTAAAGGTTGGAAACAATGTTATAAATGGCGAAGAAGCTTTAAGTTACATAAGAATACGGCATATAGATAGTGACTTTAAGAGAACTCAACGACAAAGAAATGTCATTCAGGCCATATATAATAAAATGAAATCCATGTCCTTAGGTCAAGCTAATAAATTTATAGATGTGGCCCTTAAAAATGTGGAAACTAGTCTTTCTTATACAGAAATACTATCATTAGGACAAAAGATATTATCTTATGGAGGAAAGCCATTAAAAGAAGGAAGAATACCGCTAGATGGAACGTGGAGACAGGGAGAAGAGAAAATTTATTATATGAAATGGGATAAGGAGCCTAATTTAAAGTATGTTCATGACTTCATATATGGAGAATAATCAAGTGAAACTTAGTTTGGACCATAGCTGCTGTAACACTCCAACCTAAAAGGAATGGAGTGTTACAGCAGGTAGACATCAGATTAATTATAATGAGGAGGTAATTTATATGTCAGTATTAATAACTGGGGGAGCTGGCTATATAGGAACTCATACTTGTATAGAAATGCTTAACGCAGGTTATGACATTGTAGTTGTAGATAATTTCTGCAATAGTAAACCTGAAGCCTTAAAGAGAGTAAAGGAAATAACAGGGAAAGATTTCAAATCCTACAATGTTGATATCTTAAATGAAAAAGAACTTTCTAAGGTTTTTAAGGAAAATACTATAGATGCTGTAATTCATTTTGCAGGGCTTAAGGCTGTTGGGGAATCCGTAGATAAGCCTATAGAGTACTATCATAATAATATAACAGGAACTTTAATTCTTTGTCAGGTAATGAGAGAGCATAACGTAAAGAAAATAGTATTTAGTTCTTCAGCTACAGTATATGGTATGGAGAATAAGGTGCCATTTTCAGAAGATATGCCTACAGCAAGTGCCACTAACCCCTATGGCAGCACTAAGCTTTTCATAGAGCAAATCCTTCAAGATATATATGTTTCAGATAATCAATGGAGCATATCTCTTTTAAGATATTTTAATCCTATAGGAGCTCATGACAGTGGACGAATAGGGGAAGACCCCAACGGAATTCCAAATAATTTAATGCCTTATATAACTCAAGTGGCAGTAGGAAAAAGACCCTGTTTAAGGGTATTTGGCAACGATTATGATACCCATGATGGTACAGGGGTTAGAGATTATATACATGTGGTAGACTTAGCAAAAGGGCACCTTAAAGCAGTAGATAGGATTTTAAATACAAAAGGTATAAATGCTTACAATCTAGGAACAGGTATTGGGTATAGTGTTCTTGATGTGGTAAAGAGTTTTGAAGAAACTTCTGGAATACACATACCCTATGAGATAGTAGATAGAAGGCCTGGAGATATAGCAACCTGCTATGCAGATTCTAAGAAGGCTTTTACAGAACTAGGATGGAAGGCTGAAAAAGATATAAAGGATATGTGCAGAGATTCTTGGAAATGGCAAAAACAAAATCCTAAGGGATATGAAGAATAGATAAAAAATGTGGAAAATATTAAAAGGAGTTGTTGTAACCTTGCAACAGCTCCTTTTATCATAATTAATTATTAGCTGGTTTTACATCTTCATATATATATTTGTGAAGAGCACTTATATTTTTTTCACTGTCAAAAGGTAAGTACCATACACCTTTAATCATCTGACCACCATCTTTAAAGGTTCCATCCACAGGAAATCTTGCTGTTTCAAGGTTGGTAGTTCCTTTTAAAAATAGTCCAAATCCCATTTTAACCATGTCCCCTGAGGATAAGCTAGTTTGTACCATAGGAGATAACTTAGCCACATTGCTAGGAAATTTTAAAACTCCACCCTTCTTAATGGTATCGAATAAAGATTCAAGAACTACTCTTTGACGGGAAGTTCTTTCAAAATCTCCGTTCCCTACAGATCTTATTCTAGCATAGGATAGGGCTTGGCGACCTGTTAAAGTTTGAACTCCAGATTTTTTTAATGGAGTATATGGTGTTTTGGTTATGGTTGCTAGTTCTTGTATATATTTATTTATTTCTTTTACTTCATAGTCTTTAATTGTTAGTTCAACTCCCCCTAAAGAATCTATTATTTTCTCCATATCAAAGAAATTAACAGCCACGTAGTCTTGGATGTTTAGTTTAAAATTTTTATTTAAGGTTTTTATAGAAAGTTCAGGACCTCCATAAACGTAAGCATGAGTCAATTTATCTTTACCATGGCCATCTATTGATACATAAGAGTCACGCATTACTGATATAAGCTTGATCTTCTTATGAGCTTTATCTAGGGATAGTATCATTACAGCGTCGGATCTAGAAGGTTCATCCACACTTCGTTGGTCTAAACCAAAAAGAGCTATATTAGTAACATCTTTATAGGTTTTATATTGTTTTAATCTATTTAGGTTTTCCTGAGATATTCCTAAAGCTTCATTGCTTTTGGAGATGGTTTTATGATTTACATTTCCTAAAATATTAAAGGTATAATANNATACCTATTAAAAACAATATTATTAAGGATAGAATTCCAAGAATTCTTCTTCTCATTATTTTTTTCCTTCTTTTCTTTTTCTTCTTTGAAGAGCTTTTTCGCATATTTTTATTACTGTCATCTTTAGACATTACACTACCTCACTTCTTTATACTTTAGAATTAATAAATCCTAAATCTATTATAAATATAGAAAATTTGGTTTTCAAGGCATAAAACATTACTATTCTCTTAAGTTTGCATTACATAAAAAATATATTTATTATGAATATAATAGTGTTAAAATAAGAATTTTGATTTTTATACTTATAAAATATATAATTATATAGAAGAATTTCATAAGGAGCTGGTTTACATGATATGTGCTTTAATAATGGCTGGAGGAACAGGAACTAGATTTTGGCCTCTATCAGATGAAAAAAAACCAAAACAATTTTTAAGTTTAATAGAAGATAAAACAATGCTACAGGCCACCGTTGGTAGATTAAAAACACTTATACCAATAGAGCAAATTTTTATAGCAACATCCTATGATTACGTATCTTTATTTAAAGAACAAATTCATGATTTACCAGAGGATAATATAATAATAGAGCCAGTTCGTAAAAATACGGCGCCCTGCATATTATTATCAGCTTTTTACATAAAAAATAAGTATAAAAACTGCGTTATGGCTGTATTTCCATCAGATCATCTTATAAATCAAGAAGAGGAGCTTCTAGAAAATATTCAAAAGGCCCATGATTTCATAAAAGTTGACCCTAAAGCTATAGTAACCTTAGGAATAAAACCAACGAGAGCGGAAACTGGATATGGATACATAGAGATACAAGATAATATTTTTGATTATGGAGATATGAAGAAGGTTATAAGATTTGTGGAAAAACCTAATGAAACATTAGCTAAACAATATTATAACGAAGGAAATTTTTTGTGGAATAGTGGAATATTTATATGGGATTTAGATGAAATCATTAATTCAGGGAAAAGGTTTTTAAATAATACCTATAATATATTAAGGGAGATTGCTATATCGGATAATTACCATGAAGAATTAAAAAGTAAATATGAACTAGTGGAAAATATATCAATTGATTATGGAATAATGGAGCATTCTGATAATATATACGTAATTCCATCTCAGTTAGGATGGGATGATATAGGTACATGGAGGGCTGTTAAAAGGTATAGCAAAATAGATGAAAATAATAATATTGTTAAAGGGAAAGTTAAATCAATAAATTCTAAGAATAATGTGATTTTTGGAAAGGAAAAAGAAGTTGTATTTTTAAATGTTAATGATATTTATTTTGTAGAGACCGATGATAGAGTATACATTGGTAACAAAGAAGAGTTGGATGATTTAAATAAGTATAAGGGTAGAGTATAATAAGTTTTGCAATAGGACATATTTAGAAAATTTATCTATGAAAGTGTATAAAAGAATATGTGAAATGTGTTTTAAGTAAACCTAAAAATTAGATTTAATTCACTAAAGCCCTTGAAGAAATTAGAGTTGAATTGAAATTTGATTTATTATAGAATAGAGAATATGTGATAATATTTATTGTAAAATATAAGATTAGTACATTATTAATAAAATAGAAACAATACATTATGGATTTTAGTATATTTATTATGTATAATTATAATGACTTGAAAATAATAAAAGACCCTTAAGGGAATATTATTTATAAATATATAATGGTGATATATAAATATTATGACTTATAAAGTGGTAATATTACTGTGCCAGTGGGTTGCTATATAAGTAACAGGTAATTAAGGTTGAAACCTATGGTACAAAGAGTCGTATAAGGTATCACTTATAAAGTATGGAGGGCCAAGATGCAAAGAGAAGAGATTAAATTAGATAACACCGTAAGTGATGATAAAGTATATTTGGCTTTTAAGAGAATTTTCGATGTGATTTCCGCCAGTGTAGCATTAATTTTGTTATCCCCAATATTTTTGATTTTAATTATAGCAGTTAAGTTAGACTCTAAAGGTCCAGTATTTTTTGGACATAAAAGGATTGGGAAAAACGGAGCGGATATAAGAGTTTATAAGTTTAGGACTATGGTTGTCAATGCCCAAGAGGTATTTGAGGCATTTACTCCAGAACAAAAAGCAGAATTTGAAAAGAATTTTAAATTGGAGAATGACCCTAGAATAACAAGAATAGGAAATTTTTTAAGAAAATCTAGTCTTGATGAACTTCCTCAGCTTGTAAATATTATTATGGGTAATATGTCTGTAGTTGGACCAAGGCCTATAGTTAAAAAAGAACTAGTTAAATATGGTAAAGATGTAGATAAACTTCTTACAGTAAAACCAGGACTTACTGGGTTTTGGCAAGCCAATGGAAGAAGTGATACTTCATATGAAGAAAGAGTAAAAATGGATATGTATTATATAGACCATAGAAGTTTCTTTATGGACATAAAAATAATATTTCAAACTGTAAAATCAGTTATAAAGGGAGAAGGCGCAGTTTAGCCTTGGGAAGGAAGAAGTATTATAATGAAGGATTTATCCATAATAATAGTAAGTTATAACACAGTAGAACTTTTAAGAAACTGTATTAATTCTATTTACCATGCCACTAAGAATATAGACTTTGATGTTTGGGTAGTTGATAATCAGTCTAAAGATGGTAGTGCTGATATGGTAGAAAATGAATTTCCAAAGGTAAATCTTATAAGGAACCAAATAAATGGAGGCTTTTCTCAAGCTAACAATTTGGCAATAAGAGATGCAGTAAAACACAGTAAATATATACTTATATTAAATCCAGATACAATAGTACATGAAAAAACATTAGAACAGTGTGTAAAAGTAATGAATGAAAAGATTAAAATTGGGGCTTTAGGATGTAAAGTAGTAAAACCTAATGGACAACTAGATAAGGCTTGCAAAAGGGGATTTCCTTCACCTTGGAACTCTCTATGTTACTTTTTGCATTTAGACAAGTTGTTTCCAAAGTCTGAAAAGTTTGGAGGATATAATGCTACATATATAGGTGAAGATGAGGAAAGTGTTATAGAGTGCTTAGTTGGCGCTTTTATGATGGTAAGAAAAGAAGCTATAGAACAAGTTGGAATGTTGGATGATACCTTTTTTATGTATGGAGAAGATATAGATTGGTGCTATAGAATAAGAGAAGCAGGATGGGAAAATTACTATTATCCTAAAGTAGAAATAACTCACTACAAGGGAGAAAGCAGTAAAAAGCAAAGTGTTAGAATGATTGGAGAATTTCATAAATCCATGATTATATTTTATGATAAGCACTACAAGAATAAGCATAACTTTTTAGTTAATTCTTTGGTGTATTTAGGCGTATATAGTAAATGGGGTTTGACCCTTCTTATAAATTCATTTAAGAAGGAAAAAAAAGTATTTTAATTAAACCTATAAAAAGGGAGTGAACAGCTTATGAAAATAGTTATAACTGGAGGAAAAGGTCAGCTTGGCAATCAACTTAAACAAATATTAGAAAGTGGGAAATCTCAATTAGGAGATATACCTAGTGTATATAAGAAAAATCAACTTATTCTTGTAGATGTAGATGATTTAGATATAACAAACTTCAAAGACGTAGAGGATTTCTTGAATACTGAAAAACCAGATTTAGTAATAAACTCAGCTGCTATGACAAATGTGGATGGCTGTGAAGAGAACAAGGAATTAGCATTTAAAGTAAATGCATTAGGTGCAAGGAATTTGGCTGTTTGCTGTGAACACATAGGAGCTAAATTAGTTCAGGTGTCTACAGATTATGTGTTTCAAGGTACAGGAAATAAACCTTATACAGAATATGATATTCCTAACCCAGCTAGTGTTTACGGAAAAACAAAGTATGCAGGAGAACAATATGTAAGAGATTTCTGCAGTAGATATTTTATAGTTAGAACAGCATGGCTTTATGGAGAACATGGTAATAACTTTGTAAAAACAATAATGAAATTAGCTAATGAAAAAGAAAGTATAAAGGTTGTAAATGATCAATTAGGAAATCCAACCTATGCAGAAGATTTAAGCTATCATATATTAAAAATTGCTGCAACAGAGCAATACGGTGTATTTAATTGCACCTGCGAGGGTACCTGTTCTTGGTATGATTTTGCATGTGAAATAGTAAAATTATCAGGAATAAACTGCAATGTAGAACCTTGTACTACAGAGGAATTTCCAAGAATTGCCAAGAGGCCTGCATTTTCTTCTTTAGATAAGATGATGTTGAGGTGTACAGTAGGAAATGAAATGAGAAGTTGGCAAGATGCCATTAAATGTTTTATGAACAATATTAAGTAGGATTAGGAGGATACATCAATGAAAGGAATAATACTTGCTGGTGGAAGTGGAACTAGACTTTATCCTATAACTAAATCAGTATCTAAACAGATTTTGCCTATTTATGATAAGCCTATGATCTATTATCCTTTATCAGTACTAATGTTAGCTGGAATAAAAGATATACTTATAATATCGACCCCAAGAGATATAACCTCTTTTGAAGAATTGTTAGGTGATGGATCTCAAATAGGAATAAACATACAGTATGCTATTCAAGAAGCACCTAATGGACTTGCAGAGGCCTTCATAATAGGAGAAGAATTCATAGGTACAGATAGAGTGGCTCTTGTGTTAGGTGATAACATATTCCACGGATATGGATTTACAGAAAGACTACAAAGAGCAGTTAACAGAGAGGAAGCAACAATTTTCGGATATCATGTAAATAATCCAAGAGAATTTGGTGTAGTTGAATTTGATAAGGACATGAATGTATTGTCTATAGAAGAAAAACCAGAAAATCCAAAGTCTAATTATGCTGTTCCTGGGTTATATTTCTATGATAACGATGTAGTTTCAATAGCAAAATCTATAAAACCATCTGCTAGAGGAGAACTAGAGATAACCGCAGTGAACAATGAATATTTAAAAAGAGGGAAGCTTAAGGTTGAACTTCTAGGAAGAGGAATGGCCTGGCTAGATACAGGAACTCATAGGGGACTTTTAGATGCTGCTAACTTTGTAGAAGCAGTGCAAACAAGACAAGGACTATACATAGCCTGCTTAGAAGAAATTGCGTACAGACAGGGCTTTATTAATAAGGAACAGCTTATTGAATTATGCAAACCTTTATGTAAAGTTGAATATGGCAAATATCTTTTACAAATTGCCAATGAGAAGTAAACTTAGAAAGAAGGTACCACAGTGGGAAAATTTAAATTTATAGAAACCAAGATAAAAGATTTATATATAATTGAACCAGCGATTTTTGGAGATAATAGAGGATACTTTATGGAAACTTATAATAAAGAGGACTTTGTTAAAGGTGGAATAAATGTAGATTTTGTTCAAGATAACGAATCGAAATCAAAAAAGGGTGTTTTAAGAGGATTACATTTTCAAACCCAAAAGACCCAAGGGAAGCTTGTGAGAGTTACTAAGGGAAGGGTTTATGATGTAGCTGTGGATTTAAGAAAGGGCTCTAGTACCTATGGAATGTGGGAAGGGGTAGAACTTTCAGAGGAAAATAAAAGACAATTTTATGTGCCAGAGGGTTTTGCACATGGATTTTTAGTTTTATCTGAAGAAGCAGTATTCAACTATAAATGTACTAATTATTATGCACCAGAATATGATGGTGGGGTTCGCTGGAATGACCCAGACATAGGTGTTCAATGGCCTTTAGAAGGTATTGGAGAAATTCTCCTATCAGAGAAGGACAAAAAACAGCAGTTATTAAAAGAATTAGATTTACCATTTGAGTATAAAGGAGAGTAATTATATGAAAACATATTTAGTTACTGGAGGCGCAGGTTTTATAGGTTCTAATTTTGTGCTTTATATGTTGAACAAATATCCTGATATAAGGTTGATAAACTTAGATAAGCTTACTTATGCTGGGAATTTAGAAAATTTAAAGTCTGTGGAGAATAAAAACAACTATGTGTTTATTCAAGGGGATATATGTGATGAGGCACTAGTGAATAGAGTTTTTGATGAAAATGATATAGATTATGTAGTTAATTTTGCAGCGGAATCTCATGTAGATAGAAGTATATTAGAACCAGAAATATTTGCTAAGACTAATGTTTTGGGTACTGTAACGTTGCTAAATGCAGCAAAGAATCATTGGTTTAAAAATGATGTATGGGAAGAGGGCAAAAAATATCTTCAAGTATCTACTGATGAGGTTTATGGATCTCTAGGTAAAACAGGATTTTTTACAGAAACTACCCCATTAGATCCTCATAGTCCATATTCATCAAGTAAAACAGGGGCAGATCTTATGGTTAAGGCCTATCATGATACCTATAAGATGCCTATAAATATAACAAGATGCTCTAACAACTATGGACCATATCAGTTTCCAGAAAAGTTAATACCACTTTTAATAAATAACTGTCTAAATCATAAGGACTTACCTGTATATGGGGATGGTTTAAATATAAGAGACTGGTTATATGTAGAAGATCATTGCAAGGCCATTGATATGGTTATAAATAATGGAGCAATAGGTGAGGTTTATAATGTTGGTGGTCATAATGAAAGAACAAATATAACAATAGTTAAGACTGTTATAGATTACTTAAATAAAAATGTTGATGCTACAATAACGGAAGATCTTATAAAACATGTAGAGGACAGAAAAGGTCATGATAAAAGATATGGTATAGATCCTACTAAAATTAAAAATGAACTTGGATGGTATCCAGAAACTCCATTTGAAGAAGGAATCAAGCTAACAATAAAATGGTATCTAGATAATAAAGAGTGGATGGAAAATGTAACATCAATGGAATATCAAAAATATTACAGCACTATGTATAATAAGTAAGTTTGGAGTTAAATTATAATTACAGAAATTTATTCTGTAATTATAATTTTTTAAGGGTGGATATAATGGATTTAATCAGTTTAATTATAATAAACTACAATAATAAGGACTATTTAGAAAGATGCATGAATTCCATATTGAAACAAACCTATAAAAATATAGAGATTATCTTTATTGATAATAAATCTAAGGATGGATCCTTTGATTTTTTTAATAGTAGATACAATATGGACAATATAAAGGCAATAAATAATGAAATAAATAATGGATATGCTGGAGCAGCTAACCAGGGCATAAGAATGGCTAGAGGAACCTATATAATGATATTAAACCCTGATATAATTATGACAGAAAACTTTATTGAAGAACTTTACAAATTTGCAGAAACAGACTCAACAATAGGAGCAGTTTCTGGAAAGTTGTTAAAATATGATTTTCAAAAGGACATGAAGTTAAACTACATAGACAGTGCAGGAATAGAGATGTTCAGAAGCAGAAGATGCATAGATAGAGGACAGAATGAAGAGGATAAAGGGCAATATGACAATATTGAACAGGTATTTGGCGTATGTGGAGCAGCACCCTTTTATAGAAAAAGTGCTTTAGAGGATATTAAGGTTTTCAATGAATATTTTGATGAGGATTTTTTTGCATATAAGGAAGATATAGATTTGTCATGGAGGATGAATCTTTTAGGCTATAAAAATATGTATTATCCAAAAGCAATTGCTTATCATGGAAGAGGCCTTGGAAGGTCTAAAGGAGGAAAATTGAGTTTTATAAAACACAGAAAAACTCAATCTGAATTTCTAAGGGGAATATCCTATAGGAATCAAATTTTAATGCTTAAAAAGAATGAGACAGAAGATATTATAAAGAGGGACAGATTAAAAAAATTAAAAAGAGATAGTGCATTTATGATTTATTCTTGTGTATTTGAAAGATTTAATTTTAAATACTCTAAACAAGCTAAAGACTTAGAAAAAAAGATTATGAAAAAGAGAGATGAGTTCTTTAAAAAGAGAAAACATTTTTCTGATATAAGTAATTTGATTAAATAGGCTGATGTAAGGAGAAAATTATGAAGAAATTTGTAATGTTTTTTGTTAATAAAATATTACTTTTAATAAATTATCTTTATCCTAAAGATGAAAAGCGTATTTTAGCTTTTGTAGGTGGAATAAAAGGGGAGGATGGTAAACTACATCCCTATAAAGATGATAATGGTTATATTTTTTGCCAATATATAAAAAATAACCATAAAGAATATGAAATAGATTATGTAGTTGAATACTTGGGGGTTCATGAAAATAGCTTAAAACATAAGCTGATTATATTTAAGAAAGCATTAAGATGCAGGTATGTTGTAAGTAAGCATTTTCACTTTAAATGGTTTTTTAATAGAAAGCAAAGGATAATAAACATAGGGTATTTTACTCCTTTTAAGGCAGATAGGCTTATGGAGAAAATGACAGATATGAAATATGGAGAAAATTTCATAAAGGATATAAAGATGCATTCTGCATCTTTAGAAAAACTAGATTATAACTATATCACTACTTCAGATTATAGTTCTCTAGTAATAGCGGCATCCTATGACATAAGATACGATAAGATGTACCCATTAGGATTCCCAAGGAATGACTTAATACATGAAGTAAAAATAGATATCAATAAAATCTTTGGTTTTGAAAAAGCACCTGATAATGTAATAATATTTGCTCCTACATTTAGAGATAAGTATTTATATACTGTTAAAAATTCAGATAATAATAGGTCTTCAATGGAAAATGTGTTTGGATATCACAACATTAATGATGAGTTACAGAAATTGCTAGAAGAAAGTAATAGCATAATAGTGTTTAAACCACATCAGTATTTTGATGAAAATACTGTAGAAGATATGTATAATAAAAATATATTGCCAAGAAATGTTAAGATACTCACTGAAAATCTTATGAAAACTTATGAGTTTGGAATTTATGATTTGTTCTCATCTAGTGATTGCTTAATCTCAGATTATTCTTCCATATCCTTTGATTATTTATTAATGGATAAGCCATTGATTTTTAATGTACATGATATAGAGGAATATAGAAATTATAGAGGACTAGCCTTTGAACCTATGGAATATTTAATGCCAGGTCACATAGTTAAAACTAAAGAGGGATTTTTATCAGCACTTAGAGATATAATAAATCATAAAGATGAGTTTAAGGAAGAAAGAATGATAATCAATAAAATTGTGAATAAATTCCAAAATTCTGGAAGTTGCGAGAGGATATATAGGACTTTTTTTGAAAATTAAGGTTTTATCTATTGTTTGTTTTCAGTGGAATGCTACAACAGGTAGACATCAGATTAAGTGAAACTTAGTTGTGGTTTCATAAAATTGACATAGTAGGAGTGAAAAATATGAAATTTTCAATACTCATTGCAACAATGAATAGAGAAAAAGATATCATACCTTGTATTGAATCTGTATTAAATCAGAATTTTAAAGACTATGAAATAGTAATAATAGATCAAAGTGATAATAACTTAACAGAAAAAGCTGTTGAGAACTTTAAGAAGGATTTTATCCTATATAAACATATCAAAGAAAAAGGGTTATCTCTTTCTAGAAATATAGGCATAAAAATGTGTAAAGGTGATTTTATATGTTTTTTAGATGATGATGCTACCTATTCCCTAGATTTTTTATGGAAAGCAAATGAAATATTGAAAAAAAATAAAGAGCTTATAGCTATAATGGGAAGGATTTATGATAAGAATACAGATAGGTACTTGTTAAAGTCTATGGAAAGAGAGGAATCTTTCAAGATACCTCTTAAAAATTACAATATAATAGCTAGTTCAGCTTTTGTAATAAACAGACAAATACTTTTGGAACAGGGGCTTTTCGATGAAAAATTAGGGGTAGGAGGACAATTTGGAAGTTGTGAGGAAAATGATCTCATATCTAGACTTATGTATAAAAATCAGAATATTTATTATTACCCTGAAATTTTAATGTATCATCCTGTGGGTGATAGTATTAAGTTGGATAAGGTTTATCAGTATGCTACAGGATATGGTGCTTATGTTAAAAAACATTATAAATATTTTAATAACAAATCATGCCTTAAAGATTTTTTAACTTTTGAAGGTAAAAATTTTTTAAAGATGATTGTTTATCTTTTACTTTTCAATAAATATAAATTTAATTTTAAAAAAAGTGAAATAAGTGGAGCAATAGAAGGATTTAGAAAGTATCAGTAAGGGATATATGTATTTTTATATTGTTCATAGATAATGGAGGATTTTTCATGAATTTTGATTTGAAAGCTGGTATCAACAAAAAAGATTATATTATACTAGGAATTATATTTGTAACCTGTATTCTATCTAATATATGGATAAAAGATACGTATACAGCTTTAGGTATATTTTTAATTGTAAGTTCTATATGTGTTTATTTCAAGATAACAAGTGAAGATTTGTTTCATCCTGTAGCACTTTTTAGTGGATTTTGGATTGGGGTTGCAGGATTATCAAACTTTAGGCTTAGTGGATTCCAACATAAATGGTCCATATATATGTTTGTGGTTGTATTTACAGTATACATAACCTTTGTATTAGGATATTATCTAGGTAAAAGAACTAAGCTAAAAATACCCATATCCTATGGAAAGACCGATGTGAACAAACTTTATTATGCACTTATAGGTGTATTTTTAGCTACTGTTTTGTGCTTTATAGCAGAAATACTTATTTTAGGATTTGTACCTTTGTTTGATCCAAGAATGGAGGCGTATCAACTGTTCCATGTAACTGGATTGCACTATTTCACTGTAACTGCAGGGATACTTCCATGTTTGACTGTTGTGTATAAGGGTTACGGCGGCAAAAAAGCAACATGGTTTATAAATGTGGTAGCTTTTGCTATACCAGTATTAATAATATCAAGGCAACTTTTACTGCTTCAGGTGATAAGTAGTTTAGTGGTATATAACTATATCTATAAAAAGGTTTCTTTACCAATGCTAATAATAGTAGGATTAGCATCTATGATTATATTTTCTATGTTATTAAAACTTAGGCATCAAGATACAAACTATATAAATGAAGTTTCTAATATTACTTTAACAGAGGAAGAAGAAGGTGAAACTGGAGAAGAACATAAAGTTAGTGGATTGTTAAACTTTATTAATACTAATGAGACGGCTAATAAGGTGTTTAGAAAATTAGTTCAGCCTTATATGTATTTGACAATGAATTTTGAAAACCTAAGAAATATAGTAGAAAATTTTGATGACTATCAATATGGAAAACACTCCATATTCCCTGTATTTGCGTTTACCAATACAAAGAAATATGTAGATTATTCATATGTTGAAGAATATCTAACCAATGAGAACTTTACTACTTCAACATTTATGTCAGATGTATATTATGACTTTGGTTATGTGGGAGCAGTTTTGGTGCCGTTGTTATTTGGATGGATTTTTGGAATGAACCATAGAAGTATGATGGAGAAAAAATCTAATAAATTAGTAATAGCCGTATACTCTATAATGATATATTGCTTGATATTCTCCTTCTTTGTACCTTGGTATTCAAGTCCAACCATATGGTTTTATATGGGGATAATCTTTATTATGTGGTTAGCATCAAGAAAGGATTACAGAAGTATTAGGACAGTTAAAATATAGATAGTTGGGTTTACAACAGGAAGGGATTATATGGGAAAATCGATTTTAAAAAACGTTATATACAAAAGCATACTTAATATATTTAATATAATGGTACCTCTTATAATTGGTGGATATGCATACAATAGGATAGGAAAAGATTATATGGGGGTAGTAGGCTATGTAGAGTCTATATATAATTTCTTTTTGGTTTTTGCCGGGTTTGGAATATATCAGTATGGATTAAGGGAAATAAGCAGAATTAGAGATAATAAAAAGGCTCTGAAACAATTGTTTTCTAGTCTTTTTGTAATAAGCTTAATATCTAATATAAGCACTTTCATAATATTTATTATGTTTTCTATATTTGCATATGGGGATAATAATATTCAGCTCCCTGTAATGATTATATATTCTATTACATTACTATCTAATACTTTGTATGTAGAGTGGGTAAATGAAGCTTTAGAAAACTATGATTTTATAACTAAAAAAACTATAATTGTAAGAATTATTTATATAGTGTTGCTGCTGAAGCTTATAAAGGGGCCAGAAAGCTATATAACATATACATTCTTAATATTTTTGTCCATGTTTTTAAACAACATAATAAGCTTTATCTACATTAGCAAAAATGTAGGGTTTGATTTTAAAAACATAAAGTTAAAGCGACATGTAAAGTTCCTTATATTGGCTGTTATTATGTCTAATGTAAACATACTATATACACAATTGGATAAATTAGTATTAGGTACGGTTTTAGAAAAGCAAAATGTATCATTTTATACTTTGTCACAGAATATAATATCCATGGTGTTTACTTTAGTAATGTCTGTAGTCTATGTTACTATACCAAGGCTATCAAAAATTTTAGCAGATAATGATGAAGAAGGATATGAGAACTTATTAAGCAAGGTAAGCAGGAGTTTATCCATGATGCTGATGCCTGCCGCTATAGGGATATTTATCTTAGCTAGGGAAATAGTAGTTATATATACTAGAAACCCAGAATATGATCCAGCTATAGGCGTATTAAAGATTTTCGCTTTTTATATGCTTACAATAGCCTTTGAGTCTATTATGACTAATCAAGTTATGTACGTAAAAAAGAGAGAAAAAACATTAATTTATTTTATAGCTGCTGGAGGGTTTATAAACGTAATATTTAAAGGTATCTTGGTGCTAACTAAAACATTATCGCCGAGGACAGCAATATTTACTACAATGATAGCAAATGGTTTCTTAGTGGCTTTTGAATATATATATGCAAAAAGAGTTCTGAAGCTAAAATATACCATCATTAATAAAGATGTAATAAAGTATATGGTAGTATCTTTGCCATTTTTTATTATAGCAAAAGCCTGTGGTACTCTTATTGGATATAGTTATGGATTCATATTAGGAGAGGCCATTAAGTATGCCGTATTAGTTATGGGATCCTGTATAGCCTACTATATGCTTGTATTATATATCATGAAGGATGAAGTGTACTTGCAGCTGCTAAACAAAATTATATCTAAAGTGAAGAGAACAGAATAGAACAATAATTGAAACAATTAAACATGTGTTGGGAACAGTAAAACAAGTTGAAAAGTCACCTTAAAATGGGTGAAAATTCAGCTTGTTTTATTTTTTTATCTGATGGCTACCTGTTATCTCCACCTCTAGATAAGTTCAACTAACATTCAGGTTGAGTTTCTAGTTGAATTTGATATATTAATAAAGTTTTAAATTTACTAAATAAGCTATATAAAAGACACTAGTATTGCATAAAGTCTAAATATATCATAAGGTTTATGTAAATAAAAATAAAAATGTAAGAAATATAGATTTTAATTAGGAGTTTATGTATAATAAAGATGTATTTTATATTAAATTTGTGAAAGGAGGTGTGCTAATGAAAAAGGGATTATTAGCAAAAATGATAGTAGGAATATTTACATTTAATCTAGCCTTTAGTGGAAGTGTACAACCTATCCAAGCCAAGGCAGATACAGCAACACCAATAGTTAGCCAACCAAGGGCTACTTTGATGCAGATGGAGGATTGGGCAAGAAGTAAAGGAGCAACAAATACTTTTATTTCTTTAGCCAAAATATATTGGGATGAGGCTTCTACCCACGGTGGGGTTGATCCAGTTTTAGCATATGCACAATCAGGTATTGAGACAGGACTTGGAAAGTTTTCTGGGTTATTAGATGAAAGTTATAAGAATCCATGTGGAATGAAGGTGGCAGGTGGAGGAGCTGATGATGATAAGTTAGCTCATCAAAAATTTGATACTTGGGAAGATGGTGTAAGTGCACATCTAGATCATTTAGCTTTATATGCCGGATCTAATGGATATCCTAAAAAGGCATCTGAAACCAAAGATCCACGACATTTTCCTTATTTATTAGGAAGTGCAAAAAATGCTGAAGATTTAAGTAAAAAGTGGGCAAGCTCTGAGACTTATGGAGAAGATATAAAACGATTAATGAATGAAATAGTAAACACTCCTAACTCATTGCCAACATTGTATTCTATTGATACTCTAAAACATAATAGCTATACGATGACAATAGACGGATGGGCACTAATGCAAGATGGAGTTAAATCCATTGATGTTCTATTAAATGGTAAAAACATAGGACAGGCAGTATTAGGGTTGCAAAGGGATGATGTTAAAGCAGCATATCCCAAGTATGGTACATCAAATAGTGGATTTAAATTCACTTATCCTATTAATCAAGTTAAAGAAGGTAAAAATTCAATAACTTTACAGATAAAGGATAATAAAAATAGAATATCTACTATAAATAAAGAACTTAATGTTACAAAACTTCCATATAAGTTTTATAAGGATAATATAAGTGTTTCTTCTGGAAATCTAAATGTATCTGGGTGGGCTTTGTTACAAGATGGAGTTAAAGCCATAGAACTATACTTAGATAACAGCAAGTTGGGCAATGCTGAAATAGGACTTCCAAGACCTGATGTAAGTAGCGCTTATTCAGGATATACTAATGGGCAAAATAGTGGATTTAAATTTGAAAAGAATTTAAATGAATTTGCACCAGGGAACCATGCAATGACCATAAAAATCATTGGAAATGATGGCTCAGTTTACAGTGAGAACTACTCTATAAACATAGAAAAACTTAGTCCCCTTCTATATATTGATAGTGCCAAAGAAAGTGGACAAAATCTTCAGATTTCTGGATGGGCTTTAAATTCATCTGGGATAAAGAATATTAATGTATATGTANNGAAAAAATGTAGGGCAAGCAACTACAGGAATCAGTAGGCCAGATGTAAAAGCAGCATATCCTTCTTATAAAGATGGAGACAAGAGTGGATTTAACTTTCAAATGAGCTCCAATACTCTTTCTGGCGGAAAACATGATGTTATAGTTGAAGCTATAGGAGTAGACGGAAGCAGAAAAACATCAACATTTTCTATCAACATAGATAAAAAATTATCTTTAGGTAATATTGATGGGGTATATGTAGAGAAAGATAAAGTCTGCGTTAGTGGATGGGCTTTAAGTCCTAGTGGTGTAAGCTCAGTTGAAGTTTATTTTAATGATAAATTATTAGGTGCCACAACAGCTTCTTTATCTAGGCCAGATGTAAATGCAGCATATCCAGGATATTTACAAGGTAAAAATAGCGGATTCACATATAAACATAATTTATCAGAAATAAATTTTGGAGTTAATAAAGTTAAATTGGTTGTAAAGGGAAACGATGGAACAACTATGCAACTAAACTCTACTTTCAATAATGTAATGGCAGAAGATCTTTATAGCATTGATGCGGCATCTTTAACTTGGAATGGTAATCTTAATTTAAGTGGATGGATATTGTCACAAGAAACTGTTACGAAAATATCTGTATATGTTAATGGACAATTACAAGGAGATGCTACTATGGGTATGGCAAGACCAGATGTAAGTGCAGCATATCCAATATATAGCAATGATAAAAGTGGATTCAGTTTTACTAAAACAGGAATAAGAGTCAATTCTGATGAGGCTAAGGTTGAAATAGTATATGAAACAATGCAAGGAACCAAAACAAGGATTACTAAGACAGTTAAAAATGGGAAAATGCCTAATATAATTAATATAGACTCCCCTAAAAATAATTCTGTTTATAGTGGAGATGTAATAAATATTAATGGATGGGCATTAAGCCATGAAGGAAATAAGCAGGTCAATGTATATGTTGATGGTACTCTTGTAAAAACAAATGAATTTAATGAAGTTAGAAAAGATGTAAATAATGCATATCCTAAGTATACTAATTGTACTACAGCTGGATTTAACTTTCCTATAGATATATCATCATTATCCACTGGAAGACATGATATTAAAGTAGAAATAGTTACAAACTATGGATTTACAGATTACTCTATAAGGACTATTCATAAGGGTAGAGTAAAAACAATAATGCTAGACCCAGGTCACAACTTTAAAGGGACAAGTGGAGCTTCAGGAACAGTAAACGGTGTTACCTATGATGAAAAGGAGCTTAATTGGGCAATAACTGACAAGCTTAAAACAGCATTGGAAGGTAAAGGATACAATGTATTACTTACAACCAGACCAAATGAGCAGATATGTGCAATTCCCAATGATGACTTGAGAAAAATAGCTAGTATGGCAAATGATTCACAGGCTGATCTATTTGTAAGTATACATCATGATTCAAGTAGTAATTCAGATACTAACGGTATAAGCACACACTACTCTAGCTATAGACCTAATATAGATAGCAGTGGCATAATAACGGGAAATGATCCAAATGGATGGTATAGTGGTGTAGACCTAGACACTACTCCTAGTAAAGAGGCTATTGTAAGCAAAGAACTAGCCGATGATATAGCACAAAACTTAAGCAATGACATGGGTTATAAAAACCTAAAATCCCATGATCATAATTTGTATGTTACTAAAAATACAAATATGCCATCAATTTTAATTGAATGTGGTTTTGTTACTAGTACCATAGATGGACCTAGACTGGTAAATCAGTTAGATCAACTACAAAAAGTAGGAGTAATAGCTAAGTCTATAGATTCAATCCTTATGAGACCTTAATGATAATTTGTAAGACAGGAAATTAATATAATTTCCTGTCTTTTTATCTGATGTATACCTGATGTAAAATTCCACTTTATTTAGGCTGGAGATAGTAGCAGCTACCACCCTAGATAAGTTCAATTAAAAAATATATAAAATAATAAATATTGACCAATGCCAAAACTTTGATATAATCATATTTGTTAAATAAATTGATTTTATTGGAGGAAATTATGGTTTTTAGTAGCCTTACTTTTGTTTTTTATTTTTTACCCATAGTAATTTTTGTATATTTCATATCACCAAAGAAATTAAAAAATTACATACTTCTAATTTTTAGCTTGTTTTTCTATGCTTATGGTGAGCCAAGGTATGTGGTAATAATGATTGGCTCTATACTAATAAACTACATATTAGCATTGTTTGTGGACAAATATAGACAGTGTGAAAGAAAGTCAAAAATAGTTCTAATTCTTACAGTTCTAATTAACATAGGAATATTAGGGTATTTTAAATACACTAACTTCCTTATGGATAATGTAAATTGGATACTAGGCACTGACATATCAATAAAAAAGATTGCATTGCCTATAGGTATATCTTTCTTTACATTTCAAGCAATGAGCTATGTAATAGATGTTTATAGAGAAAATGGAAAGGTACAAAAAAATCCATTCAACGTAGCATTGTATATATCATTTTTCCCTCAACTTATAGCAGGACCTATAGTCAGGTATGAAACTATAGCTGAACAGATTGATGAGAGAGAAATTAATAGTGATAAATTTTCTTACGGTATACAAAGATTCATACTTGGACTGGGGAAAAAGGTTATAATAGCGAATACAATGGCTCTCATAGCAGATGGAATAATGGATAGCAATATATCTCAAATGGGAGTTGCTACAGCTTGGTTAGGGGCTATAGCCTATAGCTTACAAATATACTTTGATTTTTCGGCATACTCTGATATGGCAATTGGATTAGGAAAAATGTTTGGCTTTGAATTCCTAGAAAATTTCAATTACCCATATATATCGAAAAGTGTTACAGATTTTTGGAGAAGGTGGCATATATCTTTAAGTACATGGTTTAGAGATTATGTTTACATACCTTTAGGAGGAAATAGAAAGGGTAAATGGAAACTTATCAGAAATATATTTGTTGTTTGGTTTTTAACAGGATTATGGCACGGAGCTAGCTGGAATTTTGTTATTTGGGGATTGTATTTTGGAGTATTATTGATTTTAGAAAAATTCTTTCTAAGCAAAATATTAGATAAGACTCCAGATTTATTAAAACACATATATGCACTGATAATAATAATATTTGGATGGGTTATATTTAGAGCACCCAATACTGGATTTATATTGGAATACGGTAAAGTAATGTTTGGATTTGCATCAGCAAATCTTATAGATAATAACTTTGCATATTATATTAATTTATATTGGATTGAATTAATAGTGGCTATATTATTTAGCATGCCTATATATCCTAAGATTTACAATGCTATAAATAATATTAAAAATTCAAAGGCTAAGACTGTTGGAGAATTAGTAAGCATAGGAATATTGTTCTGTATATTAGCTTTAAGCGTTTTGTTTATGATTAATTCCACATACAATCCTTTTATATATTTTAGATTCTAAGGAGGAAGGTTCCATGAAGAAGGTAAATAATTACATTATGATTAGTATGTTTTTGTTGCTTATATACGGTGTTATGTTTGCTAATTTAAAAGTCGAACAAAGAACTTTTTCTCCAGTAGAAAATAGAGCTCTACAAACTATGCCACAAATATCTTTAGCAAATATAAAAAGTGGAGATTTATTTAAAAGTTTTGATGTTTATGTAGCAGACCAATTTTTTAAAAGAGATATTTTTGTAAAATTATATGTAAAGTTTCAGCTGGATGTATTGAATAAGGAAAAGATAAATGAGGTTGTAATTGGGGAAGATAGAACATTATTACAATATTATCCTAATTGTGATATACAAAAGAAGAAGATAGAAGATAAGGATAAAGTGGTATTGAATGCTAATAAAATTAATGATCTTTATAATTTATTAAAGAAGAAAAACATAAAGTTTTATATGGAGACTATACCAGAGCAGCATGGTTACAACTTTGACAAATATCCCTATTATCTTAATAACAATAAAGAAGTGTTGTTAAACAATGAAATGATATTTGAAAATACTATTGATAAAGAAATAAATTATATAAAAATGAGACAAATTTTTGAAAATAGCGGTCAAGATAATCTATATTATAAAAATGATCATCACTGGAATATGAATGGTGCTTATATGGGCTATAGTGAAGTAATGAAAAAGATAGAAGAGGATTTTTTAAATGTAAGTTTGCCTATAAATGAGGATAAAATAAATAAACAATACCATAATGAATTTTTTGGCTCTTATGGAAGGCAACTTCAGTATCTTTATAATTCTTATGACAAAACTGAGCTATGGACAATAAAGGACTATCCTGTTTATGAAAAGTATGATGATGATAAAAGGGATGATGAATTCTTTAAAAAACAATATATAAATTCTTATAGTGTATACATGGGAGGCGATGTGGGAAAGACTTATATAGATACAAATAGAAAAGAACTTCCTAAAGCGCTTATAGTAGGAGACTCTTTTACTAATGCAACTGAATATTTATTCTCATATCATTTTGACAAGACTATGATACTAGACTTAAGAGTGAAAAAGCAGAATTTATATGATATAGTAGAAGAGTATAAGCCAGATTTGGTTATATTTATGGTAAATACTGAATATTTTTCAAAAGAAGACTCTTATCCTATATTTAATTTCAAGTAAATATTTTTAAATAAGAGGTATGTGAGGTTATGGACAAAAATATTGATGTTCTAGAAACATTGAATAAGAATAGATCTTTAAGTCAAAGAGAAATTGCTAAGAAATGTGAAATTTCAGTTGGAAAAGTTAACTCTATATTAAGAAACCTGGAAGAAGAGAAATATATAACATACAGTAAAAATGGAAGGAAATATAACTATAATCTTACCTCTAAGGCAATAGAATTGTTAGAAAATACACTAAGAAAAAATAGAGATACTAAAATAAAGGTTTTACAGGATACTAAAAGAAGAGTAAACCAAGCCGTTATATTAGCAGCAGGAGAACAAGCTGATTTTTTTTCTCCGGTAGGGGTTCTAGAGTTGGAACAAGGAGTTTCTTTTATAAGCAGAATAATTGAATTACTTATAAAAAATCATATAGAGAATATTATAATCATAGTGGGATATAACAGTGATAAGTACGATGTTTT
This sequence comes from Clostridium sp. UBA5530, assembly GCA_002423705.1. Lineage (GTDB taxonomy): Bacteria > Bacillota > Clostridia > Clostridiales > Clostridiaceae > Clostridium_X. The sequence continues at coordinate 54,127 of DINW01000088.1, forward strand.
TAGAAATAGTAAAAACATTACAATTATAAGAAATGATAAGTATAAATGGACTGGAACAATGGCTTCTTTAGCTTTAGCGGAACCAGAAATAAATGGTGATTTTATACTTATTGAGAATGATTTACTCTTTGAAGATAGGGTGTTAACTAACTTAATTGACAATAAAAGCAGGGATTGTGTTGTTATAACCCCTGAAAGTGGATCTAAAGATGAAGCATTTGTAGAACTTAGGAATGAAATAGTATATAAAATATCTAAGGACATACATGCTTTAAATAAAATTGATGGAGAGTTAGTAGGAATAAGTAAAATATCCATAGATGTTTTCAAAAAAATGATGCAGGAGTTTAGAAGTGGCAAGAACCCATATATAAATTATGAATACACTCTTTTAGATGTAGCTAGATATTATGATATAGGATATATAAGACTTAATGATTTAATATGGGCAGAGGTAGATAATAAGGATCATTATGACAATGTTAAAAATTACGTATATCCTATACTAAAAAGAAAAGAAAGCCAGACAAGTTCCCGTGAATTAAAAAATTGCATAGAAAAAGTTCTTAGTATAGATTTTAATTCTATAGAATGCCTAAGTTCTCAAAGAGGAATAAATAATAAGAATTATAAAGTGAAAATAGAGAATGATAATTATATAATTACATTATTAGATTCAGAGGAAGAAGAAATCAATAATAGAAGTTTAGAACGAATAAACTCTGAAAAAGCTTACAATTCTGGAGTGGGAGTTAAGTATACTTTTTTCAGCGATAATATGGGGGTTAAAATATTACCTATAAACCCAGGGTGGAGTATTTTAACAGAAACTAAAGCTAAGGCTGAAGGTAACATGGAGTTAATAAATAAAACATTAAAAATCCTTCATGAGTCAGATATAAAATTTGAAAATACCTTTGATGTGTTAAAAATAATAAATAATTATGAAAACATATTAGATATAAGTAGACTGAAGAAAACTTATATAGACTATGATAACATAAAGTGTACTATGATTAATCTGTATTGCAAATTAAACTTTTTAAATATAAGTATGAGACCTTGTCACAATAATATAGTTCCTGAAAATCTAATCAAGAGTGAAGATGAAAGGATATATTTAATAGAGTGGGAACATAGTAGTATGAATGACCCTATATGGGATATAGCTTCTTTTTGTTTAGAATGTAACTTAAACAAAGATGAAGAAAACTTGTTTTTAACCAATTATTATGGAAAAAATACAGGTATAGAAATGAAGAGAAGAATATTAACTTATAAAATTCTTCAAGATTTTATATGGGCCTTAAGGCTGGCTATTAAAGAAATAAAAAATAGTGATGATCAAACTCATGGAATTCAAAGGTATAATAGAGCAAAGACAAATTTAAAGGTATTATCAAAAGAGTAGTTTCCGCAGAGAAAGTACTCTTTTATCATTTATCTAATAAAGTATGAAAAATGTAAAAAGGTTAGGTAAATAAGAATATTTTTTCTTAAAAATGTTGAATATTTAATATAAGTAAAGTATAATAAAATAAGCGTTCAAATTATGAACGATACTTAATAAGATATGAAATAAAAATTAGCTTAGGGTAGATATGTTATTAATTTAGGATAATAAGTTGAAGATAGTATCATAAATTCAAAAATAAAAATTATGTTTTTAAAAGATAAATACTTGTTAGATGAGAGGAGAAAAGTGACTATGAGAGCTATAATTTTAGCAGCAGGGATGGGAACAAGATTAAGACCTTTAACTGATGAGAAACCAAAGTCTTTAGTTGAGGTAATGGGAGAACCAATGATAGAAAGACAAATAAGATTTTTAAAGGAAGAAGGTATAGATGACATTATAGTATTAACAGGATATATGGCAGAAAAATTCAATTACCTAAAGGAAAAACACGGGGTAAAACTTATACACAATGACAAGTATGATGTATATAACAACATATATACAATTTACTTAGTAAGGGAATATTTAAAGGATTCTTATGTAACAGAGGCTGATGTATATATGTCAAGAAATTATTTTGATAAAAATATAAATAAATCATCATATTTTGTTGGAATAAAAAATAATTTTGAAAATGAATGGATAATGAACTTCGATAAAGAGGACAGACTATACAATATAAAGGTAGGTTCAGGAACTGACTATATTTTAGCAGGAGCATCTTATTGGACAAAGGAAGATGGAGAAGTTATAAAAAACAAGTTAGAAGAGGTTATAGAAAATGGCGGCGACTTCTCTAAGATGTATTGGGATGAAGTTGTAGCTATGTGTCTAAAGGATATAGACGTAAAGGTAAAGAAAATAGATAGTAATGACTGGTTTGAAATAGATTCAGTGGAAGACTTAGAAGCAGCAGAAGATTTTTTTAGAAAAAAAGACAAAAAATAAAGTAAAGGTTAAATTTTGAGGTGATATGATGAAAAAAAATACCACTAGAACTTTGGCTATAATTTCAATAGTTTTAGTTGTGCTGATGTCAATATTTACTCCTAAAAGAGTTTTTAGTCAAAATAAATTTGCAAAAGAAGTAAATATATATACAGCAATAGAAAATGAATTTTTAGATGATTATATAAATGCTTTTAATAAGGAGCATCCAGACATAAAAGTTAATGTAATAAGGGATTCTACCGGTATAGTTACTGCAAGATTGTTAGCAGAGAAAGATAATCCTAAAGCGGATGTAGCATGGGGAATAGCGGCTAGTAGTTTGGTTATATTAGATAACGAGGATGCATTAAGTGATTATATGCCTAAGGGAATCGAAAACATAGATCCTAAGTTTTATGATATTAAAAATAAAAACCCCCATTGGATAGGTATATCATTATGGACAGGTGCTATTACGATAAACACTGCTGAACTTCAAAAAAAGAATTTACCTATTCCTAAAGCTTATTCAGACTTATTGAATCCAGTATATAAAGATGAAATTGTAATGCCAAATCCAAGTTCTTCTGGAACAGGGTTCTTAATGGCATCGGGATGGCTTCAGAATGATGGTGAAGAAGCTGGATGGGGCTTTATGGATAAATTAAATAATAATATGAAAAGCTATGTTCATTCTGGAAGCTTACCAACAAAATCTACTGCTACTGGAGAGCAAGCTATAGGATTAGGAATGGACTATGAAAGTATAAGGATGCAAAAGAAAACACCTCAAATAAAAACTATATTCCCTAATGATATAGTTCCATGGGAGATGGAAGCAGTAGCTCTTGTAAACAAAAAGGAAATTAAAGAAGAAGCTAAAATCTTTATGGATTGGTCTATATCACATAATGCCATGGAATTGTATGCAGAAAACATGAGCCTTGTAACAGAAAAGGGAGCTAAGTCTAAGCTGGAAGGTTTTCCAGAAAACTTAAGTGAAAGATTATGTAAGAATGATTTTTATTGGGCATCTCTAAATAGAAGCAGAATACTAAAACAATGGAGCAGTAGATTTGATGTTGATAAATAGGAGAGAAAATATGGGTTATTTAAAAATAGATAATATAAATAAAAAATTTGGAGGCTTTCAAGCCTTAGAAAATATCAACTTTGAAATTGAAGAAGGAGAGTTTGTATGCCTTCTTGGACCAAGTGGATGTGGTAAAACAACTTTATTAAGAATAATAAGTGGATTAGAGGATGAAACATCAGGGAAGGTATATTTAAGAGATGAAGATATAACTAATTTGCCTCCTGCTAAAAGAAATTTTGGTATAGTTTTCCAGAGTTATGTGCTTTTTCCTAATATGACTGCAGGAGAAAATATAGCTTATGGATTAAAAAGCAGAAAGTTACCTAACGATGAAATAGATAAAAGGGTGGATGAAGTTCTTCAACTTGTAGGACTTCAAGAAGAAAAAAATAAATATCCTAATAAACTTAGTGGAGGTCAGCAACAAAGGGTAGCTATAGCTAGAGCCATAGCTTTATCCCCAAAGGTGTTGTTATTAGATGAACCTCTTTCAGCATTGGATGCTAAAGTTAGAGAGCACTTAAGAATAGAGATTAAAAATATTCAGAGAACCCTAGGAATAACTACAGTTATGGTAACTCATGACCAAGAAGAAGCATTGACTATGGGCGATAAAATAGTAGTAATGAATAATGCCAAGGTAGAACAGATAGGAACTCCTGAAGAGATTTACAAAAATCCAGCTAACAAATTTGTAGCGGACTTTGTTGGAAATATAAATTTCTTTCAGTATAAAGGTAAGAATAGAGCCCTTAGACCTGAGGAAATAAAAACTTCTGTAGAAAGTCAGGAAGGTTACGAAAAAGGGAAGATAGAATCAATGGAATTTAGAGGAGCTTTCTATAGGGCTATAGTAAATCTTGATAATGGTATAAAAAATATTATGATAGATTTCATAAGTGTAAAGATGGAAGAAAGACAATATAAACCAGGAGATATTATATATCTCAATTTAGAAGATGGAATAATCATAGAATAAGGAACACAGGAGGAAAGTATGAAAAATTTAGATAAATCAAATTCAAGTAGAATATCTTTGATTGTAATAACTACTGTGTTTCTATTGATATCCTTAGTATTCCCCGTAGTGAATCTATTTAAGGAAGCTTTTTATAGTGAAGGAACCTTTGTAGGGATTAAAAACTTCACAGAATATATAAAAACTCCAGCATTAGTAAGTTCAATACAGCATAGTTTTACTATAGCTATAATATCAACCATTATAGTATTAGCATTGGCCTTTGTTTATGCATATACTTTGGAACGTACCAAGGTAAAGGGAAAGGGTGCCTTAAAATGGATAGCGTTGCTACCTCTTTTTGCACCAACTATGACCCATGGTATAGCACTTATATACTTATTTGGAGCACAAGGACTTATAACTACAGGATTCTTTGGAAATATACCAGCCTTAGCTATGGAATTTCCACTATACGGTAAGTGGGGCATAATATTTGCTGAAAGCATATATATATTTCCATCAGTATTTATGATGTTTAAGGTTGCTTTAAAGTTAACTGATAATAGATTATATGAGGCTGCAGAAGTTATGGGGATAAGTAAATTTAAACAGTTTTTTACTATAACCTTGCCAAGTATAAAATATACGTTGGTTAGTGCTTTCTTTGGAGCTTTTACCATGGCTTTTACAGATTTCGGAGCGCCTAAGGTTGTTGGAGGGAGCTACAATCTATTGGCTACAGATATATATAAACAGGTTATAGGGCAACAAAATATAACCATGGGAGCCACAGTAGGAATAATGCTTTTAATACCATCTGTTATAGCTTTTATTGTGGATCAAAGATTAAATAAAATAAACAATACAGTAGACTCTAAAGCGGTAGAGTATGTGGTAAAGAAGGGTAAGATTAGGGATTCTATACTAGGAATAATAACTTATATAGTGGGATTTGTGGTTTTATTGATATTTGGAACAATACTTTTTGCTGCCTTTGTAAAGCAATGGCCCTATGATCTTTCCTTTACCCTTGATTGGTTTAAGGTTAAAACTTATGGCATTAGCACATTGGAGATATATTACAATACAATTTATACAGCTCTTATGAGTGCTATAATAGGGACAATGTTAGTTATTATAACTTCCTACCTTGCTAATAGGGGGAGAGGCTTTGGAAGGATGAAGAAAACATTATCTTTTTTATGCAATGTGCCTTTGGCTTTGCCAGGATTAGTGGTAGGTTTATCTTTTATATTGTTTTTTAACAAGGTGAACAATCCTTTGAATGGCATATATGGTACTATAACCATAATAGTGTTAGCTAATATAATTCACTTTTTATCTGTGCCCTATATGACTATAACAACTTCCATGAAGAAAATTGACATGGAGTATGAAAATGTTTCTGAATCAATGGGAGTACCATGGTACAAGGTGCTTTCTAACGTGGTAATTCCAATGTCAATGCCGGCTATACTAGAGAGTTTTTCATATTATTTTGTAAACTCTATGATGACAGTATCAGCAGTTATATTCTTATATAATTTTGATACAAAGTTAGCATCTATAGATATGATAAATAAATATGACACAGGAGAAATTGCAGCGGCAGCAGCTATGGCTGTTCTTATAATTATCACTAATGTGGTGTTTAAGGCTTTATTTGATAAAGTAATAGATAAGATAAGTAAAAGTAAATAGTATTTAATTCAATATAAAAGGCAAAAATCTTAGGATCTTTGCCTTTTATGTTATTCTTCGTATCCATTGGGATGATTCAAATGCCAATTCCAAGCTGTTTCAATTATTGTTTCAAGGGAGTTAAATTTAGGATTCCATCCTAATTCCTTCATAGCTTTTTCAGAAGAAGCTATGAGCACAGCTGGATCTCCAGCACGTCTTTCCGCCACTTCACTTTTAATTTCCCTCTTAGTAATATTTCTTGAAACTTCTATAACTTCCTTTACAGAGAAGCCTTTGCCGTTTCCAAGATTATAAATAGTACTAGGTTCACCTGCCATTAACCTGTCTAAGGCTAATAGATGGGCCTTAGCTAAATCCGTAACATGAATATAATCTCTTATGCAAGTACCATCCTTTGAGTCATAATCATCACCAAACATCATTATTTTATCTCTTTTTCCAAGGGCTGTGTTCAAAATAAGTGGTATTAGATGGGTTTCAGGACTATGATCTTCACCTATACAACCATTTATGTGAGCTCCAGCAGCATTAAAGTATCTTAAAGCAGTATACTTAATGCCATAAGCTCTATCACACCAATTTAGAATTTTTTCAACTAAGAGCTTTGATTCACCATAAGCATTGGTTGGAAGAGTTTTATCCTTTTCTATAATTGGAATGGTTTCTGGTTCACCATAGGTTGCAGCTGTTGAAGAAAAGACTATATATTTAACATTGTGGTCCTTCATTGCTTCTAATAGACTTATAGTACCATAAACATTATTATTAAAGTATTTTAATGGATTAGTCATGCTTTCCCCAACTAAGGAGAATGCAGCAAAATCTATTACAGCTTCAATGTTATTTTCACTAAAGACTTTGTCTAATACGTTTCTATCTCTTAAGTCACCTTCATATACTTTTCCACCAAGGATAGCACTGTGGTGACCTGTAGAAAAGTTATCTAAAATAACTACTTCTTTATTATTTTCTAATAATTCTGCTACCATGTGACTACCTATATATCCTGCACCGCCACATACTAAAATAGCCATATCATCACTCCTTTGAAATTTATAACACAGTTGCATTATACCATTAAGTTATTTGAAAAGAAATATGTAGGCCATAGTGAATATTATCAAAAAAACTGGGTATAATCACAGAAGAAATTACCATTATCTACATTGGGAGGAATTTAGTAATGAATAAAATATTATTAGTAGGAAGATTAGTTAGAGATCCTGAGTTAAAGATTTTTAATGAGGGAGAGAAGGTGGCTGCAAAGTTTATTATTGCAGTCAATAGGAATTACCGTGAAGCCAATGGAGAGAGAAAAGCTGACTTCATTCCTGTATCCATATGGGGAAAAAGAGCAGAATTTATTTGTTCTAACTTGAAAAAAGGTAGCCTTGTGACTATAAGTGGAAGGCTGAGAACAAGTAGTTATGAGGACAATGAGGGAAAGAAAAGATATGTATATGAGGTTGTTGGAGAAGACTTTAAATTTTCAGAGGTTCCTAAAAGGTTAGAGGAAGATTTAGAAAATACAAGTGAAGCTTAGATCTATATAAAATAATCACCCATTAAAAAGCCATGGAAATATACTTCCATGGCTTTTGGATTATATTATAGGATATCCTCCCTCAAAGAGTCCTCTAATGAAAGTGACTTTTGAATTCCAGTAATTATTTTAGCTGACTTAGATGTATCCCCTATCAATATGCCACCTACTAGATTATTGTCTTTAAAGAATAGCTTTTTATATAGGCCTTCACTAAAGGATATAGCAGATACTTGTTTCAATTTATTGTCATCAAAGTTTATAGTTCCTGCAGAGAAGATTTCTGTGTCTAAAGCTTTAAATATGGTGGAGGATACAAAATCCTGGAACTGGCAGTTATCACCAACGGCATTTGCACCAGAAACTTTGCCCATTTCAATGGCAGCAGGCCAATTGCCATAAACTAAACCATTAAGCTCAGCTACGTCACCACAAGCGTATATATCTTTAATATTTGTTTCCATATGAGTGTTTACTATGATACCTTTGTCACAGCTTATTCCTATGGATTCCGCTAGAGCTTTGTTAGGCCTTATACCCACAGAGAATAATACCATATCTGAATCAATGGCATCACCATTATTTAATAGAACTTTAGTAACCTTAGATTTATGGTCACAACAACTGCTAAGGACTATTTCAGAGGCAGCAGCTCCTAGTATTAATTTGATACCAGATTTATCAGCTAGGGATTTAAACAGTTCTGCCCCTTCATTATCTAATTGGCGAGGTAAAAGCCTTTGAGCAAATTCTACCACTGATACTTCTAGCCCTTGGTTTTTAAGTTCCCAGGCAGCTTCAAGACCAAGGAGGCCGCCACCTACTATTACTGCTTTCTTATGGCCTGCTTCTATAAATGTCCTTATATCTTTAGCATCATCTAAGGTTCTTAAAAGAAATACCCCATGGATATTTTTATAATTATCATAGGTTAGGCTTTTTTCACCACAGCAATTTGAACTACTTCCTGAAATCTTAGTAGGTGGAAGGAAGTTACGAGCTCCCGTAGCAAATATAAGCTTATCATAGGACAAAGTTGACTTGTCTTTAAAGGTTATTATTTTTTTATCCTTATCAATAGAAGTCACTTCTACTCCTAAAAGTTGCTCTATATTATTTTCTTTATACCACTCTTCAGGAGCTATAAAGAACTCATTGTCAGGCACTATCTCGGATATATAATCAGAAAGGGATGGTCTATAGTAAGATATAGAGTTTTCTTTTGAAAGCATCAATATCCTAGCTTTAGAGTTTCTTTTCCTTATGGAAGAAGCAGAATAAAAACCAGCGGCTCCGTTACCGATTATTACAAAGGTTTCTTCTTTATGGCTTATAAAGTCCGTAGCCTCCATCTTTACTTCAACAAATTGTTCCTTGGAGGCACCGCATACAGGGCAGATTTCAGGTGCAGTATCTCCTTCAAAGATTTCACCACAGATCAAGCATTTCCAGTACCTTGTGGAAATTTTCTTTCCATTGCTAATTTTAGATTTCTTTCCTATGATTTTCTCAGCAACCCCTTCACCAAATTTGAAGGCTTGGGTCAAGTCTTCAGAAGAAGGCTTAAAGTTTATTCTAAGACTTGGAAGAGTTAAATCCATCCTGAGTTCCTTTAATCTTCTTTCCATATTTGGAACAGCCTCTCCGCTCCAGCCATAGGAACCAAAAGCACCAGCTATTTTGCCACCATGAACTATAGGATTTAATTTGGTCAACAAAGCCCTTACAGGTTCCAACAAATCTCCATTTATAGTTGGAGAACCAAATAATATTCCATCAGCTTCATTTATGCTTTGAAGAACCTCATCTTCTTTAGCATATACTAGGTCAAAAAGGTTTATATTAAAATCACCCTTAGAGCTTATACCCTTAGAGATCTCTTGTGCTAGCTGTTTGGTATAGCCATAGGCAGAAACGTAGGAAATAGCGATAGAAGGTTTTTCAGATTTTTCTTTAGGGGTGCTCCACTCCTTATATATATTAACTATTTTCCAAGGATCCTCTCTTAATACAGGACCATGACCAGGGCAGATTAAATCTATTGATAAATCCTTTATTTTATCTATGGCTTTTAATATATAGGGTTTAAAAGGCCCAAAGATACAGTCATAGTAATATTTAAGAGCATCCATATAGTTTTCTTCACTTTTTACAAGGTCATTAAAAATATTATCTTCACAGTAATGACTTCCGAAGGAATCACAGGTTATAAGGGTAGAGTCCTCAGGTACATAGGTATACATTGAATCAGGCCAATGTAAAAATGGAACAGAAATAAACTCCAAAGTTTTGTTTCCTAAAGAAATTTTATCACCATCACTTACAGCCTTTGAGTGGAATGGTTTATTAGCTATATTTTTCATAAATTCAATGGCAGCTCGGGAACCAATAACCGTAGCATTAGGAGAAAGATCTAAAAGCTTTGCTACACTGCCAGCATGGTCAGGCTCTGTATGGTCTACTACTATATAGTCTATATTTGTTATGTCTATGTCTAGGGATTTTAATCTTTCAATGTATTCATTAAAAAATTGTTCCTTTACAGTTTCAAAAACAGCTATTTTTTCACTGCCCTTTACAACATAGGAATTGTAAGTTGTACCATAGGGAGTGTACATTATTATGTCAAAAACTCTCAAATCAGCGTCAAGGGCTCCAACCCAATAAATATCTTTTTTAATTTCTACAGATTTCATATTTTTTATCATCCTTTCAATTTGATAATATTTTAACATTTCAATTTATCACAAGTCTAACTTATGTAATACCCCACCCTCTTTAGAATGGAGATAAATACCAGGTAGAATCTAGATAAGTTCAACTAAGGTTATGATAAAATTTAAACTTTCCTTGAACCTTAGTTTTACCTAATGATTAATCTTTAGTAAAATATAACTTGAAGTAGGTAATAATAAATATTAATTAATATTTATATCTCAATTATATATATAACTGGAAATAAGGTCAATAGAGTGGAAAAATATTTTTACTTTATCTTTATTTTCTATAACATTGTCATTTCTTTAGTATAAATTATTATTTGCTCTATATAGCAAAAGATTACAGAAAGATTAAGTTTAAAGGATACTTTCATATTTAGAGAAAATTATGTATAATTTTAAATATAGGCTAGAAAAAAAATACAGGAAAAAAGGTTACTAAATATAGCTTTCTGTGGGGATATAGCTATATTGAAAAATTATCATAATCCAAATTAAAATGGAAAAGAAGGAAAGGGGGAAGTTATTTAGTAAAGTTGCTAAATAACAAATATCATGGAAGTAAATAGATTTGAAGAGTTTGGAACCAAAGTCATGGACAATGTTGGCAATGTAATAGTAGGGAAAAAGGACAGAATCGAGAAAATAATGGTGGCATTTATATGTGGTGGACATGTACTCCTAGAGGATGTTCCAGGACTAGGAAAAACTAAAATGGCTAGGGCCCTTGCAAAGACTTTAGAGTGTAACTTTAAGAGAGTACAATTTACACCAGACCTTATGCCTTCAGATCTTACAGGAATATATTACTTCAATCAGAAGAACCAAGAGTTTGAATTCAGGAAAGGACCAGTATTAACTGAATTTTTACTAGCAGATGAAATAAACAGAGCAACTCCAAGAACTCAGTCAGCCTTATTAGAAGCTATGGAGGAAAGGCAATTGACCGTAGAAGGAAATACCATAAAGCTAGCTAGACCATTTTTTGTAATGGCTACTGAAAACCCAGTGGAGCAATATGGAACCTTTCCACTACCAGAAGCTCAAATGGATAGGTTTTTTATGAAATTATCCATGGGATATCCAGATTATCAAGAAGAAAAGCAAATTATGGATAGGTTTATAGAGAAGGATCCATTAGATGAGATAAAACCTATTGTAAGTAAAGCTGAAATAGAGTATTTACAGAGTAACTATGTTTATGTGACAATATCAGACCATATAAAGGGCTATATCTTAGATATAATAAATAAAACTAGAGACCATATTGATATAGAAATGGGAGCATCACCTAGAGGAACGTTAAATCTTATGAAGGGATGTCAGGCCCTTGCAGCTTTAAGAGGTCGTGATTATGTGATTCCAGAGGACGTAAAGGAACTGGCACCTTGGATTTTAGGCCATAGAATAATTTTAAAGTCATCTTATGATAAAAATCAAGGTTCAAAAATCATAGAAAATATATTGAATGAAGTGAAGACTCCCCTAGAAGAGCTATAGGGGGCGATATCTATGAAAGGATATTTAACCTTAATATTTACGCTGTTTGTAATTCTACTTTTAGGGGAAAAGTTTAGGAAGAGAAGTTTTCGTAATTTATCTGTTAAAAGAAAACTAAATATAGACAAGATGATATTCCCAGGAGATGAATTTAAGGTAACAACAGAGGTGGAGAACAAAGAGTGGGCTCCTATTGATTTTATAAATCTCTGTGAAATATATGATACCATGCTTTATAGGATTGGGGACACTGATGTTTCTATAGATGAGGATACCAAATATTATTATAGTTCATATAGCTTGGCAGGTTGTGAGAGGATAAAGAGAACCTATAGGGTCAAAGCAGAAAGGCGAGGTACATTTTTTCTAGGAAATATGTATGTGGTCATAGGTGATGTGTTTGGTCTTGAAGAGGAAACAAAGGATATAGAGGATTTTGTAGAGGTTCTAATATATCCTAGGATCTACAAGGCTAAGGATATAATGTTTAATAATAATTCTCTTCAGGGAGATCATATGGTTAAAAGATGGATATACCCAGACCCTCTCATAATAAAAGGTATAAGAGAATACACTCCTTATCATAGAATGAAGGATATTCATTGGAATTCTTCAGCTAAAACGGGAAAGTTAATGGTAAGAGAGTATGACTATACCAGTGAAAAGAAGATTATGTTTATAATGAATACCCAATTTGGAAATCCCTATTGGAGTTATATAGACAAAGATGGAGTGGATAAGATAATAGAGGTTACCATGTCTTTATGTGATGCTATAGCCAAAGATGGCATGGAAGTTGGGGCTATGACCAATGGGCAAATAGTGAATTATCACGGTCAGGGGCAATATTGTGTAAATCCTTATAGTGGAAGTATGGGGAAGATTTTAGAGTTAGGGGCTAGGGTAGATTATACCTGCAATAAAGAATTAAAGGATTTTTTACAAGAAGAAAAAAAGAAATTTGATATGAACACAGTGTATGTTTTAGTCACAGCTTATATAGATAAGGACATTGAGGGAGAAATAAAGAACTTATCTGCTAAAGGCTATACCTTAAAGATCATAGATACAAGTAAAGACTATAAACTTCCTTTTATCCCTAATGTAGAAAAAATAAACTATTCGGGGAGGAGAGGATGATGAAGAGGTTAGGCAATATAAATCAATATAGATTTATAAAAATTTTATATTCTCTTTTAGTGAGCACCTTTATTTATATATTATGGGTGGAAGTGGTCACAGGCTATGGAATTTTAATGCCAAAGGCTGTAGATTTTTTAGTTTTGCTAATTTTAGTAGCAGGTATAAATTATTTTCAGCATAAAGAAAAAAAGAAAAAATTTTATATTCCCATATTAATAATCATAAATTCTATAATGTTTTATTTCATATATGACAATAACAAATTTATGTACTATAGTATTTTAGGAATATTATTTATAGTACTAAATGTAATTTGGGATGCAGACAATATATATTCGGAATATTACAAAAGAATAGGCAAGACTATGATAGTAGTCTTAGGCTTAAGCATAGTATTTTATATAAATATTCCTAAGGAATATTATAGCAGTCTCTTTAGATATTATGTTATGTTTATGATAGTATGGATATTTCTTCTTAGAGCTAGTAGAAAGTTTAACTACAAAATTGTAAACAGAGATGATAATAAAGTCAATGTGGCAATATTGGGAATCTTGCTAGTGTTATCCACTAATTTGATATTTAAAATTCTAGACCTAATGAAAATTATATTTGATAAGGCTCTAGATGTTTTAGCTATAATCTTAAAGCCTATATTTTATGTAGTAGCTTATATCATATTATTCCTTAAGCACTATATAGGGCTATTTATAAGATGGCTTGCCAGCCTATTAAAAAGTCCTGAAAAGGTACAGGAGGCAACAGAAGAAGCCACAAAGATGACAAAGTTTGCAGACTCAGAAGGTAGCCTTAATGTGGAAGTAATGGCTATGATATTTAAAATTATTTTAATAATAATATTAGCATTGCTTATATTTATGACAATAAAAAAGGTTGTGAAAAAAAATAAAAAGGATGAAGAAAAAAATTATGAAGAGGTAAGGGAAAAAATAGAATCAAAAGCCAATAAGAAGAAAAAATATAAGGAACTTAAGGTGGGAAAAACTAGCAGAGAAAAGGTGCTTTTTATCTATAGAAAGATATTAATCAAGCTGGATAAAAGAGATATCTTTAGAGATTATATGACACCTACCCAGGTTTATAGATTGGCAAAGGTAAAAAGAAATCTAAATGGAGCAGAAATTAATGAGATAACGACAAAATACGAGGAAGCAAAATATTCTACTCATAATATAGAAGAAAAAACTGCTGAAGAAGTGAAGGCAAAATATGAAAGCATAAAAGGCAAATTATAGAGGCAAAATGAAATTTTCCCAAAACTTGCATATATCAATCCTAGTATATGCAAGTTTTCCTTGTAATGATTAAAAAATCAATTGATAATAAATATAAAAAAACGACATAACTCAGTACAATTAATGGAATATTAATACAGATAAACCAAGTCACGGAACTTAATTATAATATAATAGAGTATATAGTGTCGTTAAAAAAAGATAAATAATTCTGTACTGAATCATATAGTGACAGATTTTTTTAAATAAAAATGGTATCATAATGTCACAGGTAGGAAGACTCGGAAAAAGTAAATAAAAATTGGGGGGAGTTTTTCAATGTTGATATTAGAACAAATGAGTCGTGCAGAAAAAGTAGAAGAAAAGGATGCTATATATGTATATAGGTTGATAAAGGATACCCTGCTTTTACCCTTTAATGATGAGAAGATAGAGGTACAATCATATGGCATAGAGGTAGAAAGGCAAGACTTGATCAACGGAGTTGTAGTTGGCATTGAAAGAGACAAAGTTAAAACTATAAGTCCGCAAAGATATAAGGTTAGAAACCTAATGAAATTATTATATGATAATATGGTATCACCAATTCATTTAGTGGATGTTCTTGGGGAATATGTAGACGAATACGTTATAGATTTTGAGGATGAATATTTAAGTATAGCAACTAATTAAATTTTATTAACAGGGGTATGGCTTTTAGCTATGCCCTTTTGTTTAAGGATATTCAATAGGAGGAAAGATGATTTTAGGAGTAGGAGTAGATATTATAGAAATACATAGGGTAAGTAAAGCAGCTATTAAAAAAACCTTTTTAGAAAGAGTGTATACGGAGGGGGAAATAGAATTCTTTAAAAAGAAGAATTTTAGAGGAGAAACCCTAGCTGCTAATTTCAGTGGAAAAGAGGCTGTAAGCAAAGCCTTAGGTACAGGTTTTAGAAATTTCTCATTAAAAGACATAGAGATATTGAGAGATGATTTGGGAAAACCCTATGTTTTGCTACATAATAATGCTTTAAAAAGGGCTAAAGAACTAGGAACAGAGAATATACATGTTTCTTTTTCCCATGATAAAGAGAGAGCCACAACTTTTGTTATACTTCAGGGAGGTGGCTCTGTGAAAGAAGAAGATTTTATGAGAGAATATGATAATATAAGGGACAATAGGGAAGAGTCAACTACAAATTTATGTGGTGATGGATACGAGAGATTTATAGGGTCTCTTATTCCCAAAAGGGGTGAATATTCTCACAAAGGAGATTATGGAAGAATATTTATAATAGCAGGTTCTAAAGGACTTTCAGGAGCTGCTCACATAGCCACAGAGGGAGCATTAAGAGCAGGAGGAGGCCTTGTAACCTTAGGTACTCACCAAGAAATAATGGATATTATGGCTGTAAAGCTTAGTGAAGCCATGACTGTGGCACTAGAAGATAAAGATATGTTTATAAAAAAGCTTAATGGTGCAGATGTGGTAGGCGTAGGGCCTGGACTAGGAGACAATAATAACACTTTGGAAATTATAAAATATGTTTTATATAATAGTAGCTGTCCTATAGTAATCGATGCAGATGGTCTTAATGCATTAAAGGATAATATAGAACTTTTAAAGGAAAGAAAAGGACCTATAATAATAACTCCCCATGAAGGAGAAATGGCGAGACTTACAAAGCTTTCTATTTCCTATATAAGGGATAACAGAGTAGCGGTGGCTAAGAAATTTGCTAAGGATAATAAAATTATTGTTTTGTTAAAGGGAAAAAATACAGTAATCACCGATGGGGATAAAGTATTTATAAACCCAACAGGAAATAGTGCCATGGCATCTGGAGGAATGGGAGATGCACTTACAGGTATAATTTGTAGTTTAATAGGGCAAAGATTAAGCCCTATTAACAGTGCCCTATGTGGAGCATATGTTCATGGTAAAGCTGGGGACATATTACAAAAAGAAAAATATTGTCTCCTAGCTAGGGATATATTAGATAAGGTGCCTTACCTATTGAAGGAACTTTCAGATAAGTTCAATTGATATACACATCATAAGATTGAAATCTATGAATAAATTTTAATATAAAAGAATACTAGTATTAGTGAGATTAATATAGAACTTAGGAGTTGTTATGAGAAAGAAAATACTAATTCTAGCTATTCTATTTATGGCTTTTTCTTTAATTGGATGTAAAGAGATAATTCCATCAGATAAAAAAGCATTAAAGCAAATGAAAAATCTTAAAAATTACAGTTGCAATGTGGAGTATACATTTAAAAACCAGAGGGATGAAGATCTTTATGAAGGGAAACAATACTATGTAAAGGATAAGGGATATAGATTAGATATAGGAGAAGATAGAACTAATGTATATATAGATGATTATATCTATGTACAAGATAAAAAAGCAGGTAAAAAGTATACCTTGATCAAAGACTTTGATGAAGTTTATAAGTATACCTTCATCAATGAAATTCTTAGCCTTTTGAGTCACCCAGAAAGCAAGGTATATTTAAGCGAAGAACAAGAAGGGTATGTAATTTTTGAGTTTATAATTCCCAGTGTAAATAGAAATATTGCTAAGGGATTATTATATATTAACTCTAGCACTTTAAAGCCGGAGTTAGAAAAGATTTATGACTTGAAGGGGGATGAAAGGGTAGAGATAAAATTTAAAGAATTTAATTCTAATGAAACATTAGATGAAGAAATACTTAAACACTAGAGTAGTGGATATGAATTCTAATTGAGAAATTAAAATTCTTATTAGAATATATATATTTAAATAAACTAAAACATCGGAGGAGGAAAAGACAGTGTTCACTAGTATAAGGCCAGCTTGGGCAGAGATAGATTTGAATAATTTGGAGCATAATGTAAAAGAAATTAAAAAATTTTGTGGTAATAAAGAGATAATAGCAGTATTAAAAGCAGATGCCTATGGACATGGAGCCTTAGATATAGCTACCACCTTAATGAAAGGGGGAGCTTCTAAGCTTGGAGTAGCAGTTATAACTGAGGCTTTGGAGCTTAAGAATAGTGGAATAGAAGACCCTATAGTTATATTAGGTTATACCCCATTAACCTTTGCTAGAGATATAGTAGAAAATGACTTTGAACAAACAGTGTATTCTTATGATTATGCAAAGGTACTATCTAAGGAAGGGGTAGAATTAAATAAAAGAGTAAAAATCCATATAGCAGTAGACACTGGTATGGGAAGAATAGGATTTTTGCCATGTGAAGATACCTTGGAAGAGGTTTATGCCATTAGTAAACTACCTAATATAGACGTAGAAGCTGTGTTTTCACATTTTTCCTCTGCAGATGAAGAAGATAAAAGCTATACCCTAAGACAAATGGACATATTTAATGATTTTTGCGAAAAATTAGAAGCTAGAGGCGTAAAAACAAATAAAAAACATATAGCTAATAGTGCTGCAATCATAGATATGCCTCTAACTCATTTTGACGGAGTAAGACCTGGGATAATACTATATGGATATTATCCATCCTATGAAGTTAATAGGAATGCTTTAAACTTAAAGAAAGTTTTAACATTAAAAGCTAATGTGACTCATGTGAAGACATTACCCAAAGGAGAATACATAAGCTATGGAAGAAAATTTAGAACAGAACGAGAAAGCGTAATTGCCACCATACCAATTGGTTATGCCGATGGATATTCAAGACAAATGTTAAACAAAGCAAAGATTATAGTAAATGGTAAACTTGCCCCAGTGGTAGGATCAATATGTATGGATCAGTGTATGGTGGATGTTACAGATGTTGGACAAGTTAAAGTGGGAGACGAAGTAATACTTCTTGGAGAAGAAAATGGTGTAAAATTCGACGCAGAAGACATGGCAGATATAATAGGAACCATAAGTTATGAGGTGATATGCATGATAAGTAAAAGGGTTCCCAGGGTATACATAAGGGATGGAGAGGTAATCAAGGTAAGAAATTATGTGTAAGTCTGTATTAATTGCATAGCATGGCCTAATACATTAAAATAAGTTAAAGTTTCAAAGACAAAACCTTTGACATATTGACAATTTTAGCAATATAATTATATTATACATATTTTCGCTGAGGATTATAGGAGGTATTGTAATAATATGTCATATTCAAAGGTTGATAATGTGAGCCTCTCGGATGCACAAAAAAATAATAATGAAATTAACAAAAAAAACAGTAAATCTTTAAAGGAAAAGTTAATATTATATATAGATGATAAAGGATATAAGGTTGATGATCTAATAAAGGGTTATGTGGAAATGGCATCAATCAATTTAGAAATATCTCAGATAAGTTGTACTTACGACTTGGAAGAATGTGTAAAATATGAGTCATGGCTTTCGGAGAGTGATATGTCGGATGACAAGTATGATAGTGAAAAGAGGAGATATCTTTTATGCAGATCTTAGCCCTGTAGTAGGATCAGAACAGGGAGGAATAAGGCCTGTAATCATAATACAAAATGACGTGGGAAACAAATACAGCCCTACGGTGATAGTTGGGGCCATAACTTCTCAGATTAATAAGGCAAAACTACCAACCCATGTAGAGATATCTTCTGAAGAGTATGGATTAAATAAGGATTCAGTAGTTTTGCTAGAGCAGGTAAGAACCCTAGACAAAAAGAGATTAAAAGAAAAAATTGGACATATGACAGACAGTGATATGGAAAAGGTAGATAAGGCTCTTTTAATAAGCATAGGGTTAAACCAGTAGATAAACATGTGGTAAAGAAGTGCCAAAAATTTTTGGCACTTTTTTATTTTGTAACTTTTCATTTTTGTGATAAAATGATAAAAGAGTTAATTGAACATAATAGCTTTGAATAAATTAGGAGGTGTTTGCTATGAAGAAAAATATTGAGGAATTAAAAGAAGTAGCAAAAGTAATAAGAAAAGATATAGTTACTATGCTTACTGAATCAGCTTCAGGCCATCCAGGTGGATCCCTTTCAGCGGTGGAAATTTTAACTGCATTATATTTTAATGAAATGAACATCGAACCTGAATGCCCTAGAAACCCAGATAGAGATAGATTTGTTTTATCAAAGGGCCATGCAGCTCCAGTACTTTATAGTACTTTAGCTAGAAGAGGCTTTTTTAATGTAGACGAACTTCATACTTTAAGAAAGTTGGGTTCCATCCTTCAGGGTCATCCAAATATGAATGATGTTCCAGGAGTGGATATGTCAACAGGATCACTAGGTCAAGGTGTATCAGCTGCTGTAGGGATGGCTTTAGCTGGTAAGAATGATAATAAAACCTATAGGGTTTACACTGTACTTGGAGATGGAGAACTAGAAGAAGGCCAAGTATGGGAAGCTGCTATGTGTGCTGCACACTATAAATTAGACAATTTAACAGCTTTCATAGATTTCAATGGATTGCAGATAGATGGAAAATGTGAAGATGTTATGAATCCAAGTCCCATAGATGAGAAATTTAAGGCTTTTGGATGGAATGTTATAGTTATAGATGGACACAATTATGAAGAGATATTTAAAGCTATAGAGGAAGCTAAGAACACTAAAAATAAACCAACAGCTATAGTTTGCAATACTGTAAAGGGTAAAGGTGTATCCTTTATGGAAAATGAAGCGGCATGGCATGGTTCAGCTCCAACTAAAGAGCAATGTGATTTAGCTTTAAGAGAAATTGGAGGTGAAAACTAATGGCAAAGATGGCAACAAGAGAAGCTTATGGAAAGACATTGGCAGCACTAGGTGAAAATAATAAAAACGTAGTAGTACTAGATGCTGACCTTTCAAAATCCACCAAAACTGCAGACTTTAAAAAGGTTTTTCCAGAAAGATTTTTTAATATGGGTATTGCAGAAGGCAATATGATGGCTGTAGCGGCAGGAATGGCTACCTGTGGTAAGATTCCATTTGTAAGTACATTTGCTATGTTTGCAGCAGGAAGAGCCTTTGAACAAATAAGAAACTCAATTGGATATCCTCATCTAAATGTTAAAGTTTGCGCAACTCACGCTGGATTAACAGTAGGAGAGGATGGGGCAACTCACCAGTCTATAGAGGATATAGCACTAATGAGATCAATACCAGGAATGACAGTTTTATGTCCAGCTGATGACATAGAGACAGAAGCAGCTATAAAAGCTGTGGCTGAAATGGAAGGTCCTTGCTATGTTAGACTAGGAAGAGCTGCAGTAAATACTGTAAGCGATTTTCAAGAATATGAATTCAAAATAGGTAAGGGAGTTACATTAAGAGAAGGTAAAGAAGCTACTATAGTGGCAACAGGTATTATGGTAGATGCAGCTTTAGAAGCATATAACCTTTTAGCAGAAGAGGGCATAAAGGTTAGAGTTATAAATATTCATACAATTAAGCCAATAGATACTGAAATCTTAGTAAAGGCTGCTAGGGATACTGGATTAATAGTAACTGCCGAAGAACATTCCATAATAGGCGGTCTTGGAAGTGCAGTAAGTGAAGTTATATGTGAAAATCATCCAGCACCAGTGCTAAAGGTGGGGGTTAAAGATACCTTTGGAGAAAGTGGAAAGCCAGCAGAACTTTTGAAGGCTTATGGATTAACAGCTGAAGATATAGTGAAAACCGTAAAAAAGGGATTAGCCCTTAAATAGTTTTTAATTTAACAAAGTATGACTTAGATATCATTAAGATATTCTAAGTCATACTTTCTTAATAGAGAATTAATTACTAGGTGCAAAACGGCTTAAACAAAAGATTCATTAGAATATAAAGAGATAATCTAACTAAAGGGGCAAAGGGGTTAAGGAAACTTTCTGATAGCGTTGAATATAACTTTATAAATATGTTAAATAAGTGATATAATGAATTTATTCTCTATAGTACAAATTAATCTTAAGTTACCTAAATACCTAGGTGAAAAGCAGAAATGGAGAGTTGAAAACATTGAAAAAATATTTTGAAAGAATAATTAGCTACTGTTTAATGATGCTCTTCATAATATCCTTATCAGGATGCAATAAAGAAGAAGAACATTCTAAAGAGGCTTTTATGATGGGCACTATAATCAGTCTTAAATACTATGGCAAAGATGGAGAAAAAGCTCTAGAGGAGTCTTTAAAAAGAATAAATGAAATAGAAGAAGAGATGTCTCTAAATATAGATCAAAGTGAAATAGCTAAAATAAATAGTAAAGCAGGGGAGGAACCTGTAAGGGTAAGTGAAGATATATTTAAAGTTATTGATAAAGGAATTTATTATGGACAGTTAAGCAATGGGGCTTTTGATATAAGTATCAGGCCTGTAGATGCTCTATGGGCCATTGGAACAGATAAAGAAAGAGTCCCAAAGGACGAGGAAATAAAAAATGCTTTAAAGTATATAAACTATAAGGATATAGAAGTCGATAAAAATAAGAATAGTATATTTTTAAAGAAAAAAAACATGGGAATAGACCTAGGTGGAATAGCTAAGGGTTATACTGCAGATGAGCTAGTAAAAGTTTTAAAAAAATATGATATAAATAGAGGCCTTATAAATTTAGGTGGAAACCTTTATGTTTATGGAGGAAAAGAAGATGGAACACCTTTAAATATAGGAATTCAAGATCCTAAAGGGGATAAGGGAGAGCATTTTGCAGTAGTAAAAGTAAAAAATAAGTCTGTGGTTACTTCAGGAAACTATGAAAGGTACTTCATTAAAGATGGAAAGAAATATCATCATATAATGGATACCAAAACTGGTTATCCAGCGGAAAATGGTATAATAAGTTCTACCATAATTTCCGATAATTCTATAGATGGAGATGCATTATCTACAGCTACCTATGTTTTAGGACTGAAAGATGCTATGAATCTCATAGATACCTTGGATGGAGTGGAAGCAATATTTGTTACAGAAGATAATAAGGTATATACTTCTAAAGGAGTCAATAAAGATAACTTTAATATAGACAATAAGGAGTATATCTATGAAAAAGGGAGATAAATTTGTCCTTGTTGTGGTAATCATAGTTTTCCTAATAAGCTTTGGATCTATGGCTTGTTATTTCCTGGGAAAACCTAGTGAGGGCAAAGCAATAGCACAAATATATAAAGATGATAAGCTGCTATATAATATAGATTTAAATAATATAGATGAACCAAAAGAGATAAAGATAGATGATAAAGATGGAGAGTTTAATACCGTTGCAATAGAAAAGGGCAGAATTAGGTTCGTAGATAGCAACTGTAGAGACGAAGTATGTGTAAAAACAGCATGGCTTTCTAAACCAGGAGAAATGGCTGTGTGTATTCCTCACAAAACCTATATAAAAATTATAGGGAGTCATGAGGAAATAGATGGCACAACTTTTTAAGGTTGGTGGAGGAAGATGAATAAAGTAAAAAAGATGTTATATCTAAGCATGATTCTTGGAATAGCTTTGGTGGTTCATGTTATTGAAGCTCAGATACCCGTTATATTCCCAGGAATTAAACTAGGGTTAGCTAACGCAGTATCTTTATTTGTACTTATTTCCTTTGGTGGAAAAGAAGCAATTACAATCATGATTCTAAGAACAATATTAGGTTCTATTTTTGGAGGAAATGCTTTTAGTTTTTTCTTCAGCATTTTTGGAGGACTCTTTAGTAATATAGCGATGATTGGTCTATATGGACGCTTTAAAGGTGAAATAAGCATTCCTTGGCTAAGCATAGGAGGGGCAATTTTTCACAATATAGGACAACTTTTAGTGGCGGCAGTGGTGGTTAAAGACTTTAAAATATATTTTTATCTGCCTATACTCATGACAGCGGCAGTGATTACTGGATATTTTACAGGGATTATAGCTGGGGAATTGCATAAAAGAGGAATATTTGGGGGCTAGTAGTTGTTGTTTATTTATAAAAAATTATGTAAACTAATTTATATGATGTCTAATCATTGAAATCCTTCTGTATTTTACAAATATAGAAAATTGAGATGATATGATTTTAACTAAGTTTTACTAAGACTTAGGGGAAGATGAAACTTTACTTAAAACTTAGTTTTGCTTAATAGCTATGAAATTATAACAATATATTTATTTTAGAAAGGAAGTAATACCATGGAACTGTTAACTTTTAAAAAAGGTGTACATCCCCCTCATGGGAAGCACTTAACAGAAAAAAAACCTATAGAAGAGTATCTTCCTAAGGGCGATTTAGTATTTCCTTTAGCTCAACACATTGGAGCTCCATGTAGTGCTGTTGTTCAGAAGGGAGATAGAGTTTTAGTTGGACAAAAAATTGGAGAAGCTACAGGCTTTGTTTCAGCACCTATTTATAGTAGTGTTTCTGGAACCGTTAAAAATATAGCACCAGTACTTACCTCAATGGGAACTAAAACTATGTCTATTATCGTAGAAAATGATAAACTTTATGAGCCTTACGCTAAGGATGCAACTCCAAAGGATTACAATGAACTCTCCAATGAGGAAATTGTAAACTTAATTAAGGACGCTGGTATAGTTGGTATGGGAGGAGCTACCTTTCCAACCCATGTAAAGCTAACTCCACCTAAGGAGAAGAATATTGATGCAATAATAGTCAATGCTGCAGAGTGTGAGCCTTACTTAACCTGTGATCATAGACTTATGCTAGAGCATGGAGAAAAAATTGTACAAGGATTAAAAGTAATATTAAAGCTTTTCCCTGAGGCAAAGAGTTATATAGGAATTGAGAATAACAAGCCTGATGCTATAGAGGCTATGGCAAACCTTGTAAAGGGTGAAAGAAATATAGAAGTTAAGTCATTGAAAACTAAGTATCCTCAAGGTGCTGAGAAGCAGCTTATATATGCAATAACTAAGAGGGAAATTCCATCAGGAAAGCTTCCTGCAGATGTAGGATGTATAGTTCAGAATGTTGGAACTGTATACCAAATATATAAGACAGTAATATTAGGTGAACCACTTATAGAAAGAATCGTTACAGTAACAGGAGAAGCAATAAAAGAGCCTAAAAATCTAAAGGTGAAAATAGGCACATCTGTAAGGGAACTTATAGAAGAAGCCTGTGGCGGATTTAAAGAAGATCCTGTTAAGGTGATTTCAGGTGGACCTATGATGGGTATGACCATAAGCTCCTTAGATATTCCTGTTACAAAAGGAACATCAGGAATTCTAGCCCTTACAAAGGATATGGCAGTACTGCCTAAGAAAACAAATTGTATAAGATGTGGTAGATGTGTTGAAGCATGTCCAATGAATCTTGTTCCTTCAAAAATTCAATTTTTAGCTCAAAGTAACAATTTAGAAGAATTTGAGAAGATGCATGGCTTAGATTGTATAGAGTGTGGATGCTGTACATTTATGTGTCCTGCAAAAAATAACCTGGTTCAATCAATTCGTGTGGCTAAGCGTGCTGTTATGGCTAACAAAAAGAAAAAATAATACTAAGGGGTGACTTTTATAATGGATCCAATGTTAACATTGTCATCATCCCCACATATTAGATCTAATGATTCTGTAAAAACTATTATGAGGGATGTGCTAATAGCTTTATTGCCAGCTGCTTTTGCTGGGATTTATTTCTTTAAATTAAGAGCAGCGTTGGTTATTATTACTGCTGTTGTATCTGCTGCTTTAGCAGAATATATATGGCAAAGATGCACTCATCAGGATATAACCATAGGTGACTACAGTGCCATGGTTACAGGAATCCTTGTTGCATTCAACGTACCACCTACTCTTCCTCTTTGGATGGTAGCAATAGGTAGTATTTTTGCAATTATAGTTGTAAAACAATTTTTCGGTGGATTAGGACAAAATATAGTGAATCCAGCCTTAGCTGCTAGAGCATTTTTACTTGCTTCTTGGCCAGTGGCTATGACTACTTGGACTATAGATGGAATGACCACAGCAACTCCTTTAGGTTTAATAAAAGCAGGAGAAACTGCACTTCCTTCTGTATCTCAGCTTTTCCTAGGAAATATAGGAGGATGCATAGGTGAAACTTCAGCTCTTGCTATTTTAATAGGTGCAGCTTACTTAATATATAAAAAAGTTATTTCTTGGCATATACCTGTATGCTACATAGGAACAGTGGCTATTTTAACTACTATTCTTGGAAGAAACGGACTTTATGAAATTTTTGCAGGCGGCTTGATGCTTGGAGCTTTCTTCATGGCAACTGACTATACAACTTCTCCTATGACAAAGAAGGGACAAATAGTTTTTGCTATAGGATGTGGTGTTATTGCTACAGTAATTCGTGTTATTGGAGGATATCCAGAGGGAGTTTCTTATTCAATATTAATAATGAATTTATGTGTACCTTTAATCGATAAATTCATAACTCCAAAAGTATTTGGGGAGGTGAAGCAACGTGGATAAGAAAGAAAGCATAGGAAAATTAGGACTAATACTTTTTATAATAACGGCTGTTGCTGGACTTATATTAGGAATTGTTTTTAATATAACTCAAGATTCCATTGCTAAACAGGAAAGCATGAAAAATGAAAATGCAATGAAGGAATTAATCACTACTGCAGATAAATTTGAAAAGAAAGACCTATCCTTAACTGGAAACATTTTAGAAGTTAATGAGGGTAAAAAAGGTAGTGAAACCATGGGATATACTATGAAGGTATCCACTAAAGGTTATGGTGGACAAATTCAACTTATGGTTGGAATAAACAAGGATGGGAAGTTAGCTGGAATAAAAATCCTTTCCCAATCAGAGACTGCAGGTCTTGGAGCTAACTCTGAAAAACCTTCTTTCTATGGTCAGTATGCGGGAAAGCCAAGTAATAAAGATGTAGAGGTTGTAAAGGCAGAGCCTGTAGCAGATAATGAGATAAAGGCCATAACTGGAGCTACTATTACTTCTAAGGGAGTAACCTCCGGTGTTAATGAAGCTATTAAATTCTACAAAGAAAATTTACAAGGAGGTAATAAATAATGTATACTCCTTTAGAACGTATAAAAAATGGTATTATAACTGAAAATGTTACTTTTGTTCAAGTCCTTGCTATGTGTCCAACATTGGCAGTTACAACTAGTGCTATAAACGGATTGGGCATGGGACTTGCAACTACAGTTGTACTAATGGGATCAAACTTTGTTATAGCCCTACTAAGAAACTTTATACCTGATAAGATTCGTATACCTTCCTTTATAGTTGTAATTGCAACCTTTGTTACCATGTTACAATTCTTACTACAAGGATTTATACCTTCTTTATACAGTGCCTTAGGTATATTTATTCCTCTTATAGTTGTTAACTGTTTAATACTAGGTAGAGCTGAAGCCTTTGCTTCTAAGAATAAGCCAATAATCTCAATTTTTGATGGAATGGGTCAAGGATTAGGCTTTACTCTTTCTCTTACTGTCATTGGTATAATAAGAGAATTATTAGGAACAGGAATGGTGTTTGGATTCCAAATCGCTCCAAGTTCCTTCCAGCCAGCTATCATAATGATCTTAGCACCAGGAGCTTTCCTTACTCTTGGGATATTGATGGCTCTATTGAACTATAGGAATGCTAAGAAGAACAAAGAAAACAAGAGAATTACAGAATTCGCAGGGTGCGATGGTAATTGTGGAAGCTGCTCTAAGCATAAATAGGAGCCTTTGTATGAAAATAGCATTCTATATAGAAGAAAGGGTGAAATAGATGAATTTGTTTGTAATATTTATAAGCGCTTTGCTTGTAAACAATTTTGTTTTAGCTAAGTTTCTAGGAATATGTTCTTTCTTAGGAGTATCTAAAAAAATAGAAACTGCAGTTGGAATGGGAGGAGCCGTTACATTTGTTATGGCAATAGCTTCATTTATATCCTATGCAGTATATAAATGGATATTAGTTCCACTAGATATAACTTATTTGTACACTTTAGCTTTCATCTTGGTTATAGCAGCTTTAGTTCAGCTAGTTGAAATGTTTTTAAAGAAGAAAAGTCCTGGACTATATAAAGCTTTAGGAATCTTCTTACCACTTATAACAACTAACTGTGCAATATTAGGTGCAGTTATAATAAACATGAATGAAAATTATAATCTTCTTCAATCTATGGTCTTTGGAATAAGTTCTGGTCTTGGATATATGCTAGCTATAGTACTTTTAGCTGGTATAAGAGAAAGATTAGAAGAAAATCATAACATGCCTGAATCAATGAAGGGATTGCCAATTTCTTTAATTACTGCTAGTTTAATGGCTATCGCATTCTTAGGATTTCAAGGCTTAATTCACTAAGGAGGTGTATTGAATGGAAATAAATACTATTATTTTTCCAATAATAAGTTTAGGCGGACTTGGATTAGTATTTGGTGTTGGCTTAGGATATGCCTCTAAGAAATTTAAGGTTGAAGTTGATGAAAGAATACCACTAGTTAAGGATTGCTTGCCAGGAGCTAACTGTGGGGGCTGTGGTTTTGCAGGGTGTGAAGCTTTTGCTCAAGCAGTTGTAGAAGGTAATGCCCCTGCTAATGGCTGTGTGGTTGCTGGAGCTTCAGCAGCAGAAAAGATCGGTGCAGTTCTTGGAGTTGAAGTGAGTGCTACAGAACCAAATAAAGCCTTTGTAAAGTGCGGAGGAAATTGTTCTTCTGCCAAAAAGTCAGGAGCTTATTACGGACTTAGGGACTGTAATGAGGCTGCGGTAATTCCAGGTGGGGGGGATAAAGCTTGTTCCTATGGATGTTTAGGCTTGGGCTCCTGCGTAAAGGTATGTCAATTTGATGCTATCCATGTTGTGGATGGAATAGCTACAGTTGATGAAGAAAAGTGTACTGGATGCGGGATGTGTGCTAAAACTTGCCCTAAGCATGTTATAGAAATAAAACCAGTTTCAGCAACAATTAAGGTTCAATGTAATTCTAAAGATAAACTTAAAGATGTAAAGGAAGTATGTTCTGTAGGATGTATTGGCTGTGGAGTTTGCTCAAAGCTTTGTCCAAGTGGTGCCATAACTATGGAAAACAATGTTCCAGTCATCCATAAAGAAAAGTGTACACTTTGCATGACTTGTGTACAAAAGTGTCCTACCAAAGCTATTAAAGCCTTTGGACAAAGGACAATAGACATTAATAATAACTAATAATTAGTACATTAAAATCTGCCCTGCTGGGTCATGTTAAAACCATGGCTTAGTGGGGCAGATCTTTTTACTTTAACAGTTTATCAAATATATGTACTAATGATGAACTGTAATTAATAAATTTATATAAAAACATGTTCAAAATAAATCAATTAACAACGAAGAAAAAAATTTTAAAGTGATTTAATATATTTAGAAAATATACTTTTATAAAAGAAAATTTTATCATATAATGGTATAGGTTTGGTTAAACCTTATTATAATGTTATTAATTTAAGGTGATAAAGTAATAAAAAGATAAATATATTATAGGAGTTGATTTTTATGAAAAAGAAAAACACTTTAAAAGAATACTCAATAATGACTTTGGGAATGATTTTAATAGCTATTTCTGTAGAATTTTTTGTAATTCCAAATGATCTAGCATCTGGGGGTATTACAGGATTTTGTGTGGTTTTAAATCATTATGTGCCAATAATTTCAGTGGAAGTTTTTACATTTATATTTAATATAATTTTATTTATTGTGGGATTCATATTTATTGGTGGAAGCTTTGGTGTGAAAACCATATATGCAGCTCTAGGCTTATCAGGACTTATGTGGCTTATTAAAAATACAATTAACCCTCAACTTATAACCAATGATTTAATGTTAAGCTCAATATTTTCAAGTGCCTTGACAGGAAGTGGACTAGCCTTGATATTTAGCCAAGGGGCATCTAGTGGGGGAACAGATATAATAGCTAAAATCCTAAATAAATATTTAAGGCTTGATATAGGAAAGTCTATGCAAGTAGTTGATTTTGTGGTAGTTATTTTAGGAGCAATAACCTTTGGATGGGAAAAAGGAATGTATTCCTTAATAATAGTATTCATGAATGGATTTATAATAGACAAACTTTTAGCAGGATTCAATAACTGTAAGCAAATTATGATAATGAGCGAGAAAAATGAATTTATAAAAGACTTTATAATGAATGATTTGAAAAGAGGATGTACTATAATATCTGCTAAGGGAGCATATAGCGATACAGAAACAGATATGCTATATTGTGTAGCAAATAGAAAACAGTTCTTGGATTTGAAGGCATTTATAAAAGAAAATGATCCAAGGGCATTTATAATAGTTAATGAAGCCCATGAAGTTATGGGAGAAGGCTTTAGGGCTATAGAATAAAAATTAAATAATTCAGGGCAGTGAAATAGGCTAGAGGTATCTTGCCTATTTTTTCATAATTAGCATATTTATCCAAAATTGTTGCAAAATCTTCAATATTAAATATTTAATTTTAAACCATATGTATATTATGATATAATATATATGAATTTGTTGAAGAGCTAGAGATAATAAAGGTAAGGAGCTGAGGTTGTGATAGAATTTAAAAATATATGCAAAACATATAACAACAATGTAGTTGCACTGAAAGACGTGAATATTGATATAGAAAAGGGCGATTTTGTATTTTTAGTTGGCCCTAGTGGAGCAGGAAAATCTACTTTCATAAAGATGCTCCTTAAAGAAATAGAACCAACCAAAGGAAAAATACTTGTGGATAATATGAATCTTGGTGATCTGAAGAAAAATGAAATACCTTATTACAGAAGAAAGATAGGCATGGTATTTCAGGATTTTAGATTGATACCAACCTTGAATGTATACGAAAATGTAGCTTTTGCCATGAGAGTTGTGGAGGCTACTCCAAGAGAAATAAGAAAAAGAGTACCTTTAGTATTAGCTATGGTAGGGCTAGGAGATAAACATAAGATGTTTCCTAATGAGCTATCAGGGGGAGAGCAACAAAGGGTATCCTTAGCAAGAGCTATAGTAAATAATCCATCTCTTTTAATAGCAGATGAACCTACAGGAAATTTGGACCCGGACACTGCTAAGGAAATAATGGAGATAATCAGTGACATAAATAAAAGTGGAACTACTGTACTTATGGCTACCCATGCAAAGGAAATAGTTGACGTTATGAAAAAGAGAGTTATAGCCATAGAAAAAGGCATCATAGCAAGAGATGAAAAGAGGGGAAGATACGATCATGAAATTTAGTACTATAAAACATTTTTTTGTGGATGCTCTTAAGAGCTTAAAAAGAAATAAAACTATAAGTATTGCTTCTGCATTGACAGTATCTGCAACCTTGTTTATATTTGGAGTATTTATTTTGATTGCTGTTACTGTAAACAATCAAGTAGAAGTGGTAGAATCCATGGTGGAAGTAAAGGTATATTTACAAGAGGATGTTACCTTATTAGAACAAAGAGCTATCGAAGATAAAGTAAAAGAGGTACCAGGCATCAAGGAGGTTGTTTTCGAAAGCAGAGCCCAAGCTATGGAAAACTTTAAATCTCAGTCTCAAAGCAATAAAGAAATATTAGAGGGATATGGCAGTGAGAATAATCCATTTCAAAGTGCCCTAGTGGTAAAGATTGATAGCCCAGAGGTGGCCAAGGATGTAGAGGAAGCTGTTAAGAACTTAGTGGGTGTAGACCAAGTTGGAAATCAAAAGGATATAATCGATAAAATTATAAGCGTATCCTCCACAATAAAGTGGGTAGGAGTTGCTATGTTTATAGTATTGGTAGCAGTATCCTTGTTCCTAATATCAAATACCATAAAACTTACAGTGTTTTCTAGGAGAAGAGAAATTGGTATT
Source organism: Clostridium sp. UBA5530 (assembly GCA_002423705.1). Taxonomy (GTDB): domain Bacteria; phylum Bacillota; class Clostridia; order Clostridiales; family Clostridiaceae; genus Clostridium_X. The sequence goes on from DINW01000088.1 coordinate 85,122, forward strand.
ATGAAGTTTGTTGGAGCTACAGACTGGTTTATAAGATGGCCTTTCATAATTGAAGGTATGATAATAGGCCTTATAGGAGCATTGGTTTCTGATGGATTGCTTTACTTTGGATATAAAGTTTTATATACCAACGTTACTAATTCACTAATAGGAGCCACACCTTTAGTAGCACCAACTTATGTAGCTACTATAATATTACTAGAATTTATAGCAGCAGGTATATTGGTAGGAGCTGCAGGTAGCTTCATATCCTTAAGAAAATTCCTAGAGGTTTAAAAGAACTAAGAAGCGTTATAAGACTGTACTTTAGCAGTCCTATAACGCTTTTTTTTATTAAGTGAAACTAAGCTTCCCTTAATAACATATCTTTATTTAATGTTTAAATAGATTTATAATTATAGGAGTGAAATTTAAGGATATAATTAAGAAATAAAATATTTTAAAAATTTAGATCATAATCTATAATAAAATCAATATACTTTGGTAAAATAGACTCATAGGCATTTTTAGAAAGGATGTTTGAGATGGAGAATGAAGACAAAGGCAAAAAAATAAAGAAAAAAGGCAGAGGTAAATGGATTGCATTGGTAGCGGTAATAGTGATTGCTACTAACGTAATGTCCTTTTTCATAGGAGCTAAGGCATCTATGGCAATACCAGGGATGGGTGTTAGTGATAGGGAAATCTCTAAATCGCTACAGGGTATAAGTGATGTATCCAAGTTTAAGAGGCTCTTTGAGGTAAGGGATATGCTATATAAGCTTTATGATGGACCTATAGATGAGGACGCCTTAGTAGAGGGCGCAATAAAGGGTATGACAGGAGCATTAAAGGACCCTTATACTGTGTTTATGAATAAAAAGGAATTTGCAGACTTTAATGAGAAAAATGAAGGAAATTATGTAGGGGTTGGGCTTCAAGTAGCAGTAAAGGAAGATAATATAGTTGTAATAGCTGCATTTGAAGGTTCACCTGCTGATAAAGCTGGTATTAAAGCAGGGGATATTATAAAAAAGGTAGCTGATACGGTGGTTACAGGAAAGGATATGGAGAAAGCTGTATCTATCATGAAAAATGGAAAGGCTAAAGAAAAAGTAACCATAACCTTGTTTAGAGAAGGCAAGGGAGAGTTTCAGGCGGATGTATATAGAGATACCATAGTTATGCAAACTGTTGCAGGAGAAATTATGGAAAATGGAGTTGGTTACATTCAAATAAGCATGTTTGATGAGCACACAGGAGATGCATTCTCTAAGAAGCTTAAGGATTTACAAAGTCAAGGAGCTAAAGGTCTTATATTGGATCTTAGACAGAATCCAGGAGGACTTTTAAAAGAATGTATAGATGTAGTTTCTAATTTTATAGAGAAAGATAAACTCATAACCTACACTATAGATAAATACAAAAAAGAAAGCAAATATAATTCTAAAGGTGGAAGTGCTGTAGGTATGCCTTTAGTATTGCTAATAGATGAAAATACTGCTAGTGCATCAGAAATAGTAGCAGGTGCTGTAAGGGATTATGATATTGGAACATTAATAGGAACTAAAACCTTTGGTAAAGGAGTAGTTCAAACTGTACTAAAGATGAGTGAAGAAACAGGTCTTAAGGTTACTATTTCAAAATATTATACTCCAAAGGGAGAAAATATACACAAGATAGGTATAGCTCCAAATATAGAAGTAGTTATCCCTAAGGAATTACAAAATGATAAGTTAACTAGAAGTAATGATCCTCAATTGAATAAGGCGTTAGAGGTTATAAGAGACAAAATTAAATAGGAGGATTTTCCTTAATGAATTTATTTGAATACACTTTAAGAGCGGTAGCCTACGCTATAGCAGATCCAGGCCTAGTGCTGATACTTGTAATTATGGGTATGTTTCTATATAGAAAAAATAAAAGAATTGCCTTTCTTCAAAGGATGATGATAGGGGAGAAATATGTATCTCCCCTAGAACTTACCTTGTCCCAAATTGTTGTGGGTATAGCAGGAGGAGTAATAGGAAGTATGATACTATCATACTTAGGAATAATGTTTCATGAAAAATCAGGAATAGAGCTTATTTTTATGGTATCTTTAGTATTGATGACAATTAAGCCAAGATGGATATGCTTTTCCTATAGTGGAGCAGTATTGGGATTAATGGTGTTGCTCATTGACTTTCTAAAAAAATCGGGAATAATTTCTACAAATTTCCCTATAACTTTAGATATAGTTTCCCTTGTATCTTTAATAGCAGTACTTCACATAGTAGAAGGAATTTTGATAACAGTGGATGGAAAGAAAGGGGCTATACCTGTATTTACCAATAAAGATGGTAAATTAGCAGGGGGCTTTGCGTTAGAGAGATACTGGCCCATACCACTTGCCATAATGTTTTTTAGTAATAATATACTAAGTGGTGCCATGGAGCCTATAAACACTCCAACATGGTGGCCTATACTCCATGGAAATCTTAATGATGTTTTTTTGGCTACTGCCATAGTAAGTGCAATGCCTTTATATGCAATGATTGGATATAAAAGTGTTACCTTTACTCAAAGCAAAACTGAGAAGGCAGTAATGTCAGGAATAAGCAATATTATTTATGGAGGGGCATTGTTAGCTTTATCCCAGTTAGCAAATTACGGACTAGCTTTTCAAATTTTAGTATTGATATTGATGCCATTAGGACACGAACTTATGTTATTAATTCAAAAGGGAAAAGAGAAAAGGGGAAAGATCAAGTATGCCAGTGATGAGGAAGGCATAACAGTTTTGGAAGTGATGCCAAATTCCATGGCTAAAAGAAGCGGAATAAAAAGTGGGGACAAAATACTTGAGGTAAATGACGATAAACCAGAGGAATATACCATGATTTATGACGCTCTAAACAAAGGATTTAATAACTTAAAGCTTAAAATTAAGGATACAAAAGGGACTATAAGAAATATAACCTTGTCCATTGGAGAAGGAGGATCTTTAGGTATAATTTTAATTCCAAAGGGTTTTCCAGATGGTAATGGAGTCCTAGAGGTTGGAGACAAGAAATTTAAAGATATTTTGGATAAAATTAAGAAGAAAAATGATAAAGAATAGTTAAGGAGGGATCTAATGGGGAACTTTAAAATTTCCTCCCAATTTAGGCCTATGGGAGATCAGCCAGAGGCTATAGATAAAATAGCATCATCTATTGAAGCGGGAAACAAATTTCAAACCCTACTTGGAGTTACAGGGTCTGGAAAAACTTTTACTATGGCTAACATAATAGAAAGAGTTCAAAAACCCACTTTGATTTTAGCTCATAACAAGACTTTAGCAGCACAGCTTTGCTCTGAATTTAAGGAATTTTTCCCAAACAACTCAGTAGAGTATTTTGTTTCATACTACGACTATTATCAGCCAGAAGCTTATGTTCCTCAAACAGACACTTACATTGAAAAGGATGCATCTATCAATGATGAAATAGATAAACTTAGGCACTCTGCAACCTCAGCTCTTTTTGAAAGAAAAGATGTAATCATAGTTGCTTCTGTGTCCTGTATATACGGACTAGGAAATCCAGAGGAATACAAAAATCTAACTATCTCATTAAGACCAGGAATGAAAAAGGATAGAGATGAGCTTATAAGAAAGCTGGTTGAAATTCAATATGAAAGAAATGAGATAGATTTTTCAAGGGGTACCTTTAGAGTTAGGGGAGATACAGTAGATATTGTACCTGCATCTAATAGTACTAAAGGAATAAGGATAGAATTTTTTGGAGATGAAGTTGATAGAATAAAAGAATTTGATATATTGACTGGAAATATATTAAGTGAATTGAATCATGTGATGATTTTCCCTGCATCTCACTTTGCTACCTCTAGAGATAAACTAGAAGTAGCAATAAAAACCATTGAGGATGAACTGGAATGGAGACTTAAGGAACTTATAGCTCAAGATAAGCTTCTAGAGGCCCAAAGGATTAAGCAACGTACCAATTTTGATATAGAAATGATAAGGGAAATGGGTTATTGTACAGGAATTGAAAATTATTCTAGAATATTAGATGGAAGACAGCCGGGTACTCCTCCTAAAACCTTAATAGATTATTTCCCAGAGGACTACCTTTTATTTATAGATGAAAGTCACGTAACTCTTCCTCAAGTAAAGGCCATGTATGGAGGGGATAGGTCAAGAAAAAATTCTTTGGTGGATTATGGATTTAGATTGCCCTCAGCCTATGATAATAGACCTTTGCAATTTGAAGAATTTGAGGGGAAATTAAATCAAGTTCTATTTGTAAGTGCTACTCCTGCTGCCTATGAATTAGATCACTCTAAGGTGGTGGCAGAGCAGATTATAAGACCAACTGGACTATTAGATCCAGAGGTTATAGTAAGACCTGTAAAGGGACAAATTGATGACTTATACAAGGAAATAAAAAATACCATAGCTAATGGATTTAGAATCCTAGTTACCACATTGACTAAAAGAATGGCTGAAGACCTTACCAAATACTTAAAGGATTTAGATATAAAAACTACTTATCTTCATTCTGATATAGAAACCATAGAAAGAACAAAGATAATAAGGGATTTAAGAGTTGGAGAATTTGATGTATTGGTAGGTATAAACTTATTAAGAGAGGGTCTTGATATACCAGAGGTAGCATTGGTAGGAATATTAGATGCAGATAAGGAAGGTTTCTTAAGATCTGAGACTGCTCTAATACAAACCATAGGAAGAGCTGCAAGAAATTCTGAAAGCAGGGTCATAATGTATGGAGATGTTATTACTAAATCCATGGATAGAGCCATTAAAGAAACTAATAGAAGAAGAAAACTTCAGATGGAATACAATGAGATAAATGGTATAATTCCTACTACCATCAAGAAAGATGTAAGAGAAATCATAGAGGTTACTAAGGTGTCAGAGAAATCAGAGATCTATGATTATGAAAAGAATCCAAATATAGATAATGTAGAAGAATCAATAGAGAAATACACAGAAGAGATGATGGAAGCTGCTAAAAACCTTCAGTTTGAGAGGGCAGCTGAGCTTAGGGATATTATATCTAAGCTAAAAAATCATAAATAAGTACTAGGTGTATTATATATAATTTAATTGGAGTTAAAGGAGAGTAGTATGAGTTACATACTAAAAATAAAACAACATTGTGAGGATTTTACTCAATCAGAAAGAAAAATAGCAGATTATATACTAGAAAATAAGCAGGATGTAATAACTTTATCTGCCCAGGAGATTGGAACTTTAACTAAGACTTCCCCAGCTTCTGTAGTAAGATTTGCAAGGGCACTAGGTTATGAAGGTTTCCAGGAGTTAAAACTAGAGATAGCAAGAGCTCAAAGTGACATGGAAGAAAAGATAGAAGATGACATAGTTGAAGAAGGGGATACCATAGAAGAGCTTACTCAAAAAGTAGCTAACCAAGGTTTAAATACTATAAATAAAACCCTGGCTCTTTTAGATATGAACGATGTTAAAAAAGCTATAGAGGCCTTAAAGACAGCAAAGAATATATATCTATTTGGAGTAGGAGCCTCTTCTATAGTAGCTATGGATTTTCAACATAAGTTGTTAAGAATAAATAGAATAGCTATTTTTCATTTAGACCACAGTATTCAATTGGCAATGTCAGTTCACGCTAAAAAAGGGGATTTGGCAATAGGAATATCCTATAGAGGAAGAAGTAAAGAGGTGAATAATTGTATTAGAAAGGCTAAGGATAATGGAGCTACCTGTATTTCTATTACTAAGTATGGGAACAATCCTTTAGCTGACTTAAGCCATATAAATCTAAGGGTACCTAATGTAGAGAAAGAACTTAGAGTTGGAGCTATAGCCTCTAGAACAGCTCAACTTATGGTTACGGATATTTTATTTTTAGGAATAGCAAAGAATGATTTTAATGAAGTGGAAAAATATTTAAAAGATACGAAAAAGATGACGGATGCTTTTAAGGAATAAAATAAATTCATTTGCAAATACTACTCTAGAAAGTTAAAACTTTAAGGAGGTATTTGTCATGCCAAAGTTAAACTGTTGTGTTGAAAATTGTGCTTACAATAATGATAAGTATTGTTGCGTTGGAGCAATTGATGTAGATGGAGTAAAAGCAGTTCAGTCAGATTCTACATGCTGCAACACATTTCTAGAAAGAAGTGATGCATTTACAAATTGTGCTTGCGATCCTAACCCAGAAATTGATATAGATTGTGAAGCAAAGAATTGTATGTATAATGACAATTGCAAATGCCATGCAGATAAAGTTGATATAGATGGAGATGGTGCTTGTAATTGCCACGAAACTAAGTGTTCAACTTTTTGTTGCAAATAATACCTTTTTAAATAAAGGTTAATCAATGATTTTAGGCTGTTGTAAGAAGTTATTTCTCTTAGATTAGGGAGATAACTTTTTTCTTTAAAAAAAACTACACTAAAAATTAATATCTGAAATTCAGTTTCTTTTTATGTAAATAACTATTGAAATTATATTTCTTACATGTATAATAATAGATATAGTAATAAAGTTTAACATGGATATCATGTTATGGAAAAAACATTAAACAGTTACGTTATTATTTATTTAGGAAGGGTGTGAAAATATTAAGGGGGCTCGTAAAACTGCCAAAGATAATGGGGGAGGAACAGATATGAAAAAAAATCTCAAAGTCATGATATCTGCATTGGCCTTGGTAACCTTTGTAGGGAACTCAACCTTGGCTTATGCTGGAACAACTAAAAATACCGGACTAAGGATTAATGCAGAAACTAATGTATTAGCATCTAGAAACAGAGCAAGTTTTAAAGGTGTAAAGGGACAAGGAAAATTATACATAAAAACTAATGGTGCCACTTCAGCTAAACTCTATGTAAACGGTAACCCTATAGATATTTCACAGGTTATTGCTAATGGAGAGGGTACTGTAGATGTAAGCCAGTATACCATAGACGGATATAACGATGTGAAATTTGTAGAGGTACTACCACAAGGTACTAACCTAGAGGTAAATGCTTATGGTACGACTGTAACAGAATCAGGAGATGTTATAAATGAATTTTCTAAGGATAAGCTTAAATATTTAGATGAATTTATAACAAAAGAAACTAAGGGAGTAAATCCCATAACTGGAGAAGATATGATTGCTTCTAAAAAGGTTCAGGCTGGTTTCCCAGGAGCTGTGTTAACTGTAGTTAAGGATGGGCAAATAGTAAAGAGCTCTGCATATGGTTCTAAGCAGGTTTGGAATAAAAACGATTTAATACCAGAAGATAAACGTGAGCCTATGACAGAGGATACTATATTTGACCTAGCTTCTAATAGTAAAATGTATTCAACAAATTTGGCTCTTATGAAGTTAGTTTATGAGGGAAAGCTTGACTTAGATTCTAAGGTTCAGCAATACCTTCCAGAGTACAAGGATGCTCCTGATGCTAAAATTAAGGGTAAAGATACTATTACTGTAAGACATCTATTGCATCACTGTGCAGGTCACGCATCTTCAATAAGATTCTACGAAGAATCAGCGGGAGAGTTTTATTCTCATGATAGAGAAAAGACTATAGGACTATTATCTAAAGTACCTCTAACCTATGAGGTAGGTTCAAAAACTCTTTATTCTGATACAGACTATATGATATTAGGATATATAGTAGAACAAATAACTGGACAAAGACAAGATAAATATGTTGAAGAAAATATATACAAACCATTAGGTCTAAAAAACACATGTTATAGACCTTCAGATAAAGGTTTTAAAAAGGAACAATTTGCAGCTACAGAGAGAAATGGAAATACTCGTGATGGTGGAAGAAATTATCCAGATATAAGGACCGAAACTGTAAGAGGAGAAGTTCATGATGAAAAAGCATTCTATTGTATGGGTGGAGTTTCAGGCCATGCTGGACTATTCTCAACAGGTAAGGATTTAGCTGTATTAACTCAGCTTATATTAAATGGCGGAACTTATGGGAATGTTACTTTATTTAATAAAGAGACCTTGGATGAATTCGTAAAGCCTTCATTTTATGGAGCTGATTGGGGATTGGGATGGAATTCTCAAGATGGAAAAAGAAGCAGAGATTGGATGTTTTCACCTTATACTTATAACACTATAGGACATACAGGTTGGACAGGAACATTAACAAGTATAGATTTTGAAAATAATATGGCAGTTATATTATTGACCAATGAAAGAAATACTCCTTGCCCAAAAGAAAAGTTTGAGGCAGAACTAAACTATCAAACCGGAAGATATGGAAGTATAACAACTTTAGTATATGAATCATTGCTTGAAAATAGAGGTATAAAGGAATCAAGGAATGGAGAAACTCTCACTAATGTAGTTCAAGGCGGTGGTTCACAGGCTGGTTTTACTTTCCCTAACAATTCTAGTAGTTCTAGGCCTCTTGTAAATGATAGACAAGGATTTTATGGCTATGAGGGTCGTGGCTATTTAGTTATTGAAAATCAAGGAGTTACTAATGCTGAAGTATATGTAAATGGTCATAAAATCAATATAGGAGACTTATCTTCTTATAATGGAGCTGGTAAGAAAGTAGACATTGGTGCATATACAGTGGATGGAATCAATACTTTAAAAATATTAAATATTGAACCAGCAAATGATAAGAATGCTAAAATAAATGTTAAGGTTTTATACCCAGAACTAACTAAGGCAGAACAAAATTTAAGTAGATTTAATACAATAGATACTATAATTAATTCAGAGGTTAAGCATGGCATCGGTGGAGCAGCTTTAGCAGTTGTTAATAATGGTAAGTTAATTAAAGATAGCTATTATGGAAAAGCAGAACAAGGCAAGTTAGTTCCCCTAGGAAATGGAACAGAAGGATTTTCTACAGCATTAGCCATAGAAAAACTTGTTAGTGACAACCTTATTGCTTATACCGATAGTGTATCTAAATATATACCTGGAGCAAATGCCTCAATAACTATTAAAGATTTATTAGAGCATCAATCAGGATTACCAGAAAAATTAGCTGTAAATCCTATGTCAGATAGAACTAGTACTCTTAATGCTATAGTCAGTGCAACTCCTGAAATAGCAGTAGGATCTAAGGTAAGATATAGTGAATATGATAGCTTAATATTAGGAGCAATAATTGAAAAGGTATCAGGTGAAACTCAAGATGCTTATGTAGAAAAAAACATATATATACCACTAGGTTTAAAGGACACCATGTACAATCCAGTTGCTAAGGGAATAGATCCTAGTAAAGTTCAACAAGTAGAAAAGGATTATACTGCACAGAACTTAAATGGTGTGTCTGGTATATCTGGATTATATTCAACAGTAGAAGATTTAGCAGTGCTTTCTCAAATGGTTTTAAATTATGGTGGATATGGTAGCGCTAAGCTTATTAATAAAGATCAAATTCAATACATGGTAAGTTCAGCAGATTATAACCCACAACAAGGCTTAGGCTTTATAAGACAAGGACAAAATAGAAATATAGAATCCTTGGGGGCTTATGGAAGCAGCAAAACTATAGGTTTTGAGTCTAACACAGGGGTGTCTGTAGCTTTAGATATGGAAAGAGGAACAGCCACTGTTTTCTCAGCTATAGACAGAGGAAATAGCTTTATATCTTCTAGAAGTGGAAATTTAATGTCTTTAGCTAATGAAGCATTAAATGAAGTTGGAGAAGATGACTATAGTACATTAAGACAATTAACTAAAGACTCTATCTATAGAGCAAATAAAGAAAACACAGAGGAGAATAGAAAGGCTGCAGTAGCACTTGTAGAAGCTTTGATAGCCAAACAAGGAAATGAAGTTGCAAAGCCTATGGTAGATGAAATGGCTCCTAGTGAAGAAAAGAACTATTTATTATCAATAGTAGCTCCAAAGATTGAGGATAAAACTCCAGAAACTCCAAAAGAGGATGTAACAACTGGAGAAAATCAGACTTCTGAATCTACTAACCCAGAGAAATTACCTCAAACAGGGTATCCTATAGATACTAATGTTTTGGTATTAGCTGGTTTGACACTAGCGATGGGTGGTACAATAGTATTTCTAAAAAATAAAAAAAGTATTGGTTAATTAATAGAGACACCACAAAGTGATTAAATACATTTTGTGGTGTTTTGCTATGCTAAGAGGTACAAACTCTATAAGGATTTGCAGTAACCTCTTGGCGAGTATCTTGTGGTTTTATAAAAACGTGTTGTTTAGTATATTAACTAATTTTAGGACAAGCTATTTTATTAAAAGTGGGTAGCATACATATGAAAACAGGGTATTTTATAATATGTCTATTACTGTATCCTTCTATCCTAACTAGGATTAAAATAACTAAGACTCACATGGTGAACTTAATTTAGCTTGTTAACCCACATAGATTTTAGGCAAGTTCTCCACGTAGGTTAAGTTTAGGTATTTCATAAATTCTTATTGCCTTAGGATTAAGAAAAATTCTATGTACTAATTCAATTATGTTTTCCTTAGGCTTTAAAAATAACCAGGTGAACCATCTAGCGTAAGAGGTCAAATACTTAGTGGATACCC
>DINW01000088.1:95760-143239 GCA_002423705.1 Clostridium sp. UBA5530
ACACCATAGTAACATTATCCATGGGAAGTATATTCCTAAGGTCATTGTTATCGGCAAAACTAAATATTTTTACAAAGGGCGTAAAGGTATTACCACATGTCCAAGAACCTCTTCTCCAGAATTTACTTTTATCTTTATTACTTATAGGTATACTAATTTCATTAATGTGTAGTACATCAGTGAAGAGGTCTTGACTCTGTTGAATAGTTAAAGAATTTAGAAGTTTATGCCTCCAATAAAAAGATGTAGTTAATGAAATATTGCATATTTTTCCCGCAGTTTTAAGAGTTAAGGAATTTCCTAGGTTTATCATATATAAAATCCAGTTTTCTATAGGCTTCTTACTATAGCTTAATGGTGTTGCTGTAAATTGGGAGAAGGTTTTGCCACAGCTAACACAGTAATATCTTTGCCTTTTAGCTGGAGTTTTTCCATTCTTGCCTATGTGTAATCCACCACAAATGGGACAAGAAGTTCTATTGGTGGTTAGTATATTATTTACCATATTAGTTATTGCAGACTGTAAGATTTCCATGATTGATTCCTCCTAGATTTCAATATGAATTATGTAGAGTATTGACCAATAGATAAATTTTTAAACGTAGAATGCAAACTTTTGTTCTTGATTTTTATATTTATTTTCAATAGCTTGTCCTTAATTGCCTTAAATAGATTAACAACACGTTTCTATAAAACCCCAGTTATATACAAAGAAAGGTATCAAAGCAACATAGATGTTAAAGTATCATGTGAAACTTAGTTTCATTTCCAGCTTGAATTCCAACTAAATGTTAGTTGAACTTATCTGATGCGTAACTGTTGTAACACTTCAACTTAAATAAGGTATGTGTAAGAGGTACAGAAGGTAAACATCAGAGTGAAAACAGAAATTTTGTTTCTAATATTAAAAAAACTATTGAAATAAAATTTCTATCATATATAATTATAGTAGGATAATTAAAAAGGTTGGATACGGGAGGAGACCATATGAATATAGACTTGAATAAGTTAGTTACAGAAAAAAGAAATGAAAAAACGGTGGATATTGATAAAGTATCTACATTAGAAATGGTAAAGCTTATAAACAATGAAGACAAATTAGTAGCTAGTGCTATAGAAAAGGAAATTCCAGCAATAGCAGAAGCCATAGATAAGATAACGCAATCTATAGACATGGGAGGAAGATTAATATATTGTGGAGCAGGAACTTCAGGAAGATTAGGAATACTAGATGCTTCGGAATGCCCTCCAACCTATGGTGTATCGCCAGAATTAGTACAGGGAATAATAGCAGGAGGAATTGAGGCCATATTCAAGGCTAAAGAAGGGGCAGAAGACTCAAAAGAGCTTTGTGTGGAGGATTTGAAGAAAGTAAATCTTTCAAAGAATGATACTTTAGTAGGATTAGCAGCTAGTGGAAGAACACCTTACGTTATAGGTGGACTTAATTATGCCAATGAAATAGGAGCTACAACAGTAGCAGTTACTTGTAATCCAGATTCTGATTTAGCCAAGGTTGCTCAAATATCCATAGCTCCAGTGGTGGGTCCTGAAGTAATAACAGGTTCTACAAGAATGAAGGCTGGAACAGCTCAAAAAATGGTTCTTAATATGCTATCAACAGGGGCAATGATAAAGACAGGGAAGGTATATGGAAATTTAATGGTGGATGTAAGAGCTACCAATGAAAAGTTGGTTGAAAGAGCTAAAAGAATTGTAATTGAAGCTACAGGAGTAGAGAGAGAGAATGCAGAAGAAGTATTGAAAGAAACTAACTATGATGTGAAACTGTCCATACTTATGATAATGGCAAAGGTATCTAAAGAAGAGGCTAAAGAATTATTAGAAAAATCAAAGGGACATATTACCAAAGCAATAGAGTGTAGGTAATATCAATAAGCTAAAGATCCTCTTAATATATATGTTAAAAGTTAGATTCTCCTAGAGTGATAGTTAAAAATGTCATTTTGGGAGAATCTACTTTTATCTGATGCCTACTTGCTGTAACACTCCACTTGATGTGGTTAAAATTTAAACATATAAAGATAAAACCTCTGATCCAATATATTTATATAATATTTTGGCAATAATAATTATTATTAGTTATTGACATAAATTATATTAAATAATAGAATAAGATATATGAGAACAAATATTCGATAGAGTGAAATGAAGGGGAATTATTATGCAGGATAAAATAATAATAAAAGGTGCTAAGGTAAATAATTTAAAAAATGTTTCCTTAGAGATACCAAGAGATAAGCTTATAGTATTTACGGGGCTTTCGGGGTCAGGAAAATCCTCTTTAGCCTTCGACACATTGTATGCAGAAGGACAAAGGAGATATGTGGAATCTTTATCTTCATATGCTAGACAGTTTTTAGGGCAGATGGATAAACCGGATGTAGAATACATAGAGGGCCTTTCACCTGCAATTTCAATAGATCAAAAAACTACTAGCAGAAATCCACGTTCTACAGTAGGTACGGTGACAGAGATATATGACTACTTAAGATTGATGTATGCTAAAATAGGAGTACCTCATTGCCCCAAATGCGGAAAAAAGATAAGTCAACAATCCGTTGATACTATGGTAGATAAGGTTATGGAAATGCCAGAAAGAACTAAGATTCAGGTGTTAGCCCCAATAATAAGAGGGAAAAAAGGTACCCATGAAAAAGTTTTAGAAAACATAAAGAAGAATGGTTTTATTAGAGCTAGAATTGATGGCAATATGACAGAAATAACAGAAGAAGAGGTTTCCCTAGAAAAGAATAAAAAACATAACATAGAAGCGGTAATAGATAGGTTAATGGTTAGGGAAGAATCTAGAGGCAGATTAGCTGAATCACTAGAAACGGCATTAAAGTTATCTGAAGGCTTAGTGATAATAAATGTTTTAAAGGAAGATAAAGAAGAAGATATACTGTTCAGCGAGAATTTTGCTTGCCCAGAATGCGGTATAAGTATAGGAGAACTGGCACCAAGATCATTTTCCTTTAACTCCCCCTTTGGAAAATGTGATCATTGTGATGGACTAGGGACTTTGATGGAAATTGATGAGGATTTAGTTATACCGGATAAATCTAAAAGCATCATGGAGGGAGCCATAGCCCCATGGGGAGAAGGAAGGCTAAAGGAAGATTCGTGGAGTTATAGGGTCCTTATAGCTCTAAGCAAGAAATATAAATTTTCTTTAGATACCGCCATAGAGGATTTGCCTAATGAGGTAGTAAAGGTATTACTTTATGGAATGAAAGGAGAAAAAATAGCTGTAGATTATACTAAAGATGGTATAGCAAGGACTTATAACCATAGCTTTGAAGGTATAATAAACTCCCTACAGAGAAGATATAGAGAAACAGGTTCAGACTTAATAAAAGGTGAAATAGAGCAGTTCATGAGTAATACACCTTGTAGTAAATGTAACGGTGCAAGACTTAATCCAGATGCTCTTTCTGTAACCGTAGGGGAAATTAATATAAGTGAATTTTGCAAAATGTCCATAAGGGAAGAGTTAGATTTTATAAGAAAGTTAAAGCTTTCAGAGAAAGATAATATAATAAGTGGGCAAATAGTTAAAGAGATAAAAAGCAGGCTACAATTTTTAATAGACGTAGGTTTAGATTATTTAGATTTGGCTAGAAATGCGGGAACCCTATCAGGAGGAGAAGCTCAGAGAATAAGGCTTGCCACACAAATAGGATCCAGCCTTATGGGAGTACTATATATATTAGATGAACCTAGTATAGGGTTGCATCAAAGAGATAATGATAGACTTATAGATACCCTAAAGCACCTAAGAGATTTGGGAAATACTTTAGTAGTAGTAGAACATGATGAAGATACTATGAGAGCAGCAGATTATATAGTAGATGTAGGACCAGGAGCAGGAGAACATGGTGGTGAGATTGTAGTAGCAGGAACATTAGAAGAAATTATGGAATGTAGTAAATCCATAACAGGACAATATTTAAAGGGAGAAAAAGTTGTAGATACACCAGAAAAGCGAAGACAAGGCAATGGAAATTTCATTGAAGTTATAGGTGCTAAAGAAAACAACTTAAAAAACATAAAGGTTAAATTCCCGCTGGAAACCTTAACTGCAGTGACAGGTGTATCAGGCTCTGGAAAAAGTACCTTGGTTAATGAAATTCTATATAAATTTCTTCATAAAACTGTAAATAGAGGAAAGAGCAATCCAGGTAAATTTAAAGAGATAAAGGGTGCAGAATATATAGATAAGATAATAGATATAGATCAAAGCCCTATAGGAAGAACACCAAGATCCAACCCAGCTACTTACACAGGAGTCTTTGATATAATAAGAGAGGTCTTTGCAATGACACCAGAATCAAAGATGAAGGGCTATAAACCAGGAAGATTTTCTTTTAACGTAAAAGGAGGAAGATGTGAGGCATGTACTGGAGACGGTATAATAAAGATAGAAATGCAGTTCTTGTCTGATGTTTATGTACCATGTGAGGTATGCAAAGGGAAAAGGTACAATAGAGAGACATTAGAAGTAAAGTATAAGGGAAAAAATATAGATGATGTGTTAAATATGACTGTAGATGAAGCCTTGGAGTTTTTTGAAAATATTCCTAGAATAAAAAGCAAGATTCAAACCCTTCAAGATGTAGGATTGGGATATATAAGACTAGGTCAACCTTCAACTCAATTATCAGGAGGAGAAGCACAAAGGATTAAATTGGCTTATGAGCTGTCCAAAAGAAGCACAGGAAAGACATTATATATATTAGATGAGCCAACCACAGGCCTTCATATAGATGACGTATCAAGGCTTATAACAATACTTCAAAGATTAGTGGAGGCAGGAAATACAGTTATAGTTATAGAGCATAATTTAGATGTTATAAAATGTGCAGATTATTTGATAGATTTGGGTCCTGAAGGCGGAGATAAGGGAGGAACAATAGTAGTTACCGGTACTCCAGAGAAGGTAGCAGCCTGTGAAGAATCTTATACAGGGAAGTATTTAAAAAGGATATTGAAATAATTTATTACAATTTCAAGCTGTGGAAAGGTATCAAACCTGGAAGCAGCTTTAATTAATTTAAATTTGAGATTTCTTTTTAACATTTTATCCATGAAATAATGATATAATAATAATGAATTAATATGTTTAGTTGAGGTGAAGTTGATGAATAAGGTGTTAAGCTTTATATTTACGGCAGTATTTATAGTGATATTATATATAATTATAATTCTTGCCCTAAGAGTAATGTACAAGGATGTAAAAGCTGGAGGAAGAAAAAAGGTACTTAAATCTTCTTTAGGCTTAGAAGTTATAGAAGCAGGAGAAAATAGTACATTAAAAAATGGTGCAATAATCCCAATTAAAGGGGTTTTGACCATGGGCCGTAAAGAAGACAATGTAATTATGTTAGATGATCAATATGTATCAGGACATCATGCTAAAGTATATGTGAAAAACAGTCAGTATATATTGGAAGACTTAAATTCTACTAACGGGACCGCAGTAAATGGAACAAGCGTAAAAGGAAGGCTTTACATACAAATAGGAGATGAGATTAAAATAGGAAGTTTGAAATTTAGAGTAATAGGATAATATACAGAATTTAAGTAGAAGTAGGTGAAGTTTTTGAAGAGCTTTAGAGATGAGAGAAGGATGTTAATATATACTTATTTACTATTAATAGCTATGTTTGCAAACTTAAGCTTATTACAACAACCCTTTGATAAAAAAGCTTTGGCAGTAGGGGTGGTTATGGCATTTTTACTATGCTATGCTCACTTTGTCATAAGAAAGTTTTTTTCAGACGGAGATAAATATTTGTTGTTGTTTGCTTGTATTCTTGCCACCATTGGAGTAGTAACAATATATAGAATAGATCCATCAGAGGCCATTAAACAAGTAATATGGTTTACCGTTGGTATAACTGCCTATGTTTTAGTAGTGGTAGTATTGCCAGATTTAAAGAGTTTTGCCAAATATAAATATGCTTACCTAGCTGGAGTAATAATATTTATGGCTATGTCATCCTTGATAGGAACCAGCAAATACGGAGCGAAAAACTGGGTTCAGATTGGACCAATAGGGTTTNNTGCTTTTCAACCATCAGAATTTGGAAAAATATTTTTAGTAGCTTATTTAGCTTCAGCCTTAAAAAATTATACAGGAAGTGTTAAGTCCTTGGTGAAGCCTGCATTAGTAGTGATGTATTCATTATTTTTCATGGTATATCAAAAGGATTTGGGATCTGCTCTTATATTCTTTGGAATATCAGTAACCATGTTATATTTGAGTACCAATAAGCTTAGGTATGTGGTTACAACCTTTATATTAGCAGCCATAGGAGCAGTAGGAAGCTATAAAGTGTTTGGTCACGTTAGAACCAGAGTTAATATATGGTTAGATCCATGGGCAGATGCCTATGACCAAGGACACCAAATAGTTCAAGGGCTTTTCGCTATGGCATCAGGGGGGCTCTTTGGTGCTGGATTAGGGAAGGGTTATCCACAATTCATTCCAGTAAATACTTCAGATTTTATATTTGCTGTAATATGTGAAGAGATGGGATTGTTAATGGGTTTTGGAATAATGATACTTTGGTTTTTATTATTCTATAGATCTATGAGAGCTGCTATTTATGTGGAAGATAAATTCTCTCAAATGTTAGCAGTAGGATATGCCACTATGTTTGCAACTCAAGTGCTAGTTATAGTTGGTGGGGTTATGAATGCAATACCTCTAACAGGAATTACACTGCCCTTTGTAAGTTATGGTGGAAGTTCTATGCTTACTAGTTTTTTTGCTCTTGCTATAATACAAAAGATTTCAGAGGAGGGTTAATATGCAGCAGGATTTAATGAATGGAATAAAAAAAGTTCTAATAGTATTCTTAGTATGCTTTGTAGCCCTTATAACATATATAGCTTACTTTACAACCTTCCAAGCTCCAGAAATAGCAGAAAGGAGCGATAACAAAAGATTATGGGCTAAGAGAAATGAAGTATTAAGAGGAACCATCTATGATAGAGACGGAAAAGCTCTTACTAAAAGTGAGAGAAAGGATACTCTAACACAAAAAAGAGAGTATGTATATGGAGATTTGTTTGCTCATGCTTTAGGATATGTAAATGTAAAATATGGAATTACAGGCCTAGAATCATCTTATGACAAAGAGCTTATGAATACTAAAAATACTGCTTTTAATATAAAGGAAGCCTTAACAACCTTCAATTTTAAAGAAGCCTTTTCTAATAGACAGGAAAAGGAGAAGATAGGAAACAATCTAGTAACATCTTTAGATTATGATTTGCAAAAGCTTGCCTATGATGCTTTAGGAGACAACAAAGGTTCAATAGTGGTTCTAGATCCTAAAACCTTTGATGTAATAACTATGGTATCTAAGCCTAGCTACAATCCAAATGACTTAGAGAAAATTTGGGCAGAAATAAACAGCAATGAAAATGCACCTCTTTTAAATAGAGCTACCATAGGTTTGTATCCACCAGGATCTACATTTAAAGTAATAACCCTAGCCAGTGCCCTAGAAAATATGAACGGGGTCACAGAACGAACCTTTGAAGATAATGGAAAGATAGATTTCGGAGGAGGATATGCTTTAAATAACTATGGAGGAGGAGCCCTTGGACAATTAAAATTAAAGGATGCCTTTAGAAAATCAAGTAATGTGGTTTTTGGTACCTTGGCTTTAGAGCTGGGCAATGATAAGCTTAAGGCTACAGCGGAGAAATTTAAATTTAATGAAACAATACCAAGCAATGGTTTTGGAATAGCAAAAAGCAGATTTCCTAAATTAGAAAGCAATGAGAAGGGAAATATAGCACAGTCTGGAATAGGCCAAAGCTCAGTCCTTGCAAGCCCTATGCAGATGGCAGTAGTTGCTAGTACAGTAGCCAATAATGGTGTTATGATGGAACCTAAGATAGTAAAAGAGATATTAAACTTTGAAGGTAAAAGTGTAGAAACCATAAAAGATAAAGAAGTTGGAAGAGTAATACCTGAAAAAACTGCAGATATTATGAAGTCATATATGAAGGAAGTAATAGATAACGGTACAGTAAATTCTAGTTATTTTTCAGGAACAAATGCAGCAGGTAAGACAGGAACAGCAGACCATATGGATAAGAATGGAAAACCAGCCACCCCTCATTCATGGTTTATAGGATTTGCACCTTATGAGAATCCTAAATATGCTATAGCAGTAATTGTGGAAAATGGTGGTGTAGGCGGCGGAAAGGCAGCTCAAATTGCTGGAAAAATTTTAAAAGCAGCTTTAAATCAATAATCATTGTCTCAAAGTAGTGAAAACTCCTTTGAGACAGTTTTTTGTGGAAGTTAGGAAGATATATAGTTAAAAAGTTGATTTTTATTAATGATTATATATATAATATAATGAAACTTAGCTTAAACCATAACAGGAGGTGAGATTATGTTCGATTTTGAAAAGCAACTTAAAGGACTACCAGAAAATCCAGGAGTTTACCTTATGAAAAATTCCCTAGGGGAAGTAATATACGTAGGAAAAGCTAAGATTTTAAAAAATAGAGTGAGACAGTATTTTCAAAATTCTAAGAACCATTCTGAAAAAGTGAGAAATATGGTAAGCAACGTAGCGGAGTTCGAATATATAATCACTGATTCAGAAATGGAAGCTCTAATCCTTGAATGTAATCTTATAAAAAAATATAAGCCAAGATACAACATATTATTGAAGGATGACAAGTATTATCCCTTTATTAAAATAACAACCAATGAAGAATTTCCTAGAATTTTTGTAACTAGAACCTATGGAAAGGATGGAAACAAATATTTTGGACCATATACAGATGCGGGAGCTGTATACGAGGTCCTGGAGTTAATAAAAAAAGTTTTTCCTATAAGAACTTGCAAAAAGAGAATAGAAGAGAAAGGCCCGTTTATAAGGCCATGCTTAAATTATCAAATAAAGCTTTGCGCAGGTCCATGTGCTGGTTATATATCTAAAGGTGAATATGAAAAAATTATAAACGAGATTATAAATCTTTTAAATGGTAAAAATACTAATATAATCAAAAAACTTAGAGAAGATATGGAAAGTGCATCTCAAAGATTAGACTTTGAGAAGGCAGCTGAAAATAGAGATAAAATAAGGGCATTAGAAACCATAATAGAAAGACAAAAGATATTTACAAAAAACATGGAAGATGAAGACTTTATACACGTATATAAAGATGAGAAGGATGTTTGTGCTCAAATTTTCTTTTTAAGAGAAGGTAAACTTATAGGAAGAGAGCATTTTATATTAGAAAATAAAGCTCAGTATGAAGATGAAGAAATATTAGGAGAATTTATAAAGGGATTTTATAGTGGAACTCCAAAGATACCAAAGGCCATATATGTACCAGCAGTAGAGGATGGAGAGTTATTAGAACAATGGCTAACCGTAAAGAGAGGTTCAAAAGTAGCCATAAGGATTCCTAAAAAAGGAGAAAAACTTGAACTTTTGAATATGGTAAAAAATAATGCTAAAATTACATTAGAACAATTTAAAATAAAGATTCTTCAAGACAAAGAAATACATAGAGTAGCTGTAATGGAGCTTATGGAGGCCTTAGGCATAGAGGATATGCCAAATAGAATAGAAGCTTATGATATATCTAATATTCAAGGCATGGATTCTGTAGGAGTTATGGTGGTCTTTGAAGATGGAAAGTCTAAAAATAGTCAATATAGAAGATTCAAGATTAAAACTGTAAAAGGTGCTAATGATTATGATTCCATGAGAGAGATATTAAGAAGAAGATTTCAGCATGGATTGGAAGAAATAAAATCCATTAAAGACAGAAATTTAGAGTTTAGTGCAGGGAAATTTTGTGTATTTCCAGAATTGATTTTGATGGATGGAGGAAAGGGTCAGGTAAAAGTAGCATTAGAAGTATTAGAGGAACTAGGGATAGATATACCTGTGGCCGGGCTTGTAAAGGATGATAAGCACCAAACAAGAGGAATAATATATAATAATACTGAGGTAATTATTTCCAATAAAAGAAATGCCATGAATTTTATTACGAGAGTGCAAGATGAAGTTCACAGATTTGCCATAACCTATCATAGAACCCTTAGAGATAAGAGAGTACTACACTCCATATTAGAGGATATACCTAATGTGGGGGGAACACGAAGGAAAGAGCTTTTAAAAGCCTTTGGAGATATAGATGCCATAAAAAAGGCTTCTATAGAGGAGCTTCTTGAAACTCCGTCCATAGATAGAAAAACAGCGGAAAGCATAAAAGATTTTTTTACTAAGGAGGAACAAAAATGAACTATGTAGTTGATTTGCATACCCATACCTATGCTAGTGGCCATGCATATAGCACCATTATGGAGAATATAACCTGGGCCTCAGAAAATGGTATAGAGGTTCTTGCTACAACAGATCACGGACCAACTATGCCAGGAGGACCTAAGGATTTTTATTTTGGAAACTTTAAAGCTATACCTAGGGTATTAAAGGGAGTTCTACATCTTAAAGGATGTGAAGCTAATATAATTGATATTAACGGCACTTTAGATATACCACCTAGATTCATTGGAAGAATGGATATAATAATAGCAAGTCTTCATGATGTGTGTATAGATATAAGAAAAAAGGAGGACAATACCAAGGCTCTTTTAAATGCTATGGATAATGAGGCTGTAGATATACTGGGACATTTAGGTAATCCTACTTTTCCTATATTTGAAGAACAGGTTGTGAAAAAAGCTAAGGACAAGAATAAGATAATAGAAATAAACAATGGTTCTTTTAAATCAAGACCTGGTTGTGAGGGAAATTGCATAAGGATAGCTAGTCTTTGTAAGGAGTACAAGGTACCTGTAGTTTTAGATACTGATGCACACTTCCTTACCCAAATAGGGGATTTTACCTTGGCAGAGAAGATTCTAAAGGCTGTTAATATGCCAGAAGAACTTATAATAAATACAAATAAGCATAAGATATTAAATTATCTAAAATCTAAAGAAAGATTAAAAGATATTTAGCTTTAATCTTGATTAAATGGGTAATAATATTTTATACTATATTATATTGAGCTTTTTTACAAATTTTTATATGAATTGAAAATTAGTAATTAATTTAAGTTGATTTAAGCTCAACTATACAAGTATAGGTAAATCTATATCTTTAAATAATTTTTACCTTATCAATACAATTTGAGGAGATATGTTATGAAGACATTAAATAATTTGAAAATAAAATTTAAGGACATAGTGGGAGAAAATAATGTTTTAATAAATGAACCTATGAAAAACCATACCTATTTTAAAGTAGGGGGACCAGCAGATATTTTAGTTATTCCTCAAAGTATAGAGGAGGCTACAGCTATAATCAAGGAGTGCAAGGAAGCAGAAGAGCCATATTATCTAATAGGAAACGGATCCAATTTATTAGTAAAAGACGGTGGTATAAGAGGCGTTGTAATAAAGCTTGCAGCTCTAGACACCATAGAGGTACAGGGAGACAGCATAGTGGCAGAGTGTGGAGCCCAGCTTAGTGATATATCTGAAAAAGCTTTAGAGCATTCCCTAAAGGGCTTTGAGTTTGCTTGTGGAATTCCAGGAAGCATAGGGGGAGCTGTATTTATGAATGCAGGGGCCTATGATGGAGAAATGGTACACGTAGTAGACAAAGCTATAGTTTTAGACAAAGAAGGCAATTTAAAAGAATTAAAAAATGGAGAGCTAGAATTAGGATATAGAACTTCTGCTATTATGAAGTATGGTTATTTTGTAGTTAAAGTTCACATATCTTTAATGAAGGGCGATGCTGAAAAGATTAAGGGAAGAATAGATGAACTTACTACAAGAAGAAAGGAAAAGCAGCCCCTAGAATATCCTTCTGCAGGCAGTACCTTTAAAAGGCCAGATGGATACTTCGCATCAAAGTTAATTCAAGATTTAGGTCTTAAGGGATATAGCATAGGAGGAGCAGCGGTTTCAGAAAAGCACTCTGGATTTATAATAAACAAGAATAACGCTACAGCAAAGGATGTTCTGCAGCTTATAGAGTATGTCCAGAAAGCTGTAAAAGATAAATTTAATGTTGAGCTTAATACAGAAGTCAGAATCATAGGAGAAGAATTAAAGTAGATTACAGGATAGAAATTAAATAATCTGGGAGTATGGATAGGTTTTTATGATAGCATCTATTTATGCTCCCTTTTCTAATATGATATAATATCTATAATACTAATTTAAGGAGGGAATAATATGAGGTTTGTTATAGTAACAGGATTATCTGGAGCGGGTAAAACTAAAGCTACAAGGAACTTAGAGGATCTTGGATACTTTTGTGTAGATAATTTGCCTCCTACCTTGATACCTAAGTTTGCAGAAGCATGTATTCAAACTGATGGAAAGATACAAAAGATAGCTTTAGTTATGGATATACGTGGTGGAAAGTTTTTTGATGCCCTTTTTGAAAGCTTAAATTATCTTAGTGACAATGAATTCCCATATGAAATATTGTTTTTAGATGCTTCTGATGAAGTGTTGGTTAAGAGATTTAAGGAAAGTAGAAGAACCCATCCGTTATCAGAGTCAGGTAGAATTATAAAGGGAATAACCTTAGAAAGACAAAGGCTCAGAGAAGTAAAAAATAGAGCAGATATTATAATAGATACCTCTAAGCTAGAAATAAAGGACCTAAGGAGCAAGATAAATGAGATATATGGAGAACAAGAGATAGAAAGAAAGAACTTGTCAATAACAGTATTATCCTTTGGATTTAAATATGGCATACCAGTGGATGCAGACTTAGTTTTTGACGTTAGATTTATGCCAAATCCTTTTTATATCCCAGAGCTTAGAGGGTTTTCCGGAAATGATGATCCTGTGAAGGAGTATGTATTAAATCATGATGAAACTATAGGATTTATCACAAGGCTTAAGGATATGATAGATTTTCTAATTCCTAACTATGAAAATGAAGGAAAAAGGCAACTTATCATAGCTATAGGATGTACAGGAGGAAGACATAGATCTGTAGCTATAGCTAATGATTTATATTCATATTTAAGTGATAAGTGGCAAAATGTTACCTTAGAGCATAGGGATATAAATGAAGATATAAATAGGGGTGGAGGCAAACTATGAGGTTTAGCGACTGGCTAAGGCCAGGCATTAAGGTTAAAAGGTGGATTCTATTAGCTTTATTGGGAGTTCTTATAATTATCTTTGCAATAAATGAGATGGTATACAATTGGCAATACTCAGTATACTATAAATGCTTTTACGCATTTTTAAATATAACAGGTATATTTTTAATATATATAGCTGTAACAGAAGGAGTAAAATCCATAATAGCATTGGTTAACAAAGGATACTTGAAATTTTCTTTAGACTCTCAAAAGATAGAGAATCTTATGTATGAAAAAAGGCTTTTAATAAAAGGGCCTAAAATTGTAGTTATTGGTGGAGGAACAGGGCTATCTACTATGCTTAGAGGATTGAAATACTATACCTCTAATGTAACGGCCATAGTAACTGTGGCTGATGATGGTGGTGGGTCAGGAGCCCTTAGGGAAGATTTAGGTATGCTTCCACCAGGAGACATAAGAAACTGTATATTGTCCTTGGCAGATACGGAACCTTTAATGGAGGAACTTCTTCAATATAGATTTACAGATGGCAGACTAAAAAATCAAAGTTTTGGTAATTTATTTTTAGCAGCCATGAATGGAATATCAGATAATTTTGAGGATGCTGTTCATAAAATGAGTTCTGTTCTAGCAGTTACAGGAAAGGTGTTGCCAGTGACTTTAGAAAATATGGTTTTGAAAGCTCAGCTTAAAAATGGAAATATAGTGGTGGGAGAATCCATGATTCCTAAAGAGGCTATAAGTCAAGAATCACCAATAGATAGGCTTTTCATAGAGCCTAAAAATGCTAAGGCATTAAAAGAAGCTGTAGATGCTATAATAGAGGCTGATGCAATAATCCTTGGACCAGGAAGTCTATATACCAGTGTAATTCCTAATCTTCTAGTTAAAGATATATCTGAGGCCATACACAAAAGTGATGGTATAAAGATATATATATCTAATATAATGACTCAACCAGGGGAAAGTGATGGCTATGCTGTTAGTGACCATATAAAGGCATTGATAAAGCATGGAGGCAAGGGTATTGTAGACTATGTTATTGCCAATGTGGCAGATATAGATAAAGAACTTAAAACAAAGTATCTTGAAGACATGTCTGATATAGTAAAGCTAGATAGAAAAAACTTAGAAAAATTAAATGTAAAAGTTGTAGAAGCTGATTTGGTAAAGATAAGAAATGGACTTATAAGACATGATACAGAGAAATTATCCTCAGTATTGGTAGAAACTATAATGGATAAAAAGTTATTCTATGATAGAAAGAAGATAGTGGAGTACTTCTACTTATCTGAAAGATTAAAACAAAATAAAACAAATTAGGAGTAGAGAAGTATGTCATTTTCAGCAAAGGTTAAGGGAGAAATTTGTAGATGCGTAGATTTAAGTAAAGAAGAAGTTATAGCAGAATTATCAGCTATTATGAAGGTAAGCGGTACACTATCCTTTACTAGTGGAATGCAGATTAGCTTTAAGGTATCAACGGAGAATCCGGCCACTGCTAGGTTAATGTTTAATCTATTAAAGGAACACTTTAATATTCATGCAAAGCTTATGGTAAAGAAAAGTAACTCTTTAAAGAAAAATAATATATATATGGTTATGATAACTGAGGAAATGGGAGTTAAGAATTTATTAGACGTCACTGGAATATTAAAAGAAGAAGATGGAATGATGGCTTTAGACTATGGCATCAATGGTCACTTAGCAGAAAGTGAAGAAACAATGAGGGCCTATATAAGAGGAGCTTTTTTAGGTGGCGGAAGTATAAGCAATCCAGAAAAAACTTATCACTTAGAGTTTGTCACCCATAGCTTAGAATATGCAGAGGACCTTAGCAACTTAATAAATAAATTTGATTTGAATTCAAAGGTTATAAGAAGAAAAACTAGCTATATAGTATATTTAAAAGAGGGGGAACAAATAGTGGATCTTTTAAATATAATAGGAGCTCATAATGCCCTTTTAGAATTAGAAAACATAAGAATAATGAAGGACATGAGAAATAATGTAAATAGACTGGTGAACTGTGAAACTGCCAATTTGAGCAAGACTGTCAATGCAGCAGTTAGACAAGTTGAAAGCATTAAGCTTATACAAAAAGAAATAGGACTTGGAAGACTACCAAAGAATTTAAGAGATATAGCAGAACTAAGATTAAACTATCCCGATGAATCACTAAAGGAATTAGGGGAGATGCTTGATCCTCCAGTAGGAAAATCAGGAGTAAATCATAGACTAAGAAAAATAGAAAAAATAGCAGAGGAGCTTAGAAAAGAAGGAAGGTAGTTAAGGTGTCAAAGCAGGATGAGATTATCACTCATATAAAGATGTTAGAGCCAGGTCATAAAATTTCTGTAAGGTCCATAGCTAGTGAATTAGGAGTAAGTGAAGGGACTGCTTATAGGGCCATTAAGGAATGTGAAGCCTTAGGAATAGTATCAACCATACCTAGGGTGGGAACTGTTAGAGTAGAGAAGCTTAACAAAAAAAATATGGATGCTCTAACCTTTGCCGATGTGGTTAAGATAATAGATGGCATAATTGTAGGTGGAAAAGAAGGACTATATAAGAATTTAAATAAATTTGTAATAGGAGCTATGACTGTAGATGCATTTACTAAATACATAACTCCAGGATGCTTGGTTATAGTAGGAAACAGAGAGGAAATTCAAGAGTATGCCTTAACTAATGAGGCAGCTGTACTTATAAGTGGAGGCTTTAGTTGCAGTGAAAAAATTAAGGCCTTAGCTAATGAAAAGAATTTACCAATAATGTCTTCTACCTATGATACTTTTACAATAGCCTCAATGATTAATCAAGCTATTCATGAAAGCAAGATAAAAAAGGATATTATATTAGTTGAAGAGATAATGAATGAAGATCCTTCCTATTTAAAGGTTACAGATGACTTAGAGGCTTGGAAGGAAATGGTGGTAAAGACTAAACATATAAGATATCCAGTGGTGGATAATGACATGAAGGTAGTGGGAATAATAACCGCCAGAGATATGCCTATTAATATGTTAGAAGTCAATGAATCAATAGGAAAGCTTATGAGAAAGGATGCTATAACTGTAACACCTAAAACTACAGTATCCTATGCTGCCAACATAATGGGGTGGCAAGATATAGAACTTTGTCCTGTAGTAGATGGTCGAAAATTAGTTGGAGTTATAACAAGAAAAGATGTATTAAAGGCATTAAAGGTCATGGATAGACAGCCTCAGATAGTAGATAATGTAGAGGATGTATTTATTAAAAGTTTTCAATGCTCAAGGGAGGGCGATGCTAAGATTTATAAGGGTACAATAACTCCTTCGATGATAGATAGCATGGGCACTGCCTCTTGGAGTATTTTAAACATGCTTATGACTTCCTCAGCCTTAGAACATCTAAAGGATATGAATATAAATGTAGCTTTAGATAATATAACAAGTCATTTTATGAAGCCTATCCAGCTAGAGGCCGCCATATTTATAAAAACCACTATACTAGGTATGGGAAGAAGTTATTGCAAGGTAGATGTGGATATGACCAACAGTAAAAAGGAACTTATAGGAAAAGCCATAGTATCAGCTAAAATTTTAAAGAAATAATAGGGGGACAAAAGTGGATAGATATATATGCTTTGATATAGGGGGCACAAAGATAAAATATGGAGTATTAGAGGGGAACGGCAACATACTAGTTAAAGACTCTGTATATACTCCTAAAAAGAACTTAGATGAATTTTTAGGAACCATGGAAAAAATCATCAATGATTACATGAATGAATATGAAATTAAAGGGGTTTCCATAAGCGTTCCTGGTTTTATAAATCCAGATAAAGGAACAGTAGAGGTATGTCAGGGAATGCCCATACTTGAAGGCTTGAATTTTAAAACCATCTTTGGAGAAAAGTTTAATGTTCCAGTAGAAGTTGAAAATGATGCTAACTGTGTAGTATTAGCTGAAAAATTTAATGGTAATGGACAAAAGTCTAATAGTTTCATAGTGGTTACAGTTGGTACTGGTATCGGAGGAGGAATATTTGTAGATGGGAAACTTATAAGAGGTCATGAGTTTAAGGCAGGAGAATTTGGCTTTATGCTTACCAATGGTGTAGATAATGTACCAGAAGAGTTTCAATTATATAGTGATAATGCATCTACCAATGGACTTATAAGGTATTATAAAAACTTAAAGAATATTGATAAATCCACCAGAATAGAGGGACAACTTATTTTTGAAGAAGGAAAAGCTGATGAAGAGGTAAATAAGATTATAGAGCAATGGTTTAAAAACATAAGCTATGGAATATTAAATTTATGTTCTATCATAAATCCTGAAAAGATACTAATAGGTGGGGCTATAAGTGAAAGGCAAGGATTTATTGAAAAAATAGAGGACACCCTAGACCATATAAAATGGTGGTCCTATGTGAAAACTCCTGTAGAAAGATGTTACCATAAAAATGATGGAGGCCTCGTAGGGGCATTATTTCATTGGTTAATGATTAATGGAAAATAAAGAAAATAAATGTAAAAAAATATTGATATAACCATAAAAATGAATTAAAATTGTATCTGTGAGCTAAATGGCCTTGGGGAAACTCAAGGTCATTTAAGTTAGCTTAATTACTTTTAAAAGGGGTAATAAATCCATGAGGGGTGTAAATATGAGAGGAAAAAGTATAAGATCACAGATTCTACTAAGGGTAATAATGATTATAATAATAATTTCAGCAATTACCATGACAACAGTAAATATTGTATTGGAAAAAGAAATGACCAAGGATGCAGAAAGCCAACTAGGGGTACTTGTTTATAAGAGCTCTAAGGAAATATCAGCTAAAGTTCAAGAAAATTTATTTGCAGCACAAGCTATAGCAGGGATTCCAGATATGGTATATGATGAGGGACCCATTGAAAAAAAGATAGAGGTATTATCAAGGGCAAAATCTTCCAATGGCTATGAAGATATTTACATGGTAGATAAAAATGGGGATGCTGTTCATAGTGATGGTAAAAGGGAAACTATAAAAGATAAAGAAATATTAAACAAGATTATGGGGGGCACATCATACGTAGCAGATCCTTTTAAAAATTCTAGTACTGGTAAAACTAGTGTTATTTATGCAGCACCTATATTAGATAGGGATAAGAAGGTACATGGAGGTGTGGTAATAACAAAGAACACAGATGACTTATTGGCAGTTTTGCAAGATGAGAAGTATGGAGCAACAGGAGAGAGTTCTATAATAGATAAAAGTGGAAAAATATTATTATCTACCGATGAAAAACTCATGGGAGATAATAAAACTATCCAAGAGCTATCAGATAATGAAAAAGGAAAAGAACAACTAAAAGAAGTATCTAACAATATAGGAACAGAAGAAAAACAGGTTAAGGAATTCAAGATGGAAATAGGTCATAGATATATAGCATATGCTCCAACTCAAGGTAAGGCATGGAATATGTGCTTATCTGCAGATAAGGAAAAGGAAGTTTTAAAGAGCTTAAAAACTTTGAATATAGTAAATATTATCATAGGGATAATAGGACTAATAGTAGGAAGTTTATTGACCCTTCCAGTAGCTAAGGCAATTGCAAAAAGTCTTAGGGAATTGCAAAATAATGTAGAAATTATAGCTACAGGGGATTTTTCACAGCCAATAGCACAAGAAAATCTAAATAAGAAAAATGAGCTAGGGGATATAGCCAGATCCATGGAAAAATTGAGACAGTCTGTGGGGATATCCTTAACACAGGTAAAGGGTAGTTCAAATATAATAGCAGATGAGGCAGGAAATTTGGCAGCTTTATCAGAGGAATTTGTAGCTTCTGCTGAAAATATCAGTGCAGCCATGGAAGAGGCTGCTGATGGCAATACTAAGCAGTCAGAAGAATTGCTAATGACTAATAACATTTTTCACGATTTTGGAAAGAAAATTGAAGACATGAATAAAGGCGTTGAAGAGATTTTTAATTCTAGTGAAGTTATAAAAGAAAAATCAGATAGCAGCAATAAAGATACAGATATGTTACAACAGTCTTTAGAAAGACTTAATAATAACTTTCAGGAGTTTGCCAACAAGATAAACCTTGTGGAAGGCAAAATAAAAACAGTAAATGAGATTACTGAGGCAATCAACAGTATAGCTGAGCAAACTAACCTTTTGGCGCTAAATGCAGCTATTGAGGCAGCCAGGGCTGGGGAGCAAGGCAGAGGATTTGCGGTGGTGGCTGATGAAATAAGGAAATTAGCAGAAGAAAGCAAAAATTCATCTCAAGACATTTATAATGTAGTATCCGCAGTATTAAAGGAATCACAAAATATGGTAGAAGGTACAGTGATAATGACAGAGGTAATCAATGAGCAAAAGGATAGTGTGGCTAAGACTGTAGATTCATTCAATAGCATATCTAAAGAAGTTAGAGAAATAATTCCTAAAATTAAGGATATAAGAGCTAAATCAAAGGACATAGAGGGGCAAAAAAATGGAATGATAAATAGCATGGAAAATTCCTCAATGATAGCGGAGGAGATGTCTGCTACTACGGAAGAAGTGTCAGCATCATCTCAGCAATTAAATGCTTCTAGTGAAGAAGTAGCTAATTCTTCTACAAAATTGTCCCACCTTACAGAAAAACTAAATGAAGTGGTGGAACAGTTTAAATTGTAAAAGTATGAAGAGCATATTGAATAGGAGAAAATCCTATAGCAATATGTTCTTTTTTATTTTCATGTAAAATTTTCTTAAAGAACATTTAACCAAGAATTGATGGCAAGAAAGTTCCCAACAATAGAAAATTAAGGTATAGGCACTAAACTTAATATCTTAGGGGGACTGACATGAAATTTAGGGGAATGAAAACAAAATTAATTCTGAGCACCATAATGATAATAATCTTTATATCAACAATAATGATGCTGCTGTCAAACAATATAATAGAAAATCAAATGGTTCAGGATTCTAGAAATATGTTATTAAATATAACTGTCCAAGGAGGAAGAGAACTTTCAGCAAAGATCAATGAAAATATGATTAGAGCAGAAGCCTTGGCATCAATGAGAGAATTTAAAAATGAGAATATATCTATGGAAAATAAAATTCCTTTGCTATCAGAGGTGAAGGAGAAAAATAATTATAAAGAGGTTTCCATAGTAGATAAAAATGGAGTTTTAACTGAAAGTGGTGGAGGAAAATTATTGGTAAGAGACCGAGAATATTTTATTGAAACCATGAAAGGAAAAAAATACATATCAGAGCCTTATGTAAGTATTATAGACGGACAAGTAGAGCTTAGATATTGTTATCCTATAAAAAGCTCTAGTAATGAAATAATAGGAGTAATATCTATAGTCACAGATATTAAGAATATATCCACAGTCCTTGAAAACATAAGCTATGGTAAAAGTGGACAATGCTTTATTATAAATAAGAAAGGAAAACTATTGATAGATAAAGATGTAACAAAGATATTGGGAAACAAAAGCTTTAAGGATTTAGGCCTAAACAATGAAGAAAAGAATAAGCTTGAAACTTTGCAGGAAAGTATAATCAGCCAATCCGCTGGAATTGAAGAATTTGGAAGTAAAAATAATCACAAATATGTGTCCTTTTCAACGGTTGGTGATGAAAATCTTATATTGGGAATGACAGTTGAAAAAGAAGGAGATATACTTTCAGGATTAAACAGGATAAATAGATTAAATTTAATAATAGATATTCTCGCTGTAACCTTAGGAATAATCATAAGCATAGTTGTAGCAACTACAGTGGTAAGAAGGATTCAATTATTAAAGAAACATATAGATTTAGTAGCAGATGGTGACTTTTCTAAGGCTATAGACAATATTAAGGGAAAAGATGAATTGGAAGATATATGCAATGCAGTGGAGAATCTTAGAAGAGATATAGGGAATATGCTAAGACAAGTTAAAACAGGGTCAAAGATAGTGGAGGAAGAGTCCAAAGCTTTAACATCAGTGTCAGAAGAATTTATGGCATCCACCCAAAGTATAAGTGCAGCTCTTCAGGAGTCAGCAATGGGTAACAGAACACAAAATGAAGAATTAGCCATGATGAGAGAAGAATTTCATGCTTTTGATGATAAACTGGAGATTATGGATAAACTTATAGAGGAGATTTATGGTATTAGCAATTCCATAAGGGAAAAGTCTAAAGCTAGTAATAAAGATATGGAAGACCTTAAAATTTCTCTTGAAGCTTTCAACAAAAGTTTTGATAACTTTACTCAGGTTATGACTTCAATGGAGAATAAGATAAATACTGTAAGTGAAATAACAGATATAATAAACAACATTGCAGAGCAAACTAATTTATTGGCATTAAATGCTTCTATTGAGGCAGTACGAGCAGGAGAAGAAGGTAGAGGCTTTGCAGTGGTAGCAGGGGAAATAAGAAATTTGGCAGAGCAAAGCAAGGAGTCTGTAAAGAAAATTTGTGAAGTAGTAGTTCAGGTTCTTGGGGAATCTCAGAAAGTGAAGGTCACTACAGAGAAGATGAGATATGGATTAAAAAGTGAAAAAGAAATAGCTTCAAAGGCTATGAATTCCTTTAATATTATATTCAAGTCTATAAATGATGTTATGCCGAAAATAGATGATATAAGTGATAAATCTAAAGATATTAGCACTGGAAAAGCACATATACTGAATAGGGTAAAAGTCACAGCTAATATAGCGCAGCACATTTATGAGGCAGAAAACCAGGTGGCTTTAGCATCTTCCCAGCTATCATTTTCTAGTGAAGAAATTGTAAAATCTTCTCAGAAACTTCTTACATTAGCTGAAAGATTAAATGAAACTATGAATAAATTTAAGGTGTAGCAGATACATTTGATGGAATAATCCTAGACCCAGTTTTCACTACACCAGGCAATTTCCATAAAGTTTTTTCTAGTTTTAATTCACAATGGTGTTATTAAATATTATAATTTTATGTATAACAACATTGTTTAATTAAATAATGAATAATTAAAATGGAGGTGAGGGTCGTTGGAAAAGGATTTTTGTCATCTTCATGTGCATACAGAGTATTCTCTTTTAGATGGAGCAGGAAAAATATCTAAAATGTTAGATAAGGCTAAGGAATTAGGCATGAAAACCTTAGCTATAACGGATCATGGGGTCATGTATGGATGTGTAGAATTTTATAAAGAAGCAGTTAGTAGAGGCATAAAGCCTATATTAGGGTCAGAAATATATATAGTAGAAAAAGATATGTATGTAAGTGAAACTAATAAGGACAATAGCAATTATCATCTTGTGCTATTAGTAAAAAATTCTGTTGGATATGACAACCTTATGAAGATAGTATCAAAGGCATCCTTAGAAGGCTTTTATTATAAGCCGAGAATAGACCATAATTATTTAAAATCCCATAGCGAAGGACTTATAGCTCTAAGTGCTTGTCTAGGAGGAGAAGTTCAAAATCATTTGAAAAATAATGCTAAAGGAAAAGCAAAGGAAGCAGCCTTATTTTATAAGGAAGTATTTGGAGAAGATTTTTATCTTGAGCTCCAGGATCATGGACTAGAGGAGCAGCAAAAGGTGAACAAAGACCTTATAGAAATGGCTAAGGAGCTTGATATACCTTTAGTAGCCACTAATGATGTTCATTATATAAATAAAGAGGATGCTAAGGCTCATGATATATTGCTGTGCATCCAGACAGGAAAGAATATAAATGATGAAAATAGAATGAGGTACCCTTGGCAACAGTTCTATTTAAGGTCAGCTGAAGATATGTGGAATTTATTCTCCTATGTACCTGAAGCACTAGAGAACACTTTAAAGATAGCAGAAAAATGTAATTTTGATTATGAATTTCATAAATCCAAACTGCCCAAATTTCCACTGGAAGATGGGGTAGATCCTTATGAATATATGAGAGATTTATGCTATAAAGGCTTGGCTGAAAGATATTCAGTAGTAGAGGATATAACTAAGAACCATAGTATAGACTACGATTTAGTAGAAACCATAAAAAGCCATAGTGAAGAGGGAGCCACTTTAATTGATAGACTAGAATATGAGCTTAATATAATAAAACAAATGGGATATGTGGATTATTTCTTAATAGTATGGGATTTTATAAAATTTGCATTAGACCATGGAATACCTACAGGTCCAGGTAGGGGCTCAGGGGCAGGATCCATAGTGGCATATACTTTAGGAATAACTAAAATAGATCCTATAAAGTATGGCTTAATCTTTGAGAGATTCCTAAACCCAGAGAGAGTAAGTATGCCAGATATCGATAGTGATTTCTGCTATGAGAGAAGGCAGGAAGTTATAGACTATGTTATTGAAAAGTATGGAGCAAAAAATGTATCTCAGATAATAACCTTTGGAACCATGGCAGCAAGGGCCTGCATAAGGGATGTGGGAAGGGCTATGAACTATTCTTACAGTGAAGTTGATAAAGTAGCAAAGATGATTCCTTCCATGCCTAATATAACCATAGATAAGGCCTTAGAAATAAATAAAGAGTTAAAGGATCTTTATGAAAAAGACATTAGAATTAAAGAGCTTATAGATGTAAGCAGAAGCTTAGAAGGACTTCCTAGACATACATCCACCCATGCAGCGGGAGTTGTTATAGCCTCTCAACCTTTAGTTTCTTATGTGCCACTGCAAAAAAATGAGGATATGATAGTAAGCCAATTTCCTATGGGAACTTTAGAGGAGTTAGGGCTTTTAAAGATGGACTTTCTAGGCCTTAGAACCTTGACAGTAATGAAAAATGCTGTAGAGATGATAAAGGAAAACAGAAACATTGATATAGATTTAGATAGCTTAGACTTTAGTGATGAAGAAGTTTATAAGATGATAGGAGAAGGAAAGACTGTAGGAGTGTTTCAGCTGGAATCTCCGGGGATGACTTCCTTCATGAAGGAACTAAGACCAGATAGTTTGGAGGATATAATAGCTGGAATCAGCCTTTATAGACCAGGTCCTATGGCTGAAATTCCAAGATATATACAGGGAAAGAAAAACCCAGACAAGGTACAATATGAAACTCCGGAGCTTGAAAGTATTCTAAATGTTACCTACGGAGTTATGGTGTATCAAGAACAGGTTATGGAAATAGTTAGAAAACTTGCAGGATATTCCATGGGACGAAGTGACTTAGTAAGAAGAGCCATGTCTAAGAAAAAGCATAAGGTCATGGAAGAAGAGCGAAAAAATTTCATATATGGAATAGTTGGAGAAGATGGAACTGTAGAGGTACCAGGATGCGTGAAAAATGGAATTTCTGAGGAAATAGCTAATAAGATATTTGATCAAATGATGGATTTTGCTAGCTATGCCTTTAACAAATCCCACGCTGCGGCCTATGCTGTGGTAGGATATGATACAGCATACCTTATTAAGTACTATCCAGTGGAATTCATAGCAGCTATGTTAAACAGCGTCATGGGAATAAACGAAAAAGTAGCTTATTATATAGCTTTTGCGGAGAGCTTAGGCATTCAAGTTCTTCCCCCAGATATAAATGAGAGTTTTACTAAATTCACTGTTAAAGGAGATACCATAAGATTTGGCCTAGGAGCTATAAAAAATGTAGGCTGGAATGTGGTAGAATCTATAGTTAAATCAAGAGAAGAAAAAGGAAACTTTGAAAATTTATATGACTTTTGCAACAAGGTTGATTTAGGAACTGTGAACAAAAGAGCCTTAGATAGCTTAATAAAGGCAGGTGCCTTAGATGAGTTTAAGGTATATAGATCCCAAATGCTAGCTGTTTATGAAAAAATAATGGATGGAATAATCAGTCAAAAGAAAAAGAATATAGAAGGACAGATGACTTTATTTGGGGCACCAGAAGTTAAAGAAGAAAACATAACTATATCTTATCCAAACATAAAGGAATTTGATAAAAAGCATAAATTAGCTATGGAAAAAGAAATGACGGGTCTTTATATAACAGGACATCCTTTAGAGGATTATGAAAAAAGTTTAAGCCTTCAGACCTCAATATCTCTAGGGAAGATTATGGAGGAATACAATAAGGAATATGGCGGAGTACTTTTAGAAGAAGAAGGTGTTACACCAGATAATCCTATATTAATTGGAAATAGCTTATCTATAAGTGACAATCAAAAGGTCAAGGTAGGGGGAATCATAGCAGAAGTCCATAGAAAAATAACCAGAAACAACGATATGATGGCTTTTATTACCTTAGAGGATTTAACTGGCAACATAGAATGTTTGGTGTTTCCAAAGACCTACGACAAATTGATGAATTTATTACAGGTGGATGAAATGGTAGTCATTGAGGGGAGATTATCATTAAAGGAAGATGAATTGCCTAAAATTATATGTGAAAATATATATTCCCTAGAAAAGGTAGATAGTGAAAAAATATATATAGCCATTGAAGACTATGGTGATATATATGCCTTAAAAAATTCTTTAAAAAATATAGCTGAAGACTATAGTGGTATGAATCCTATATTTGTATATACCAGGAAGGATAAAAAAAGCTATAGATTAAGTAAAGAATATTGGCTAGATTTAGGTAAAATTTCCATAAAAGACTTAAAAGATATTTTTGGTGATAAAAATGTAAAAATAATAGATTAATGGATATGAAAAGGTTTCAGGTGGGACTTATAACAGTCCCATTTGAACACATTCACCTTATTTCCATGTTCAATAAGTACGGGATTTAGTGTATAATTAATATTGAGAAATAAGGTCATAATATTAATATAATAATTAGTATATATATAGGCAAATTTTAAATATGGTGGGACTAGCTTTGTCCCAGTGGTGATAGGAGGAGTACATTATGAAAAAAATCGCTATTTTGACCAGTGGAGGAGATGCTCCTGGAATGAAGGCAGCTATGAGGGCAATTGTTAGAATAGCTCTTGACAATGGCATTGAGGTTATGGGAGTGAATAGAGGCTATGCAGGACTTATCAATGGAGAATTATTCCCAATGGATAGACATAGTGTGTCTGATATAGTTCATAGAGGAGGCACTATATTAAGAACAGCTAGGTGTCCTGAATTCAAAACAGAAGAGGGAAGAAAAAAAGCAGCCAATGTTTTAAAGGTTTTTGGTATTGATGGGTTGGTAGTAATTGGAGGAGATGGTTCCTTTACTGGGGCTAGATTATTATCCAAATTAGGAGTATTAACAGTGGGACTTCCAGGAACCATAGACAATGACTTAGCATATACAGAGTATACAATAGGATTTGATACAGCTTTAAACACTGTCCTAGATGCTATTAATAAGCTTAGAGATACATCCAGCTCCCACGAAAGAGTAAGCATAGTTGAAGTAATGGGAAGACATTGTGGAGACTTAGCTTTATATGCAGGAATAGCAGGTGGCGCAGAGGGAATAATAGTTCCAGAGAAGGAATTTGATAAAGATGAATTATGTAAAACTATCCTTGAAGGAAAACTTAAAGGAAAAAATCATAATCTTATATTATTAGCAGAGGGCATTGGTGGAGCTAATGAGCTTGCAAAATATGTGGAAGAGATGACTGGCATAGAAACAAGAGCAACTATTTTAGGTCATATTCAAAGAGGCGGAAGTCCATCAGCCTTTGATAGAATATTAGCTTCTAAGATGGCAGCTAAAGCTGTGGAAGTATTAATAGAAGGAAAAACTGCTAGAGTAGTAGGAGTAAGAGATGGAAAAATTATAGACGAAGAAATAGATGAAGCCTTAGCCATGGAATCAAAGTTTGATGAAAGACTATATGAGATAAGCAGAATTCTATCCTATTAATCTTAACCTGAATTTAAATTTAACTTCCATAGGGTTATGGGATATAATAGAATATATAGATTTTAATATGAAAGTTACCAAAAGATTTTTTTATTTATTAACCATTAAATCAAGTGAAACTTATTTTGGGTTCTACCAAAATGTTAGTTGAACTTATCTAGGGTCGTAGTTGCTGTTATATCCAACCTAGGGAGGGTGGAGTTTTACAGCAGGTACACATAAGGACAAATAATAGTTGTAAGGGAGTTGTTAAACATGAGAAAAACCAAAATAGTTTGCACCATAGGACCGGCTAGTGATAGTGAAGAGGTTTTATCAAAAATAATAGAAGCGGGAATGAGCGTATCAAGACATAACTTCTCTCATGGAAATCATGATGAACATAGGAGGAGAATGGAGCTGGTAAGAAATTTAAGCTTGAAATTTAACAAACCTATTGCAATCATGTTAGATACAAAAGGTCCAGAGATAAGAACAGGGAACTTTACAGAAGGAAAAGTTGAGTTAATGGAGGGTAGTAGCTTCACCATATACTGTGGAGAGGACATTGCAGGAGATAAAACAAAGTGTTCTATAACCTATGAAGAACTTTGTAATGATGTGAAACCAGGAAACCTAATACTTATAGATGATGGTTTAGTTGGGTTAGAAGTAGTTTCTGTAGAAGGAAACAAAATAAATTGTATAGTAAAAAATAATGGATTCGTAGGAAACCATAAAGGGGTAAATGTTCCAGGAGTGTCAACTAATCTTCCAGCTATAACTGAAAAGGACATAGAGGATTTAAAGTTTGGTGCAGAAATTGGAGTAGATTTAGTGGCAGCTTCATTTATAAGAAAGGCCTCTGACGTAGAATCCATAAGAAAAGTATTGAAAGATAATGGAGGAGAGGACATATTAATCTTCTCTAAAATAGAGAACCAAGAGGGCGTAGAAAACATAGATGAAATAGTAAATGTTTCTGATGGAATAATGGTAGCTAGAGGAGATCTAGGAGTTGAGATCCCAATAGAAAGAGTACCAGGAGTTCAAAAGATGATAATAGAAAAGTGTAACAAGGCTGGAAAGCCTGTAATTACAGCTACTCAAATGCTAGATTCCATGATAAGAAATCCTAGACCTACTAGGGCAGAAGCCTCAGATATTGCTAATGCTATATTAGATGGTACTGACTGCATAATGCTAAGTGGAGAAACTGCTAACGGAAAGTATCCAGTGGAAGCAGTACAGACCATGGCAAGAATCGCTGAAGCTGCTGAAGACGAAATAAATTATGAAAGAGTATTTGCAAAGAAGCGTAGAGAGCATATACCAGGAGTTCCAAGCTCAATAAGCTTATCTGCAGTAAATACTTCAAGAGAAATAGGTGCTAAGGCCATTATAGCAGCTACTCAAAGTGGTAACACAGCAAGAATAGTTTCTAAATATAGACCTCAATGTACTATAGCAGCAGTAACTCCATCAGAGAAGGTTGCTAGAAGGCTTAGTTTAAGCTGGGGCGTATACCCTATGGTGGCTGATGAACAAGAAAAGAGCACTGATGCCATAATACAAAAAGCCGTTGAAGAATGTACTAGAGAGGGCTTAGTGGAGAAGGATGATATAGTTATAATAGTTGCAGGAATTCAACAAGTAGGCTCTACAAACCTTATGAAAGTTCACTACGTTTAAAAATTCACAAAAAGTTAACAACATTCTTTAAAGATTTTGTGTATATTTATTTTATGCAGGAACAGAATAAAATAGGTAATAAGAAAAAAATGGCAACTGATTTATTAAAGCTATGACTTCTGGGAGTACAGGTTGATATCTTCTAAACCTATGGTCAACAAGGGACAACTGAAGTCCACCAAAATTTTGGTGGACNNAAACCTAGGTATTATCTTTATGCTTATAGGGAAAAATGATAAGTATATCAGCAGTAAGTAAGTTAACAGGTGTTACTGTTAAAACACTTTAAAATATGGGATAACGAAAAAAACTAAAAGCAAAATATAAAACAGCAGGTGGTCATAGAAGATATTATTCAGATGATATAAATGGCACACTTATTTAAAACAACATGAATTATTATATGCTAGAACTAATAGAAGAGAAAACTTATGTGGTGAATTAACAAAACAAGTGGTATTAATAGCAAAAACATATGGCTGTGGAATTGCCATAGAAGATTTAAAGTTCAAAAATGATAAAGATGTTCATAGTAAATTCTCAAGAATAAAACATCAATATGAATGGTCTAAATGGAATGAAATTAATAAAAGTATAAAAGGAAAGGTAGGTGAAAATCCTGATTTGTGGTTAATTAATAGGAGGAAAATACTTGGAATAGTAAATTAATAACTTTAATATAGATATTTACTGCCAAAGTACACCTAGTAGGAAAGGCTTTGGTGGATTATAAATATTAAGGCTGAGTAACACTCAGAATTCTATTGTACTTTATAAGAGTATAAAATTATAAAGGCTATGTGGAATTTTAGTATTATGGTACTAACCTAAGTAGTTGAATCCTGTGATACTACCGTCTTATTTTGAAGATAAGATGAAAAATCGTAAAAATAGTTAATGTTACTGTTTGTTATGATTTTAAAAATCAGGTTGGATTATGGAAAATAAATTGACTTGCGGAGCCACTGGATGTGTAAATAATATAGGAAACTATTGTACGGCTAGGTACATAGATATAGACATAAAGCAGGTAGATAAAAATAAGTTTACAACCTTTTGCAATACCTTTGGAGAAAGAAATTTAAAGGAAGCTCTAAGGGAAGCTGGAAATGTAAACTTTGGAGGAGCCATACATCAAGCTTTAGATAATAGCGATATATATATGAGTCCCTTCATTAATTGTTTAGCATACAAATGCGTCCACAATGATAATGGAAGATGTGAGGCAAAGAACATATTAATAAATTCTTTTAATAGTGATGGAACAGAGCCCTATTGTGAAACCTACAAGTAATCTTTAGCGTCTGCTAGCTAGAATCATCCACCCTTTTTAGGATGGACATAACAGCAGCTACTACACTAGATAAGTTCAATTCATATTCAG
Source organism: Clostridium sp. UBA5530 (assembly GCA_002423705.1). Lineage (GTDB taxonomy): Bacteria > Bacillota > Clostridia > Clostridiales > Clostridiaceae > Clostridium_X. The sequence continues at coordinate 125,736 of DINW01000088.1, forward strand.
AGGGCTTTCAAACTTTACCTAAAACTAAGTTTCACTTGATTAAGGGGCTATTTAAGATATAATATAACATATGTAAAAAGGTTGTAACATAAGGCTTAAGGAGTGATTTTTTTGATAGAAAAAAATAAAGAATACATAGTAGATATAGAGGGACAAGGATATGAAGGAGAAGGAATAGGAAGGATAGATAACTATCCTATATTTATAAAGGGAGCCTTGAAGGATGAAAAGGTAAAAATTAAAATAATAAAAGTAAATAAAAACTATGGCTTTGGTAAGTTAATGGAGATAATAAATCCATCCAAGGCAAGAACAAATGCTGTATGCTCTATATACCAAAGGTGCGGAGGATGTAATCTTCAGCATATGAGCTATGAAGAACAACTTAAGTTCAAAAAATCTAGAGTAGAGGATTGCTTAAGAAAGATAGGTGGATTTAAGGACTTAAAGGTTGAAGATACCTTAGGCATGGAAGAACCTTTTAGATATAGAAATAAGGTGATACTGCCCATAGGAAAGGAAGATAATAAGGCCATAGTAGGATTTTATGCTCCAAGAAGCCATAACATAATAGATATGGATATGTGCCATATTCAGCATGAAGAAGGGGACAAGGTTGTTGAAATTATAAAGTATTGGATGAATACCTATAATATAGATGCTTATAATGAAGAGGACTTCTCTAAGGAGGCACTAAAGGGAAAAGTAAGACATATAATGGTGAGGAAGGGCTACAACACAGGAGAAATAATGGTGGTAATAGTAACCTCCTCTAATATTCTTCCACACAAAGAAGAACTTTTAGCTCTTCTAACCAAGAACATAAAAGGAATAAAGTCCATAATTCAAAACATAAATTCCAAGGCTACTAATGTGGTTCTAGGGGACAAATCCATAACCCTTTGGGGTGAAGATACCATAAAGGATTATATAGGCCAGTTTCATTTTAATATATCCCCTTTATCATTTTTTCAAGTTAACTCAATTCAAATGGAAATCCTATATAAGAAAGCTTTAGAATTTGCAGCACTTACAGGAGAAGAAGTGGTATTTGATGCTTACTGTGGAACAGGAACTATATCACTATTCCTTTCTAAAAAGGCTAAAAAAGTCTACGGGGTAGAGATAGTTCCACAAGCTATAGACAATGCCAAGATAAATGCAAGAGAAAACGCAATAACCAATACGGAATTCATAGTAGGAGAAGCGGAAAAGGTGATACCAACCATGGTTCAACAGAATATATATGCAGATGTGATAGTGGTAGATCCTCCAAGAAAGGGCTGCGGCAAGGAACTTTTAGATGCTATAGGCATAATGAAGCCCAAGACTGTAGTATATGTATCCTGTGACCCAAGCACCTTAGCTAGGGACTTATGTATATTAGGAGAAAAGGGCTATAAAGTGGAGAAAGTACAGCCAGTGGATATGTTTCCATTTACTAGTCATGTGGAGACTTGCGTGTTGCTACAACGAAAAACTATATAGAAATCCTTAATTTTAGGCACTTCTTCAACCATTTTACATTTACAAATGAGGGTGATAATATCCGTAATAAACAGTTAAAAAAATATATTAACGTTTCTGTAGTTATTGATATGGAGTGTGGGAATACAGCAGAATAAAATTAGATATTAAGGGATACTGTGAAAATGGTATCCCTTTTCTAGATTTGAACTTTCATGATGAGCGTCTATTTTAAATAACTTTAGAGCTATGATTCGATATTATATTAAGTAGAGATGTAGATACCTAATTTAATGTGAAGTAAAAAAACGATGAAGAAAATTATTATAAATAAACACTTAGTGATTTTTTTGTGTTTATAAATTTGTATTGATTATTAAATATTTATGAAGAAGAGCAAATGCATTTTAGTATATTTGCGAAGAATGAAGAGGGATATTTGGTATTTTGTAGAATATTAAAAATTAAGAATTATTTTGATAATTAATGAATAAATAATAATTCTAATATTAATTTATGATCGTTAATATTTTGCTAAGGTAAATTAGATATAATTGGGAAGTTTAATGTAATAGTTTTTACATGATAAAATTCGCAATCTTTAAAGATAGTACTACGAAAATGGGCAAGAGATGAAGAAATAATTTGGATTGTTGAGAGGTGATAAGAGGTTGTTCAAGAACTTTATTTTTTATGGGAAAGAACCATGTCCATGTGGGAGTGGTTCTATATATAAAGAGTGCTGTAAATCAAAAGAACCTAGGCAGTTTCATACTGAAGGTGAGTTTTTAAACTACATGGGTCAATCAATGAGAAAAAGCAGAATAAGAACATGCTTAATAAAGGGGTGTGCAGCAAAGGGAAAAGCTATAATAGGAGCACATGCTTTACAGGAGAATAGAATCCTAAATAAATTAGAAATAAATAAAGAAGTATACATGCAAGATTTTAGAAAAAACCCTCAAATGCTTGAAATAGAGAAGGGTAAAAAGGAACCTTTCTATTTGTTAGAGAAAGTACTTATAAAGGATGCCACAGTAGCTACCTGTTTCTGCAAAATACATGATGATTCAATATTTGCCAAGATAGAAAAATTTCAGTATGCACTTGATACTTTGGATGAAGAGCAGCTTTTTCTTTTTGCTTATAAGACTTTTACTTTTGAATTGTATACTGAAATAGTGTCAAAAAAGTTTCAGTCTCATATGTTTGCAGGTATTGCTCAGTTAACAAAAGATCCGTCATCAGTTCAAAAGTATAGAAATACTAATCTTAAGCTAGAAGATTTACAGTATTATCGAGATTACTTTGATACAGCACTGGCACAAAAGGATTATTCAAGCTTAGAGACAGTAGTGATAGAGCTGCCCTTCAGGGTACAGTTTGCAAATTATATGGCAGTGGCGCCTCCATTTGATCTAAGAGGTAAAAAAATAAAATCAATTGACAGAAAGACCAAGAGAATGCGTTTTGTATTCTCTACTACCTTTCCTGTAGAAAATAAATCATATTTTCTAGTAAGTGCTTTAAAATCAGATTTAAATGTATATGGTGAATACCTTGAACAGATAAGGAATTCTCCGATAGGGCTTATTAAGTATTACATAAATGTATTTATACCGCTATTCTCGCAAAACTTGATAATAAGTCCAGCTTTGTGGGATAGTTGGTCTGAAATGGGACAGTATGGGGTACAGGTTGCAGTTGCAGACCCCCAAAGTATTAAACTATTGATGGCAGTTAAGTTTCACTTACAAAACATATCAAAAGCGAACAAGAAAGAAGATATAAAAATAGATACATCCCATATGCCATTTGACTTCTTTATTCCTTATACACCTAAATCTTAGATGGATATGAGTAAAAAGCAGATGAGGATTAAAGAAAAATCTGTTAGGAGGAAAATTAATGGATTATGAATTAATAAAGGCAAAGTCAGCTATAATTGCTGCAGTTATAGCTGCTATTACATCAATAATTACTCTAATTATTTCTTCAGCAATTAAACATTTTACTGATAAGAATTTTCATGATTTTAAGTTACAAGTAGAATATAGATATGACCAACAAAAGAAAATAAAAGAACAATTATCTAGAAATAAGATGCAATTTTTAAATTTAGCTGAATCATTATGTTATAGAATTAAGAATTTTAATGAAAATGTCAATGAAGGATGGATGAATGTTAAAGGGAAATATACAAATCCTCAAAATACTTATTTTGTTTCTACAGTATACAGAATGGCAGTTTTTTTTGCATGGATTAAGAAAATTGAAAAAGATATGATATATCTTGATGTAACATTAGCTACAAAAGAAGATCTGTATTTTGTAAAATATTTGAAATTGCTACAGTTAATTTTTTGTGATCATTCGCTATTTGATGGATATAAATATGATAAAAATTATGCTAGAGATCATTTTTTTAGAAACAACTTTGAAAAGATGGTAGAATCGTTGATAATTGATGATAAAATATGTGACTTTACGTATTATGAAGAAAATTTAATAGATTTATCTATGAATCTCAATGGATTATGTTTGTTTCTTGATGGCATAAATCCATATGAAAATAGATACAGGTGGGATGTTTTACAGTTATTTCAATTGACTTTAATTGCATTTTTAAATTCGTATGGATATGATTTCCAATATACTAATAAGAAAGAAGTTAGCAAGCTGATAGCTCATAATAGAACAGGACTATTTTATCAAAACTATTTAAATATATTAAGTAAAATGAAAATGGATAAGCAAAAGGAACTAAGAAAAGTGATAAATATAGCGAAGAGGTGTAAAGGTAATTCAAATAATAATATATTATCATTTGAAGAAGCTGCTTCGGAGTAAGTATTCGCGATAAAGTTTCATAATCTTTATGTTTGCATTAAATATAATCTTAATAAGAAATAATAAAGGCTGTGAGGAAAGCTATTTAGCTTAATAACTTTATAGCCTTTCTATGTTTTATAAAATATATATTTATTAAGGTAAATGAGTACAAAATGGGAGCGTTATCAAATTTAAGCAGGAAAACTTAGAATATTGTAGAATATTTTAACAGTAAGATAATATTTTAGAAAATTTCAAGTCGTTTTTGAAAGGATAAAAGTTATAATGGTAAACATTGAAGATTATGAGTATGAACACATAAAACTATATAAAGATAGAATAAGAATTTTTTTAATAATATATTTTTTTTCAGAAGAATATGTTAATCAAAAAGAAACATATCTTTCAAAAGTACTTTATAGTGAAGTTAAAATTCAAAAAATTGATTTTTTATTGAGAAATCCTGATTATCTGGCTTATGAATTAATAATACTTATGAGAAAAGGTAAAGCGGATAGGAATGATATAAAATTAATTGTGAAAGAGATATTTGGAAATAAAGAACCAGTAATTAGGAAAATTGAGATGGAAAAGTTCTTTTTTGGAGCATATGAAGATATTGATGATATAATTTTATTTTTAAAGGGAATAAATTTTATAGAATTTAGAAGTGAGAGGAATATAATATTAAAAGTAATAAATAAAAGTTATTATGTAACATCATTTGCTTGCGAAAAAATGGAAAAAGAATTGCAACAAATTCCTTCATTACAGTGGTATATTAAAAGATGTAATCTTATAAAAAAATATTTTGGCGATTTTTCAGGAACACAATTAAAAGCGTTACAATATGAAATTGATGAATATAAAAATACATCATATAAGGAGTATATTAGTGATATTCAGGAACAAGTGAGACATATGTTTATGGAAGAATATAAGGAGGAGCTATGAGTGATATTTTAACTAAAGTAATTAAGGACATATTAAAAGAATTTGATGGAAAAATTAATAAGTTTGATGTAGAAACACTATTAGATGTAAAAAGTGATTATAATGATACTCCTATTTCTACTGGAAAAAGACTAATTATCAATAAAATTAAAATCAAAGGGAAAAAAAATAGTGGTAAAATAATTGAGTTTGAACAAAATTTTTATGAAGGCGTAAACATTTTAATTGCAGATAATCTAAAGGGAAAATCGAGTTTATTTAAAATATTACAATTAGCTTTGACTGGAGATAATAAATTAAAAAATGATATTAAAACTTGGATAAAAAATATTATTGTAGGATTTCAAGTAAGTGATAGACATTATACTATTGAAATTAATATACCTTCTGAAAGAATAAATGGTGGGTTATATGGAGTGAACATAGATACATATGAAAAAAATAAAGATGATTGTAAAAATGAAATATTTTATGCAACAAGTTATGAAAGTTATAAAAAGGAAATACAAAAATTTTTCTTTAGTCAATTTTCATATTACTCTTTGAAATGGACACAAAAAGCATCACAAAAGGATAAAAATGAATTAAATGAAGCTAAGGCAAGTTGGAAAACATATTTTAAATCTATTTATCTTGAGTCTAAAGATAGTACAAGTTTTGTTTATGGTGCTCAGAATAAGAAAGTTTTCCAAATGTTATTAGGTCTTGAATTTACACAAGTCATAAATCAATTAACTGTAAAAAAAGAAATGTTGGAATTTCAATTTAGTAAATTAGCGGATGTAGATCATGACGATGAAATTGAAGAATTCAATATAATGCAAGAGAAATTAAAACAAGATTTAAATTTAGTTGTAGCAGAATTAAGTAAAATATATACTAGTGAGAATTCAATAGAATTAAGAAATCTTCAAAGCAAGCAAGATAATATTCTAGCGAGCATGAATGAAAATTCCATTAAGAGAGAAAAATATAGCATTGAATTTAATAATTATTTAAATGAAAGACAAATAAAGGATAAACAGGTAAAAGAATATGACCAAGAAGAAAGTAGAATTAGTAAAGAAATTATAAAAACTTTGAAAAGAATAAATGATTTAAATGAATATGTAGAGCTAGGACAGTTTTTCTCTAACCTTGAAGTTAAGCATTGTCCAACTTGTAATCATGAAGTTGCGAATAATATTAAGTCTAATACAGGTAAAAAAATTTGTCCTTTATGTCATGAAGAAGTTATTACACATAACAATGATAAATCTATTTATAATCAAAAAATTAAAGATTTACAATATTTGAAGGAAAAATTGGAAAATCAAAAATTGTATATAAAGAATAAAAAAAGTGAATTACAGCAACAAGTTAAAAGTTTAGATTCTAGAATAGCGTACTATAAAAAGATTATTGAAAAAGAAAATGAAATAGACTTAAGAGTGCAGGCAGAGGAAATAAGAGATAAAATTAATAAAATTTCTGAAGAAATTAAGGATTATACAAATTTAGAAAAAGAATTAATCGCTAAAAAAGCTGTCTTAGAATATCAGATTAATCAAAAGCCTTATCTTGGGAATAATGAAAATAAACAAAAAGATGAAAAGTTGAATATAGAAATTCTTAAATTTGCAATTAAAAGGTTTTCTCAAATAAGATATGAAAAGAGCAAAAATATATTAAAGAATTTAGCTGAAATTATGTTGAGTGAAATACATGAATTTGGCTTGAAATCAGTATCAGATATAGAAATTGATGAAGATTTTAATGTTTATTATTTTCAAAATGGTGAAAAAAATAAGTTTGATGATATAGCAGAAGGAGAGCAATTAAGAGCAAAATTAGCATTTTATTTAAGTATAATACAGTTAGATATAGATAAGAATTTTGGTAGGCATACACGTTTTTTAATTATTGATAGTCCTAATAAAGAAGAAGGAGACAATCAATATTTAAACGGGTTGAAAGAGGTTTTAACTAATATTAATGAACGATATGGTGAAAAGTTACAGATAATAATTGGAACTGCTACAAGAGCTTTTGAAGATGTTATGGAACATCAAACTATTATTAGTGAGGGAGAATTTGTTTTCTAAGATGAATAACTTGGAAGAATATTTTAATTTTAGTTTAAAAGATAAAATTTCTTTTTTTGATTTAGAACTCTATACAGAAATGGATAAAAGTATTGATAGTAAACAACTTTATATTTTCTTGAAAAAGGTGATTTTATCTGATAAAGAAAACATCTATAATAGGAAGCAGGCTATAGATTTATTAATAAGATTAGTGTTTTATGATGAAATTAAAATTAGGCAGGTTTTAAGTATACTTATAGATGAATGGACAATAGTAGAAGACTATATTTTAGAAAGTTATAGAATAAAAAGATTAACTTTATTTTATCAACATGAACCAAAAGATATTGAGGAGATTTTAAAAACATGTACAGGCTCATTAAATTTTAGTATAAGTTCTGAAAGTAACTATCAATTAGGTTTAATTGAATTGTTTAATGCTAATAGTGATCTTGATAAAAAAAATTATTTAAAGAAATTAAGCAATGCACAAGGATATTTTAATAGTTCTATAGAGAAAGAAGAAAATAGAACTGATGCAAAGCTGTTATTTTTGATATGTGTTTGTTTAGAAAGTAGTTTACAAGGAAAAGAAAATGAATTTAAATTGGTATTTAATGAGATTAAGAAATTAATATGGGAGCAAAGAATTTTTACATTTGATGAAGAATTAATTTCTATACATGTTGGGATTTTTAGAGTATTATGTAGTTTTAGAAGAATAAGTGAACAAAAGCCAGAGTGGTGGTTAGATTATATAAAACAATTTAACGTATTATGCTACAATTTTTATGAGATGCAAAATTGTACAACTAGAAAAGAACTTTTTTATAAAACTATAAATACAAACCTTTCTAAAAATCTTATAGAAAGAAAAGTTGAACCACTATTTAAGGTTAATTATAAAGCAACTTTGTGTAAAATTGATTTAATACTTCAAGATAATTACTTAGATGAACAAGAAAAAAACTTTTTAGTGTATTTAAAAAATTTAATAAATGAAAAAGATGATGACGAAGTTCAAATGATAAATTTTAATTATGAGCATCTCAAAGAAATGTATCCTAGTACATCATATAAAGAATTTGAGCAACTATATAATGGAATTTTTGTTCAAAGAGATCTATCTGCAGTGTATAAGTTTTTAAATGATATGAATAAATATTCATATGACAGATTATTGAATTGTATTATAACTTCATGTATAAAACTTCAAGGTAACAAAATATATCTACAAGCTTCTGAAGATGAAAGAAACACATATATTTCAAATTTATTAGAGGCGTTAGGATTTAAGAATAAAGACCAAACTAGATGGGGGCGTTCTAATGCTGGAGTATCATCTGGAGAAATTGATATACAGATTATTGATAATAATGGAACTCCTTTTTCAATTATTGAGGCATTAAATTTAGATTCTTTAAATAAATCTTATTTAAACTTACATCTAGACAAAATATTTGGTTATGACACAACAGGATTAAAATATAATTTTATTTTATCCTATGTTATTGTTAAAGATTTTGAAGCCTTCTGGATAAAATATATAGAACATATAAAAAATCATAGTTTTGAGTATCCTATATCTGATTTTAATACAAAAGTAGGTGATGAATTTGAATATGCAAATATCAGGATTGGTTTGTCTACACATATAAGAAGTGGTAAAAATGTAGGGCTATATCATATATGCGTTAATCTTGATAAATAATATAGTTGGATATGTATTTTTAAAGAAAAACTACAAGATAATCTTTATAGTGATAGTTTTATTTGGTTTTAATACTTAAAGTAGATTTTAGTATATTCGTTCACTGCCTTTAAAAATAAAAAATCCTTCAACCGTACATCCAAGAACTTCAGCAATTTGTTGAAGTTCTTTTTCAGTGAAATTATCTGTAAGCGTAAAAAATTAAGTACCTACAAACCATAGTCTCTCATTGATAAACTTAAATAAAAGATCATCAATGGGAGGTTTACTTATGTATAAAAAATTAGATAATGATGCTTGGGAGGAATATTTAAATAAATATAAATCCATTAAGGAGTCAATAACAGTAAAAGATTTTTGTTCTGAAAATAATCTTAATAAGGGGCAATTTTATTATCATAAGAGAAGATTGGAGACAGTAAGTTCTGAAGAATCCAAGCCTATTTTTCATGGGATTGCATTAGAAAGAAAAGAGTATAATTTAGAAGAAAAAAGGATAGATTTAAAAGAAATAAAAATTAATATAGGCAATGCTAATATAATTATTCCGGTTAGTGAAATCGCCTTAATAACATCAATAATTAAGGAACTAATTATAAAATGTTAAACATAGATAAGGTAGAAAAAATCTATCTTGCTTGCGGCTATACAGATTTAAGGAAAAGCATTGATGGACTTGTTATGATAGTTGAAAATCAATTTAAATTAAATCCATTTGATAAAGCACTATTTGTTTTTTGTAACAAGCAAATGGATAAATTAAAAATTCTTCATTTTGACGAAGGATTTTGGCTATATTATCATCGTTTAGAAGCTAATCGCTTTAAATGGCCAGCCACAGCTGATGAGGCTTTGAAAATTAATATTGATGAATTACGTTGGGTTTTAAAAGGCTATGAAGTAAGAACAAAATCTAAATTTAAACCTGTAAAACCGAGTAATTATTACTAATTAAATATTAATTCTATGCCCTTGAAACCTAGCAATTTCAAGGGCTTTATGTTATAATAAAGTTATCAAAATAAATCTGATGAGGTAACTATGAATCACGAAATTTTAAGTAATGAACTTGATGAGTCCACTAAATTGTTAATTAGTAAAGTTGAATCTATGGAAGAAGAAATTAATAAAAAAGATAATGAATTAAGCTCAAAGGATAAAGAGATCCAGCAGCTTAAAAATGAAGTAGCCTTTTTAAAAGGTGTTATATCTAATAAAAACAGAAAGATATTTGGAACATCTAGTGAGCAAGTAGATGTTAACCAATTATCTCTTTTCAACGAGGCTGAAAAATTTAGTGATTCCAAGGTGGAGGAACCTACCTTAGAGGAAATTACATATAAAAGAGCTAAGAAAAGTAACTACACTGGAAAGAAAGATAATTTAGCTAATTTAGAAAGAATTGTTATAGAACACAAATTAGAAGGTGATGACCTTAATTGTAAAGAATGTGGTGCTGAACTTACGCCTATCGGAGTTAAGTCAACAAAAGAGATTGTTAAATACATTCCTGCTAAACTAATAATTGAAGAGCATGTTATTTATAGCTACGCTTGTAAATCATGCGAAAAAGAAACAGGTGAAAGCAAAATAATTTCAGCAGATACGCCTAAAACTATTTTTTATAATAGCATGGCTTCTAATGAGCTAATTGCTCATACCATTGTTCTTAAGTATCAACATGCTATGCCACTATACAGGCAAGAAACTTATTTTGATATGATGGGAGCTACGATCTCAAGACAAACCCTATGCAATTGGACTATGTCCGCAGCCACAGCTCTTGAACCTATATATAAACACATGAAGAAAGAGTTGCTTACCCGTAATTACATTAATGCTGATGAAACAACATTAAAGGTAATTAATGATAATGGGAAGGACTCTAAAACCAAGAAATATATGTGGTTATATATGAGTAATACCAATTTTAAGCCTGTAATCTTATATGATTACCAAAGCACTAGATCAAGTTCTTGTCCTAAAAATTTCTTAGGAGATTTTAAGGGATTTCTCCAAACAGATGGATACAATGGATACAATTCTGTTAGCGGAGCTACAAGGATATACTACTTAGCTCATATAAGAAGATACTTTCATAATATAATAGTAGATTTGGATAAAGAAGCCCTAAAAAATTCTAGAGGTATAATAGGGTTTAATTATTGTGAGCAAATTTACAACCTTGAAAAAGGGCTTAGAGAAACCTATTCAGGTGATGAAAATTACTATGATATTAGATTTAGAGAAAGAGCTGAAAAACTAGCTCCAATTATAGATAATTTTATTAACTATGTAGAAAAAGAAATTAAAGATGCTCTTCCAAGAAGTCCACTAGGGAAAGCACTTGATTATGCTAGAAAGCATTTACCTGGACTAAAGAATGTACTGCTAGATGGTTCTTTAGAAGTAGATAACAATGCAGCTGAAAGAGCAATTAAACCCTTTGTAATTGGAAGAAAAAACTTTTTATTTGCCAATACTGCTAATGGAGCAATTGCAAGTAGTACTATTTATAGTATTGTAGAAACTGCCAAGGCGAATAATTTAGTTGTAGAAAGGTATTTAGTCTACCTCTTTGATAATCTATTAAAGACAGATGTGAATGATAGTGAAAGCTTAGAGAATCTTATGCCTTGGTCTAATAAGATTCCTGAGAATATGAAAATTAAAGATAAAAAATATAGTTAATCCTAGTAAAACTCGTGTTGCCTTACTAGGATATTTTAATACTATTTTTCAGGTTATTAAAGGTACTAAAACTTTGACGCTTACAATTATCTCTACTTAATTTGTTAGTTAAATTTTGATGCTAAGTACCAATCATGTCAGCTAAATATCATATGGATATTTTTTAGTCCATGGTTAATGCCATAAATATTTACATCTTTAGCTTATTTATATATAACAATATACACTGAATAGATTAACTAAAATTAATGATATTTATGAAAAAATAACAGGAAGAAAAGCGTTTTTAGATTTGCAATAAATGTATAAAAAAAATTATATCAATGTTTCTGTGATTATTGATATAGAGTGGAAGAAACAATAAAATTAGAGGTTAAGGGATACTGTGAAAAAGGTATCCTTTTTTTAGTTTAGGCGCTCATAAATGAGCGCCTATTTTTGTCAAAAACCAGAAAGGAAGTGATTCACATAAAACACAAAGAACGAGAAAATGGGAAACGTGCACCTCCATTGAAAATTAGCATGATTTTGTTTATTATCCTTAATTAATCTTTACCTAAATGAATGGACTTTATCAAGGATATGAAGAACAAGGTTTGCCATTGATAAAACACAGGCAGTTAGAGAATAAAAAATATGGAATTAAAATATGTAATCCCAAACATGGAAAAGACATTCGGAAACTTAGAATATGCTGGTGAAGGTAATATTGAACAGAGAAGAGTAAATGGACGTAATACAGTTTTATCACGCAGCTACAATTTATATTCAGATATTCAGAGAGCAGATGATGTTGTTGTTATTCTTCCGGTTGAAGCCGGAGAGAAACATTTTGAAGTTGAAAAAAGAGTAAAGCTCATTAATCCGCGAATTACCGCAGAAGGTTATAAAATTGGAAATCGTGGATTTACAAATTATATTCTTCATGCAGATGACATGATAGAAGGATAAGGAAAGGAAGGCAAATTTATATGAGATTAGCAAATGGAATTGTTATTAATAAGGAAGCAACATTTGGAAGTTTGAAATTTTCTGCTTTAAGGCGTGAGGTATATATACAGAATGAAGATGGTACAGCATCAAGTGAAATCAAAGAACGTACTTATGATTTAAAATCCAGAGAGCAAGGAAGAATGATTCAAGTAAGTATTCCTGCTAGTGTACCTTTAAAGGAGTTTGATTATAATGCAGAAGTTGAAATAATAAATCCTGTGGCAGATACTGTAGCTAACGCTACTTTTCAAGGAGCAGATGTAGACTGGTATATCAAGGCAGATGATATTATCTTAAAAAATAAGCGAGAAGTTAGTACTAATATTTCCAACACAACTCAACAAGTAAGCAAAAAATAAATTATGAAAGTTGTTTCTCTCTTTATGCCGTGGTAAAATTAGTTAATAATGTTGAATTTAAGACTATTAAACTAATTTTTGCTTTAGGATGGGAGAAATGATATTATGGATTATGGCTATCGTAAAAATTTAATTCAGACGGTTCTTGATAATTCAGTAGCTAGATATTGGAATGAGGCGGTTTATGAATGGGAAATTACAGATTGTGTTGAAGATGACTATAATGAATCCTCTTGCATTTGTGGAAAAGAAAATATTAAGTATCTGTTCACGATTAGAAACATAAAGAATGGAAATGAGCTATATCCTATTGGGAGCACTTGTATAAAAAAATTTAATAGAGATGACTTGAATGAGGTAACATCTGTAAATGAAAAGTTATTCCAATTATTGCATGCTATTCAAAACCGTGAATTTATATCACTAAATGCAGAATATTTTTCGAGAAAATTGCTGAAATATCTTTATGATGAAGGCGTGTTTAAACCTTCTGAATTTAATAAATATGATGGTGAAAATGATTATTTGTTTATGCGTGACATGTTTAACAAGAGAAAAGAACCAACGAAAGGTCAGAAAACAAAAATAAGAGCTATTATCATTAATTCAATAAAACCTTATTTAGTTGAACAATTAAAAGATAAAATAAAAAATGAAAAATCCTAAGTTTTTAAAGTGGTAGACTTGAAAAAATGGCTATCACTTTTTTTTGTTTAACTAAGTAAATAAGCATAAAAGGAGTTGTGAGCTATGAAGTATTATGTATTTCGCAGTAAGCGGATTCATGCTAAGGACAAAGACATTGTGTTCAGATTCGCCGCTACTTATTTATTATCTATTTTTCTTCTGGTCATTCTGCTACTTCATGGTAGAACAATTATGCAGATTGACTGGAAGAATATATCATTGTTAAATCAAAGTGGGGTTAACCTTTATATTCCATATATGATTATAAGTATAGTAATAGCAGCAGCTGTATGTTTAGTTGCTGCTATTACTTATTATCATCACTATATAGATTATATTAAGCAGTTATTTCATAGGCAGAAGCTTGCAAGAATGATACTAGAGAATAAGTGGTATGAAGCACAACAGATACAATCAAACAGCTTTTTTAAAGATCTACCTTCTGGCAAAACAAAAGAAAAAATCACTCATTTTCCCAGGATGTACTATACGCTAAAAAATGGTTTGATTCATATTCCCATAAGCCCCTAAATTGATTTGGACAATTGCCTATGCATTTATTATAATGTAGAAAGTGATTGGAGGTAAGTTATGAAAGGGAAAAGTTTTACAAAAGAGTTGAAAGAAGAAATACTAAGAGAAGTTAAAGAGGTAGGAAATGTTTCATTAGTGTCAAGGAGGCATGGAATATCAAAATCAACCATATTTACTTGGATTAAAAATAGCAAGACTAAGGATGAGATTAAGATTAAGCCAGGTAGGAAGGCTTTAGTTGAGGGGGATAATGAACTTGAAAGTGAATTAACAGAAATAACAAAGGAGAATGATCAGCTAAAGAAAATTTTAGGAGAAAAAGACTTAGAGATAGCAATACTTAGAGACTTAATAAAAAAAGCAAACCCTCAATTAAAGATAAAGTAGAAATAGCTAAAAAATATATAGCTCAAGGTTATAACACAGTTTTTGTACTAAAGGTGGTCAAGCTTGGAAGGTCAACATATTATTATAATTTAACTACAGAAGGAAAGGAAAGGACAAAACCTAAAGGCGGTAAGCCTAAAGGATACAGTGTAGACAATAATAATAAAAAGATTTGTGATGAACAAATTAAGGAGTTTATTATTGAGTCAATTGATGGCGATGCCATTGACTATGGCTACAGAAAAATAGCCTATCACCTGAGAAAATATTATGGTCTTACAATCAACCATAAGAAGGTTTATAGGCTCTGCAAAGAGCTTGGCATACTCAAAAGCCAAAGAGTTATTAAACCTAAGATAAAGAGAACTATTGCTGTAAATAGGATTATAACAGGTTCAAATCAACTTTGGGAAATGGATATAAAGTACGGTTATATTCATGGTGAGGATAAATTTTTCTACCTTCTGAACCTTATTGACATTTTTGATAGAAGCATCATTGGATACCATATGGGATTTCACTGCGAAGCTAAAGATGCTACCGCATTACTGAGGAAATGCTTAATACGTAGAAACTTATTTGTAGAAGGTGCTGAGAAACCTGTAATAAGGACAGATAATGGGCCACAGTTTGTAAGCTATAAATTATTCAGCGAATGTTGCAAAGAAATAGGTGTAGAGCATGAAAGAATTCCAGTTAAAGCACCAAATAAAAATGCACATATAGAATCATTTCATAGAATACTTGAGGATGATTGCTTGAAAAAGTATGAATTTCAAAAATATGCAGAAGCATATGAAATAGTAAACGAATTCATGGAGTTTTATAACAACAGAAGAATTCATTCAAGCTTAAGATTTATGTCACCAAATGAGTTTTTTAACCTTCATTTTGGAGAAAGTATAACTAATATTGAAATAAGGGTATAAATCTAAGAAAACTAAAGAATTTATTAGGTTTTGTCCAAAATGAAGGGGTTAATCCGATTATTAGCAATAATCTTGTGTCTGAAATAACAACTAGAAGGGTAGAACTTAGAACTGCTGAAAGCTTGTACCCTATTGCTAATGAAATAAAAGAATCTTCATTTGACTGGTCACTATGTCGTATGGCTTTTGCAAAGAAATAGATTGGTTTATGATACTATTTCAAGTTTGACGAGCACAGGAGATTGATAACAAAAAAAGATAGGTAAAGGGTTGAAAAGCCTTGAAATAAGGAGTTTTCGAGGGGCGGAGTAGAAACTTTGGCTCTCGGATTTTTATGTGCGCCAGCATGGGCGCAGTGAGGGCAATGAAAAAGTATTATATTTTTAACCTATTCTTAAAAATATAAAAGAATATGATTTTAACATACAGTTTTGGATGGTAAAATCAGATTCTTATCCATTGATAAGATATATATATTAATCTATTTTTCATTCATCAACTTAATAATTCGTTTCATGTTAACAGCAAATATAGATAGTGCTCCTTGTATTTCTATTGCAACAAAGACCGATGATGATGCTACGTCATAACCGTGCCTATGCTTTAATTCACTATTTTTAGCTTCTATTTTATAACGCTCTTTTGATTTCATTTTAAAATATTCTGTATCTTGAAATTGTGCGTGCTGGCTGTGGGTATCACTAATTAGAGTTTCAGAATAAGTTTTTCGTTTGGCGCCTTCATTATAACATCCATTCTTATAAGGACATATTTTACTCAGAGCACTCCAATTCCTATTTATTGTATTAAAGATTGCATTCTAATGAAAGACAGCAATGTTATATCTCTATGGTAGAGGAGAGAAAATATCACGCACTAGTTAACCTACAAATGCATATTATATTGATAATTAGGTTAATATATGATATAATAATATTACTAAATAGTGAGGTGATTATAGATGTCGGCTATTATTATAAATGAATACAAAGAGCTTCTGCTCCAGAAAAATAAAATAGAGCACACACTCCCTTCACTTCCAGAAGGATATATTTCTACCAAAACCATCAAAGAAAGACGGTATTACTATTTACAGAATAGAGTAGATGGAAAAATAGTGAGTAAGTACTTAAAAGAAAACGAAGTTGATATTATAAAAGAACAGGTGGAGCTTTGTAAGCAGTATAAATTACAACTTCCTCAAATTGAAGCACGTTTAAAAGAGCTGGAACGAGCAGCTAAATTGATTGATAGAAGTATTGCCAGAAACCTTATCCTTCTTAAATTGTCTTGCGGAATGGATTCGTTAAGTAGTGTGCAAAAAGAACGTAGCGCATCTTTTGCCAATGCACTAAATGCTATCGAGGGTGTATATGCTAGTAAAACTACACAACAGAATATTAATAAGTGGAAAAACGGAGATGAATCCTTCATTTCTATATTTCAATCCACACTAAATATGTACGGCTTTGCTACAGAGGTGTAGGATGAGGGATCCTTATTTATATGATGATGTAGATATTTTACAAAATCTTGCCAATATCAAGGATCGTGATTTGTTAAGTAGAGCCGAGGCAGATATAACAAACCTATCTATGCTTGCAGTCTATAACCAATCTTACAAAATCTTTGATACGAAAACGATGCAAGATATTCATCGTAATGTTTTTGGGCAAATTTATGATTGGGCTGGTGAGTTTCGTACAATTCAAATTGCTAAATATGAAGATGTACTGGGTGGAGATACGGTTAGATATACTTTTCCTAAACAGATCAAGAAAGAGCTTGATGCTGTAATGAAGGAAGTAAAGAAACTGAAAAGAACAGACGGCAATGATAAGGATATCGTGTTTCGTTTAGAGAGAATTATAGCAACAATCTGGCAGATACACCC
>DINW01000091.1 GCA_002423705.1 Clostridium sp. UBA5530
TGAATTATCTTTATGGTAAACTACTCCTGATTGAAGTATCTTAATAAGTTCTTAAATTTCCTTAGTGTTTAATTCGTAAGTTACATTAGGCGGTTGCAATGTTGCAGTAACTGATTTAACATCATCCATATGAATATCTTTGAAAGGCATTTTTTCTTTAGGATTTTTAATTAAGAGTACTGTAATTATTGAAATAACAAGCAGAACATATTTCTTTTTCATATATGGCCTCCTTGTTAGTGAATATTGTAATACAACTAAAAAAATATATACTATATTATATATTTTTTTACATTAAAATCTCCATATCCATAGGACCCTATATAAGTTCAACCAATATTGGGTAAAACCCAAACTAAGTTTCACTTAATCTCATGTCTACCTGCTGTAACACTCTATCCTCTTTAGTTTTGAGATAACAGCAACTACGCCCCTAGACAGGTTTCACTTGATCTCTTTGGCATCTTAGCTTTTAATACTATTCTAACTAAAAGTTGGTATTTTGTCCAAATCAATTAAAAATACTTACTAAATATTTACTATTTTGTAAATGTATGATATATTGTTCTCGTAAAATAAATTTATACAAGGGGGCATTTTAATGATTAAAAAGAAGTGGACTAAATTATTAGCAGGAACAGTATGCATTTTCTCACTAATATTGCTACAGCCTAAAGAAGCTATTGCATATAATCCTGGTGGAGATGGAAGAATTAAATTTAACTCATGGGACATTTCAAATTTCAACAGCACTTTGGATTTATGGACTCAAACTAGAGATAACTATGATGCTGAAAAGGTAAAAGGCAGGGTGACGTATGGTGACTTTGATGGCAATGGAAAAGATGAAATAGTTGCATTTTATGATTATGGTAATAGCACTACAGAAATTCATCGTTTATACCAAGGATCACAATATTACAATGAATCTGCTTGGAACTCAGGAGCTGGGAACTTTAATGCAAATAGCATTACAAACAAGGTAGTTGCAGGAGATTTCAATGGGGATGGTAAGGATGAGGTAGTAGCACTGTATGATTATCTTAATCATACATCTACAATGTTTCAATTTTCATTAAATGGAGATAAAAGAACTTTTTCCCCTAAAGATGTATGGGATGCAACAGGGTTTGATGGACAAGATGTAGCAGCTATTGTAGCAGGAGATTTTGATGGAGATAGAAAAGATGAAGTTTTAATTTTTTATGATTATGGCAGCAATAAAACGGGAATGTTTGAACTAAAAATGAATTCCAATGGAAAATTTATTAGTAGATACGCATGGGAAAGTACAACCTATGATGCCAGTAAAATTAAGGGTAAAACTGTAGCAGGAGACTTTAATGGAGATGGAAAAGATGAAGTGGCAATGTTTTATGATTATGGTAATGCAAAAACATCAATATGGTCTTTATGCAACCAAAATAATTCTTACTTAGCTACAGAAACGTGGCATGGGGATGCATTTAATGCTTCAAAAATAAATGATAAAGTAGTATCAACTCATAACAAAAATAAATCTAAGGATAAAATAGTCACATTTTATGACTACTCCAATAATGTGACAGGTGTATTTACATGGGATTTACAATCTAACAATAAATTCACACCTAAGCTAGAAAAAGAGGTAAGCAATTATGAAGCAGATAGGATAGCAGGAAGAGTAGCCATAGGAAAATTTGATGGGCAGACTATAAGAGTAGCTGGAATGTATGATGGAACTATTGTTAATTCTCAAACTATGGGAGATAAAATAGTAGCTGAAGCCAGAAAGCATTTAGGAAAACCTTACCAGTGGGATGGTAAGGGCCCTGATTATTTTGATTGTTCCGGTTTGGTGCAATATGTATTTAAGCAATTTGGAATTTCTCTTCCCGCTCCTACTACTAACCAAGTAAATTATGGAGAATTTGTAGCAAAATCCGATTTACAACCAGGAGATTTGGTGTTCTTTAATGATACCTATGATGGTCCAAATCCAACCCACGTAGGCATATATACAGGTAATGGTAAGTTTATAGAGGCAGGTAGCACTGTAGTAACTGAAAGCAACTTATATAGTAGTTATAATATAAGTCATTATGCAACAGCTAGAAGAATAGTGAAATAATCCAAAAATTACTATTTTAAAAATAGGCATATACAAATTGTGTATATGCCCTTTTTCCAAAATAGATTATTCTCAATCCTTTTTAAATATTATAATGATAATTTAATACCTTGTCCTCCATTGATTTTCATAATATCTGATAGCATCATCATTACCTTATTATTGTTCATAAGATTTTTAATCTTATCATTTGATTGTAAACTTGTATCACCATTCAACTTAATTTTGTTATTTTCATCAAAATCTAGTTGAACAGAACCATGCTTTCCTAATTTAGATTTTTGTTTTTCTCTTTCCTTATCTGCTTCATCTAATATTTCTAGAAATCCCCTTCTAAGTCTTCTACGAATTTCTTTTTCTTCCTCACTAAGGGGACATTCAAAACGTTGTCCATTAACAACAATCCATCTTTTCTCATCATCAATGCCTAATTCTTCCCACTGGCATTCTGGATTGTTGGTAGTATAATTCATTATTTGATTAAAAGAACCTCTATCAACATATAAAGTTGTATGTGCAGCAGTTCCTTTATCTATAAGCATCCCCCCCACAGTATTAGTCCTGGAAAGATTTTTTGTTGATGTGGAAATATCTAGGACGTCTTTAGGTTGTGAAAGTTTTACCTTGCTGTTTTTGGATGAATTTATATCTTTTATTTCAGAATTATTTTTTGATAAGTTATTTAAATTTTCTCCATAAGTTCCTTTGATATAGTTAATATTCATAAAACACCTTCTTTCTCTTAATAATATCTTCGTCTAAAGTTACTAGTTGCTTTAGTTGCTTTAGTTGTTTTCATAGTACTTAAAATAGAAAAACTGACCAAGGGTAAAAACTTAATCAGTTAAATTTATTAAAATTCTTCTTTGGTAAATATTAATTACTTAGAGTAACTAAATTTCTCATAACAATAACTAATATCATTACAAATCTTTTAATCTTGTTCGAAAACAATGAGACCAAGTTGGAATATAACCAGCTTTAACAGCAACACGCTGTGAAGAAATATTTCCACAATCTGTACTGTAATATGGTACTATTCCTCTATTAAGAATATCAATAGTTAATATGTTAACCATTGTAGTAGCAAGATTATTTCCACGGTATTCAGCTAGGACATCTACATTAATCTGCCACAAATGTTGGCACTCAATAACTGCACTTGCAATGCCAACAACTTTGCCTTTATATTTAGTTACTATTGCTAAAGCTTCTGGGTGCAGGCTATGAGTATCATACTGTAAAGCAAAATTAAAACCTTTTAGAGTATATAACTTTGGTATATCCTTTTTCTCAACAAATTCATATTCAAATTTATTATTTTTATTAAGCAAAGCTATTTTATCTAAATCAGGTAAAAAGTATGGATTAACTCCGTAAACAAATGGCATATTCAATGCCTCATATCTTGTCTTGCCCTGAAGGTTTTTACGAATCAAGGGTAGAATATTAGATGAAGCATTTATAATAACACCCTTACCAAATGTGATCATTTCCAGACGAGGATTAATAAATGGATATGGTCGTCTACCTTCTAGCTCCTTTGCTTCAGTAAAAATTAAACCATCTTTCAAAAAATCTTCAGGAGAACAGTTGTAATCAATGGCAAGTTGATTATAAACTTGCTCCATCATTTTCTTTTTATCCATGTTTAAACACCATCCTCCATATTAATAAGTTTAATTTGTTAATTTATATATATATTTTTTCCATAGTGATTTCTTAACACAATATAGATATATTATATCAAATAATTAACAATTATGAATATATTTAATAATTATTCTTTGCCATGTACCCTACAGTAGCTAAAAAATCAGCCTTACCACATTAAATATGGGAAGCTGATTTTCTTAATATTATATTTTCTCTTATTTTAAATTTAATATAGGATATCTTATATGTCTCTATTATAATTCTCTAGCAAACTCTTCATCCAATATACCTTTTTTCTGCTTTCAACCTGACATTAGCAATAAAAATTATTCTAATTTTAAAAAAATACTAGACCCCTTACAAAGATTCAAAGTGAAATAAACAATCTTTGTTGCATACCCTTAAACATAGTTTTCTAATTCACTGAATTTTACTATTCGGCCATCAATTTTAATAATTTTGTCTTCTATTATTTGTATAATTCTATTATTTATATGATAACAATTATTACTCTTTCTAATACTGTAATTATGTTTATCTGCAATTTTTTTAATCTTTTTATACACTAAAACTTCTAAATTACTTTTATACTTTAACTCATGTATATTTTGTGCATTTAACAATAAATATAACGTTGTATATGTTACAACCTGAGTTCCATATTGTATTGGTTCAATTTTAGGTATTTCCTTTACCCATTGAAAATTTATTCTAATGTATTCTTCATTTTCAGCTCCTTTTCTGCATTCTATTTCTCTGCATTCACTTCTCTTATACTCAATTATATCCTTTATTTTTCCATAGTACTTTATTCCTGAATTTTCATTAAAGGATTTATTTGATTGATAAAACGCCACATACTCAATATTGGTTCCAACATTAAGTAATGATTTTTTAGGTATATGGTAAAATAATCCCCTTATATAGCTATTGCAATGTTTTTCATCCTTAACATTAGCTACCATTACATTTTCTAATTTAAATTTACTGTAATCATCATATTCATCTAAAACTACTCTCTTACTTCTGGCTTCTAGACTAGTTCCCTCTATTATATTTCTTAGATGCTCTGTAATTAGTGATGTGCTTCCTGGCAGCATGGGAAATGCTCCTATGTTAACTTTCTCTATACTTTTATAGAATTTGTGGGATATAAATTGTTTTTCATCACTATAAGGAAACATTACATATGCTCCAAAAGTTTTATACTTAAATTGTACATTATTATCAAGTTCACTCACTATAGAATCCCTATATCTATGCATAACATTTATATCATCTTCAACCGGTCCAGGTTGTCCATTTGCATCTATTGATATTCTATATTTTGCATCAAATATATATATCCTATCATCATTTTCATCTGATATATTTTTTATGCATAGGACTGTATCAGGTCTTTGATTTGTAGTTGGAAGAGCTGAATATGATTTGTTATACCATAACTCCAATTTGTTTTTCTCATTCTTGTATATCATTTTTGCTTCTTCATTTTGCAGCAGAGAAAAATATAATCCATTGTCACTAAACTTTGCAATACCATACTCTGTTACTTCATACCCAAGGTATTTTAAAATATTATGTAATTTTAAATAACACCATACTTCATATAATTTATATATTTTCTTAGGTGTAATTTTATATAAATCTTTCCCAATATCTAATCCTTTATTTAATAAAATATATTTTTTATAAATCTCTTTATATCCTGGAGCCATCTGAAATACTAATGTCATTGATTTCTTGTCTTTCAAATCATCTACATTTTTAAAGTGTCCCTTTAAATGCCTATCCAACATTTTTATCTTTTGCCTTATAAAATTGATCCAAGAATTGTTACTATCATAATTTTTAAGGATATTTTTTTCTATATATTTAAGTCTCATTATTATGCTTGTAATCATATATTTTACATACCTATTTTCAAAAATATTAATAGTAGTTTCTTTTCTTATTTCTATTACTTTGTCTGGAATATATGATTTATTATTAATAGTCAATATGCCATTTTTATTTTCAATAAGACTATTGGGGTGTTTTCTAATGTAATCAATAGTTCTGTTAGAAATTCTCTTTGCTTTATGTGAATTTACCAATAAATAATTACTTTCCACTTTATGTTTAGTATTACTTTCTATCCTCTTTAAAGCTCTCTCAATATCATCAAATATTATTTTTAAAATATTAATATATTCACTGTTACTTTGATTTTCTGTATCAGTAAGCTTAGTATTAATATATGTTTTTCCTAAGAATTCAAAAGCTAGTCCACAAATCTCATCATTAACTTCTCTTATTAATTCCTTGTAATCTTTCATATAATCTATTTTAGCTGGAAAGACTTCTATAGTTAAAGTTAAAATGCTTTTTCCCTTAACTAGAATATCAAATGTTGAATATCCTATATCAGATGAAAATTCTATTATTCCAACTTTAATTTTTCCAACTTTAAGTAAGTTGTTTTTTAGGTTTGTATCCATATGAATTATAGTTACTTCATTATCATTTTTGCTTTCTATAACAATTTGATATTTCCCATCCTCAAAAAATGTAGGCGGCATTAAATTGCTGTTGTTTTCAACCAGTCCACCAAATGATGTTATTGTGTTTACCTTAGTTTTGTCAGCATATTCTCCATGGATAAAAATATGTCCTTCTACATTTACATTTTTCTTTAAGTTTAATGATTTCTTATTTACTACATCACCTTGAATTGTTATTTCAAATTCTTCACAGTCTAATTTTATTAAAGTATTCCTATAACCAGAAGGAAGTAAAGCCATCTTCATAACCTCTTAACATCATTATAATTTTTTCAGCACTTCTCTTATAAATTGCTGAATCTAATCCTTTTTCAGCTTCGGCTATATAATTTATATGATTTGATATTTGATTATCAGGATTGCAATAATTATATAGATTTATTAAGATATCTTTTATGCTTAAATCAGAACCTGAAATTGTTGGAAGTATCTTTTGCATTATTTGAAAATCAAACGCCTCTTCTTCACTTAGAAGATCAGATAATTTATTCTCAAGCATATAAAATACAATTTCATCCCTTACCCTATATCCAAAGTGTTTATTTCCAGTTTTTAAAATATTATTTATTTCAATAATCTTTTCATTCACATTTTGTGTAAATTCTTTATCTTTATTTAATACATCCTTTATGTTAATGAACCTTGTCCTGAGAAAATCATTAGTGACTTCACTTAAAGTAACTTCATCATCTTTAAAATTCAAAAGTTCAAGGTTAACATTAGAACATTCTATAGTATTTGCCCTATCAAGAACCTTTCTGCTAAATGCAAAAGTTGTATCATCCATGTTGACTGTGCCAATAACATATAAATTATCTGGAATAGTTAATTTCTTTAAATTTTCATCTAGAAAAAGTGATTTAGGAAATATTAAATCTGTTACTACATTTCCACTTTCATTTAAGCTTCGTGTTTCTATTAAACTCAAATATTCACTTAAGTAATACTCTACTCTAGCAAGATTCATTTCATCCAAGCATACAAAATATGGTTTATTTCTATTTTTTTCTTTACTTGCCTCAAGTATTATTTCAGTAAGCTTGCCATTAATAAACTTATCATTTAAATTCTTATACCCTAGAAGTTCTGTACTATCATTCCAATCAGGCTTAACACTTATTAGATTGTACTGNNTTATTTTGAGATGTTGCTCCAACAGCCTCTGAAAAAAGCTTTACTAGCTTAGATTTACCTGTTCCACTGATACCAGCTAATATTACAAATGGTTTGGTTTTTAGGCTTAAATAGAAATTACTTAATTCTTCATAAGAATATATATATCCCTTCGAATGAATATAAGAATTTATATTTACTAACATATAATTAACTCCTTTTTCATTTCTACTTGAATTATTTTTTGCATAGGCTCTATTTTCTAGAAAATTAGTAGTTTTATTAGAAATGAAATCTATATAATATGAATCATATACTTTTATTAAACTTTCGAGGTCTTCTTTTATCTGTGTTTCCATCGGCAGATTGCCTATATTATATTCCTTATAAAAGATACATCCTTCTTCATAATCCTTATTTCCAACAATAAGATCATTATCTATAGCAAACTTATATATGTTATATTTTTCTCTTAACTGATTTCTAACTTTTTGCATCTCTTCTCTTGCTAGATTAGTTCCTAATTTTTTCTTTAAATTAGTACAACCTTGATTTAGGGTTAAATAAACCCTTTGCATATCTTCACTAAATAAATAAACTATGTACACGCCTTCTTGAATAGTTTCAGTTATTTCAGTATTAAAGACTGCTATCCAAGGATATCTAGTCCAACCGCCCGCCCCACAAGATGCTTTTACTTCTAAATCAACTCCACCATTCAAACTACTTATAATTTCAGTTATTGCTTGCTTAGATTTATAATTTATTAACTGAAACATTGAACTATTCTTATTAAAAGTTTCTGATTTTTTCTTCGTTAAATAATTAGACATGATTTCTTCTAGGATATTGCGTAAACTCATTATTTTACCTCTCTTCCATTACTTCAGTTTGCTTTAAATGGAGATTTAATTTATCTCATAAGCTTTTTCAATATATTCCTTAGCTTTTTCAAAATCTTGAACATTCTTTATTGTTATTTCTAAGTCACCTGTTCCCCAATGACCTATTTTACTTACATCTCTTGTAAACCCATTTTCAATGGTAATATCATTAGGATTTAATCTTAAATATAGCATTATGCTTTTTACTCTAACCTCTATACAAGCAATATTTTTTATCTTTTTAAATGCACTATATAGCTTCAATTTATTCTCAGTTACATCATCACCTAGTGCTAAAATATAATCCCTAATAGAATAATATAATTCTTTTAAACTATCACTTGTTGATTCCAATTGTTCATCAAAGGTTTTATCTGTGCTTTGTTTAACTACCTTTTCCGTAATACTATCTTTAATCGGTGTAGCTACATTTGAATTGATTAAATCAAATAACAGTAGTTCATATCCAAATTTTTTATACCTAATAAGATCTATATTCCTATTAATTTGCTTTACAGCATATTCATCATATTTAGTAAAATCCCCTGCTATACAAATAAGACGTGGCATTGTCCAATCAAGCTTATCAGAAAGCTCTTTACCTAAAGTCTTCATAACTAAAAGTTCAAAATCAGCCTTATGATCTAAAAGCCAATCCAAATAAAATAGCCCTTGGTTTATTACATTTTCATTGCTAGCTCTTTTATATTCAAAAATAACAGGACAATTATTTTCATCTATTCCCAAACTATCTATACGCCCACCATTAGATGTTACATATTCAGTTTTAAGAAAAGTAACTCCAAAGAACGTAAACATGTTCCTCTCAATCAATGTTTGCAATTCTCTTTCAAGGGATACCCAGGTAGCTGGTAATTCTTCTACTCCATTATCTATTTTAAATAATTTTATATCCGCCATTTAACCCTCTCCCAACAAAATTCATATTTCAATTCTCATACAAATTAATTATATCACTTTCATTGTTTCCTTACTATGTATTGGAAAACATATAAATTTTTGCATAAGAAAAGAACCTTGATTTCTCAAGGTTCTAACTGTGTTTCCTTTGCAGCTTTACTACTGTCTCCACGTGAGGTGTATTTGGGAACATATCTTTAAGCTTAGTTTTCACCACTTCATAGCCGTGAGTTTCTAAGTATTTTAAATCTGTCACTAAGGTTTTAGGATTGCAGGATACGTAGATGATATCCTTAGGGTTAAACTTCACCACATATTCTAATGCCTTAGGATGAACTCCGCTTCTTGGTGGGTCTAGGATTATTATATCTGGTTTTTCCTTTATCTCTTGGATCACCTTTGCTACATCCCCTGCTATGAAGGTGCAGTTGTTTAGATTGTTCAGTTTAGCATTTTCATTAGCTGCCGTAACCGCTTCCTCTATAAGTTCAATACCTATTACCTTCTTAGCATTTCCTGCCACTATTTGACCTATGGTTCCTGTGCCGCAGTATAAATCAAATACTACCTTATTCTCTGCATCACCCATAAAGTCCTTAACTATACAGTACAGTCTTTCTGCTCCCTTAGTGTTGGTTTGGAAGAAAGAGAAAGGTGATATTTTAAACTTTAGTCCTAAAAGCTCATCTATTATATGATCTTCTCCGTAAAGGATATCTACCTTTTCAGGTATAACTGCATCGGCAAAGGCGTCGTTGGTTGTATGTATTATGGACTTTAGAGTCCCTTGAAGATTTAGAGCCTTTAACCCTTCTACATAAGGTGTTAGATCCTCTTCTAGCTGAGAAGAAGTAACTAGATTCACTAATAATTCATCAGTATTCTTTCCCTTCCTTATGATAAAATGCCTTAGATAGCCTTCATGACTCCTCACATTATAGTGAGGAAGATTTCTATTTCCAAAGTATTCTAAGGTGAACGCAAATATAGCTCTGAAATCTTCATCTACAAGAAGACACTGATCAACTGTTACTATGGAAAAAGGACTTCCTTTCATATGCATTCCTAGCTCCAGTGGACCTCCCTTGGTTCTGTCTCCAAAGGAATATTCCATCTTGTTTCTATAGTGAAAGTCCTCTGGGCTTTTTTCTATGCCTAGAAATTCCCCTTGAGAAACAGCAGCCTCTTGAAAAAGCTGTTGAACCTGACTTACCTTAAGGTCCAATTGGTTTTCATAGGGCAGGTTTTGGCTTATACAGCCACCGCAAGGCCCAAAATGAATGCAAGGAGCATCCTTTTCATAGGATGCTCTTTCTATAACCTGAAGAAGCTTTGCCTCAGCAAAGTCCTTCTTTTTCTTACTTATTCTAGCCAATACCTTTTGCTCAGGAAAGCTTCCTTTTATATATATTGTTTTGTCTTCTAAATGGGCTATTCCAATAGCTCCAAATTCTGTTTTTTCTATTGCTACCTGTATTTCTTGTCCTTTTTTCATAAGTATCTCCTTATTTGTTGTTTTCCACCTTTGAAGTTTCCTCATGATTAGCGGCTTTCACTACTTTAAGTCCAGCAAATCTTCTTCCTATAGTGTTTTCGAATTTTGTATTTTGTATTATTGCTGGGTAAAGTATTGAAACTACCACATAAAATACTAGGTACATTGTAACCATATTAGATACAAAATAACCTAATCCAAATCTTATTATTAAATCAAATAATAGAAGAAGTACATAAGCTGCTGCTCCTATTATTACTTGATCTATTACCACAGCTTCTAGGGTGTTTGCGAAAGAGATCTTATTGCCCTTAGCCCTTTTTTCATGGTTTCCCTCAGATGATTCCACAGCCATATCCACTGCAGTTTCTTCATTAGCAGCTACAGGCTTTTCTGCCTTTACCTCTATGTTAGAAGGCTCTACTATATTTTCACTAACAGAGTCATCTTGGTTTAAGGTGTTTTTTTTCATTTCTTTTTCACTCATAAAAATCCTCCTATTTCTTACCTCTTAGTAATAGGTAGACGTGCTTTATTTCTTATGAAACTATAAGCATATTATACCGTACTTTTTAACTATACTATATTTTAAGTTCTCTGTAAATATACGTAGCTTTCCCTTGATTTTATTAATCTATGTTTACAAATGGATAACATTTTCTTTTCCCTTTAAAATAGCATTAGGAAGGCTCCTATCATAATAAAATTTATCTATGTGAAAACTTTTTGTTACCTTTGTTTCACTTTATATCATTGTGAAAATCAACAAAATTTCAAGTTAATTCAGAATATGATATTTTTATAGGGTTTTTTGTATATTTTTTTCTTTCTTCCTATGCTATACTAACTTTGGACAAAAGAATAATGAGGTGTTTGCTTTGGCTAATATTATATTTTTATGTATAGCTGGATTTGTAGCTGCTTTTGTGGATTCTATTGCTGGAGGTGGAGGAATCATCAGTGTTCCTGCATTTTTAATGGCAGGAGTACCACCCCATTTTGCTTTGGGTACTAATAAGTTTGCTTCCACAACTGCATCCTTAACTAGTTCCCTAAAGTTCGCTACTTCTGGTAAAATCAACTTTAAACTTATTAAATTCATAGCTCCCTTTACATTAATAGGAGCTATCTTAGGTGTAAAATCAGTATTGTTGGTAGATCAAAGTTTTCTATACCCTTTAGTTATGATTTTGGTCTTATTTGTAGGTATATATACCTTGGTTTCTAAAAATTTAGGAATGGAAAATAATTTTCAAGGGCTAACGAAGAAAAATTTAGCATTAGCCATGGTTTTAGCCTTCTCTATAGGTTTCTATGATGGATTTTTTGGACCAGGTACAGGAGCTTTTCTAATCTTCGCACTTATTAAGATATTTAATTTTGACTTTGTCCATGCAGCTGGTAACGGCAAAATCCTAAACTTTGTCAGCAACATCACTTCTTTAGTAGTCTTCGCTATTGAAGGAAAGGTGTGGTATTTCCAAGGTATCTTAGTGGCTATATTTATGATAATAGGTGCTCAATTTGGTACAAGGGCGGCTCTTAACAAAGGAGCCAAGCTTATAAAACCTATTTTTGTCATGATGAGCCTTGGAGTTGCATTAAAACTAGTAATAGACTTTTATGAAAAATTCTGTGGCTAATTTTACCTAGACAAGTTACTTCATAAGAAAAAAGAGCTTCCTTGTAAACTTTAGAGGGGTATAAGGAAGCTCTTTATCAGCTATAGTACCTTCTTTAATTTTTCTGGTTCATATATTTTTATATATCTTTCTTTGCTTTCTGGATTGGTGTGAAGAACTCTCACATTGTCTTTTTCTATCTTTAAAACCTTTCCTTTAATTTTAGTTCCAAGAACATTTACTGGAGCATTATTGGTCAATTCCTTTATGTTGTCGCTTCCGCAGTAAGGGCATCCTTCTTCTTTAAAAATTCTTTTGCACTCAGCACAATAATAAAGCTTATTCATGACAGAATCCTCCATTTCAGTTTAAAATTACGATATTTTATATATATTCTCTAAACCTCTCCTTAATTCCTTTAAAATATTTTAAATAATCAGAATATTTTAATTATTAATCATTTCTTCATTATTAAAGGCCGGTGCAAAACCTTTAAGTTTATCTGCACCAGCCCTATATACTAATATAACACTCTTTTATCTTCAAGTCTTTTAGTAAGCTTTATTGTATCAAAATGTTCTAAAAGTCCTACTACATATTTTCTAGAGGAATTAAAAAGTTCTCTTCCTTCCCCAGGAGTTATGCCTCCATTTTTAGCTATAAAGTCTTTTACCATAACCTTGGCATTATCATAATGCTGTCCTAAGAATATCATTTCTTCTCCAATCTTCACTAATTCTCCGCTATCTAGTAAAGATTCTAGCACCATCCTAAAGTCCTTTTTATTCTTTTCCTTAGAAGCTAAATCTTCATACTTAGGAGGATTATATCCGCCCTCAGTATAGGCTTTTAATATGATGTCTTTCATAACCCTTTGATCCTTGCTATACTCAATATTAAAATCATATAAGCTTACATGATTATTTACCTGCTTTATGGACTTCCTATCCTCTAAAAGCTTTAATATTTCATCATAGTTTTTTTGCTTTAACTCCTTAGAAAAAATCTTGTTCTTTATTTCTTCCTTAGACATTCCACTTTTTAAAGGGTTACCTTTATGGAATTTTTCTAGGGCGCTTTCTATTTCTTCTCTTTTCTTTTTGAAAAAGTTTTTGTGAATATAAACAGGTTTATCTAGAGAGTTTAGCTCTATAATTGCCCCTTGTTCCTTTAAAATTCTAAGGTTTTCTTCTATACTCTCTTCATTTTTACCTATGGACTTTAATATATCAAAGGCTGTTGGATAGCTTTGTGATAAGGTTTCTACAGTTCTTTCTATAATGCTTTCTGCCTTTCCGCCTTCCTTTATCTTAAGGTCCTCAATATAGTTTTTATCAAATCTTTTGGCTTTTTTTGCTACAGGATTTATGATAATCCCACCAGCTATGGTATCCATAGGAGAATAAGTTCTAAGCACATATCTATCATTTCTTTGTGCTGTTAGAGGTTCCTCTAATCTAAGCTGAACATAAGCTTCTTCTCCTGGCTTGATTTCCTCTTTGTCTAATATAACCACTCTACATAAAATCTCTGAGGTACCGTGGTACAGCCTTAATCTTTGACGATTTTCAATGTTTTTTTCTGCAGTCTTTATATGATAAATTTTGCAGTCTACAATCATAGAGGACTCCATCATATGAGGTAAAGATACTACATTTCCCCTTGATACATCCTCTTTTTTTATCCCTGCTATATTCAATGCACATCTTTGGCCAGCTTCTGCCATGTCCACATCTTCATCATGAACTTGAATATTTCTTATCTTTCCCTCTGTTAAAGATGGATATATGGCAACGGTATCTCCTTCTTTAATCCTTCCACTGATCACAGTGCCTGTAACCACCGTTCCAAATCCACTTATGGAGAACACTCTATCTACAGGAAGCCTAAAATGACCTTCTGTATCCTTTGCTTCTACCTCTTCAGTAGCTTTATCTAGTTCTCTTATAAGGTCATCTACACCTTTTCCAGTCTTTGAAGATACGGGAATTATTGGGCATCCTTCTAAAAAGGTTCCTTGAAACCTTTCCTTTACATCCTCTTCTACCATATGGAGCCATTCTTCATCTACTAAATCGCTTTTGGTTAAGGCTATCAATCCTCTTTTTACATTTAGAAGCTGAAGTATTTCAAAATGCTCCTCAGTTTGAGGCATTCTCCCCTCATCTGCTGCTATAACTAGAACTACCACATCTATGCTAGATATGCCAGCTAGCATATTCTTTATAAACTTTTCATGACCTGGCACATCGATGATTCCGGCTCTTTTTCCTGAAGGCAAATCAAAGAAAGTAAATCCTAGGTTTATGGATATACCTCTTTCCTTTTCTTCCCTGGTGGTATCAGTTTCTCTTCCTGTAAGAGCCTTAATTAAAGTGGTCTTTCCATGATCAATATGTCCTGCTGTACCTACAATTATATGTTTCATACTATCTCTCTCCCATAGTTTTAAATGCATTAACTACTATATCGTAATCTCCTTTAAGCAGTGTTCTAAGGTCTATTATAACTTCTCCATTGTATACTCTAACTATTATTGGAGTTTCATAGTTTCTTAAATAATTCTCGATTTCCTTGTCGCTAAATCTCTGACTTTTAACTTTTAGAACATAGCTTTCCATAGTTTCAGTTGGCATAGAACCGCCTCCCACCATGGATAAATCTTCACCTAAGGTAAAAGTAAAGTCCTTTGTAGCTCCTTGAAGTCTTCTTTTCAATCTTTGAGCATCCTTTTTTAAGTCCTCTTTAGACTTTAACATCATATTTAAAGTTGGAATTTTCTTTATAGCTTCTTTTTCATCTAGATAGCATCTTAAAGTAGCCTCCAAAGCAGCTAAAGTCATCTTATCTACCCTTAGAGCTCTTGTAAGCTGGTTCTTCTTTATCTTTTCTATATATTCCTTTTTCCCTACTATAACACCAGCCTGTGGTCCTCCCAGCATCTTATCACCACTAAAGGTAACCACATCTGTTCCCTTTTTAACGCTTTCTTGTACTGTAGGTTCATATATGAAGCCGTACTTGGATAAATCCACTAAAACTCCACTTCCTATATCCTCTACCACAGGTACATTTCTTTTATTACCTAATTCCACCAAGTCTTCTAAGGGTACCTCTTCAGTAAAGCCTAAGATTTTAAAGTTTGAAGTATGTACCTTTAAAAGTACCCCTGTATTTTCTGTTATGTTATTTTCATAATCATAAAGATGAGTTCTATTTGTAGTGCCAACCTCAACTAAATGGGCTTTAGAAAACTTCATTACCTCTGGAACTCTAAAGGATCCTCCTATTTCCACTAGCTGACCTCTAGAAACTATAGCTTCTTTATCCTCACATAGAGTATTAAGCACAAGCATTACTGCCGCTGCATTGTTGTTTACCACAAGTGCTCCCTCTGCTCCTGTTACCTTTTTTATAAGGTCCTCTATATGGCTATATCTTGAACCTCTAGCACCCTTATCTAAATCATACTCTAGATTATTGTAGTTTTGAGAAACCATGTGGACAGCTTCCACTGCTTCATCACATAAAAGAGAACGTCCCAGATTTGTATGAATAACTATACCTGCCCCATTTATCACCTTTCTTAGGTGAGGCTTTAGCTTTTTATTCATAGATTTCTTATATATATCTAGTACACCTTCCTCCTGAAAATCCTCTATGGAATCATCTAATATATTAGCTCTTATAGAATCTATAGCTTCCCTTAAGGATTCAACCACTATTGTCCTTCCATGACTTTCTATATCTTCATTTACATCCTTATGTAAAAGCAATTCATCTATCTTTGGTAATTTTCTAAGTAAAGCTTTATTCATCCCTGCCCCTCCTGATACAAAAATTATTCCACAATTATATATTTATCTTTCTTGGCCACAGCTTCTCCTATAATCCAGCTCTCTACATTGTTTTCCTTTAACTCTTCTAGAAGCTTTTGTCCTTGTTCTTTACTTAAGCTAAGCAACAGACCTCCTGAAGTTTGAGGATCAAAAAGTATATCTTCCATCCACTGCTCTACATCTATTAACTCATATTTCCCTTGTAAATAAGCTCTATTATTATAAGCTCCTTCTGGTACAAGTCCCATGGAGGCATATTCTTTGGCTTCTTCTATATATGGTATAGAATCTTTCCATAGCTTTAAAGTAACTTTAGATCCTTCAGCCATCTCATATCCATGGCCCATTATACCAAAGCCTGTTATATCGGTGCATGCATTTATATCATACTTAACAGCAATTTCTCCTGAATATTTATTTAAGGTAGCCATGTTTTTCACTGCTTTGTTGTAAGCAGTTTCTGAAGCTATGCCTCCCTTTATTGCTGTATTTACTATACCTACACCTAGGGGCTTAGTTAAAACTAACACGTCGCCCTCTTTACAGCCATAATTTTTTAAAACCTTGTCTGGATGAACTATTCCTGTAACGGATAGTCCAAACTTAGGCTCATCATCTTGAACTGTATGACCTCCTACTACCACTGCTCCTGCTTCTAAAACCTTGTCTGCTCCTCCCTTTAATATGTCTCCAAGAATTTCAATGTCTAAACAATTAGGGAAGCATACTATATTANNGCTACCATAGGCTTTCCTCCCATGGCATATACATCACTTAAAGAGTTAGCTGCTGCTATTTGCCCAAAGGTATATGGATCATCCACCACTGGAGTAAAAAAGTCCAAGGTTTGAATTGTAGCAATATCATCACTTAATTTATATACTGCAGCGTCATCGCTGGTCTCAATTCCTACGATTAAATTTTTGTCTTCCATCTTTGGTAACTTGTTTAATATTTTTGAAAGGGTCTCCGGCCCTATTTTAGCTGCTCATCCTGAGGTCTTTGTAAGCTCTGTCAACTTTTTATTCATATGTAACCACCTCTATTCTTTTAACCTTCTATCACATTATATATTATTTTATAGGAATTGTGAACGGTATCCTTTTCCTTTCACCTTACTACTTAAAATTCCCTATCTAACTTCTAAATAATCTTGAAATTTCTTAATAGTGGCATCTCCTATTCTTCCTACCTTCTTTAAATCTTCTAAAGAACTAAAGGCACCATTCTTTTCTCTATAATCAATAATCTTGCTAGCAGTAACATCCCCTATGCCCGGTACCTCCTTAAGCTCCTCCTTGGTGGCTCTATTTAAATCCAGCTTACCACTTGGGGTTTTAGCTCCTTTATTATTAGTTACAGCTACAGTACTAGAATCCTTAGGTGCAGATACCTGTCCTTCTGCTACCCTAGGAATAGTTATGCAATCTCCTTTTTTTAATGCCATGGCTTGGTTTATCTTAGACAAATCCGCTTTATCTGTGGTTCCTCCAGCCTCCAATATAAGATCCTTTATTATAGAATCCTTAGCCATTACATAAACCTCTGGTTTTTTAATCTCTCCCTTTATCTCAACTACAATCTTTTCCTTAGATAGATTTGTGTCCTTAGATGTTGTAGGTGCGTCTACAAATATATCTTCATCTTTATAGGTTTTAGGCTTTGATTTAAAATAGCCTATTCCAATAACTATAACTATTATAGCTGCTATAGCTATTGATCCTATATATTTATTTTTACTTTTCATTTTTTCCCTCCTTTTACGTTTTGTTAATATTATTGACAAAGTTATAAAAATCTATCGCAGTTTTTATGTTTTTTTGATATACTTTATACTATGTTATATAATTTTTATGTTCGGGGGGAAAATATGAGACGGATTTTTGTTTTCATAATTACGGTATTTTTTATTATTAATATAAATTTAGTATGTAAGGCTGAAGAAAAAACTCCTGATGTTGCAGGAGCTGGAATAGTTTTAATGGATGGTAAAACTGGGGAGGTTTTATTTCAAAAAGATATGGATAAACCACTTCCACCAGCATCTACTACAAAAATTATGACAGCTCTTTTAGTATTAGAAAAGGGAAAGCTCAATGAAAATGTTGTTATAGGTAAAAACCCGCCAAATACAGATGGCACTGCTTTAGGACTTACTGAAGGGGAAACTTTAACTATAGAGCAACTTCTAAATGTACTGTTAATTGGTTCTTGCAATGATGCTGCAACCGCCTTAGCTGAGCATATAAGTGGCTCTGTACCTGAGTTTGCCAAGCTGATGAATGCAAGAGCAAAAGAACTTGGAGCTACTAATACAAACTTTAAGAATCCAAGTGGTCTATATGAAGCTGATCATTATGTTTCTGCTAAAGACATGTGTCTTATAATGCGAGAGGCTTTAAAGCATCCTGAATTTCTTGAAATTACTCAGCGACCTTATTATGTTATAAAAAATTCAGACAAAGTTACTACAGAAAGATGGGTAAACAATAGAATAAGGTCTTTAATGAAAAACTCTTCTGTATATTACGAACCTACTATCAGTGGCAAAACTGGCTATACCATCCAAGCTAAACACAGCTTTGTAACTGCTGCTAAAAAGGATGATAGGACTCTTATTGTATCCATTCTTCATACTGATGATAAAGATAGATATTTTGATGATTCAAAAAAGCTTTTTGAATATGGTTTTAATAACTTTGACTTAGTAAAATTGTTTTCTAAAGGGGACAAAATAAAGGATTTTGAAAACAGTTCCAACAGCGGATCTAATTCAAATGCAATTCCTCTTTTAGCTGGCTCTGATTTTTATTATGTGATACCAAGAAAAGAAAACACTGTAAAGCCTTCTATTAATATTTTAAATGAGGATGACATTTCATTAAAATCCTTTAAAAAAGGGGATGAGATAGCCTCTGCTAAGATTTCTCTTAATGATAAGGATTTAGGCACTGTAGCCATAATAAGCGGTGGAGATAGAGAAGAGGTTAAAGCCATATCCTCTAAGGTGAAAAACAATGTGAATATCTATGTGCTTCTTGGAATATGTATAGGACTTTCAATTGTTTTTATATGTCTTAAATATAATATAAAAAGATTTAAAATTAAAAAGAAATTTAAAAGGAGATAGTATTTAATTACTTATCTCCTTTTAGTTTATTTATAAGATTTTTCATATCCTCCGGCATGTTGCTTTGAACTTCTATGATTCTGCCACCCTTAGGATGAGGTATTTGAAGTTTATAGGCATGGAGTGCTTGCCTTCCTATGTACTCTTGGTCTTCTTCTCCATATAATGTATCTCCAAATATAGAACATCCAAAATAATTAAGGTGAACTCTTATCTGATGAGTCCTTCCTGTTTCTAATTCTAATTGCAAAAGCTGACCCTTGTCATAGGTTTCTATAACCTTATAATGGGTTATACTTTCTTGGCCTTTTTCATCTACCACTCTTTTTATGGCATCATCAGTAGGTCTATATATAGGCAGATTTATAGTACCTTCCTCTGACTCCATTTTATTATGAACTATGGCTAAATAAGTCTTTTTAAAGGTATCTTCCCGCATATCCCTTGAAAGAGCCATATGGGCAAATTGATTTTTAGCTATTATTATAAGTCCTGAGGTATTCATATCCAACCTGCTTACTAGCCTTACAATGGATTTATCTCCTTTTTCCCTAAAGTATCCTATAACTCCATTGGCTAGAGTCCCATAGGGATGACTTTTAGTAGGATGTACTACCATGAAGGGAGGCTTATTTACAACTAAGATATCTTGATCTTCATAGACAACCTCTATATCCATATGTTCTGGAGCTATGTCCTGGGTCTCTTCTCTGTTTAGTATAACTTCAACCTTTTGCCCTTGCTGTAAGGTATAATCCATCTTAACCTTTTTTCCATCTACTAATATTCTTTTATCCAAAGCAGCTTTTCTTATAAATCTAGTGGACATATCTTTATATTCCTTTAAAAACTCTCTTATGGTTTTTTTATCATAGTCCTTAGGTACTATATCAGATATTTTATTCATTCATGTCTCCCTTACAAACTTCCTGCAACAGGTAATTTCTTGCCTCTATAGTTCTTATATGAATTACTTGGCCTTTATCTATAACAAACTTTATAGTATTATCGAAGGCTTTTAATACTCCAGTATCTAAATCTTTAAAGGTTAGTTGTCTAAGTTCATCTACCCCTTTAAAGGCTCTTCCTGGCTCTATATAGTCTGCCACATATATTATCTTTTCAAGGTTAGTCATGTTTACCTTTCCTGTGGTGTGATATGTAGCTGCATTTAGAATATCCTTATCATAGATTTCCATAAGATCTTTAGCTATTATGGCTCCTACGACACCATGTAAAAGCTGGGGTGATCTTTTTTCCTCTTCACAAAGTTCATATCCCTTTGACTGTGCTATATCAATAAGTTCTTGGTCTTTTTTTCCCTTGGCAGCATCATGAATAAATGCAGCATACCGTGCCTTAGAAATATCCTCTCCATAAAGCTTAGCTAAAGTCTCTGCAGTATTCACAACACCTAAAACATGATTATACCTTTCTTCCTTAATATTAGCTTTAAGATAGTCCTTAATATTCTCTTCACTCCACACTTTGCCATCCCCCATTTGTTTTATTTATATAGCTTTAGTTCCTTTATAAAGTTTCTAACAGAGGGCGGAAGGAAATAGGTCAGATTATACTCTGCCTTTATTGCCTTTCTTATAAAGGTAGAAGATATGTCCAATGATAATGTNNCACCTTAGCTTTTTGTTTTAATATCTCGTCCTTTGAAACTCCATATCTATTAAAAACAACTAAAGTAGCTTCTTTAAATATTTCCTCTATGTTTTTCCACTTATATATGTCTATTAAGCAGTCTGCTCCTGTTATAAAATAAAGGTTGCTGTCTTTATAAATGCTATTAAAATATTTTAAGGTTTCATAAGTATAGCTAAGTCCCTTTTTTCTTATTTCATAATCCGTTAAAGAGAAATTTTCATATCCTCTTATAGCCATCTTCGCCATTTCATATCTTAAATCTTCATCTAATAGATTTTTATCATTTTTTTTATGAGGTGGTCTGCCACTGGGGACAAATACCACCTCATCTAATTTTAACGTATTTAATGCTTCTTCTGCTATATAAAGATGACCATTGTGGATAGGATTGAATGTTCCTCCAAATATGCCTATATTCTTCATAGCTATCTTATTATTTAGGAAGCTCTATCTTAGGCTTCTTTTGAGACTTTCTATACAAAACAACCTTACTTCCAATAGCTTGAACTCCTTCACATTTAAGTTCTTCACATATTATGTCTGATGCTTCTCTAGACTCGTATCCGCTATTTTTTAGCACAGAGAATTTTATAAGTTCCCTTGCTTCTAAAGCGTCATCTATTTGCTTTAAAAAGCTATCTTCTATTCCATTCTTTCCTAATTGGAATATGGAATCTATATTTTGAGCTAGCTTTCTTAGATATGCTCTTTGTTTGCTCGTTATCATAGTACCCTCCTACCTATAGTAAAAATTCAAATTCAAAATCGTTTAGTCTAACTATATCTCCATCCTCTATTCCCATGGCTATAAGTTCATCAATAATTCCCTTGTTCCTTAATACCTTATGGAAATATCTTAGAGAATCAGCATCCTTTACATTTACTGCTAAAAGAAGCCTATCTACAAAGGTTCCTTCTATAGCATAAACTCCATCTTCTTCCTTTATGGTGTATGTGAATCTCTTTTCCTCTTCAATGAATTTTTCTTCTTCACTTATCTCCAAATCTACCACTGGTATTTCACTTAAAAGTCTTGCAGCTTCCTTCATAAGCTCTGGTACACCCTCATTTGTAGCTGCTGATATCTTAAATACCTTATCATACCCCATGTCATTTATCTTCTTTTTGAAGTCTTCAAAAACTTCCTCATCATAAAGCATATCACACTTGTTTGCTGCTACTATTTGAGGTCTATCCCAAAGCTTTATGCTATATTTTTTAAGTTCTTCATTTATCTTTATAAAGTCTTCTATTGGATCCCGGCCTTCAACTCCTGATATATCTACTACATGTATCAATACTCTAGTTCTTTCTATGTGCCTTAAAAAGTCAAGTCCTAATCCTACTCCTTCTGCTGCTCCTTCTATTATTCCAGGTATGTCAGCTATTACAAAGTTTGATACTCCCTGAATACTTACCACTCCAAGGTTTGGTTTTAAAGTAGTAAAGTGATAGTTGGCTATCTTAGGCTTAGCCTTAGACACCATGGATAATAAGGTTGACTTCCCTACATTAGGAAATCCTAAAAGTCCAACATCAGCTAATAACTTTAATTCTAATACTATCCATCTTTCTTCTCCTGGCATTCCTGGTTCTGCAAATTGTGGAGCCTGTCTTGTGGGAGTTGCATATTTTGCATTTCCCTTTCCACCTTTTCCTCCTTTGCATACTACATATTTATCTCCATCATGAGAAAGATCTGCCATAATTTTACCGGTTTCTACATCCTTTATTATGGTTCCCATAGGAACCTTTACAATAAAGTCCTCTCCATCCTTACCATAGCACTTTGAGCCTGACCCATCGGTTCCTCTTTCTGCTACATATTTTCTTTTATATGTAAAGTCTAAAAGAGTAGTCATATTGCTGTCAGCAATTAGAACCACGTCTCCTCCGCGTCCACCGTCTCCTCCATCTGGACCCCCTAGAGGCACATATTTTTCTCTTCTAAATGATATGGACCCGTGCCCACCATCTCCTGATTTAACAAATATTTTCGCTGTATCTATGAACATAGTTCTCACCTTCTTTTCATCTTAATATTTAACTTGATACTATTAACTAATAGTTTAGCCACTTTTTTCTTAATATATATATTCTAATAAAAGTTTTATTGTTTATTATTAAAGTTAAATTAGCCATAATCTTAAAAAAAGCACCCCTTCTCAAGGGTGCTCCCAAAGTCATTATTCAGCTAAAGCTTCCTCTACGTCTACAGGATAAACACTAGCCTTCTTCTTGTCTCTTCCAACTCTTTCATATTTAACGATTCCGTCTTCTTTAGCAAAAAGAGTGTCATCCTTTCCAATTCCAACGTTTGTTCCTGGATGAATTTTTGTTCCTCTTTGTCTTACTAGAATATGTCCAGCAAGTACAAATTGTCCATCAGCACATTTAACACCAAGTCTCTTAGACTCACTGTCTCTACCATTCTTGGAGCTACCTACTCCCTTTTTATGAGCAAATAACTGAAGGTTCATTATTAGCATAACACTACACCTCCCTCTCGATAAGGTTTATATATTCTTTTCGTTTTTTCTGACCAAAACTTATATCTAAGCTTTTCATGGCACTTTCTAAACTCTTTTCAAAGGTTTTTAAAAGAACCTGACACTTTTCAATGTCTTCATCTTCAAGTTCCTTAAGAGCAAGATAGCCATCATTAATTAAATAGTGAGGTTTAATATGTAAAACCTCTTCCATACCTATCACTACACTTTGAGAAAGTGTGGACACTGTATTGCATATCAAGTCATAAGCACTGCCAATAGCATTGTTTATATCTTCTCTGCTCACACCGTGACCTTCTATATCAAAGGCAACTATGTTATCACCTTTTTTATAAAGAACAATCTCTATCATGATTATGCTTCTATCTTTTCAATCACTAGCTTAGTAAATGGTTGTCTATGTCCTTGCTTCTTTCTATAGTCTTTCTTTGGCTTA
This sequence comes from Clostridium sp. UBA5530, assembly GCA_002423705.1. Classification (GTDB taxonomy): domain Bacteria; phylum Bacillota; class Clostridia; order Clostridiales; family Clostridiaceae; genus Clostridium_X. Next base: position 23,916 of record DINW01000091.1, read on the forward strand.
TACTTGAAAACTATAACCTTCTTAGCTTTTCCTTGAGCTACAACCTTAGCTACAACTTTAGCTCCAGCTACTACTGGGTTTCCAACTACGAATTCTCCATTTTCTTTACCTACTGCAAGAACTTGGTCTAATTCAACAGTTGAATCTACTTCTGCGTCTAGCTTTTCTACGTAGATAGTATCTCCTTCTGCAACTCTATATTGTTTTCCACCTGTTGTTAATACTGCGTACATTCAATACACCTCCTCTATCCAGTCTCGCCAACTGAGGTACATCCTCCAAAAGAATGTTTTATAAAAACCCTTTGCGTGCGGTCTACAAAAGCCATTTTAACACATAGCGCCTGCCTTGTAAAGTTTTTTTTACAAATTATCCAGGTCTATTCTATATTTCTTAACGTTCTCCACTTGATTCATAAATATTAAAGGTTCCACCTTGAAGTACTCAACCTTCTCAGTAAAATTTAGATATATATTCTTGTCTAAAGCTTCTATATCCTTTAAAAAATATACTATGTCTTCTTCTATAACTTTTCTATATATGCTATTGATTTCAATGTACATATCCTTTACAGAGCTGTCTCCATCTTTCTTTAATATGTCATTTCTTATTAGTAAAGTTATATAGTCCAGCTTTAATTTTTTGCCATGACCATGACATTCCTTACAGGACTCTTCCATATATTCATATATGGTTTTTCCCCTTCTTCTTCTAGCAATCTGTACTAAGTTCAGCTCCGTAGGGCTATATATAACAGTTTTATTCTTATCCCCTTTAAAGCCTTCTTCTAAAAGTTTTAAAACTTTCCTTTTATGTTCTTCCTCTGTCATATCTATAAAATCCACTACCACAATACCACTTAAGTTTCTTAGTCTTATCTGACGAGCTATCTCTGTGGCAGCTTCACTATTAGTTAAAAACGCTGTCTTTTCCATTGTTGTGGCCTTGGTATTTTTTCCGGAATTTACATCTATAACATACATGGCCTCTGTTGATTCTATTATCAAAGATCCTCCACAGGGAAGAGCCACCTTGGGATGCCTTAAGGCTAATATATCCTTTTCCACTCCATAAAAATCTAAGAGGGTTCTATGACCATCATAAAATTTCAATTTAGCTTTTATATCTTCTTTATCATCTATATAGCTATCTATAATTTTATAGTCTTTTTCACTATTTACCACTATACTTTCTGTGTCATCTGTTACAAAATCCCTAAGTATCTTGTATACTAAAGAATTTTCTCCATACAACCTTTTAGGTCCTAATGCAAATTTAAAACCCTTATCTATTTCTTCATAAATACTATACAGCTCTTCTATTTCTGCTTTTATAACAGGTAAAGGCACATATTGACCTTGGGTTCTTATCTTTATTCCAAGGGGGATGATTCCATCTAGGTCCTCTATAGCCTTAGCTTTAAAATCCTGATTTTCTATCTTTTTAGAAAAACTTACATCTTTGTTTTTATTGCTTATTACTGCATATCTCCCTGGCAAGTTTATAATAGGCACTACCTTGGCCCCTTTAGTACCTATTACCTCCTTTACAACCTCTACCAAAACCTCTTGGCCTTTCTTAATAGACATATCTTTATCTTCACTTAAATACATATAGGCATTTTTGCCATGACCTATGTCCACAAAGGCACATTTAATAGCAGGCACTATATTTTTTACGATGCCCTTATATATCTCTCCTGGAAGAGGTTCATTAGTGTCTTCTTCTATACAGCACTCTATTAGTTTTTCCCCTTCCTTTATAGCAATTCGCCTTAAGGAATTGTCCTTTTCTATAAAAATCTCTCTCATAATTTCCTCCTAGGATAATATGTTTTTTTAAAACTAAACATATTTATATAGAGGTATAAACCTTTCATTCTTTTCTGCATACATTTCTTTTCTTTCTATATAAGTAAACTTTTCTTCATCTGCCCCCTCTATATGACCTTTTATATAAGTTGCTAAAAGCTCTGGGGATAGGTGTTCTCTGCTTCCACAAGGTAAAGTGCAGTTTATAATAAGATGGCTGTCTTTACACCAATATTTTATATCCTTTATAAGAGGCCTTATATCCACCTCTTTTTCTCCTTTTTTGCTTTTTTTCATGATTTTCCAAGAGTTTTCCTTTAAAAGTTCTTCTAACTCTTTTTCTACCCTTGTTGTATCATTAAAATATACCTTTATCTCATAGGTTGCCCTATCTATTAATGCCATAGCTGCTGGCACTTTTTTTCCCTCTTCCACAACCTTCTTTACCTCTAAAATACTTATGGAGCTTGGAGTGTTTTCTATTAGTCTATCTTTTATTTCTTTTTCACTTAGCTCCTCTAAAAGTCCTAAGTCTAAATACTCTCCCTTAGAACTCATTCCAACAGATAAAGGCTGAGCAATTGATAGACTCATATGTGGATTAAATCCTTTGGAATATTCCACTGGCAAATTTGCTCTTCTTATTATCTTTTGAAGTGTCCTCATCAAATCCAAATGTGATATAAATTTTATTGAGTCTTCTTTAGAATACTTTATTAAGTATCGCACCCTCAAAACACTTCCCTTCCTTAAAGTTTACATTTACTCCGCAGCCAGTACAGCCCTCTCTGCAATTCTTTGTAAGCTCTGCCTTTTTAGCTTTTTCACTTTCATTTATAAGATATGACTTATTTACTCCTATATCTATAAAATCCCAAGGAAGAACTTCATCATAGCTTCTTTCTCTGTAAGCATAGAATTCTCCTGAAAGATTACATTCCTCCATGGCCTCTTTCCAATAGTCATAGTTAAAGTATTGGGACCATCCATCAAATTTAGCTNNTCCCTTTTCGTAAGCCTTTATAATAACATCACAGATTCTTCTATCTCCCCTTGCAAGGATAGCTTCCATATATGATACTATTGATTCATGATAATTATAGGATACTGCTTTACTTTTTATAGCCATTTTTATATTCTTTATTTTTTCTCCTACCACATCCATTGTATCCTGTGGAGCCCATTGGAATGGAGTAAAGGGTTTAGGTACGAAGATAGAAGTGCTTGCTGTCACTCTTAATCCCTTATTTCTCTCTTCCTTTGGAACTTTAAAATACTCATTTGCAACTTTATCAGATAGATCTGCTATACCTATTACATCTTCCATATTCTCATAAGGAAGTCCTATCATGAAATAAAGCTTTATGGTAGACCAACCTGACTTAAAGGCAGACTGAGCAGCTTCTAGAACCTTTTCCTCAGTAACCCCTTTGTTTATAACGTCTCTCATTCTTTGACTTCCAGCCTCTGGTGCAAAGGTAAGTCCTGTCTTTCTAACTTTCTGAATTTCTTTTATTAAATCCACAGAAAAAGCATCTATTCTTATAGATGGAAGGGATACACCCACCTTATCATTCTTATATCTCTCTATAATGGAAAATATAAGCCTCTGAATATTAGAATAATCACATATGCTTAAAGAACTTAAAGATATTTCATTATATCCTGTAGCTTTCAATAACTTTTCAGCATCCTCCATCAATGTTTCATAGGCTTTCTCCCTAACTGGTCTATATATCATTCCTGCTTGACAAAATCTGCAGCCATTGGTGCATCCTCTGAAGGTTTCAAGAATTATTCTATCATGGACAATCTCTGTATAGGGAACTATAAATTTATCTGGAAAGCTAACTTTGTCAAAGTTAGTAATAAATCTTTTTGTAATCTTTGAAGGTACATCTTCATATTTAGGTTTAAACTCCTTTATGGTTCCATCTTCATTGTAAGTAACTTCATATAAAGATGGAACATAAACTCCTGTAATCTTTGATATTTCCCTTAAAAATTCCTTTTTTTTGTTTTTACCTTTAAACTTTTTATAAACCTCTAATACATCATTCATGATTTCTTCGCCTTCTCCTAGTTCAAAGAAATCTACTATATCATATAATGGTTCTGGGTTATAAGCGCAGGGTCCCCCAGCCATGATTATAGGCTCCTCTTCTCCTCTTTCTGATGCTCTAAGGGTTATACCACCTAAGTTTAACATGTTTAATATATTGGTATAACTCATTTCATATTGAAGAGTAAAACCTAAAAAATCAAATTTGTCTAAAGAATCCTTGGTCTCTAGTGTATATAAAGGAATGCTATTTTTTCTCATTAATTCCTCCATATCAGGCCATGGAGCAAAAGCTCTCTCGCAATATGTATCTTCTCGCTCATTTAAGGTATGGTAAAGTATCCTGCTACCTAGATGAGACATTCCTACTTCATATACGTCTGGAAAACAAAAAGCAAACCTTATATCTACGTTTTCCTTATCTTTATATACAGAGTTTATTTCTCCACCTACATATCTAGCTGGCTTTTCTACTCTGAATAATATGTCATCTAAATTTTTTTTCATTACATTTCCTCCTTGGAAATTTTTTAATCCTCTACACTAAAGAAGGAAGCACAAAGTAAAATGCTTCCATTATATTTTAAGATTGTATTCTATTCTACTATTATAAAAATAAATAGCCCAATTGTAAAGCTATGAAATCAAGAGGGTGTATCATAATTGATACATCCCCTGCTTTTACTATTAGTCCCATAGTTTTTTCATTTTCGTAAATTCTTCTATAGTTAAATTTCCGTAGGACTTTAGTCCCTCCAAAACTTCATGTTCATTTATGGTATCTATAATTTTCATATCATCATCTAATATGGTAAAAAGATTATATTTATTTTTATCCACTAGCCCTAATAGAGTTATTAAATCCTTTTTATAATATACAGATATAGATTTATTCTCTATATAACTGTCCTTCATAAATCTATTTTTCTTTCTTATTATATCTCCCATTATTATATACACTATCCTTTCCTTTTCTCTAAAAGAAATAACTATTATAAGCAAAGCTATAAGACCTAATGATATGTTGAATCTATTAAAAATCCACAAAAAAATAAAACACCCAAGTAATGTAACCCCTGTAACAAGGCTACATCTTACAGTTATTTTATTAGCTCTTTTGTACATAGTTTTTCTGCTTAAGATAGCTCTCAAAATTCTAGCACCATCCAAAGGAAAGGCTGGCAGCATATTAAAAATTCCCAATATTAAATTTGCATCAAAACTTTTTTTAAATATTTCCATGGGAATATATTTATTCAATTGATACAAAATTATGGACATAGCTATGTTAAATATTGGACCTGCTAAAGATATTATCATATCTTCTCTGGGCTTGGCTTCATCAAACCTTTGAGATTCAATGTAGGTTCCCATAGGTATTATATTTAATTTTATATCCTCTATGCCGCAGTTGGTAGCTACTATAAAGTGACTTATCTCATGAAGAAATATCCAAAAAAATGCTATAAGAAAATCATAACCAAAGCCTATGAGTATTATCACTACTATATAGGGTATAAAAAATCTATTTATTTTTATCATCCATATCTCCTATGTCAGCGATTTGCCCTTAAAATTAATATATTTCTCTGGATCTTTAGGTCCCCCCATATATATAAGTTCAAAATACAAATGAGCATAAGGCAATTTCCCTTCTCCTGCCACCTGAGCTATTGTAGTACCCTTTTCTACCTTGTCTCCCTCCTTCACAGATATCTTATCTAAATTCCCATATTCAGTTTCTACCCCTTTACCATGGTCTATGACTACATATTTTCCTAAAGCTTCACTTTCTCCGGTTTCCCTGATGACCCCTGAAAAGGGTGTCAACACAGCAGCATCCTTTTCTGTTTTTATAACTATACCTTTGTCATAGCCTATCCATCCTAAAGTCTTGCTTTCTTCATACCGTCCTATTAAATCACCTTTCACTGGAACCATAAAATTTTCATTAATGGTTTTCATAAGCTTTTCTTCTCCTAAATATTTTTCCTTTAAAGCTTCTATATACTCATTGATATTTTCATAGGTTTCTTTATAATCAAAGGCCTTTATTTTAGCTAAAGCCCTATTATAGTCAAAGGATGTCCTTGCTGTAGTTTTAGCATAGTCGTATATATTCTTTGTTTCTGGAGTTACATAAACCTTACAAAATAATATAATAGCCATTAATATTCCTGTTCCTACTAATTGAAAAATAATACAATTAGCTATATTTTTAGATGAAAAATCAAATAATCCTTTGTTGTAGAAGGATTTATTCTTTCCCTTATGATTATTAGTAGTTCTGTAGCTTTGTGATGGCGAATAGCTTCCATTATGTATCATTTCCCTGTTTTTTGAATCCTTTTGAAGAATTTTATTATAGTAACTTTCATAGGCCTCATGGTAATTTCCCATAAATATCCCTCCACAATACTGGATTGTTCATAATGTTTTCATCAATAAAAAAATTCCTTTGAATTACTATAATATATTTTCCTACTGCTGCTTTTATTACCATAATTTGAAACTAACCTTTAATGAAGGGTATTACGTGACTTTTACTAAGCAAATTGATACAAAAAAATATCATAGCTGCAAAATAACAGCTATGATAAATTTCTTATTTATTATCTCTTTTTTAAGGCAGATAAAAATATTTCAGCACTTCCTATGTTGGTTGCAACAGGTATATGATGGACATCACATAGCCTTATAAGAGCAGATACATCTGGCTCATGAGGCTGTGAAGTCAAAGGATCTCTAAAAAATATGACTAAGTCCATATTTCCCTCTGCTATTTTAGCGCCTATTTGCTGGTCTCCCCCTAAGGGACCTGATAGAAATCTCTTTACATCTAATCCTATTATTTCATTGATTAGTTTCCCTGTGGTTCCTGTAGCAAAAAGTTGGTGTTCCTTTAATGTACTTTTATATCTTTTAACAAACTCTATCATATCATCTTTCTTTTTATCATGGGCTATAAGAGCTATCCTCATATCCATCCTCCATTCCCTAGAAGTTTATTTTCTTACGTCTCATTCCTATATTCAAAAGTAAACCTATGGACAAAAAGTTTATAATGGCAGAAGTACCACCATAGCTCATAAGAGGCAGAGTTATTCCTGTTATAGGCATGATTCCTATGGTCATACCTATATTTTGTAATATAGAAAATAACCAAGAGGAAACAATTCCTGCACAAACCATCTTTCCAAAGATATCTTTCGATGTCTTTCCTACATTTATGGTTCTATATAAAAATATACCATATAAAACCACCAGTAGTACTCCTCCAATTAATCCCCAATGCTCTCCTAACACAGCAAATATAAAATCCGTCTGTTTCTCCGGTACAAACTGAGCTGCATAGCTAGTTCCATGAGTAAGACCTGTTCCTAAAACACCACCAGAACCTATGGCTATAAGGGATTGTAACAATTGTAATCCCCCTCCCAGTTCATCTGCTCCAGGATTTAAAAATGATGTCAATCTAATTTTCCAGTAGGGCTTCATTAAGGAAGAGTTCCATACAAGAGCTATAGCCGTAGCAAGGCCCATAAGTCCTCCTATTATAACCTTTATATTTAATCCACCTATAAAAACCATTCCTAAAACCGTGAAAAAACACACCATAGTCATTCCCATATCTGGTTGTTTTAATATAAATACTACTGGCAATAAAGCATAGAAGAATATTATAAAGAAGTTTTTAGGCTCATTAATTTTTCCTTCCATATCCTCTAGTTTCTTAGCTATCATCAATATAATAGCCATCTTAGCTATTTCCGCTGGTTGAAACTTGGGTAATGGCCCTATTTTAACCCATCCAGTTGCACCATTTACAGTAACCCCTTTGAAGTCTGTGTATATAAGCAATAGCACGGAAATCCAATAAAATATGGCTACATAATTTTGTATAATATTATAATCCATAAGAAGCACAAAATAAATGGCCACAACGCCTAAAATTAGCCAAACTAATTGTTTTTTAGCATCTGTTACTCCTGTGGCACTATATATATTCAAAATACCATATAGAGTTATCAGTATGGAGGTTATCAGTATACCAAAATCTAATTCCCTAATTAACTTAGAATCTAACTTCAATTTATTAAACAACACTATCCCTCCAGTTTAAAGTTTTCACTTTTTAGTATATCACTTAACTTAGCTAAGCTACAAGGGTAGTATTTTACCATATATACTTATCTTGTTTTAAGCTGTTTTATTGGTATGTTGGCTACTAATGCTGGGGACATACCCTCTTGTTGTTCTGATTTACTAAGAGATATTTCCACATCATCACTATCAAAATCCACATATTTAGAAATCACCTGAAGAATTTCATTTTTCATTTTTTCCATCACATCTCCTGGTAAATCCCCTCTGTCATTTATCAGTATCAATTTTAATCTATCCTTAGCCACATCCTTAGGACTTTGTTTAGTAAAAAATTTCATAAAATCCATAATTATAGCCCCCTATTTCCCTTTAAATAAATTTTTTAATGCTTGGAAAAATCCACCTTCTGAAGATTTGCTTAAATCTAGTAGGGGTACTTCTTCTCCTAAAATTCTTTTAGCTATATTTTTAAATGCCTGACCTGCTAGTGCACCGTTGTCCAATACTATAGGCTCTCCTTTGTTAGTGGATATAGTTATATTTCTATCCTCGGGAACAACGCCTATAAGCTTTACCGATAAGGTATCTATTATGTCACTTACATCTAGCATATCTCCATTTTTAGTCATAACATAATTTAATCTATTTACGATAAGCTCATGTCGCTCTAATCCCTTAGCATCAAGCTTTCCAATAACTCTATCTGCATCTCTTACAGAGGTGATTTCTGGATTCACCACAACTATAGCTCTATCTGCACCAACTATGGCATTTTCAAAACCTTGTTCTATTCCTGCTGGGCAGTCTATAACTACAAAATCAAATTCCTCTTTAAGCTCTAGAACTAAGTCTAACATTTCCTTTGTAGAAATATCGTTTTTGTCTCTAGTTTGTGCCGTAGGAAGCATAAAAAGATTTGGGAATCTTTTATCCTTGATAAGTGCTTGCTTTAATCTACATCTATTCTCTATAACATCTAAAATGGTATAAACTATTCTATTTTCCAGTCCCATAAGTACATCTAAATTTCGTAATCCTGTATCTCCATCTATTAGTACAACTTTTTTCCCTTCAGCCGCTAGAGCAGTTCCTATATTAGCTGTTGTAGTGGTCTTTCCTACTCCACCTTTTCCTGATGTTATTACTATGGCTTCTCCCATTTTTAATACCTCCGCTTTCACTTATATATATTTATTTGGTATGTATGGCTCCACTACTATAGCCCCATCCTTTATCTTAGCCACTTCTGGATAAGAAGGTTTAGAGCTATCCTCTGGTGCTCTTGTTATTATATTAGCAATTTGAATAATCTCCGGTTGCATTGAAAATGCACTTATTATTGCTTTCTCATTACCATTGTTTCCTGCATAAACGTGACCTTTTAATGTTCCTAATACCATTATATTTCCTGCAGCATAAACTTCAGCCCCCGGATTAACATCACCTATTATCACAATATTCCCTTGGTAGTTTATCGTTTGTCCTCCCCGTATAGTTTTTCGTATAAACTTGGTTCTTCCTTCATATATTCCTTGAAATATTTTTTCTTTTTTACCATCTTTTTTTTCAAAAATGCAATCTCTTATTAAAAGTTCCTCAAAAAGAAGGTTTTTCAATTCCTCTTGCTCTCTTTTAGTAACATTGTTTAAATTCATATTTATTTTGATAGTAAAGCCCTTATAAAAATCTTTAGCCTTTAAAAGCTTGGATACTAGAGCTTGTGACATTTCTTCAAAGTTTTTAAATTTGTCTTCCTTTATAACAGCAATAAGTCCTTCTTTATTGCCTTTTATTAATATTCCGTCATCCATAATAGAAATACCTCCAAAGAGAATATGACTCAATTTATCTATTTCAACACTAAACCTATAAATTCCTTCACAAATCAACAGATTTTTATGAAAAATCCCTCATATATTTCATAATTTCAAGTTCATCAGAATAATTATGGCATTATTAGTATAATTTTCTATAGAAAAAATGGACCATTGCAGCTGCAACAGTCCACATTTATTATTTTGCTTCTGGAAGTACATAATTGTGCAATGGTACATATCCTGGATATTCTTTTTGTAGTCTATCTCTAAAATAATACTCATATACTGCCCTTGCCACTGAAGCCACATATCCTCCGTGACCTGCGTCGTAGCCTACAACAGTTACAGCTATTTCAGGATTATCTACAGGTGCAAAACCTGTATAAACAGCATAAGATGTTCTTCCTACTGCCTCCTGTACTCCACCTTCTCTAAAGGTAGCACTACCTGTTTTACCTGCAGTTTTCATAGGAAACCCTGCAAATGCTATACTAGCAGTACCATCACTGTTAGCTCTGGACATACCATCCTTTACAATTTCAAGGGTTTTAGGATTTAACTTTATTTGCTCAACTATGTTGGGTTTTATTTCTTCCACAACTTCTCCATCAGCATTTAATATCTTATCTACAAGGTGAGTTTCATATCTAGTTCCTCCATTAGCCACTGTAGCCATAAAATTGCACAATTGAAGAGGACTATATTGATTTATACCCTGTCCTATAGATGCATTCAAAACATTTGCTGGGGTAATAATTTCTGTTCGCTTATCAAAGATAACATAGTCTGCTATAGCGAACCCCATGTTTTTAATATCTTTATCTTTATATTTTCCTTTTTCCTCCTCTGGAAGGAGTTTTACATAATCTGAAAGCTTCTCGCTTAAATGTTGAGAGAATGTTTTATGCTCCTGAGATAAAGTCTTCGGATCCATATCACTTAGGAGCTTTTCTTTAACTGCATTCTTTACAGCCTCTTTAGCTTCAGCAATGTCCTTATTGTCTCCTTCTTTTTTTCCTATATCTAAGGAAGTATATCTATACCCCTTATAAACTCCATCCTTTAATATCTTCACTACATCATATTTAGACGTTGATGCTACTACCTGCTTTACTTTACTATAGCTAAAAGTCTGCCCCATGGTGTTCTCACTTATTTCTATACCTGTAGTCGAAGCATTGCCCTCAGGACTACCTAAACCAAATTTCCATGCATATTCCGCTAATTTATCTAGACCATACTGGTGTTGGATTTGATAACCTGTTTCAAAGAAAAAGTAGTTACAGGATTCTGCTATGGCTCTTCTTATCTCTATAGCTCCATGGACACTACCACTTGAGTTATAAATATCATCGGCACCTTTAAAGCTCTTTATATCATCATATTTATTGAATATTCCTACGTCATTTACTACAGTATTCTCATTTACCACTCCAGTCTCTAGTCCTGCAATAGCAGTAAGAATCTTAAAGGTGGAACCTGGAGGTGTTAAACCTTGAGTTGCATAATTAAAAGTAGATTTAGGATATATATCAAAGGGGTCTTTTCTTATATTTTCTTTTTTATAGTTATCATCTACTGGAAAAATATAATCTAATGTTTTTTCGTTCACATTGGCCTCTGGAATAACTGTGGTTTCTGGAAGACCCATAACCTTCATATATTCTTGAGAAAACTTCTCTAAATCAGGACTAAAATATTTTTGCACTTCCTCTGTAGAAAGCTTTCCTGGTACATTAAATAGGTTAGGATTCACGCTAGGCAATGAAACCATGGCTAATATTTTACCGGTTTTTACATCCTCAACCACTACTGCCCCTCTGTTAGCATTTTTTAAATTTATGTTGTCAGAGGTTTTTCCCTCGGCTCTTAAATCTGCCAAAGCCTTTTCCATGGCTTTTTCTGCAGTATATTGGATATTCTTATCTATGGTCAATTGGACGTTCTGTCCTGGAGATGAATCAAGACTAAAAAGTTCTTCTGTCTTTTTACCCTGGCTATTTATCTTCACCACGGTTCCGCCTTTTCTTCCCCTTAACCTATCTTCGTATGCAGATTCTATGCCATTTTTGCCTATCATATCCGTGGATACATCGTACCCTCTCTCTTCGTACTTGTCTTTTTGCTCTGGATTTATTGAGCCAAGATATCCTATAACAGCAGATGCTAATTCATTATAAGGATATATTCTTATAGGTTGCATTATAACGTCTATTCCTGGCAAAACACTGGCCTTTTGCATAAATATAAGAGCTGAATCCGTCTTTATATTGCTAGCTAATGTTACTGGCTTATATCCAGAGAATCTCTGCATCTTTATGGCATCTCTAACTAGCATATATTTTCTTATCTGGTCTAAGGAATACTTCTGTAAAAGTTCAGGCTTAACATCTTCTACTTTAAGATTATCCTTTTTCACTTTCTCAGGAGTTATTCCGATGAGTTGATAAAGCTCATAATCCATTATAAGTTTATCAAAAACTTCCTCTGGACCTATCTCCATCATCTTGTCATAAACTTTTTTTTGTTCTTCATCTGTAAGTTCCTCTTTTTTATTAGGGAACATTTCCTTTTTTATTACATCAGCAAAACCTCTATCTATTTTAAATCTTTTTTCCATAATAAGTCGTCCCTCGGGATCTGAAGATTTAAATTCAAAACTATAGGGTTCTACTTTAAGGCTAAAGTCATCTTGAAGAGTCTCTTTAGTTTCATCAATAAGTTTAAACACATCAGTTAAAGTTTGAAATGTAACTTTATTGTTATCATCAGTTTCGTTAAATACCAACATATAACTTTGTTCTGACTTAGCAAGAATATCACCATTTTTATCTAGAAGCATTCCTCTAGGTGCTGGCTCTACCAATTGTCTTACAGATTTGTTGTTGGCTTGTTCCTTATAATTATCATGATCTACTATCTGAATATAAATAAGCCTAACTACTATGGCAGAAAATATTATTATCATTATGGTAGTAAGGACATTGTATCTATTCAAATTTTTCTTCTTTTTCATTCCATCACCCTTACTTTAAAAATTCCATTGTTTTTTCATCCAAGGTTTCTGATATAACTTATAAATCTTTTTATACATAAATATAGATATTACCATTGAGTAAAGGCTAGATATGACTATTGAGGTTAACTCCATTTTTATTCCAAGAATAAAAAATATAGCAAAAACCGTTAATCCTTTCATAACATTTAATAAAAGTGTACTTAATACTGGAATTAGCCTTTTTTCTTTAAAGATGCTTTTCCCTATCTTACAAGCTAAAAGACATAGAAGCATATTAGTAAAAGCATTAGTACCTATTCCATTAAAAAGATACAAGTCTTGGAGTAGTCCTGAAAAAATTCCTATAGCTGCTGACTCTCTATAATCATTTATTATGGAATAGCTTATTATAAAAGTAAAAAGCAAACTTCCGTAGGTACCTTTTATGGATATAAAAGGCATAAGAGCATTATCTAAAATAAAAAACAGAACACAAAAAAGTATAGGTATCGCTTTTCTCATATCATCACCCTAATATTTTATATCCCTTTTATCTTTAGGGACTATTATCATAAGCTCTTCAAGCTTATTAAATTCTACATATGGCTCCACTATAGCAACCTTCATAAGTTTTGCCTTATCCTCTTTGACCTCTATAACTTTTCCTATTTTAATGTCCTTAGGATATATATTTCCATTACCTGAGGTCAATATATTGTCTCCTATTTTTACATCTGAAGTCAAAGGAAGGTTGTATACCTTTGCTAAAAGTCTGCCATTTGAATCTCTGTATCCTGTTACAATTCCTACGGTTTCTCTAGTGCTCTCAACTAAAGCTGCCACTGCTATATTTTCATTGTTTAAAGACTGTACCATAGCCCAGTTAGAAGCTACTGAAGTAACCTGACCAACCAATCCTTTAGAGGCTACTACAACCATTCCTCTTTGAAGTCCATCTTTCTCTCCTCTATCTATTGTATAACCATCTAGGAAATTGTTCCCTGACTTACCAATTATATTGCATGTTATATATTCATACTCAGACTTTTGATCTTTAAAGTTTACTAGTTCCTTTAGTCTTTCATTTTCATTCTTTAGAGAGTTATATTCTATGGCCATACTCTCTAGTTCATTGTTTCTCTTAGTTAATTCTTCATTTTCCTCTTTTACTTTAGAAAAATTTGTAGAAAAATCTATAAAATCTTTTACAGTATTATTTAAAGAATAAAAAACTTTTTGTATTGGATTTAAAGCGGTTCCAACTCCGCTTTCTACGAAACTCCTGCTATCCCTCTTCACACTATAAACAATTAGGCTTAAAAATGTAACTGACAGCACTACTATAGTAACTGCCAGTTTATTTTTGAAGAACTTCACTTCTAACCTCTCTGCTCCTTGATGATGCTATCAATATTTTCTAATGCCTTTCCTGCACCTAAGGCTACACAATCAAGAGGGGATTCCGCAATATGTACGGGCATGTGAGTTTCATGATTTATTAATAAGTCAAGCCCTCTTAAAAGAGCCCCTCCACCTGCAAGCATTATTCCCTTATCCATTATATCAGCTGAAAGTTCTGGTGGAGTTTTTTCAAGTGTAGTCTTTATGGAATCAATAATTGACGCTACTGGTTCTTTCAATGCTTCTCTTATTTGGACCTCAGAAATTTCTATGGTCTTAGGTAATCCTGAAATAAGGTCTCTACCCTTAATATCCATTATCTTTTCTTCTTCGTCAGTTCTAAAGGCAGATCCTAGCTCCATCTTTATAGTTTCAGCAGTTCTTTCACCTATCATAAGATTGTATTCTTTTTTGATGTAGTTTATTATAGCCTGATCTAGTTCATCTCCTGCTACTCTTAGAGATTTACTAGTTACTATACCTCCTAAGGATATAACTGCTACCTCTGTAGTTCCTCCACCAATATCAACTATCATACTGCCTGTTGGTTCATCTACAGGTAACCCTGCACCGATAGCTGCTGCCATTGGTTCTTCCATTAAAACTACATCTCTAGCTCCTGCTTGCTTAGTAGCTTCTAGTATAGCTCTTCTTTCAACCTCTGTTACCCCTGAAGGAAAACAAACAACTATTCTAGGACTAGCAAAAGCTGATTTTGCTATTATTTTATCTATAAACTTCTTTAACATTATTTGAGTTATGTCAAAATCAGCTATAACCCCATCTTTCATTGGTCTTATAGCAACTATATTTCCTGGAGTTCTTCCTATCATCTTTTTAGCTTCTGCTCCAACAGCTAGTGGTCTCTTAGTATTGCTATTAATAGCAACAACAGATGGTTCCCTAAGAACTATTCCCTTTCCCTTTACATATACTAAGGTATTTGCTGTTCCTAAATCTATTCCCATATCTTTAGTTATCCCGAAAAATCCCATATTATTTCTCCTTTCAATGCTACATTAAGCCCTTTTCTTTAAAGCTTACGTATTTTCCATATCCAATAATTACATGATCTAAAAGCTCTATTCCTAAAATCTTACTACATTCTTTCAATCTACAGGTTATATTAATATCCTCCTCGCTAGGAGTAGGATCACCTGAGGGATGATTATGACATATTATTATAGAGGCACTGCTTTCTCTAACTGCCTCCTTAAAAACCTCTCTTGGATGCACAATAGATGAATTTAAGCTTCCTATAGAGATATCCTTCATACTTAAAACTACATTTTTAGTATTAACCATTATTAGTTTTAGAATTTCTTGCTTTAACCCTATCATTTCTTTTGAAACTAAGTTAAAAACATCTCTAGGACAACCTATTTTATATTCTTCTCCTGAATAAAAAGAATTAAGTCTTTTACCAAGCTCACCTAAAGCTAAAATTTGAGCAGCTTTTACTTCTTTTATGCCTGATATAGAAGTAAGATCCTTCTTAGATGCATTCAAAAGACCATTTAATCCTTTCATTACATTCAACATTCTATTACACATATATAGTATGTTTTCATCCTTTGTACCACTTCTTAAAATAATGGCTAATAACTCAGAATTAGAAAGGCTAGTTGCTCCATATCTAAAGAGTTTTTCCTGAGGGCGTTCATTTTTAGGTAAATCTTTAATCTTAAAATTTGATTTCATTAAGACTGCTCCTTGTTTTTTCTTACTTATAGTATGCCCTTAGTTACTAAAGATATATTATAAACTTTTCAGCCTTACCCTATGAATCCCATCCTCCATATTATTCCATTTTCCCCTGCCATAATCTCCAGCTTTTTTTAAGATGAAAATTATAGTAGAAAAACTTATATAAGTTTAGATAAGTTTACAATGGAGGTTAAACTCCATCCAAATCTAAGCTTAACGTGACATACCCCTTAATTTCCACTACAATAATCAAAGGTTTCTAAAAGTTTCTTTAACTTATTTAGTGGAAGACCTACTACATTATAGTAGCAACCATGGATTTCTTCCACAAATACGGAAGCTAACCCTTGAATGCCATAAGCCCCTGCTTTATCTAAGGGCTCTTTTGTGCTTATATATTCTAAAATTTCTTCATCTTTTAACAAGTCAAATTTTATTTTAGTACAAGCATAGTCGCTTATCATAGTAAGCTCTGGAGTTTTAATAATTGTAATTCCTGAGTAAACCTCATGGTTATTTCCACTTAAGGCTTTTAACATAGAAAAAGCTTCTTCTTCATCCTTAGGTTTCCCTAAAACCTTATTTTTTAAAGCTACAATTGTATCTACTCCTATTACTAAAGCTTCCTCTTTAACAGTTTTAGCTACATTTAAAGCTTTATTCATAGATATTTCTTTTACATAGCTAGGAAAATCCCCTTTAAAACTTATGTTGTCTTCGTCAAAATCGCTAGCCCTAACCTTAAAGTCCTGTGTTATTCTAGTTAAAAGCTCTCTTCTCCTAGGAGAAGCAGATGCTAATATTATTTGCACCATAACCACTTCCTAATTGCTATTCATAGTAAATATTAGTTGATTTCAAACAATACAAACTCATTGTATCTCATCTTATATAGTTTACCATTTAATATTTTCTTAAACAAGAGTATTGACAGGTTTTAAAAAATTTTTTAAATTTGCTATTTGATTAAAATAGTTAAATTTTTTTTATGAAATCATGTTATTGTTAAATGAAAATAGTTTACTCAGACCTTATTTATCACCATAGACCCCTTATTTATATTTACATGATTTTCAACATAAATAGAGTATATCAAACCATAGAAAAACCTTTGTTTTGATATACTCTATTCACGGAATCTTAACTTTTAAACTTCTTCATCATTGTGAATATTTTGCATTGATATTCTTCCAATGTATCCTTCGTAACCTCTTCTGGCAAGTTCAATGTATATTCCTTTAACTCCTTTAACAGTTCTAAGTTAGGCGAATCTCCTTCCACTTCTTTTAATTCCTTAGTCCACTTCTTTATATAAGCAGTTTGTATTAATTTTGTATCCTTCTCCTCTAGCTTATTTATCAATTTTCTGTGGGCATCAAAAATTTCTCCAACTTCTGAGTCTACCTGATTTTTTCTAGGAAAGGCGAAGGAAATTTTTGCGCAATCAAAGCCCTTGCCTTTTATATCTTTAATAACAGGTTCTGCCCTTTCTTCATCATATATACCAACTAGAACCCTTGTCTTTCCTGAATCTATATAATAAAAAACATTATAATTTTCTTTAAGTTTATCCTTTAATTGGTCTGCATTGACCTTCTCACTAAAATATCCACATTGAACAGCATATAGCTTAATATCTTTAATATCCTTAGGCGAACTTTCTTTGTTTTCTTCTTGAACTGGATTTCCAATCTCATCATTTTTCATAATCTTGTCCTTTATGAAAAAATTAGAAGTAATAGTGCCTATTATGAAGGCCAAAAACACTATTACAGCTAGTATGAAAATAACATTAAATCCTGTTCCCTTATTTTTTTTGTAATTATATCTTGTGTATTTCATTGTACCTCCCCCTTTTCCTCATATAGAATGTTTATTACTTTACATGAGTTTTTAGAATAAAAAAACACCGACAAATTTGTCGATGTTTTAACACTATTTACCTGATGTCTACCTACTGTAGCACTCCACCTAAAAATAAGTTTCACTTGATATAACCTAGAAAATAATTATCTAATATAACGCCTTGCCCCTGCATATCTGCTGCTATAGTAACTTTGTCCTAAATCACTTATGGTAACTCTTCCACCACCACTGGATGCATGGATGAATTCCCCACCTCCTATATACATTCCTACATGGGATATAGGGCCATCAGTATTGAAGAAAATTAAATCCCCTGCTTTTAAATCTCCTTTAGATACTTTGGTACCCATACTATATTGAGACCCAGTATAATGTGGAAGTTCTATACCGAATTTTCTATAAACATATGCCGTAAACCCTGAACAGTCAAAAACCCTTGGACCAGATCCTCCCCAAACGTAAGGGCTTCCTATAAAGTTCCTAGCATAAGCCACCAAAGAAGATCCTCGCTCACTGCCTCCCCTTGAAAGCACTGTGGATCCGCCTAAACCATATGCTGCTGACTTATCCTCTTCCTTGGGAACTTTTATCACTTTTTTGGTAGATATATTAGTTGTTCTTATAATTACATTTTTTTCAACGTTTCCAGTAGTATCGGCCTTAACTAATTGTCCATTGATGACCAAAGCCAAACAAATAGGTGCTATAATTTTAATCTTTTTCATATTCATATACAGTACCTCCTAATGTTTTGGGGTACAATTACAAGGCTTCTTATTCCTAAACATAAATTTAATAACCTCATATGCCGCTCCCCTAACCTTTTTAACCTTCAGCATTTTATCTGCTATAACACTCCACCCTTTTAGGTTGGAGTGTTATAGCCGCTACGACCCTAGATAAGTTCAACTAACAATTTGAATAAAGTCCAAATTAAGTTTCACTTGATTTATAATGTTCATTGAGCTTTTTCTAAAGTTGAATTTAGTACCTTTTAATAAATATATTCAGGTACCTTCTATATTATGCATATATTTTTGCATAATAATCATATCTTCATTGCCGTATTCCTTTTCAAAGTAATCCTTTACTGTCCTAACAATTGTAAAACCTTGTTTTTCCCAAAACCTTAAGGATTTCTCATTATCACCTTCTACCATCACTCTTACTTTTTCTATTCCCAAGGATTTCATATATTTTAGTATGCATTTAAGTATTTCAGTACCTATGCCCTTGTGCCTATATTCTTCTTGCACTATATAAAATCCAATAAAAAACTCTTTAGAATATTGGTTCTCCACTCTACCTTTTAAAATAGCCCTTAGAGTTTCTTTTCTTATAATTTCTATAAATACTTCCCCATTGCTAGAATAATATTCTACAAACCTCTGCTTTAGTTCTTCAAAATCAAAGGGTTCATACTCTTTTATAAACCATTGGGTTACTTCTAGTAAATCTTTACAACCAATGCTTTTAATTTTATATCCATCATCAATAAAATCAATATTAAGCATCTAATCACCCCAATTGTTCATATTCTACATAAAATAATGTATTCCTTCTAACTATCCATATTTTTCGCTTTTTTAAAAAGTATTCCTGATAGTGCAGTAGATATAAGTACGCATATAACAGGAAGTATGAACTTTGGTGACAGTGGATCTAATATATTTTCTCCCATTATTGAATAACATAAAGTCTCTGGAAGAACTCCTATAAGAGATGCTAAGATGAAATCTTTATATTTTATATTGGTAAGTCCACATGCAAAGCTTAGGGGATCAAAGGGTAATATTGGTGGTAACCTTAATAGTAATAAGATGAAAAATCCATTTTTGTCTAGTTTATATTTAAAATCTAAAGCTTTCTTTTTTAAAAGCTTGTCTATAAATTCTTTACCTAAAATTCTAGATATATAGAAGGCTATTGTACCGGATATAAAAAATCCTATCATGTTTATTATAAATCCTTTTAAAGGTCCAAACATTATTCCAGAGGTTATAGACATCATAGCTGATGGTATTATCACCATTATAGGTTTTAAAAAGAACATTGATATAAACATAATAGTGGCAGTAGTACCTTGTGTCCTTAAATATAGTAATAAAGAATCTAAATTCCTAAAGTTGCCAATAATTTCCTTATGGCAACATATAAAAATCATAACAGCTATAATAACCATTACCATTATAGCTTTTCCTATTCTCTTTATTTTTTTATTTTCCATGGATATCTCCCTTAATAAAGTTCAACGTTTTCAAAAATTTAATAATTTTTGTTCTTACTTATTATATATTCTATTAACTAATATTGCAAATATTTATCTATACATACATAAAAACTGCCCCTTTATAAGGGGCAGTTCCTAGATTATATATTGAGTTTAGTTAGCGGCATAAAAGCATCTTTTAGGAGATGATATTTTTTCTTCGCTTTTTAGTGTTTTTAAAGCTTTATCTACTTCTTTTTTATCTATTGCCGCTTTTTCAGCTATGTCCCCTGCTTTCATTGGTTCCTTAGAACTTTTCAAGGTTTCTAATACTTTTTCTTTTATATCCATGTTAAATTCCTCCATAAGCTATGTTTTATATCATAAAAATTATAACACAACAATATAAGGAATTCTATAATAATCATTATTTTTTAATATTATTTTTCTCTAGTTATAACCTCATTATCATCATAACTACACCAATCACTCCAACTGCCTAAATAAAGCTTAGATTCTATGTCAGCTTCATCTAAAAACAATACATTTACACATCCCGTTACTCCAGAACCACAATGAACTATAACCTGACTAAAATTCTTTAATTCCTCAAATCTGTTCCTTATCTTTTCTTTAGAAATAATTTCTCCATCTTGAAAGTTCCCTTGCCAATCAAAATTTTTAGCACTTTTTATATGTCCAGCTTTTTTGTCTACTGGTTCTACAATTCCCAAATATCTTTCTTTAGCTCTAGAATCCACTATAGCAATATTATTATCCCCTATAGCCTTCTTTACATCTTCCATAATAGATAGCATGTGACTTTGTATATTCACATTTAAAGATGATTTTTTATAACATGTTCTGCCATAGTTTTCAGTTTCATAACCATCCTTAATCCAAGCTTTTATACCACCTTCTAAAACATATACTGTAGAAAGCCCTATATACTTCATCATCCACCACAACCTTGAAGCTCCTGCTAGGTCCCCATCATCATAAGCAACTATTATGGAGTTATTATCTACCCCATAACTTTCTAATAGCTCTTTAAATTTCATCATATTGGGTAGCGGATGTCTACCTCCATGAATACTTCTTTCTCCAGCTAAATCTTTGTTTAAATCCATATATATAGCGTTTTTAATATGTTCCTCTTGAAAGGACTTTACACCATATTCCTCATTTTGCAAATTAAATCTGCAGTCAAAAATTTTAATATTCTCACAATTGATGTGATCCTTGAGCCATTTAGTATTTACTATATTTTTCAATGCTATTTCCCCTTTTATTAGTTATTTATTTTCTTAAAATATTTAATAAATTTATATGAACTAAAATAAGGGAGATTTCTCTCCCTTAATCTTTTTAAGTTTAAAGTCCAAAATACCGATGCCCTAATTTTGACACCTATCTCTCTGATAGGTGGGTGCTCTCATAAATGCTTCAATCTCTCCTGCCTATTACAGGACTTACTGGTCTACAAATCCACATAAAATATTGAACTCCCTTGACAATACTGTAGGTTCAAAATAAGAGCTTGTCGTATATTCTAGAAATTACTCTCTTTTCTTAATTTGATTATATCATAATCTAAAAAAATTTCAACAAAAAACATTTGTGATATCGAACCAATATAATGAATTAATTACATTATATGTAACATTTTCTTTCTTTAATGAATATATTAAAGTAGATCACTATGAATAGAGAGGTTTTATGACTAGACGTAACGGTTATAGCTTAAATTGGAGTGACGACATAGAGAATATTTTAAAAAGTTGTGAAGTATTAGGTAGCGGAAATAACGGATTAGTTTATATCCTTCCTGATAATACAGTACTTAAAATTTTTAGTAAATGTAAGGTATGCAAAGAGGAGTGTTCAATACTTATGAAGGCTAGCAAAAAATCTCCTCACTTTCCTAAGGTTTTTAAATATGGTGATAAATATATTATAAGAGAATATGTTGGCGGATGTAGGCTAGATAAGTATTTAAAGAATAATGATTTAAATAGAGTTTTAGCTTTAAATCTTATATTGCTCATAGAAGAGTTTAAAGCCTTAGGATTTAAAAAGCTTGATATTCGTTGCAAGGATTTATATGTACAAGATGATATGTCATTGATGGTTATAGATCCTAAAGATAGTTATAGTAAAAAAGTTATATATCCTAGACACCTGATGAAAGGAATTAATAAAAAAGGGTATCTAGATTTGTTTTTAGATGTGGTAAAAGAATATGATATACACCTATATTTTTTATGGCATAACAGAATAGACCTATACTTAAATCATAATCTTAAATAAAAAGTTCTAAATCCATGTAATCAATTAGAGAAGGACTGTTACAGTAGGTATCAGTTCTTTTTGTGTTTCCATAGATTTTCCTAGTGCTTTAACTGTGTTTATATAATATAATCTTATTAAAACAATAACTAATATTTTGAGAGGTATTTATGAACAGAATCACTAAACAAAGTAGCAGAAAAAAACGCCATAAACACGCTAGAAAAAGAAAGCTATTGCTTTTAATTTTATCGTCTTTTATCCTATTAGTTTTATCTTTTGGAATATGGAAAGTATTTTCTTTCTTTAAATCTTCTAAGCCTATAAAGGTTCAGGATACTGTTCCTATAGGAGAAGAATCTCCTATAGAAGAAATCCTTGAGGAACCAGTAAAAAGAGAGGTTAAGGAAGAAATTCTCATGAGTTTCGCTGGAGATTGTACCCTGGGTACCGATTCTAAATTTTCCTATGATAATAGTTTTCCTGCTATGTTTCAAAAGCAAAATAAGGATTACTCTTACTTCTTTAAGAATGTATATGATATTTTCTCAAAGGATGATTATACCTTAGTGAATTTGGAAAATCCCTTAACTGAAGCCTCTACTAAAGCTGATAAAGGCTCTGGTACAGTATTTCACTTTAAGGGCCCAAAGGACTACGTAAATATCTTGACTTCTTCAAGTATTGAGGGAGTTACAATAGCCAATAACCACATGAATGACTATGGCAGTGAAGGCCTTAAAGATACAGTTGAAACTCTATCTAATGCCAAGGTTGACTTTTGTGGGAAAAGTTATAAAATAGAGAAGGAAATTAAAGGAACAAATTTTCTATTTTTAGGCTATGAAGGATGGAGTGATAATAAAGACTTAAAAAATAAAATTTCTGAAGATATTAGAATCGGGAAAGAAAAGAATGCTATAATAATACCTTATTTCCATTGGGGCATAGAAGGGGCTTATGAGCCCTATGATGTTCAAATAAATTTAGCTCGCTTCTCTATAGATGAAGGAGCTCATATGGTATTGGGTTCCCACCCTCATGTGATTCAATCCTTAGAGAATTACAATAATAAGCTTATAGTATACTCCTTTGGTAATTTTAGCTTTGGTGGAAACTTTAATCCCTCTGATAAAAGGACATTTATTCTTCAGACAAAATTAAAAACTACCAATGGCGAAGTTGAAAGTACTGAATTCAAGGTGATTCCTACTTCTATATCTTCTGTAGATTATAAAAACGATTATGCACCCACTCCTTATACAGGAGAAAAGAAAACCAACCTTTTACAAAAGTTTAATAATCTATCTCCTTCTCTTAAGGGTAGAATAACTGATGAATTTTTTTCATTAGAATAAGTTAAAATATACTAGGAAGGTAGGTGAACTTTCAAAAATCATGTCCATATCTATTTATGCTGATAAAACTACAAAAGAGAACATGACCTTAACGGAATTTATGGGTGATAGTACTGCCTTAGTGTATCTATGCAATAAGATGGATGACATATTTTCTAAACGAATTCCTTCTGAAAATTTGGATAAAGATATAGATATCATAGATAAAGACACTATTGTAATGAATATCCCCTATGTAACCAGTTCATCTAGACATAAAATTCAAGGAATTTTAGAGGACCATAAGCTTATCTTATATATTAAAGATAAGAAATTCTTTAACTTTTTAATTGAAAAACTATCTCTAGAAAAAAACTTGTCTAGCAAATATGTGCTTTTAAGCGTCTTTGAATATCTGTCATTGATATATAACGAAAGGTTGCTTAAAATCGATGAAATGACAGAGGAGCTTTTTGAAGAAGCTGTTACTAAAAACGAAATTCAGATGGAAGTAATATTAAAAAACAAGAAAATTTCTTCTATAATAAAACGATATGTAAACTACTATAAATCTATGATAACTTATTTGCAAGAGACTTTTAAGGAAGAACCTATGTATAATAAATTATTTTTTTCTTTAGATAACACCTTGCATATGGTAGATGATGTAGAAACCTCCATTTATTCTTGTATTGAAATTTACAACTCCATATATTCTAACAAAATGAATAAAACCATGGAGCTATTAACCATCATAACTATCATAGCCTTACCAGCTACAGTTATAACAGGAATCTTTGGTATGAACTTCTCCCATATGCCATTGACAGATCATATGAACGGTTTTTTTATAATCTGCATAATGGTTCTTATAATCGTTATTATAGAGCTTATAATCTTTAAAAGGAAGAAATTTATGTGATGAAAAGGTTCCTAAGAAATTTAAACATAGTGCTTTAAATTTCCCAGGAACCTTTATTATTTTAGCAAATCATCTATTTTTTCCATCCATAAACTCATAAATTTCTTATCCTCACCTAGGCTTTTAGTAATTACCCTTACATTAAATCCATTGGAAACTAAAATAGATTTCCAACTATTTTCTTCTTCTCCAGCCATATGTTTCATCACATGTATTCCTGGCATCATCATCAAAGCCATAAGATTTATATCTTTTGTTTTCTTAGTTTTTAGATCCTTTATTAGAGAATAAATGCTTGGCTCACCCTCTAAAGTTCCTATAACCAGATTTTTAAAGCCTTTATTGTTTAATGAATTCTGTAGCTTATAAAATATATCATTATTAGTTTTTTTAGAACCATGTGCCACCAGTACCCAATTCTTATTGTAGTCTGAATCATAACTAAGCAATATGTCATTGATTTTTTCTACAACTTTCTTTTCATCCTTTGGCAAAACAGGTAATCCCATCACTATATTTTCATGTTCCGTTTTCTTTTCCAATAACCCTTCATCTAGAAGGGAAAACATATTGTAAGGTTGTATATATATCTTTTCTATTCTTCTTAACCTTATATCATCTATAGCCCCTTGCAATGAATATATATTCATATCACATTCTTTGATTTTTTTTCTTATAATATCAGATGTGAATACTATATAAACTGGAATACTGTACTTATGTTCTAATATATTCTTAAGGGGTTCCAGTGTAGCAGTATAAGCCTCTTTTCTGCTACTTCCAAAGGCTAAGATTATTAAGGCACAGCGCATCATTGTTTTAACTTTCCTTAAGCCATCTAGCTGCCTCTAATGCAAAATAAGTTATTATTATATCTGCCCCTGCTCTTTTCATACTTGTAAGCATCTCAAGAACTATAGCCTTTTCGTTGATAAGCCCTGCATCCGCTGCCGATTTCACCATAGCATACTCACCACTTACGTTATATACTACCATAGGAACGTTAAACCTATCTTTAGCACTTCTAACCACATCCAGATATGATAAGGCAGGCTTCACCATAACTAAGTCTGCTCCCTCTTCTATATCATTCTCAATTTCTCTAAGGGCCTCATTACCATTAGCTGAATCCATCTGATAAGTTTTTCGATCTCCAAACTTTGGTGCAGAGTCAGCAGCTTCCCTAAAGGGACCATAAAAAGCTGAGCTAAACTTCGCAGAATATGCTAATATAGACACATTAACAAATCCACTATTATCTAAAGCCTCTCTGATAGCACCTACCCTTCCATCCATCATATCCGAAGGAGCTACCATATGGGCTCCTGCCTTAGCATGGGATATGGCTATTTTTTTTAGATATTCTAATGTGTCATCATTGTCTACATATTCATTCTTCACTATTCCACAATGTCCATGACTAGTATATTGGCACATACATATATCCGTTATTATCAGTATGTTTTTTGAAAGTTCCTTTATTTTTCTTATAGCTTTTTGCACTATGCCATTATCGCAGTAAGCCTCACTACCTTTATCATCCTTGGATTTAGGAAGGCCAAATAAGATTATTCCCTTTATTTTTGCATCCTCTATTTCTCTTATAATCTCATCTAATCTATCTATAGAATAATGATAATTGCCTTTTAAAGAGCTTATCTCTTCTTTTATATTTTCTCCCTCTACCACAAATAAAGGATATATAAAATCATTTGTTGTTAAGGAATTTTCTCTTACCAAATCTCTTATCTCACTATTAATTCTTAACCTTCTGTTTCTTTTAATCATATCTTCCCTCCGCAATCTTTCTCACAGTTTCAATTATAGCTTCTTCACTTTGATTACTGCAACTTATAGCCTTTATTCCTTGCTTTTCCAAAGCATTATATGTTATTGGCCCTATAGCTATAGCTTTCTTTTCTTTTATTCTTTCTATTCCTACTATGTCTATCATATTGTTTACTGTAGATGGACTTGTAAACACTACTACATCCACATCCTTAAAAGCATTTTTATTGGTTCCTAGACCACATAAAGTCTCATATATCTCTGGTCTATCCACAATAAACCCCAATTTTTCTAAACACTTTTTTATGTTATTTTTTGCTAGATTAGAACAAGGTAATAGCACCCTTTCACCGGATTTAACGCCCTCTCTGAAAAGTTCTATTAAAGAATCTTCATTGAATAATGGAGTTTTAAAATCTTCTATTATTCCTCTTTTATTCAAAGCTCCTTTGGTGCCATCTCCTATAACAAAAATTTTACTTTTTATTATCCTTACATCTATTGAACTTCTTATTAAATAATCAAAGAAAAAATTCACAGAATTAGCTGATGTAAATATTAAATACTCATAGTCTGATATATATTTTAAGTATGGATATAAATTGTAGGACGTATCTTTAAAAGCTATGGAGTTAATTTCTGTGACTTCAGCACCTAAATCCTTTAATTTATTTTTTATTCCTATGGATTGTTTTTTTGATCGTGTTATACATACATTTATTCCGTATAAAGGTAGTTTTTCGTACCAATTTAGCTTTTCACTCATTTCAACTACAGGGCCTATAGCAATGATACAGGGAGATTGAAATTCTTTTTTCTCCACTATCTCACTGATATTTTTTAATGTTCCTATGGCTTTCCTTTGTTTTGATGTAGTTCCTCTCATTATAACACCACAGGGAGTATTTTCATCCATACTATTATTCCTTAAATTTTCAACTATATTTTTTAAGTGTTTTAACCCCATAACAAATATAAGGGTTCCATTTAGTTTTCCTAGAGCTCTCCAATTTATATTAGAATCTTCAGAAGTAGTTCCTGTTATAATATGAAAACTCTGAGCTGTACCTCTATGAGTTACAGGGATACCAGCATAATTTAAAACTCCTATAGGAGAAGTTATCCCTGGAACAACTTCAAAGGGGATATGTCTTTGTAAAAGTTCCAAAGCTTCTTCACTGCCCCTACCAAAAACATAGGGATCTCCTCCTTTGATCCTTCCAACTATATGTCCTTTTTCCCAGAGTTCTATTATAGACTTGTTTATTTCTTCCTGGGTTTTATAATGACACCCTGGCTCTTTTCCACAATAATAAATTTCACAATTTTCATCTAAATAATTTAAGACATTTCCACCTATTAACCTATCATATAGCACTGCAGTACATTTTTTCATAGCTTTTATAGCCCTTATAGTTAAAAGATCCTCATCTCCTGGGCCTGTGCCTATAATATAAACCATATGCTTTCCTCCTTTAGTGAAGCATCTTTACAATCCCCTTAAAACCTTTTGTGCCAATGCTTTTCCAAGGTCTATCCTATGTTCTCTCTTCCCACTTATGTCTTTTTTCACTATGTGTCCATCTACATTAAAAGTTCCAAGTAGATATAAGTCATCTCCTTCTACTTTGCCATAGGCTCCAATCAAAGTATGACATCCACCGTTTAAAGTTCTCATAAAACTTCTCTCTCCTTCTACGGCGTGACGGACATCTATATCATCTATTTCTTCAAAGAACTTACCAAAATCACTATTTTTTAAGGTTTCTACCGCCAATGCTCCTTGTCCTACAGCTGGTACTATACATTCTACTGGAAAGTAATCGCTGATTATTTTTTCCATGCCTAACCTTTTAAGCCCTGCTGCGGCTAACACTATACCGTCTAAATTCTCTTTTTCTATCTTATCTATTCTTGTCTGTACATTACCTCTAATAGGAACAATTTCTATATCTGGTCTCAAATTTTTTATTTGTTTTCCTCTCCTTATGCTTGATGTTCCTACTCTAGCTCTATGGTTAAGTTCTTTAAAAGTGTACCCCTTTAAAGATACAAATGCATCCCTTGGATCCTCTCTCACTGGAATAGCTGGAAATATAAATCTTTCCTCTACATCAAAGGGTACATCCTTTAGAGAGTGTATTGCACCATGAGCTCTTTTTTCTATTAATGCTCTTTCTATTTCCTTTATAAAAACTCCCTTACCCCCTATCTTATCCAAGGTAACATCTAATCTTTTATCTCCTTCTGTAAGGATTAGAAGCTTATTGCAGCTAACATCCTTATACTTTTCCTTTAACAAGTTTATAATTATATCCGTCTGTATTTGGGCTAATTTACTTTTTCTTGTAGCTAAAATCATTTCCATATCTTCACCTGTTTAATTTAAAATTTCTTTGACAATAAAATCTTTACAACCTCTTCTGAATAAAACATGTTCAAAATTACTGTACCAAATCCTTTTTCCCACATAAATTTGTAATCTTCCGTAGATAAAAACTCTAAAATTTCATCTTTATTTTTTCCTAGACTTTTTGCCCTCTCTCTTATAGGCTGTAAAAACTCTATGAATTCATCGTATTCCTTTAATGTAGTTGCAATTTTACTTTTTAACATCTTAGCTAAGCTAGGATTAGCCCCCTTAGTTCTTAATGCAAAAATAGTGCTATCAGTATTGCCCTGGGCTGGGAAAACTATGTTGCCCTCTTTATATTCAGGACAGTATATAAAAAGCTTATATTGTTCTTGGCAGTGGTTTTTAATAATACTGCCTTCTTTAGGTGGAACAGCAATTATTATGATATGTTTATCTATTATAAAATCCTTATAATACTTTCCCTTTATCAACTTTGCACCTTTTTCTTCAAGATGCAATATTTCTTCACAAAATTCTGTTGATAATATAGTGACTGCACCCTTATTCTTTATAATGGCTTTTGCTTTTATATAAGCCGCCCTGCCTCCCCCAATTATACCTATTTCAATATTATCTGGCATTATTGCAAAAAAAATTTCTTCCATGTGCTACCTCTTTACTATGTATCCTTAAAAATGTGAAGGCTATTTTACGCCTTCACATTTTATTTAATTACTAATTATACTGAATATTGTCCTACTAATTCTTTTAGCTTTTCTTTATGTTTTTCCATCCATTGCTGAAAGTCTAGAGAGTCTTTTTCTACTTCCTTTGCTAAGGCTAAAAGAAAATCTGCAATATTATCCTCTAATATATCCCCATATACCTCTCCTAAAGTTGTCTCTCCCTCTCTACAAACTCCTCCAAGATGAAGTTCAAAGGCATTTTTAGATTCATTGTTAACTCGCTTAATCTTACCTGTAAGACCTATAGCTCCAATCTCATGAGCTCCGCAAGAATTTGGGCAGCCTGAGATAAATATTCTTGGTAAGATATCCTTTTCCACACCTTCTTCTTTAAACTTATTTATTATATTTCCCAAGGTATTCTGGCTATTTAAAATTCCCATTTGACAAGTAGGTACTCCAATACATGCAACAGATTGCTGAATTCTTGTATTTCCATTAAAAGTTTTTACAAGATTCAATGCCCTTTCTGCTTCTTTTCCATTTAAGTTTCTTATATACATTCCCTCTGTCATGGTTAATCTTATTTCAATATTGTCCATGGTATCTAGAGTATCTAACATATCTTTAAGGTTTTTTAAATACAATTGACCTCCTATTGGATGAACATATATGCTATATAGCCCTGGTTGCTTTTGTTGAAACAATGCTGGGTTCTTTATATCTGTATCTAATCCCTGTTTATTGATTATATTTTCCTTAACATCAATATTATACTCATGGTTATCCATTGTTTCCTTTAAATACTTTTTATATAGATTTATGAACTGTTCTTTTCCTAATCTTTCTACTATATATCTTATTCTGGCCTTACCCTTGTTTTCATAATCCCCTTCCTCTACGAAAAGGTTAACCATAGCTTCCACATAATATAAAACATCCTTAGGATCTATTAAACTTGGGTACTCTACACCTACTTTAGGATTTCTTCCAAGGCCTCCACCAAGAAACACCTTGAATTTTTTCTCACTGCCACAATTTACCGCTAAAAATCCTAAATCTGTTACAGTACAATGAGCAAAATCCTCATTACTACTAGAAAATGCTACCTTTATCTTTCTAGGAAGTTTATAAGTATAAATTCTTTCCATAAAGTACTTATTTACCGCCAATGCATAGGGGGTGACATCAAAGGCCTCTTCTGGATCTACTCCGGATAAAGGTGACATGGCTACATTCCTTGGGAAGTTACCACCTCCGCCTCTAGTATATATACCTTTTTTAATGCCTTCCTCCATAATATTGCATACCTGATCTATGGATATTCCATGAAGTTGGATAGCTTCTCTTGTGGTTAAATGAATTTTTTCTAAATTACATTTTTCAGCGAAATCATAAACTATATGTAATTGTTCTAAAGTTATTATACCAGAAGGAATACGAAGCCTTATCATAAATTCTTTTCCATTCCTATGGGAATATACACCCATTCCTCCTGAAACTCCCTTGAAATCTCCTCTGCTTACCTCTCCATTTAAAAATTTATGTCCTAGTTCTCTAAAACTTTCAATTTCATCTAATAATACTTCATTTAATTTATTCATAGTTCACTTTCAAATAAAGGCAACCTTTATTTGATTCCTCCCTTCTTCAATAAGATGTAATGTCCTTACTAAAATAGTACATATCAAAGATACAAAAGTAAACAATTTTTTTAATAATATAACCACATTGATATATTTACCCAAAAACCGCTATAAAATCAAATAATTTTATAGCGGTTTTTACCAAGTTTATATTATTTACTTGTTATATATGCATATACAAGTTTAATTGTATTTTCAAAACCATTGTAATGGGTTCTTTCCATTCCATGAGATGCATGAACTCCTGGTCCTATCAATGCTCCCTTTATGTTGTTTCCACCTCTTAAAGCTGCTCCAACATCTGAACCATACATAGGATAAATGTCTACTGCATATTTAAGATTGTTTTCTTTAGCTAAGTTTATTAATTTTGTAGTCATATGATAGTCATAAGGACCACCTGAATCTTTAGCACATATAGATACATCTTCTTCAGTACAGGTTAAATCCTCTCCTATACAGCCCATATCTACAGCTATAGCTTCTGTAACTTCCTTAGGTAAATATGATGCTCCATGTCCAACTTCTTCGTAGATAGATATAAATACCTTTAAAGTATACTCAGGAGTAACCTTTTCTCTGCTTAAAAGTTCTAACAATGCCATTAAGCATGCCACACTACCTTTATCATCTATAAATCTAGACTTTACAAATCCACTTTCTGTAATGGTTGTCTTAGGATCTATAAATATAAAATCTCCTGCGCCTATTCCTAGTTTTTCAACGTCTTCTTTTGAGTGAACTACCTCATCTATCCTTATTTCCATGTTTTCAGGATCACGTTTCTTACTAGAGCTATCTGGGAAAACATGAGCTGCTGGACTTGTGCTTAAAAATGTACCTGTATAAGACTTTCCTTCTCTAGTTTTGATTATACAATATTCACTGTCTAGTGTAGGAACTATAGGTCCTCCAAGTAAAGTGAACTTTAATGTACCATGAGGTGTCACTGATCTTACCATAGCTCCTAATGTATCAACATGAGCTGCAAGAGCTATAACCTTTTCATTGCTCTTTCCTGGTACAGTTATTATTCCACATCCCTTTTGATTGGTCTCAAAAGCATATCCAAAGTTCTCTGCCTTTTTTCTTATGATATCTATGATATCAAAGCAGTATCCTGTAGGACTATGGAATTGTAATAATTCTTTTGCTGTATTTAATACATAATCTCTATTTATACTTATATTCATTATGTAACCCCCTCTGATAAAGATTTCTATTATATTATATCACTTATTTTATAAAAACCCTATAGGTTGTAATGTATAAAGATTTTGTAGAAATTTTTAATAAATTATATAATTAAGGTTCTAAAAGAATTTAATTTCAGGATCCTTTAATGGGCCTCTTTTCATTAGACACTCTATATAACTTTTCAGCATTTTTATTAAAAACTAAATTTTTAATGTGTTCATCTCCAGTCAAGGAATTAATTAAATTTATGTGGACTTTTTGATTGCAGGCACTATAATCCGTTCCAAATATTATCCTATCAGGCACCTGTTTTATCATCTTATCTAACACATCTTTAATATATGCTATTCTATGACTTTCATCTCCTAAAGCCGCTATATCATAATATATATTTTCATATTCTTTTGTTATATTGTAGCAGCTTTCAATGTTAGGATATCCTATATGGCAATAAACTATTTTTAATTTAGGGTGATTTATAGCTAACTTTTTTATTAGCTGGGGAGAATTTAAATGATAACTATTCCAACCAGTATGAATAGCTAATGGCACATCATATTCTTCACATAGGTGAAAAGTTTTTTCAAGGCTTTTATCATCTACTGGAAAATTCTCGTGCCCTGGATATATCTTAATTCCAATTACCTTTTTTTCCTTTAGATATTCCTTAATTTCAGCTAATTTATTCTCATACTGAATCAATGGACTTATTCCTGCCATGACGTGTATGTTACTGTATTCTTCAAAGAGCTCTACACACTGTTTATTTGTTCCTATGTTGCTTTCACAATCAGAATCTGCTATGACTATGGCTTGTGAAATATTGTTTATCTTCAAATCATCTATAAGCTTGTTCCTTTTTTCTTCAAAGGTTTTTAAATAATCATATACAGGCAAGTGCATATGTGCATCAATAATATTCATAATAACATTCCCCCAATGTTTCCTTAAATTAATATATGAAGTTTAGTTGTGGCCGTAAACTATAATATCTCTAAATCCTTGTGGATTTTTAATGGGATTATTTACACTTGGAGCCTGTGGAATTTTCACTAGAGCCCTACATTCTCCATCATTTAGTTCCCACACATTTTTATTAAAATATTTCATACTAGCCTCTTGGACCCCATAGGCTCCTTCACCATAATATATTACATTTAAATACATCTCTAAAATTTCATCCTTGGTAAAAACTTTTTCTAGCTTTTGTGCTATAAAAACTTCTTCAAATTTTCTATATATTGTTTGGTCAAAGGTTAAGTATAGGTTTTTTGCCAACTGCTGAGTTATGGTGCTTCCCCCTTGTACTACTTTTTTAGCTTTCACATTGGCTACAGTAGCTCTAGCTATAGCTCGCAAATCAAAGCCGCTGTGGCTATAAAACCTTCTATCTTCTGTATATACTACCCCATCCTTTAAAGCTCTAGGTATATGATCTATATCTATATAACTTTTCATATCCTTTTTAATTGAATTTTTCACTTCATAGTTCACATTATATTTATCTGATATAACTTCAGTAAGAATTGCATTTCCTATAAATAAAATCAAAGCTATTATAATAATTGTACATATCTTTTTTCTCATAAAACCCTCTCCTTCCTACCTTATCTATATTGTATTTTATTTTATCTTTTTGAGCCATAGTTTAATATTACATATTGGCTTCTTTACATTACAATTTTGTAAGAAGTCAGTGAAATGTTTGGATTATATATGGTTCTTCTATCCATCTGTGAATTAAAAACTCCCTTCTTCGAACAATAACCTTAGAGTTATATACTTCAACTATAAGGCCTTGGGTTTTATAAAAGGGTTTTCTCTTTTCTCCCTCACCAAGAATGTAGTGAAGAGCCCCTGTATTTATCATGGTAAAAGATCCATTATTATATATGTTTCCTTTATCACTAAGATCATAATGAGAATGTCCACTGAAAAATATGGCTTCTGGATATTCATTCAGTATGCTATAAAGCTCCTCTTCATTCTCTATCCCTACACCCACACTGCCAAAAACAGTATTTTCAAAGGGTTGGTGAAGAAAAATAAACATTGGTTTTCCATCATGGTTCTCCTTAAGCTTTGTTTCAAGCCATCTAAGTTGTTCATGGGATAGTTTTGCACTTTCTCTATGTTCCGGAGCTAATACTATAAAATGAAATCCCTTAATCCATTTATCATAGTAAAGATTTTTAAGGCCTAATTTTTCTTTAAATCTATCTTCGTATTCCTTATCTGTTAATCCACCCTCATAGTATTCGTGGTTTCCCATGGAAATTAATATATTCATCTCATATTCTGTATATTTTTTTAATATCCTATTAAAACTGTTGTAATTAATTTTTCTCGAGGTATCTACCACATCTCCAACTATAGCAAGTGCATCATAGCCTTTATATAACGATTTTAGGTCTCTTAAAGTTTCTTCAAATTTCACTTCTGCCATTATGCCACCAATATGTATATCACTTATAACTGGGAATACCAAGATAATATTCTCTTGATTTAAGCTTACTGTCTCTCTACCCCAATTATATATTCCCCCTGCTGCATAAATTAATAAAAAAGTAAAAATTCCTACAATAACTTTATATCTTTTCATATACATATTCACCTACTTATAATCCTTAAGATTTTTTCTTAGTTTTGTCTAAATTTCTTATATTTATAGGTGGATATATATGATGTTTTCCTCAATATTTACCTAGTTTCATTTAATCTGATACATATCTGCCACAACACTGCATTTTTCTTAGTTTTAAGTTAACTCTAGGTACAACCATAGATAGATTTAATTAATATTTTGTGGACCTCCTGTTTTGTCTTTATATATGTTCCATAGTGAAATTATGATAAAATAAAAGATATATTGAACAAAATGAATGTTTAAATAGTATAATAATTGATTACCATGTGCTGTAATACTCCACCTCCTCACACTGGAGTTAACATCAGCTACCATCCTAGATAAGTTAAACTAATATTCAATTGGAGTGATTAACTTGAATATAACTGAAGACCTCATAGAAAGTGCACAAATGGGTAACAACTATGCTTTATCACAACTTTTACAGGATAATTACTCCTTTGTATTTAAATACTTATTAAAGCTTACTTTAAAAGAGCAAGATGCAAAGGATTTTACTCAAGAGGTAATGGTTAAAGCAATAAAAAACATAACCTCCTATAATTCTAGCAAAGGATCCTTTTCTACTTGGCTTATAGCCATAGGAAAAAATCTGTGGCTAGATTCTGTAAGAAAACAAAGCTTAATGGATAAATTTTTACATAAGTCTAGAAATAATTTTACTGCTGAAACAACTTCACCTATGGATCATATTATTGAAAATGATGCATTGCTCAATGCATTAAATACCCTAAGTCCCAAGCTTAGAGTTCCCATAATAATGCAATACACCTTAGGCTATAGCTATGAGGAAATAGGCAAAATTTTAAAAATTCCAATAGGTACGGTGAAATCTAGAATATCCAATGCCATGAAGGCCTTAAGAAAGGAGCTAATTAGTGATGAAAAAAGAGAATTTTAATTTGGACAAATCCCTAAATGATACCTTTAATAACCTTGAAGATGTAAAAATATATACCCCTGACCTACAATACTTTTCTTCACTAGTTAAAGAGGAAAAAGATAAAGTAGCTAAGAAAAATAATATCCAATTTTGTATTTTTATAGTATGTTCAATTTTTATTTTAGGCACTTTAGCAATACTATATATTAATTCTAAAACTGCATACATGATGATTCAAGTATTATCCTTAATTTTGCCAATAGCCATATATATACTGATGAAAGTTTTTAGAACTAAGGAGAATTTACGATGATTTCCTCAGGAACTCACCCATCCAATGACATAGCTATAATAATCATCATTGCAGCTTTACCATTTCTATTAGCACAAGGCATATGGATGTTTAGAGATGCCCAAAAGCGTGGTATATTCCCTTGGCTTTGGGGAATATGGGGACTTATTTACTTTCCTATCCCTATACTTATATATTATATTTTTGTAATACGGAAAGATAAAAAAAGAAAATAAATTAGCTGTATCTTTATGAATTTTTCATAAGGATACAGCTAATTTATTTTTAAAAGAACTTATAATTTAGTGAACAAATTGTATAGACTGTCCGTATCATAACTGAAAAATAAAAGGAGGGAAATTTTATGGAAACTATAATGAATAATTTATCACTACTCTTACCACTTTTATTATTGCAGGCAGCATTAGATATCTTTGCTTTGGTAAATATGGCTAAAAATAAAAATGTAAAAACCTTAAATATTCCCCTATGGATTTTAATCATACTTATCTTCCCTACCATTGGAGCCATTTGTTATTTCATATTAGGTAGAGGTGATAATTAGTGAATATGTTGGAGATCAAAAACCTTACTAAAAAATTTGACAAAGTAACTGCCCTATCCAATCTAAATCTATCTGTGGAACAAGGATCTATCTTTGGATTTCTAGGAGAAAATGGTGCTGGCAAAACTACCACGTTAAAAATAGTTACAGGTCTTTCTAAGTCCACCTGTGGCAAAGTACATGTATGCGGCGAAGAAGTGATTTTTGGAAAAGGAAAAACTAACCTTAGCATAGGTTATCTTCCTGATGTTCCAGAATTTTATGGATACATGACCCCTAAGGAATATTTATGTCTATGCGGTAAGCTCTATGGTATGTCCAATTTGTCCATAGATAAAAGAGTCAATGAACTTTTATGTGTAGTTGGACTAAATGATGTTGATTCTAATCGTAAAATTAAAGGTTTTTCTAGGGGCATGAAGCAACGGTTAGGCATAGCTCAAGCTCTTATTCATAATCCTGAACTTATAATATTAGATGAACCTACTTCTGCACTAGACCCCTTAGGTCGTAAAGAGATACTAGATATAATAAAGTCCTTGGGGAAAAAACATACAATTATTTTTTCAACACATATTCTATCTGATGTAGAAAAAGTATGTGATTCCATAGGTGTATTGCATAAAGGTAATATGGCAATTCAAGGTTCTGTAGAAGATTTAAAGAGAACTTTTTCTTCTTCTCAGAGTTTGAAGATAGCACTTTGGGAAAAGGATCATATGTCTGCATTGGTAGAAGATTTAAAATCTATAGGATCTATAAAAGAAGCAAAACTACAAAATGATTTTATAGTTGTTTCTGGACCTGACATGAGTATATGCTCTAAGGATATATGTTCTTTTATAAGTAGCAAAGGAGTTGCTCTAAAGCACTTTGAAGTCATGGAAAGAAACCTAGAAGAGGTTTTTATGGAGGTAATAAAAAATGAATAGCTTTTTAGTGTTTACTAACAAGGAGTTTAAAGAAAATCTTCGCAGTTATAAAGCTCTTATTTTAGCATTTTTAATGATATTATTTGGATTAATGAGCCCTATCCTAGCTAAAATAATGCCTGATGTATTAAGTTCTATGACCTTAGATATATCTATGGTGATACCAGAACCTACTTATATAGATGCCTACACTCAATTTTTTAAGAACCTAACTCAAATAGGCGTAATAGCTGTTATACTGCTATTTTCTACTAGCGTCAGCCAAGAAAGAATTAAAGGCACAGCTTCCCTTATGCTCACCAAAAATTTATCTAGATCTACATTTTTAATAAGCAAATTTTCTTCCATATCAATACTTTGGACTATAACTTATTTTTTGTCTGCTTTAATAACCTATGTATATACCAAAAATCTTTTTTCTTATACAAATACTGTAGAACACTTATTATTATCCTTTGGCTCCTTATGGGTATTTGTGCTTTTAATAATTGCTATAACCATGTTCTTTAGTACTCTGTTTTCTAATAGTCAATATTTAGGTATGTTAGGTTCCTTTGGTGGTTGGCTTCTCCTTATAATCTCCAGTTATATTCCATATGTAAGGAAATATACCCCCTATATTTTAGCTAGGGACAACATGAACATAATTTTAGGTAAGGCTTCTCTAGACCATATATATATATCTTTATTTATAGCTATCCTATGTATTATAGGATTATTGATTTCTAGTATTGTTATCTTTAAAAAACAAGAAATATAAAGTAAAAGCTCAGATAACCATGTACTAAAAAGTATATCTGAGCTTCTATTTATTCTATCTTTCCTTTAAACACTCTATTACTTTCCTATATGATACCCAATATTCTTTTAACATATATAAGGCTACAATTCCACACAGCACAGTTATTGTTCCGTAAATCATGCCCCAAAAGTTAGCACCTATAAACCTAAAACTAGTCATAGCTATGATAAAATTTAAAAACCCTATTGCCAAATAGATATTGCTTACAGCTCTGTGATGATACAGTCTGTTTTCCCTATTTACATACACCTTAAAATCAATACCATCATTATCTTTTCTGAAATAATGCCAATATCCATTTTTAGCTACTAGTTCTATTTCTTCTAATTGAATAGATTTAATATACTCTTTATATTCTTCACTTTCTGGTTTAAGGCTTATTTTTTCCATCCTATATATGTACTTATGTTCTTGATTTTCCTCAAATATATATGTTCCAAAGGATATATCTACAAGGATATACCCCTTTTCAGCCATTTCATTAATCCATTTCTCTTCTTTTTCATAATCAATAAAAAATCGACTTTTCTTTATTTTCATCTAAATCACCCTTTTTCTCTTCCTTAGCTATAATATACTGTCACCAAATCTACAAAAATATTTTTTCATTTATTAAATATGATAAATATTAAAAAGCCACCCATCTAGCCTAAAACACAGGCAAATAATGTGTGGCTTTAGAAATTCTTTAATAATGCGTCAGCTTTTGAATTCCTTATATTTAAGATTATAAATGGTGCGAGGAATGGGACTTGAACCCACATGGTTGTTACCACACGCCCCTCAAACGTGCGCGTCTGCCTATTCCGCCACCCTCGCTAAATCTTAAATTTATTATACAAAGGTTTTAGATTAAAAGTCAACAACAAATTACTTACCATATATAAACTTATAAATTTTAAAGTTCACCTTAACCTTTTTTACATATTTGTCTGTTTCACCAAATGGGATATAATCTAAAGTCTTACCATCCTTGGAATATCTATTATCCTTAAGCCACTTTTGTACATTGCCACGTCCTCCGTTATAAGCTGCTAAAACCAAATCTATATCATCATTAAATTCCCCTTTTAAATCCTTTAGATACCAGCACCCTATGGCAATATTGCTTTCTGGATCCTTAAGCATAGATGGATCATAATCCTTTATTTTCATTTCTTTAGCTATGTCAAGGGCTGTTTCCTCAGTTATTTGCATAAGTCCTACAGCATTTTTATGCGATCTTGCATCAGCTGCAAAACTGCTTTCTGTTTTTATTACTGCAGCCACTAAATAGGGGTCTAAATTGTATTTTTCCGCATTTTCTTCAACTATATTTCTATATTTAAATGGATATACAATGGTTATACAAATTTTAGCTAATATAATAATCAAAATTATTATTATTAATGGAATAAAAAATCTTTTTATCAGCTTCATTTTTTACCTCTATTTAAATTACTTAATTACCTAAATTTCATTGATGAAGGATATTATCTCTTTTACCTGGTCTATGGTGCTTTTATAACTTTTGCCATTGTCTATTATAAAATTCACCATATTCTTTTTATCCTCTAAAGGCATTTGTGCATTAATTCTATTGATAACTTCCTCCTTAGTCAAATTGTCTCTATCCATAACTCTCAATATTTGAGTGTCTTGGCTTGTATAAACTAATATATTAAAATCCATTTCTAAATGCATATTGTTTTCTATCAAAGTTGGAGCATCTAAAATTATTGCTTTGGTACCTCTATTTTCATATTCTTTTAGTAAAGTAGCTATATGCTTCTTTATATAGGGAAGTATTATATTTTCATATTTTAATCTTTCCTTAGAGAATTTGAATATATAACTTCCAAACTCCCTTCTTTTCAGGTTTCCTTCACCATCAAAGAATCCATCTCCAAAGGTTTCCTTAATATCTTCCAATATATTAGGATAAATTTTCAATACATCCTTAGCAATTACATCTGCATCTATTATTGGAAAACCTTCTTCTTTAAATACTTGAGATACGGTACTTTTACCTGTACCTATGCCCCCTGTTAAACCTACCTTTAACATTGAATTTCATCTCCTACTTAGCTTCATACCAATTTTCACCTATATTGATATCCACCTCTAAAGGAACAGATAAATCCATGACCTTCTCCATTTGTTCCTTTACTAGATCCTGAACCAATTGTAGTTCATCCCTATATACATTTAATATAAGTTCATCATGAACCTGCAATATCAATGTGCTTTTAAGTTTTCTATTTTTTAGTTCATCATAAACTCTAACCATGGCAAGCTTTATGATGTCTGCTGCACTGCCTTGAATAGGGGTATTCATAGCCAGCCTATCTCCCAATGCTTTTACTATCTTGTTTGAAGAATTTATCTCAGGTATATATCTTCTTCTATTTACTATAGTTGTTACATATCCCTGACTTTTTCCCTGTGCTATTATATTTTCTATGAATTCTTTTACCTTAGGGTATCTTTCAAAGTAAACATCTATATATTCTTTTGCTTCTTTTCTAGGTATTTTTAAGTCCTTTGCTAAACTAAAATCACTGATACCATAGACTATACCAAAATTAACTGCCTTTGCCCTGCTTCTCATAATAGGGGTAACATCTTCTATAGCTACCTTAAATACCTCTGATGCAGTCTTTGTGTGTATATCACTATGATGCTTAAAGGCATCAATAAGGTTTTCATCTCCTGCAATGTGAGCTAATACTCTAAGCTCTATTTGGGAATAATCCGCCGAAAGTATAACACAATCCTCATTATCTGGAATAAAGACCTTCCTTATTTCTCTTCCCATTTCATACTTTATAGGTATATTCTGAAGATTAGGCTCTGTACTTGAAAGTCTTCCTGTTGTTGTCACTGTTTGATTAAAGGATGAATGAATCTTGGAATCTTGATCTATTACAGCCTTTAACCCTTCTATATATGTGGAATAAAGCTTAGCTAACTGTCTATAATA
This sequence comes from Clostridium sp. UBA5530, assembly GCA_002423705.1. Lineage (GTDB taxonomy): Bacteria > Bacillota > Clostridia > Clostridiales > Clostridiaceae > Clostridium_X. The sequence continues at coordinate 65,198 of DINW01000091.1, forward strand.
TAATATTTTTTCTATTATAGGATGCTTGTCACTAAGAGCTTCTAAGACCTCTGCATTGGTAGAGTATCCTGTCTTAGTTTTCTTTATTACAGGTAAGTCCAACTTTTCAAATAAAATCTTTCCTAATTGCTTAGGGGAATTTATATTAAATTCCTCTTCAGCTAAATCATATATTTCCTGTTGAAGTTTCACTATTTCACCATTAAACTTTTTACCTAGTTCATCTAAAATCTCACTATTAACTTTAAACCCTAAAGTTTCCATAGAGGATAATACTTTTGTTAATGGAAGTTCTATATTGTATAAAAGATCTTCCATATTATAGTCTTTTATACGGTTAATTATATATTCATATAATGGTTCTAGTGCCTTTGCTTCCTTTGCTTTTAACTCTAAACCTTCTCCTTTAATGTCTTTATGAAGATATTCATTTATTAAAGTCTTTATTTCATACTCCCCTTTAGAAGAGTCTATTAAGTAAGCACCTATTTTTATGTCAAATTTTACTCCTCTTAAATCTATATGAAGTTTTTCAAGGGCAGTATACCCATTTTTCACATCAAAGACTACTTTATCTATGTCTTCATTCTCTAGTATAACCTTAATTTTTGATAGAGCCTGTTGATTTTTCTCTATTGATTCCATATCTACTATATATATTTTGTCATCACTAGTTATACTTATTGTGTTTAATCCAATGGTAGATTGTCTTGAAGGATCCTTTATATCAAATGTAATACATGCTTTTTTTTCTTGCTGTAAAAGATTTATTAATTCTTCTAGTTGTTGTTCTTCTTTTACTAAAATAAAATCCACTTCTTCATCTTCGTCATCATCTTGAATCCTATCTAATAAAGATTTAAATTGAAGTTTATAGAACATATCCTTTATTTTATGGCTATCATAGTTTTTTTGGGATTTTATATCCTCTAAATCTATTTCAATAGGGACTTCTGTCACTATGGTTGCAAGTTTTTTAGAGAAAATAGCTTGCTCTCTATATTCCATTAGATTTTCTTGTACTTTCTTTCCCTTAATTTCATCTATATGATTTAAAACTTCCTCTATAGATCCATAGGTTTGTATTAACTTAAAGGCTGTTTTTTCTCCTATGCCAGGAACTCCGGGTATATTATCAGAGGTATCTCCCATAAGTCCCTTTACGTCTATAAATTCAGTAGGAGTGACTCCATAATCATCTATCATCCTTTGCTCATCATAGATTTCCTTTTCAGTAATACCCTTTTTAGTTATTATAACCTTTATGTTTTTAGATGCTAATTGAAGCGCATCTTTATCTCCAGTAACTATGAAAACTTCAATGCCTTCTTTTTCACAGAATTTAGATAATGTTCCTATAAGATCGTCTGCTTCAAAGCCATCTATTTCAAAGATATTTATGGCAAGAAGATTCAAAAGTTCCTTCATTATTGGAAATTGCTCTGCTAATTCTGGTGGCATTTTCTTTCTTCCAGCTTTATATCCTTCATATTCCTTGTGTCTAAAGGTAGGAGCCTTTCTATCAAAGGTAGCTACCACATAGTCAGGATTTAATTCCTCTTGAAGTTTTAAAAGCATATTTGTAAACCCATAAACAGCGTTAGTATGTATTCCTTCACTGTTAGTTAAAGGTGGCAACGCATAAAAGGCTCTATTCATTAAACTATTACTATCTAATATAAGTATTCTTTCCATTTTATTCCTCCATGTCCTAGAGTTCTACTTTTTATTTTTACCATAAAAAAAGTTTTTATCCAATAATCAATATTGCAATCCTTATTTGCTATATAGGGTATATTATACCATAATACCCTATATAGCAAATAAGTCATATAAAGTTTTTTAATCCTTTATATGACTTGTTCAGTTAAAATATGCTCAAATCTAACTCCTTAGATAACTCTTGAAGTACTTGTATTCCCCCAATTGAATTTCCCTTCTTATCTAAAGCAGGACCATATACACCTATACCCATTCTCCTTGGCACAGTAGCCATAATTCCTCCACCAACACCTGACTTTGCCGGAATTCCTATATGTACCGCAAACTCACCTGAAGCATCATACATGCCACAGGTTACCATTATGGTCTTCACTATTCTACTAACCTCTCTAGATATAACTCTTTGCCCTGTTGAAGGTAATATTCCATCATTGGCAAGCATGGCTGCTATTTTAGCTATATCTTTGCAAGTGCATTCTAGGGAACACTGTCTAAAATACAAATCTAAAATATCATCTACATTTCCTTCTATAAGCCCATTACTTTTCATAAAATAAGCCAAAGCCCTATTTCTGTCTCCTGTGGCTTTTTCAGATAAATAGACCTCTTTATTATAATCTATATCTGGATTCCCTGTTATAGTTTTTGTAAAATCTAAAAGCTTTTCCAATCTTTCTTCTTTAGAATTTCCTGTAATCAATGCTGTTGTTGCTATAGCTCCTGCATTAATCATAGGATTAAAAGGCCTGTGAGCATTCTTAACCTCCAATGAAGCTATGCTATTAAAAGGATCTCCTGTAGGCTCCATTCCTACCTTGGAAAATACAGTTCTCTTTCCGTTTCCTAATATGGCTAACATCAAAGATATAACTTTTGATATACTTTGCATGGTAAACTTTTTTTCATATTCTCCTGCTCCACATATCTTTCCATCTAAGGTAACTACACATATGCCTAAATCCTTTGGACTAGCTTTAGATAGTTCTGGAATGTAGGAAGCCACCTTCCCTTCCTCTGTATATTTTAAATTATTGTTTATAATGCTTTGTAGTAAATTCTCCATAATTTTTTCACTTCCATTTCATAAAGTAAATACCCCTGTATATTATACGTGGTTTCGGGTAACGATTTCAATGAAATTTTTTATATTATTTTATATTTTTTAAATTAAAGGCAATTCTAGATTATAGACCCAATATTATCAAGTTCATCAATCTCAGTGATGGGAAAGAGTAAATTTGTGAGATATTTAAATATTCATAGTATTTCATCCCATAAAGAAGGCTGTGTATCTTAACTGATGACACAGCCTTGATGTTCTAATATAAGTATCCCTTTTTATAAAGAAATTCTGCAGTTAAAAGTGCTCCCCCCGCTGCTCCCCTTAGGATATTATGGGAAAGACATACAAATTTATATTGGAAAATATTATCCTTTCTAAGTCTTCCAACAGAAACTGCCATTCCCTTTTCTAAGTCTCTATCTATTCTAGTTTGAGGTCTATTATCTTCCTCAAAATAGTGAATAAATTTCTTTGGTGCCATTGGCAAGTCTAGCTTTTGTGGCTCTCCTTTAAAGCTTCTCCATCTTTCTTTTATTTCTTCCTCAGTTGGCTTATTCTTAAAGGATATAGCTACGGTAGCTAAATGCCCATGGGACACTGGAACCCTTATACACTGAGCACTTATCTTTATATCTCCATTAAGAGTTATTTCATCCTTATTTACCTGTCCCCATATTTTTAGGGGTTCTTTTTCACTTTTTTCCTCTTCTCCTCCTATATAGGGTATTACATTATCCTCCATCTCTGGCCAATCTTTAGGACGCTTCCCGCTACCTGATATTGCTTGATATGTGCTTACCATTATCTTTTCTGGCTCAAATTCCATAAGAGGAGTTATGGCTGGTACATAGCTTTGTAAAGAGCAATTGGGCTTAGCTACTATAAAGCCTTTAGTAGTTCCTAATCTGTGCTTTTGACTTTCCAATATTTCTATGTGATGAGGATTGATTTCAGGTATTATTATAGGTACATCCTTAGTCATTCTATGGGCTGAATTATTGGATATAACAGGTATTTCCGCCTTGGCATAAGCTTCTTCTATTTGTTGAATCTCACTTTTATCCATATTTACTGCACAAAATACGAAATCTACTTGATCTTTTATTATTTCTATATTTTTAATATCCTCTACCACCATGTTTCCTGCCCACTTCGGCATATCTACATCCTGCTTCCATCTGTTCTCCACTGCCTTTTCATAGGTAAGACCCTTTGACCTTCCACTAGCAGCAATTAAAACTACTTGAAAATATGGATGATTATCTAATAAGGTTATAAGTTTTTGTCCTACGAAACCTGTTCCTCCTAATATTCCAACTCTCAATTTTTTTGACATTATTTCTTCCTCCTCTTGCTACACTAATCCTTTATTCATTAAAGCATTTAGCTGATTTTTTAAGTCTATTGAGATTTCACTTAGTGGTAATCTCACCTCACTAGAACTTATAAGTTCCTTTTCCCCAAGTATATACTTCAAAGGTGAGGGATTGCTTTCCTTGAACAAATATGGAATAAATTGTCTCATTTCATTCCACTTTGTTAAAGCTTGTTTATGGTTATTATGCTGCATTAGGTTAAAAACTTCAACAAATTTTTCTGTATTAATATGAGAGGATGCTAAAATTCCTCCATCTCCTCCTAATGCTAATGATATATAAAACTGTATGTCCTCACCTGTAACCACAGAAAATCCTTCTGGCTTTAAACCTATAAAGTCCATAGTTTGTTTTAAATTGCCGCAGCAATCTTTTAAACCCACTATGTTTCTTAAATTTGCAAGGTTTAGCAGAGTTTCATTTTCTATATTTATTCCAGTTCTATATGGTATATTATATATAATCATATCTAAATTAGTGCTGTCACTTATAGCCTTAAAGTGATTATATATTCCCTGCTGACTTGGCTTAGAATAGTATGGTGTCACTGAGAGAATTCCCTGTATAGGATATTTCTCTATGGCAGAAACTTTTTTTATGACTTCCTTTGTATTATTTCCACCCATACCAATATAGATAGGTAACTTTCCCTGTACTTCTTCTATTGTAGTTTCTATAATTGAGAAAAATTCTTTTTCATCGATAGTAGGACTTTCCCCGGTGGTCCCCAAAGGAATTATTCCACTGATTCCCTTGTTTAAATAATGGTTTATTAATACTCTGTAACTTTCAAAGTCTACTTCCCCATTTTTAAAGGGAGTTATTATTGGAAGATACACCCCTTTTAATTTCATTTCTTCTCCTCCTGCCCTTTTAGTATTATTATATAAAAAATTTTTACAATATATATGTCTATTAATGCTATAACTATTGCAAAAAGTGCTATAATCAATTTGAGATTAACTTAGGTTAGTAGGAGGTTTTTTATGGATTCAGTAAAGAGAGGTTACCTGGAGCAAAACTTTCTTTTATTTCATTTAAAAGACACTTTAAATATAAATATAGATTTTCATCACCACGACTTTTATAAAATAGTAATCTTATTACAGGGGGATATTACTTATCATATAGAAGGTAAATTCTATACCTTAAGACCTTGGGATATACTTTTAGTTAGTGCTCATGAAGTCCATAAGCCTGTAATAACTTCAAAAAGTGATTATGAAAGAATCATCCTTTGGATAGATGGTTCCTTTCTAAAATCTATAGACTCTTGCCTTCTAAATGCCTATAAAATAGCTTATCATGAGGGTTTGCATTTAATACGGTTGCCTAAGAATGAAGATACCACTAGCCTTCATAACTTAATTATTGCTTTAGACAAGGAATTTAGATGCCAAGATTTTGCTAATCATATACTGAGGCAGTCTTTATTTCTTCAGCTTATTGTTAGCATCAACAGAATATATATCGCAAAAAAATATTTAGATCCTGAAGAAGTATTCTTTGATGAAACCATTTGGCAAATACTAAAATATATAAACAACAACCTTGAAGAAGATCTTACTATAGATTTTTTATCCTCTAAGTTTTTCATGAGTAAATATTATCTTATGCATAAGTTTAAAAGTGAAACAGGGTATACACTTCATAGTTATGTTTTAGAAAAAAAACTTTCAAAATCCAAAGAACTACTTCTAGATGGGGTTTCTATATATGATATCTGTGATATTTTAAATTTCAAAGATTATTCGAATTTTATGCGAAGGTTTAAAAAACGTTTTGGATATTCTCCTGGACAATACAAAAATCATGTACTTCATTGTTCTCCATTAGAAGCTAACAATTTAAAAGAATAAAATTTATAAATTTATATTGAAATTAGTTGGACAGTGTGGTAATATAATCAATGTAAGTTATGCCGGTGTGATGGAATTGGCAGACGTAGTGGACTCAAAATCCACCGGTGGCAACACCGTGCCGGTTCGAGTCCGGCCACCGGCACCAAAGAATAAAAGAAATGCTTATATTTTAAGGCTTTAAAGGTCTTTAGATATAAGCGTTTTTCTTTTATTACCACTACTTTTACCACTTCTACGTAAAAAAGCACTTGCGCTTCATACACAGGTGCTTTTCATTCCAAATTTTATTTTTAAAGACTAGGTCAAAGAAATAGTATAATTATAGTACAATATATTATGTATCATAATTCTTATTCAGTATTTTGCTCCAGTTTGACGGGAATCCCATAAGATTTAAGTCTATATTTTCTACATATTGATTTATTAGATTTTCTAGTTCTATATGAAACATATTCCATATATCTATGTCTGCTACCAAATATTTAATTGCAACTATGTAGGCAAATAACTGTTCAGTATTTAATTTATACTTCTTGTCCGATTTTTTTACTCTTACAGTTGGAAATGTTGCATTATATATTCTTCCATAATGTGCACACTGATTTCTTAAATGAGTTAATGAGTGCAACCAAGATTCAACTGAATCAACGTTTTCATGGCACATCTCCTTTTTTATAAAGCTTTTATCCTCTGGTAACAGATTAGAATAAAGCTTAGATATTGTTGAAAAAGTCATTATTTCTGTAGCTACCCATATAGGTAATTTCCCATCGTATTTCATATCGTGATGTTTAATAAAAAGATTGTTCTTATTGTTTTCTTTTTCTTTTTTTAATATAAGTATAAATTTTTGATGGTAATCTTTATTTATGAAATTCCTATAATTAGAGTATGCATATGCGCCCTCCTTACTATGATTAATTGATAAAGTATATGCTATGTAAGTCCTAAAAGATATTTCTACAGTACCTAGTATACCCGTTAATAAAAGCCTTAGTTTTTTTTCAAACATATAAGCCTCATATATTTGTTCGAATGTCGTACCTTCCACATAGCTATCATCACTTTTTTTGAATGGTAAAAGATATGCTGTTAGTCTATAATAATTTATATTCATCAAGATAAATGCAGCTTTACTATCATCATCAATAACAAGGCCACGAGTTTTCAGCAACTCTATTTGTTGATCAATAGTTTTAGGGTCTTTTAATTTATTCATAATATTATCTCCTAAAAAACAAAACCTGCTAAGCATTGCAAGCCTAGCAGGTACATTTTTCAACTCACTCATTTGAGCATTACTCAATGTAAGAGGCTTAGTGAGCTTTCTACTTAAACTGACCCATCCATTTGGGCATTATTAAGAGGCCTGACGAGTTCTATTACTATTATAGTATGCCAACTTTACGTTTTTGTATACCTATGTAAAGTACCATTTGTCACAAATATGTGACACTTCCTAACCATATCTCGTATTTCCTTTTACATCCTTAAGATTTAATTTAATTTAATTTAATTTAATTTTATTTAATTTTATTTAATGTTATTTAATTTACATTCCTCTGCAAAACAAAAAGACTAGTTTTGTCTAGTCTTTTACATGCCAACTTTTGTACAATTCTATATTATTTCTAATTTTTCTAGCTAACTGCAGCGTTTTAAGCCTTTTCATCCCAAGCTCCTATTTGTCTTAACACTTCTTTCATTGTTTCTTCTCCATATTTTTTTATCATCATTTTAGCTAGATTATCATGGAATCTTTCTATAAGCTCTTCATCCGGTGGCGTATCAATTACAAATTCATAATTTATCATTATTGCTCACTCTCCTTTAAAAAATTCTTATTTAGTTTAAGCTATAAAGTCCATTTGCATTAATAGGAATACCCATTGTACCGTTAACGCTGAACGATTCGTTCAATGCCTTGTCTTTTTCGTCTAAGATATAGTAGATTGACTTAAGTTTGTCTTTAACTCTAGCCCATCTTATTGTTTCTGTAGTGCGACCAGCTCTGGTCTCAAATTTATTTAGTCCACAAATTTTTGCTGTACATACTAAATTAACAAGTGTTTCCCCTTTGTCGGTTTCCATCAACAAACATTAATATATTGGTATAAAGTATTGAAATATTCAAATTATTGTGGTATATTGGTATTGTAAAAATTAATGTTTTATAATTAGTGAGAGTAAAGAATCAATATAGCTCCTTCAATTACCAAATTGAAGGAGGGTGATTTAATGATGAAAAAACATTTATTAGGTGTGCTATTAAGCATTATAATCATACATCTTATAACACAGCATGATGTTAATATGTTAAATAGTTTACCTAAACAGATTAATGATATTATTATCAATCTGTTTAAATTGTAAAAACTTAGTAAGAGGTGGAAAAACTGTTCACTCATCGAATGATTGGACAGTTTTTTATGCATAAAAAAAGAAGGTAACCATAATAGGCTACCTTTTATCAATCCTCATATTTTTAATATCATCAAGTTCTTTCTTCAATGTATTAGTATCTTTATTCTTATCATCACCAGGAGCTTTATCATCTTCCTTAGCAGCAGAAGCTATTCCTATAGCTTGATCTATAAGATACTTATTAGCCTGATATCTAACCCTAGGATCTTTTGCATTGCAGGCTAAATCTTTCATATTATCAACATAAGTGCAAACATGAGAATTAATCTTATCTCTAGCTTGTTTTCTTAAATCTTCTTTACGCTTATCTAATTCAATTTGTACATATTCTAAATTCAACCAATTATAAATGGTCTGCCTACTTACATTTATTAATCTAGCTATTTCCGTTGGATTCTTACCCTCTAATAAGTAATCTAACATTTCACTATGTTGATTTGTTACCATATCCGTTTATATCACCTCAAATTTTCCATATTCAACAAGGGTTGAATATGTTTTCTTAAATATTTATTTATTCGAGAATTTATATATTCAGCACTCATATTATACTTTCGTCCTGCCATATTATTAGAATACTTTTTAACATAACACCTTATCATTATATCTTTATCTCTCCAATGCATTTCATCTAAAATTAAATATATATAGTCTATTTTTGCCTGTAAAGAATTGATTAAATCCTGATATTTATTTATGACTTCTTGACCCTTATTAAGAATCTTACAATAATTAATTAATACTTGATAATTCTTTATATCAGCTTTATACATTGTAGTCCTAGTTAACTCTAAAGTGAATATTCTCCAATTATCGCATTTTACCTTACTCATTAAATATCACCTTCAAAAATTATTGGATCAGACCTCATTGTCAAGTATACCTAATATTCTTTGGGTCCTTGACTGAATACTAGATATGCTATCATAGTAAGGAATCTTTTTTTATAATTTCCACATGAGTTAGTCCCTCTATGTATTTGTAATAAATAATTTCTTTATCTTTCCTTACTAATGGATCCATTAAATTATCTAAGTACATTAATCTTAATTGTAGCAATTTATTTTTATTAGCTATATAAGACTTTTTATCTTCAGACATATTAGGTTGACTTAATATAATCTCATTATTCTAGATGGAGAATGTATTCCCAATGCATCCTTGAATCCACTTACAACCCCATCACAGAAGCCAGTTATTTTACTCTTCAACCAGTCTTTAGCATTAACTATACCATGCCATATTCCTAGTACAATGTTTTTACCTATATTAATCATATTCTCTGGTAAATTAGAAAACCAATCTAAAATACTTTGTGCGGTTTCTTTAGCAGCTGTAGAAACTCTATTCCGGCCACTGGCACCAAAGAAAAAGTATAGTTTAAGTTTTGCTTAGACTATACTTTTTTCTTTTTCAATGGTATAGTTTAGAAAAGATTATTTATACAGCAGTAGGACAATATTTTGGAATGGGTTGGTTGGTTAGCTTTAATTATCATGCTTTGCTACATTTATACACTTATTACTGAAAGTGAAATACATAGGACTTCTTTTCCCTAGAAAAGAAGTCCCTTTAATATACTAAGGCATTATTGATTTTAATGTGTCGAAGCTTCAATGTAAGGTACATCCGTGGACTGCCTTTTGCATATCTTCCCATTCCATTTATGCTATAATATTAAAATAAAAACATATTTATTTCTTTATTTTGTAGAAACTAGGATAAATTTTAGATTTTTAGAAATGAGAGGTGGCTTTATGAACACCAATGAAACAGTTCTTATCACTGGTGCCTCCAGTGGTATTGGCAAAGAGTTAGCAATGATTTTTGCTAAAAACAAATATAAAGTAATTTTAGTATCAAGAAATTCAACTAAGCTTTCAAAAGTAGCTGAAGAAATAAAAAACTCCTTTAACTGTACTGTAGAAGTTATACCTATGGATTTATCTTGTCCTCATGGAGCAGAAGGATTATATGAAGAGCTCTTATCTAGAAAAATATCTGTTGACATTCTAATAAATAATGCAGGTGTAGGAAGCTGTGGTCTATTTCACCAAGGTAATCTTTCTAAGTACATGGAAGTTCTTAATTTGAACATAACTTCTCTTACTGTTTTAACTAAGCTGATTTCTCAGGATATGGTTAAAGCAGGTCATGGAAAAATTCTTAATGTTGCTTCTACTGGGTCCTATGAGCCTGGACCATATATTGCAGTATATTATGCTACCAAAGCTTATGTACTGTCCTTATCTCAAGCTCTCCATAATGAGCTTAAGACTTATGGAATCACAGTTTCAGCACTATGCCCTGGCGCTACTGCCACTGAGTTTTCAAACCGTGCTGGGAAAAATGACTCCCCCATTGCTATGAGTCCAAGTTATGTAGCAAAATGTTGCTTTAATGGATTTATGAAAGGTAAATCTGTTATCATCCCTGGCACTATAAACAAATTGGGAGTTCTACTATTCAAACTTCTTCCTGGAAAAGTTTCAGCAACCTTGGTGGGAAAGTCTCAAGAAAAATTGACTATGAAGTTTAAAAGCAAGTAAAACTTAGGTTTAAATAGAGATAAACTTCATGGAAACCTAAGTTTTATCTTATAAAGTCCCTTTATTCTTCACAATTTTAGCATATTGGGTTGGTGTCATATCTGTATACTTTTTAAAGGTTTTAGAAAAATAATTTATAGAATTAAATCCTAGCATATCCGCAATTTCTGTTAAGGTTCTGCTTCCTTCTTTTATTAATGTTTTTCCCTCCTCTATCTTAAGATTTGTAACATATCCTTTAATGCTTACACCCATTTTTCTTATAAATAAATTTTGTAGTTGTATATAATCTATTGAAAAATTGAAGTCTATATCCTCTAAAGATGACTTTTTATATAAATTATCTTTTAAATATTGAGCCACCTCATCAGCTAACTCGTCTTCTATTTTTTCTTGCACTGCTGTAGACAGCCTCATCTTTTTAACATCTCTAGCATTCTCTCTTATAAGGCTAATAAACAATCTTTCTAGGTTCATACCAATTATTTGCTCTCCCCCAAATATGCTATTAGACTTTTTTATAAGCTCTTTTTGCCTTTTTTCTATATTTAGGAATACCTTATTTCCTTCTTTAATAATTTCCTTTATGATTTCTTCATCATAGTACTTTATATTAAATATCTTTTTTTGAAAAAAATTCATAGCTATAGAATTACAATAAAAACCTATAACTATTAAGTCAGATTTTATTTTGCCGTTGGCTAGCACCATATGAAATTCATTGGGTTTATTAAATACTATATCGCCCTCATATAACCTGTACCCCTTATCTTCTATCAATATTTCAGCTTGTCCCTTATCCACATAGGTAAGTTCCCAAAAATCATGTTTTTCTCCTTTAAACAAATATTCTTTTGCAAACTTAAAATAATACATAGTGGTTATAGCTTCCACATTTATTTTTTTGTCCACAATAGTTTTTCTATACATATCAATTCCCCTATCTATAAGTATGTAATGTTTGCCTTAGTACAAGTTTCAGAAAATATCTTACTTATTAAATATATCAAAATTAAAGTATTTTTCATACTATGATAGTGAAAAGGAGGAATATTGATGAGATTTTATGCCGAAAAATTAAAATATTTTTGGAAAAACACTAACTTAGCTACCAGATCTCTCTTACTCCTTGGGTTTCTAAGTTTAATTCAAATAATTTGCACTATATTTTTAGGTTATGGTGAGTCCACTGCTGCTGATGTTACCATAAGATCAATAGCTTCAAGTATATTTGGATTCGTTTTTGGAGATCAATCTATCGATAATTCAAATATGGCAAGTAAAGAAATTCAAATAATAATTGCTTCTATTGTAGCCCTAATCACCTTATTAGTAGTTATTTTTTCTCTATGGCTTAATGTGGAACAGTCATCTGGACCTCTATCAGAAATTAGAAACCTTTTGTTTGGGGCAGTAGGCTTTTTAATAAGTCGAGCTAAAAGTAATAATGTTTAAATATCTATTCTAGTAAAGGCTAAATTTGATTTTAGGGGTTTACTGAAACACACACTTTTCTACAAGGCTTCTTTTTTAGCAGTATACCCCTTTTCTCAGTTTTTTCGACATTTTGCCTTATTTATTTTGTTTTTTCTTTTTATACTTAAAATTCCATTTTGTATATAAAAAAAGATATTGGTTGGGGGAACCAATATCTAAAAAGGGGTTATATAAATAAGGGGTTAAACATTATTTGGCTTTCTTATTTAAAACCAATTAACTTACATATATATTTTAACACAAATATTCTCCATTTTTTATTAACATTTTGTAAAGTTTATAGTTATTTTTTAAATTTAATTCAAACCTTTGTTTTCTATTAGCATAGAGAATGAAGAATCTTATTAGATATATCATTTATTTTATTATAGTTACGTTGATCTAAGTATAGTTCTAAAATCATGGCTGTAGCTTTTATATTCTTAAGCAAGTAAAAAAAGTCTCCCTTTATTACGTCTATTGAAAATATATCTAACTCTTTTAAATTCTCTGCAAATTTCTCTTGAATATTGCCTACATCACTATTTTTTATATATATTACAGCCCTGTTCTCACCATGGGGTATAACCTTTATTGAAATGAATAAATCTATGCTATTACTATTAGAGATAATCACCTTATTAAATAGATTTTCTCCTGGATTTTTACCTTCTTTAATGCCACAATCTATGACTGTATGTCCCATTTCCCTTAAACTTTTTATTATATACTCCTTAATATAATCGCCATAAATGTTACCTTCTTCATATAAACCTTTTTCACTATCTATTCCATATTTCATAGATTTCCTCCTAGAGTATTGTATAATATTGTATTCAAGCCGAAATAATGTGTTCTATATATTTTCCACCTTTCATATTCTATGTTGTAAGTATATTTAGGAGGATCTAATTATGAGAAAAAAACTTTTTTTAGTACGAATAATATTTATAATGCTATTGTTAGAAGGCTGTAATTTTCAGCTTATATCATATAATGAAAAGAAAACTAACAACTTTTTTTATACAAAAGAGCTTTTAACATCTATGAAAGAAGATAGTGATTTTACTGTGTCTTTATTTCAGTCTAATTTACATAAAGAACTTGATATCACTAAAGATGCCCTTCCTGTACTTAAAGGATTTATGGAGGATCTTAACAAAGATAGCTTTGTGGATGCACCTAAGGATCTTCCCCCCACTGCTCCTTATAGACTATTCATAACTTTTAAAAATCAAAAGTATATTATAAACGTATTTAATGAGGATATTGTATCTATACACCCTTGGGATGGAGTTTTCAAAGAAGATTTTATAACCATGAAAAATATTCATAGAGCCTATAATCTATATGGCTTATGTAAATATATCTTTACCATTGAATAAATAAGCTGCCACTGAATAAGGTACTTAAATCCTTGTAGGTGGCAGTTTATTTATTATTTTTATAAGAACTATGGTATTTCACTTTATTTTAGTACTCTAAATGATATAATCTATCTATAAAGTAAATCTTAGTTGAACTTATCTAAATCCTATATGCTGCTATTATCAGTCTAAAGGGCTGCAGCAAGTAGATATAAGATAAAGAAGGGAGCTTAGCAAAATGAATATTTATGAAAAACTTTATAGTGAATTTCAGAAGAAACTTCTTAGTCCTAGATGGCTTAATAAAGTACAGCTTTCTAGAGATTTTATTGATAATATATTAAAGTCTAAGTGTTTTAAAGATAATCTTAAAATAATGGTATCCAAAAAAGATTTTAGTTGCAAAAGTACTTTGTCATTATTGCTTTCTGGCATTCCTTCTTCAGAATTAAAAGATATTCCAGTGAATACAGATAATAGAGATCTTCTACTATATCTCTACAACTTTGTCTTATATAAAACCTTTCCAGAAGCTACAACTATATGCCTAAATGATTCTAGAAGACCCTTTTGTGAACTGTATTTTAAAGCCTTAAGAATCATCAACTCATATGAAAAATTTGGAGAAGGATTTTCTTCTAATTATCCCTTAGAATTTCTTAGTGAGGAAGAAGAACGCAATCTAGAGTATAAAGATGAGTATCTGAGATTTGTAAGGACCTTCAAAAATAATTATATATATGAAATGATGAAGCTTAATGGTGAGCTAACTGGATTTAACACCCTTGACCATATCTGTGGAGTTCACTATTTATCATTAAATTTGGCTAGGCAACTAAAGCATCAAGGATTAAATCTGGATTTAGGAAGAGTTTCTGGTGCTGCTGCTGGTCATGACCTAGGCAAATTTGGCTGCAAAGAGAATGAATTGGATAGAGTTCCATATCTTCATTATTACTACTCTCATCAGTGGTTTAAAAAACATGATATAAACTACATAGGCCATATTGCTGTGAACCATTCCACCTGGGATTTGGAGTTAGAAAATCTTTCTTTAGAAAGCCTTATTCTAATATATTCAGATTTTAGAGTTAAAAATGCCATGGTTAATGGCTCCTTAAAGATGACTATATACTCCCTTAAGGATTCTTTTCAAGTTATTTTAAATAAATTAGACAATTTAGATGAAAAAAAGATTAAGCGATACAAAAGGGTCTATGCTAAACTGGAGGACTTTGAAAATTTCATGAAATCTATGAATGTAGATACCACCCTTGGATTAAGAAATTTTCAACAGCTACCTCCCCCAAATATGGTTCCTAACACTCTATGTCAAGGAAACCATATAACTAATAATTTAAAATATATGGCAATAAACCACAATATAAACTTAATGTATTCTTTAAGGGATGAGTATTCTCTTGATTATATATTGGAGCAGGCTCGAAGTGAAAAGGACTGGAAAAATCTTAGAGAGTATATACGGATATTTCAAGAATATTCTACATACTTTACAGAAAAGCAAAAATTTCAAACCATTAACTTTCTATATGAAAATCTAATTCATCCAGAAGATGATATAAGGCGTCATTGTGCTGAACTCATGGGTTCCTTAATCGCTATTTATGATGAAGAATATAGAAAAGAAATTCCTAAAAATGTGGATGTACCTTCTCAAAATATAAAAAGTACAGAACTCTTATCACAATATATAGATAAGATGCTATTCCCTAGCCATAAAATAATATCAACCCATAGATATTGGATGGGATATAGTCTTAGTATTTTCATAGATTCTCTATTTAGATCTAGCTCAAAAAAAATGATTCCTATTTACGGAGAAATCATTTTAAATTATTATGATGAATCTAAATATAAAAATTTAGAATCACCTTTATTTTTATTAGAAAGTGCTAAGTTTATTCCTATACCCCTAGAGTATAACAATATAGATAAATTCTTTAACTTTATCTTTCATATGCTAAAGAAGAAGAATTCTTCTTTAAGGTTGTCAGCCTTAAACCTATGTTCTTACTTAGTAAAAACCTTATGTCCTCAGTGTTCCTTTTCTATGGCCTTAAAGGAGTACCTTCTTAACTTAAAAACGAAAAGTAGCACCCTTTGTGAGAATTATCTAAGGCTTAAGCTAGCAGAAGCCTTCAATGATCATATTCTTATAGATAAGTTTTCTTCTCATTTAATTAGTGATAGTAAAAAAGCTCCTGAAATATTTCTTAGCAACTTAAAGACTGCTACAGATTGGGTTAAAAAAAGACATCAAGTAGAATTTCTTTTAAATGAGATATTTGTCAACAAAGACATAAACCCTATCCATGGTGCTATTCATTTTTGTAACCTTCTAAAAGTCAGTGCGGTGGAAAGTGTACGAAATAGTGCAGGTGAAGCAATACTGTCTATTATGGATATATTATCTTCTCCTGAGAGAAATGAGGTTGCCATTGAACTATTACGTGGTTTAGAAATAGAAGGACATAGGTTTACAGAGTATATTCCTAAATATTTAGGTCAAGTATTTTTATATCTATCTCCAAAGGAATTAGATGAAATAATAGATGATTTGATTTATAAGGTTAAAATCTCAAATATATCTGTAAAAACCCTAATAATAAAGACTATTGGTTTTACTTGTGAATATTATGACACATATAGAACTCGCTATGGAGAAACTCTGGAAATATTTGAACATAGACGAAAGAAGCTTCTGGGCATATTGCTTAATGGTCTTGGAGATTTTCATCCCCAAGTAAAACAAGCTGCTTTTTCCTCTATAGGAAAAGAAATCTTTGGCTCTCATGCTTTATCTTTAGAACAAAAAGAAAAGTTTTTTCATCTTATAGGAAAGAAGCTTTTATCTCTTATGGAGGATGATAAAGAAGATGATTTGCTTTTCTTCTCTAAAGCTGCTGGATTGAATCATATTTATAGATTTATATCTGATTATACATTTTTTTATGGTGATATAGTTTTACCTATTGCTAGAAAAGTAGCCTTTTTCCCTGGTACTTTTGACCCCTTCTCACTAAGTCATGAAAAAATCTGTAAAACCATTAGAGATTTAGGCTATGAGGTATACCTAGCTATAGATGAATTTTCTTGGTCAAAAAAGACTTTGCCTAATATTTTAAGAAGAAATATATTAAATATGTCAATTGCCAGTGAGCTAGATATATATATATATCCAGGTTCCTATCCTACTAATCTCTCTAATGAGGATGACCTTATAACTCTAAAAAATAATTTTAAAAGCTCAGAGGTATATATAGTTGCTGGAGGAGATGTTGTAATAAATGCCTCTAGCTATAAAAATCCTGCCACTGATAAGTCCATCCATAATTTTTCTCATATAATCATAGAGAGAAATAAATATAAANNAAAGGAATCTTTAGCTAACATTAAGGGAAATATTCATATAGTATCTCTTCCTAATAAATATACTGACATAAGTTCTACACAAATAAGAAACTATATAGACGATAACCGTGATATTTCTAGCTTGGTAGACCCCTTAGCCCAGCAATATATATATGAAAATGGCTTTTATCAAAGAGAACCTCTAGATAAGTCTACTCCTGAATTCACCTATTTAGATGTAGATGTTCTTGATAATATAAGAGAGGACTTTACTTACGTTCTAAAGGACCTTATAGTACCCAACTATAAAAAAGCCCTTATGGATATAAATAAAGTTTTTCAAATGCCCTCTGGAAGACTTCTTCTTTTAAAAGATAACCTCACTAATGAGCCTATTGGATTTTCTTTATTTCATTGGAGTAGATCCACCATGCTATATGATACTCTTCAAGATGTTAAGTTGAGTCAACTCATTAGAGAGAAAAGTCCTGGAAGAATTATCTTTTTAGATGGCTTTTATGTAAAAAATAGTGATAAAAATAAAAATCTTTTATCTATCCTTCTTAGTGAAACCTTGGCTTTTTGTTCATCTAAAGATTATGAGTATGCTATCTTTAATGAAGATAATAATACCTTTGCACCTAACAATTTAGGTACATTACTTCAAAGCTTTGGATTTGTAGAAATACCTTGGAACGGTTTTTCAGTTTGGCATGTAGATATGAGCCATCCTTCTATAATAAATTTAGATTTGGAAAGTCTAATAAAAGAACCTTTTAAAAGTATAAGCAAAATTAAAAATACCATTGCTTCTACTCGTTTAAAGTTGCAAAAGGCTATTTGTGAGTTATTTCCCGGGCATTTGATTTTGCCCTTGGATGTTCATATGTTAAACTACGGTTTAATAAAAAAGGCATGTAGTGAAAATAATGTACTCCCTTACAATACAACTCCTAGAATGTTAGGAGAATTCATGTGCGTTCCTTACGGAGATATATTAGATAGGTACATAGTGCCAAACACTATAACCAAGTCTCTACATACAGAAAAATACTTTAACCCTTTTATGACAGGCTTTAATATTGGAGAATTTCCCCACTATTTATGTCTGGAAAACCAAATAAAAATGCTAAAATCTTTTAATAAACCTGTGATTTTAGTAGACAATATACTTCATAAGGGGTATAGAATGAAAGCCTTAGATCCCATATTCAAAAAAGAAAATGTAGAAATTCAAAAAATTATAGCAGGAATTTTATCTGGTCAAGGCAAGGATCTTATGACTTATCAAGGGAGAGAAGTGGATTCTGTATACTTTATTCCAAGACTTAATCTTTGGTTCAATGAAACTGCTTTATATCCTTTTATCGGTGGTGATGCTGTATGGAGAGGGAAATTTCCTGATCGTAATTTAGTACCCTCTATAAATTTGATACTTCCTTATACTTCTCCTGTATTTATAAAAGGTGCATCCATGGAATCTCTGTTCAACTTTTCCAAGACTTGTATAGAAAACTCTATAGAAATTTTAAAGGCTTTAGAAGATGAATTTCACAAAATAAATGAAAGAAATTTAACTCTCTCTGCCCTAGGTCAGGTTTTCACCATTCCTCGCTGTGTTGATCATGGTAAGGATGTGGCTTATGATTTGTCTTTAACTCCTTCTCATTACTTAGAAAATGACTTGGAGCAATTAAAACGACTAAGCTTTTTGATGAAATTATAATTATGCAAGGAGATGATATATTGTTTTATTATAAGCATAAGAACTGCTTTTTAATCAGTGAAGATGTACTACAAGGTTTTAATTCTTTGAAGGAAGAGGATATGGATTTTCATAGCAACCCTATATTTTATATTGGGAACCGTGATTTATTCTCCTTTAGAAGCTTCTTTAAAGTAACTAGTTCTTATGAGCTCTTTCATGAGGATTTAACCATAATAAAAAAGCCTTTTCATGAAACCTCACCCATTGTAGATAATGCTATAAAGGCTAGTAAACTATCATTTATAAATAGTAGCCTTCCTAATTGGGAAAAACTTTTATCTTCACAAGTGCTTAAAAAATTTAAAGTTAATGTAGTAGGGTTAGGAGATGTAGGTGGTACTTTAATAACAGGTCTTAGACTTCTAGGAGGAGATGTGATAGATACTATAGGTATCTATGATTTAGATGATAATAAAGTAAATCGTTGGCTCTTTGAATGTAATGCTATTTACGATATAAACAATGAAACTATGCCTAAAATAGAAAGACTATCTAAAGAAGATATTTTTAATTGTGATATGTTCGTATTTTGTGTATCTGTTGGAGTTCCTGAGGTAGGCAATGAAAAAAAAGATGTTAGGCTAATTCAGTTTGAGGGCAATAAAAAAATCATGTCCATATATGCCAAAATGGCTAGAGAGGCATGTTTTAATGGGATTTTTGCGGTGGTGTCTGACCCAGTAGATTTATTATGCAAGGTAGCTTTTAATGAAAGCAACAAAAATAACTTAGAACAATTTGATTTTAAAGGATTGATGTCTCATCAAATAAAGGGTTATGGTCTTGGAGTGATGAACGCTAGAGCTATATATTATTCCTCTTTCAATGAAAAAACTAAAGGTTATGAAAAACATGGTAGAGCTTTTGGACCACATGGTGAAGGTCTCATTATCGCTAATAGTATAGAAAACTATGACGAAAATTTAACCTCTTATCTTACGGAGAAAACTAAAAATGCAAACCTTGACCTTCGCTCCTTTGGCTTTAAGCCCTATATAGCTCCTGCTTTATCCTCTGGTGCTTTAAGCCTTTTGGCTACCTTAAGACAGCAGTGGAATTATAGTTCTAATTTTATAGGTGGAACTTTTATGGGTATGAGGAATAAAAACACTGATAAGGGCATAGAGATAGAAACCTTTGAAGAATTCCCCAAAGAGCTTTTTTCTAGGCTTTCTTCCACCTATGACTATTTAAAAGGGATTTACCACTAGTGACAGAAATAATAGTAATTAAACCCTGTAAAGCCCCTTCTCCTACCTTAATAAACATGATAAAGGCCGCCACCTTAAATAAACCTTATAGAATTATTGAAGACCTTAACTGTTATTTAAACTTAAAGAATAAAAAATTATTATTTGCTTTAGAAATAAATCATAGCCTTTGGGATGTTTCCATGGTATGTTTTATGGAAAACCTTGCCCTACAAGGTAATAATCCTTTGGAAGGCTCTATTGGAGCTTTCTTATGTCATAGTTCTTCGGAGCTAGGCACTAAGAATTTTTCTCAAGATATGTTGTTTCTAGCTAGTTCCTTAGGCTGCAACTTTATTGGTCATTGCTTAGTAGAAGCAACTAATAGCCTAAGAAATCTTCTCACTTGGCAAAAAGTTTTAAAAATTCCACTGGAGGATATTCTTTATAAAAAATCATCAGATTTAGGTAACCGCTTAGCTACATTTCAACCTTTTCGTTATGAAAATCCTAAGATATCCGTATTATATTCAAGTCCTCATAAGGTATCTAACACTCTAGAACTTTGGTATATTATAAAGGGTTGTCTTTCTCCTCAGTTAAATATCAAAGAAATTCTTGTTGAAAATGGAGCAGTCCTAGATTGTAAGGGGTGCCCCTATGATCTTTGTATGCACTATGGGAAAAGAAATGGATGCTTTTATGGAGGTGTAATGGTAGAAAATATCTTGCCAGCTATTGAAGAAGCTGATATAATAATTTGGCTTTGCCCTAATTACAATGACGCCATTGCAGCTAATTTAACTGCAGTTATAAATCGTCTTACGGTACTCTATAATAAAATTAGCTTTTACAATAAATCCATGTTTGGCATAATAGTATCTGGAAATTCTGGAGGGGACTCTGTAAGCAAACAGCTTATTGGTGCTTTAAACATAAATAAAGGGTTCTTCCTACCTAGTCATGGAATCTTAACCGCAACTGCAAATGACCCTTTATCTATACACAAATACGATGATATCTATAACCTCGCTAAGGACTTTAGCGATAGCATACTAAAACTGTGTTAACCAATTGATTTTTTAACTTATTAATGCTTTTTAACAAAGTGTTGATATTGAGAAGTAAGCATCAACACTTTGTTAAATTTAATTTTTTATTAAATATTTACCAAAATTAATGCCATTACTATTATTGCTAAAGCTACATACTCTTTTTTCTCTAATTTCTCCTTAAACATAGCAAATGCTCCTAATGCCATAATTATTATTGTGCCTGCACTGAAGCTAGAAAAAGCTATAGGTCCCGGTATATTTTCTAAAGCTTTTATCAAGAAAAAAGAAGTCAGCATATTAGGGATTCCCACAGTAATTCCCATAATAAAATCTAATAATCTAATTCTCCCTTTATTTACAATAAAAATAATGAAACTTAGAATAAGAGCTGTGAAAAATATATAAAACAAAAATAGTTCCTTGTGTTCTGCCTGTCCATAATATTGAAAAAATTTAGAGTTGAAATCACCAATTCCTCCAATTAGCATCAACACTATAAGACTTACCTTAACATTTTTTAAAGATAATTCTTTTAAATCCAAGTTCATTATAACCACTGCTATTATGCTCAGTGCTATTCCTATCCAGGCTACTGCTTTAGGATATTCTCCAAAAAACAATATAGATAATACTATAGGAATAATTATTCCCAGTTTCATAAAGGTAGCTGATAAAGATGCCCCATTATCCTTAACATTTTTTTGATATAATACTATTCCCCCCAAATAAATAACTCCTGTTATAATTCCAAGAACCACAGCCAGACCAAAAGACCCCTCTATAGAAAGGCCTTGTCTATTTGCCATAGATAACTTAAATTCTTCTTTAAATGCTCTAATCCATTGAGAATTAAATAAAGTTTTGTTCTTTAACATTAAAAAACTTACTAATGTTGCCGTTAAATAGTTAGCACATGTAACCATATATCTATTGCATTGATTTTTTTCTGTTATTTTAAAAATCAATCCTATAGACGCACTAAATCCTATGGCCAATATTAAATTTATCATAAATATCTCCCCTAACTTTAAACTCCCCTTAAGTCAAACTCTGGAACGTAAGCCTCCTTATTGGTACCCTCTTCCTGTATAAACCCATTTTTTATTCCTATGTTTAAACAATAGTCAATAAGGCTATCATAGTGTTCTTTGCTTAAAGTTCTATTTATTTCTGGATACTCCTTAGCCTTAAACATTGGAGTATATTGATTCATAAGGCTTATATATATCTTATCACCATAGGTTTTATGTAAATAATCCATAATTTTTTTAGAATCAAACAATAGCCCTGGTAGCATAAGGTGCCTTACTATAACTCCCTTTTCTATGATGCCTTTAGAATTGAACTTAATGTCACCTACCATATGTACCATTTTATCAATGGCTTTTGATGCATGATAAAAATAATTGTCTACCTTTGAATATTTCATTCCATATTTATCTTTGTAATATTTTAAATCTGGAACAAATACATCTACGTACCCCCTTAATAGCTCTAAAGTATCTAGAGATTCATATCCATTACTATTGTAAACTACAGGTATTACCAAACCTTTATCCTTAGCAATCTTTAATGCCATAACTATTTGTGGCACATAATGGGTAGGAGTTACTAAATTTATATTGTTAGCCCCTCTAGTCTGTTGTTCTAAAAATATATCACTTAATCTTTCAATAGATATGTATTTGCCCACCCCCTGTTGACTTATTTCATGATTTTGACAAAACACACAATTCAGATTACATCCTGTGAAGAAAACTGTTCCTGATCCTTCCTCTCCAGATATACAAGGCTCTTCCCAATAGTGAAGAGATACCCTAGCTACCTTAATCTTATCACTACTTTTACAAAATCCCACAGGTCCTACAAATCTATCAACTCCGCACTTTCTTGGGCATACCTGACAATTCTTTAACTTCTCTAGTGCTTCTCCTTGGTTCATAGTTCTCTCCTCTTCCTATATTCATAAAAAATCTTCTAATTGAAATCATAGCATACTAGGTAAAATTTTTCTATGGTATAATAATATTATTATGCTTTACCTGCTGTTAACTCCATAGTCTTTACACTGTAGATAACAGTAGATAAAACCTACACAAGTAAAACTGCTAAGGAGGGCTCCTATGAATTTAAAAGTGGATTTTCATACCCATTCCACCGCTTCTGACGGAAAAAAATCTCCTAGAGATTTGATTAAAGAAGCAAAAAAAGAAAATGTATCTATCATGGCATTGACAGATCATGATACTGTAAGTGGATTGGAGGACGCTATAGATGAGGGTAATAAACTAGGCATTAAGGTAATACCTGGTATAGAACTTTCTGCAATTCACAAGGATGAATCTATTCATCTTTTAGGATACTTTAAAAAAGATGGTTATAAAGATGAAGATCTTATAAGGTTTCTTAAAGACAAAGAAGAAGCTCGTATAAATCGTGGCAAAAAAATAGTAGAAAATCTAAAAACCTATTTCAATATAGATATAAACTATGAAACTGTGTTAAAAAATAGCAATGGTGTTGTGGCTAGACCTCATATAGCTCAAGGTATAATTGATTCCGGATATGATTATTCTTGGAATTATATATTTGAAAACTTTCTTAACGATAAAAGTCCAGCCTATGTTCATAATAAAAAAGTTTCAGTAAAAGAAGGTATAACACTGCTTCATGATCATGGTGCCATAGTATCCCTAGCCCATCCTGTACTTATTAAGAAAAATTCTGTAGAAGAACTTTTAAAGTTCTTTGATTTCGATGCCATAGAGGCCTTTTATTATTTAAATACCAGAAAGTCTGAAGAACTATTCATTTCTTTAGCCCATAGATACAATAAGTTAATAACTTGTGGATCTGACTATCATGGAATTCACAATGATGGGAAACACGGTGCCATTGGAAAAGTTAGATTTTGTGATAACTACCTAAACAATTTTTTGAATACATTAAGATAGGGTGCTAATGCACCCTATTTTTTATCTTGGTTTTTATTATCATCTAAATACCATTTTTCTTCGGTATTAGGATTGTTTAATATCCCTGCCATTACTAATATTCCTAAAAATGCAGTTACGATTTCACTATAATTAGCAGGAAGAATATCTACGCCAAACCCCTTAAGAAGTAGTGGTATAAATGCAAATATGGATAGCCATAGTCCATAATTCTTAAATCTTTCTACCTTCATATAAAGCACCTTCCTTTAACTTATCTTTTGATTGCTATATTGTACTCTCTATATAATATTCTTAATACAATCAATAGGTTCCAGTTTCATTTTATTGGTATAGATGAAGATTTAAGTGTTGTCCTATGAAATTAAAGTCATGTTTTTTTGCAGCAAAAGAGACTGTGCACCTTTATCTGATGTCTACCTGGTGTTAACTCCATCCTGTTTAAGTTGGAGTTAACACCAGCTACGACCCTAGATAAGTTCAACTAACAATTTAGATAAAGTCCAAATTGTTAGTTGAACTTGATGCAACAGTCTCTTTAATTTCTAATATTAAGCTTCTTGTAGGAATGCGTGATATCCCCTCATAGTTTCATAAATATCTGCCTTAGATGCAACTTCCCATGGGGCATGCATATTATGAAGAGCAACTCCACAATCTATTACTTCCATTCCATATTCAGCTAAAATGTAAGCGATAGTTCCACCGCCTCCTTGGTCAACCTTTCCAAGCTCAGCTGTTTGCCAAGTAACTCCATGCTTATCCATTATATTTCTGATTTGTGCTACATATTCTGCGTTGGCATCATTACAACCACTCTTTCCTCTAGATCCAGTATATTTGTTGAAAACTATACCCTTTCCAAAGAATGCACAATTTCTCTTTTCCATAACTGATGGGTAATTTGGATCGAAAGCTGCACTAACATCTGATGATAACATCTTTGAGTTAGATAAAGCTCTTCTAACTTTTAATTCACTATATTGTCCTAATCTATCCATTATTTCTGCTACAGCATTTTCAAAAAATCTTGATTGCATTCCTGTAGCACCTATGCTACCTACCTCTTCCTTATCTACAAGTAAAGTAACACAAGTTTTTTCACATTGGCTCATCTTATTCATAGCTTCAAATGATGTGTATGCACATATTCTATCATCATGTCCATAAGCTAGAACCATACTTCTATCTAAACCATAATCTCTTGCACGTCCTGCTGGTACAACTTCTAATTCAGCTGAAACAAAATCTGCTTCTTCTATACCATATTTTTCATTTAGAAGGTTTAATACATTAAGCTTTACTCTTTCCTTAGCATCTTTATCTTTTATTGGCATAGATCCAACTAATATGTTTAAATCTTCTCCCTCTATAGCAGTAGCAGTTTTCTTTTGCATTTGATCTGCTGATAAGTGAACCAATAAATCTGATATTCCTATTACTGGATCATTTTCATCTTCTCCAATGACAACATTTACAGAAGAACCATCTTTTCTAACTATAACACCATGAATACTTAGTGGTATTGTAACCCATTGGTATTTCTTTATTCCACCATAATAGTGTGTTTCCATCAATGCTAAATCACTGTCTTCATATAATGGATTTTGCTTAAGGTCTAATCTTGGAGAATCTATATGAGCTCCTAAAATTCTCATTCCATTTTGTAAGTCTTCTTTTCCTATTAAGAACATTGCCAAAGATTTTCCCATGTGGTTCACATAAACCTTATCCCCAGCTTTAAGGGTTTCATTATTCTTTATTATGTCATTTAGGTTTCTATACCCTTGTTTTTCAGCTAACACTATAAACCCATCTACACATTCTCTTTCAGTTTTAGCCTTAGACATAAAATCTTTGTATCCATCTGAAAGATCAAATACCTTTTTTAAATCTTCTTCTGAATACTTTTCCCATGCATATTCGTATTTCTTAGTTAATTCCATTACCCCAGCCTCCTTTTATGATAAACCTTATATCACATAAACTCTTATACAAGGTTATACAATTTATATATTAAAGTATATGCCAATTCTGCATATCAACTATATTTTACCCCATTTTTCTTAAAATTAAAATATTATTATTTTTATTCTGTTATAATACAGTTTATTTTTACATCCTCTTCTTCCATAGGTACTTTTTCTATTATCTGTTCTTTATAGCAAAGGCCTATAATATTACACTTAGGATTTAATAAAGGAAGGAATCTATCATAAAATCCTCCTCCATAACCTAGTCTTCCTCCATGGCAATCAAAAGCTACTCCCGGTACTATTGCTAGATCTATATCCTTTTCATCTACAATTAGATCTTCACGAAATTCTGGTTCTAAAATTCCTTTAAATCCTTCTTTTAAATCCCCAAAAGATTTTATTTCTATAGCTTTCATCCCACGAGTTTTATCTATAACTTTAGGTACACATATCCTTTTGCCATCCTTTAACCCTTGAATAATTATATCATGGGTGGAAACTTCACTATTATAGCTTACAAAGACAAATATCATATTGCTATCTTTATATTTCTGTGATTCTATTAACCTACTATAAATTTTTTTATTTTTTAGCTTCCTAGGATTTAAACTTATATTATCTCTTTTACCTATTATTTCTTTTCTCAGTTCCTTCTTATTACACATTATGGAACTCCACCATCCTCTGATCTATTATCTCTGCTGGAGATATGTTAGACATAGTGCTATATCTATAGTTTGCAGCAGCAGCTTCAATTATTACTGCTAAGTTTCTACCGGGCCTTATAGGTATTCTCATTTTTCTTATCTTAACTCCTAATATATCCGTATATTCCTTATCTATTCCTAATCTATCATAGGATCCATCGTCTTTCCAATGCTCAAGCTGTATAACAAAGGATATAGTTTTAGAGTGTAATACTGAACTCAATCCATATAATGCTGTTATATCAATGATACCCATTCCCCTAACCTCTAACATACCAAAGGTAATATAAGGTGATGTACCTTTTAACACTCCATCTATCTCTTTTATATCTACCGCATCATCTGCCACTATTCTATGCCCTCTTTTTATAAGTTCTAAGGCAGTTTCACTTTTCCCTATACCACTTTCTCCTGTAATTAAGATTCCTATGCCATAAACATCTACTAGGACTCCATGGACCCTAGTCTCTGGTGCTAAGGAATCATCTAAGAAATTTGAAAGTTTATTTATAAATCTAGTGGTAATCATATCTGTTCTTAAGAGCCATCTTTTATTGGCTTTTGCATATTCTATTATTTCCTCATGGGCTTCTAAACCCCTAGTTAATATTATACATGGAGTATGAAATTCCATGTACTTCTTTATTCTTTTCCTTCTTATTTCAACCTGCATGTCTTCTATAAAGCTCCATTCAGTCTTTCCTATAATCTGAATTCTATCATTAGCAAAATAATTATAAAATCCAGCTAGTTGAAGTCCTGGCCTATTTAAATCACTAACTCCTACTTCATTGCCTTTATCTCCCTCTACAATGACCTCTAGCTTAAAATTTTTGATAAGCTCATCAACCTTCACAGCCATAAAATCATCCTCTCTGACATTTATCCTACCTTTTCTTTTTCTCTACCATATTTAGCTGAGCTCGAAAATTACCTTTTACAGAATCTATATATATTCTTCTAAGTTTTTGTTGTTCTTCCTTTTCCTCTTGATTTAAGCCCTCTTCTTGACTCTTTTTATATAAAAAATTTATTCTTTCAATAGTTTCCTTCATATCCATCAGTGGCTTCCTCCTTACTAGCTTGCTATTTACAATTTTACTTCATATTGAATTATTAGACAACATAAAAATCCTCTTTCTTTGTCATGTCTATTTGAGATAACATTAAATTTATGACTAGTTTCTACATTTTTATTTATTTACATATATTTACAGTTTACATATATCAATGATTTACCCTTAATTTATCACATATAAAAATATCAATTTTTTTCAATTTCCTTGTTTTCTTAGTGATATTTGTATATATATAGGTTAATTTTGCACTTTATTTATTGAATATTTTTGGTAAAATAGTAATAGAAGGATTTTTATTTATTTTATTTTAGTAGGAGGAGTGATTTTATGGAGTCTATTTGTCTTCAACACAAAATTGAAAAAATTAGAACTAAGCTAGATTACTTATTATGTAAAAAAAATCCCACTGATAAACTTGTGGTTCAATGTAGTGAGGAATTGGACGAGCTTATTGTACAGTATCAAAAACTACTTAAGTCTGAAAAAATCGCATAAACATACAGAAAAGACTGAGGAAATTCCTCAGTCTTTTCAATAATTATCTTTAACTTTGATAATTATAAGTCTAACTCTTCAACTAATTCTTCTAGTTCATAATTAGATCCTTTATCAAAGAATATAGCTATACATTCACAATAATCATCATTTTCTTTTTCTATGTCGTAGGAAGCAAACTGTCCATCTAAATTATACTCTTCGCAGACTCCTTCTACAGTTTCTCCAATATTATCTACAGCTAAATCAGTTAAGTATGGAAGATAATATTCTTCGTACCATTCATCACTAAGTTCTTCCTCTGAACATTCGTCTTTAGCATAGGCTTTAGCAGCTTTTATCTCATCTTCATCAAAATCATAAAAAAACCTTAGTACTACTAGATCCTCTTTAACCTTTAATTCTTCTACTTCTTCAATGTCATTTTCCTCTAAATATTTTAATATACTATTTTTATCTACCATTGTAATCCCTACCTTTATTCATTATATAATAAATTTTTATATTCTTTACTTACTCTAACAAACTCTTCATCATTATCTACTAAGTTTAATTCTTCACTACCATTTACTTTATCTACTCTAAATATGTATGCATCATCTTCACTATTATGTCCTTCTAAAGGTGACAATATTAAATATTCTTTTTCCGCTGTAGTGTCCTCATCTAAAAAAATTCTGGCTACTGCCTCAAAAGCTACTTTGTTACCATCTTCATCCTTAAAGTACATAATTTCTTTTTCATTATTATCTTCCATGATTTAAGCTCCCTTCTATGATTAAGTTAAGCTTTCTCTTAAAATCTATCAAAGACTTCCCTAACCTTGATACAAGTTTAGGGAAGATGCTTTATTAAATAAGTTCTAGTATGCTATCTACTAATTCGTCTGCCTTCTTAAAATCTTCTTTAGAAGGAACAAAGTTAAACTTCAATCCAGGATCTACTACCTTAAACTTTAGAGATTTTAGTCTTTCAGTAAGCATAACTACACCTTCTCCACTCCATCCATAGGATCCAAAAGCTGCTGCTGCTTTTCCTCTATTAACTATAGGATTAACTAAGGATAGCAAATCCCATGCTGGCTTAACTGCATCCTGATTTATAGTTGGAGATCCTACTAAAATTCCACTGGCATTTTCTATTTTGTTTATAAGTTCTTCTATTGGATTGCTAGTGATTTCATATATTTCTGCATCAATTCCTTTTTCTTTTATACTGTCTCTTAAATATTTTGCCATGATTTCAGTGTTATGATAAGCAGATATATAAAATATTTGAATATTCTTATCTTGTCTCTTATTTTCTGTAGCCCATTGCCTATATAAATCTAGATATTTTTCATAATCACAGCCATGAATTGGTCCATGGCTAGGACCTATCATATCAAACTTTAATGATTTTATTTTATCTAAAGCAGCAATAACGAATTTTTTGAAAGGTCCCATTATAACATCAAAATAGTATTTCATTTCATCATAATAATCATCTTCACAGGAATCTAAAATATCTCCCTTTGGTGCATAGTGGCACCCTGTAAAATCGCAGGTTAAGAGAATTTCTTTTTCCTTTATATAAGTAAACATTGTATCTGGCCAATGTAAGTTTGGTGCTGATACAAATTGTAGTGTATTTTCCCCTAATGTCAACTCATCTGCAATATCCTGAGATTTAAAATCTCTATTAACAATTTCCTTTAAATATCTTACTGCTGCCTTTGATCCTACAACTACAGCCTCTGGATAGTCTTCCATTAGTCTTGCTATAGAGCCACTATGATCAAGCTCTGTATGCTGTACAATAATATAATCTACTTTTCTATGGCCTATTATACTCTTTATATTTTCTTTAAAGTCTTCATAAAAGCCATCCTTTACACTATCTACCACCGCTACTTTTTCATCGTCTATTAAATATGAATTGTATGTAGTGCCTTTTTTAGTTTCCATAATAATATCAAATACCCTCAAATCTCTATCATATGTTCCTACCCAATATACATTATCCTTCATTTTTACAGCGGTCATAAATATTACCTCCTAAATGTAATTTAAAACTATTTAATCCATTCACCGTTAATTTTATCACAAGAATTGAGTTTTTTAAATACTAAGGAGCCTTAGATTTACTATATTATGAACTATTTTTCCATTGTGGTATTTTACTGAATAAGTTTGCACAAGTTATCTTTGTAAAATATAAACTCATAATGTAAAGCTCTAGTTAAAACCACATAAAGAAGTTTTTTATCTAGATCATTTTCCTTATAAAATTCATCGCTAACATTGAACACTATAGAGCAATCAAATTCTAATCCTTTTGTCATATAGGACGGTATTATTATATTATTTAAATCTATTATATCATCACTTTCTTTAATTAAGTTCCACTGATTGCAACTATACTTTCTCAAACCATCATATATTTTTTTGCACTGGTCTTTACTCTTTCCTATAATTGCTATGGAGTTTTTATTAGTATTATGAATTTTTGTAACTATTTCATCAACCTTTGATGCAAAATCTTTAAAAGTTTCATACTTTAAAATTTGTGGTCTTTCTCCATGTCTTAGTACTGGAATAGCTGGAGGTAGACTATTATTCTGAGATATTAATACTTTATTAGCTAGTTCAATAATTTCAATGGTTGATCTATAGCTTTGAGTTAATCTTACATATTTCATATCCTTGTTAAATACATCATCTATTACCTTATTCCAATCATCAAGTCCTTTATAGAAATAAATTCCTTGACCCAAATCTCCAACCAAAGTTAAGGAATTTCCTCTAGTTATAAGTCTCATTATTTCTATTTCAAAGGGACTATAGTCCTGAACTTCATCTACCATTACATGAGAAAATCTAAGGTTTTCATCTATCTCTTCTAGCTTAAATTTTAGATATAACATAGGGGCTATATCTTCACTATCTATTATTCCCTTATCTTTATTCTCCTGTATTTTTTCTCTCATATGCTGTACTAAAGATTTTGGTATCTTATCACCACTAGCAATTGAGAACATGTCTTCATCCAAGAAAAATCTCATATACAAATCTTTAGCATCCAGTTCTTTCCACTTAGCAAAGTACTCTTCAAAAGATTTTTTGCTATTTTTCCTAGCTCTTTCTTTCTTTATATCTCTTTCTTCATATAAATTTATTAAAATCTCTCTTCTATGACTGCTATCCTCTTCACTTCTTTTTATATTTATTATTTTTAAATCATAATCATCATCAATAATTTTAAGCATTAATTCCACTTTGTCTTTAAACTTTAATGACAGATATCTTTTTATTTCATCTTTTCTTTTATTCACAGGGAAATTTATTAAATCCTTTAGAAATAGCCTTCTTATTTCCTTTGCATCAACTAAGACATTGTCCTCTACCGTAATACTATCTATTTTCCCATCTTGTAGCTCAATTAATTTTATATATCTATCCATCATAGTTTTAAATGCTAAAGAACCTTTTACCTTAGCAGCGGTGGTTATATATTTAAGTTCCTCTTGGTCCTTAGCTTCCTCTAAAATATATCTTAATTTCATATCCTTGCTATATATTCTTCCTTTTACCTTTAAGGCCTTCAATGCAAACTCTTCAAAGGTTTCCTGTCTTACCTCTTCCACCCCTAAACTTGGTAAAACCTCACTTATATAATCTAAAAAAACTTTATTAGGTGCTAGTACTAGTACATCTTTCCCTTGTAAATTCTCTTTATATCTATATAAAAGATAAGCAAGTCTATGAAGAGCCACTGTGGTCTTACCAGAACCTGCAGATCCCTGAACTAATACCCCATAGGTTTTAGGATATCTTATTATTTCATTTTGTTCTTTTTGTATAGTTGCAACAACATCTTTAAGTTTAGATCCTATGCTTTCCTCTAAAGTTATCTTTAAAAATTCATCTATTAGTGCATTTCCTTCAGATTCCTCTGTGTTTTTTAAAATTATATCATTTATTCCCTCGTCAAAAATGTCTATGAGTTCATTATCTTTATATAGAAATTTTCTTTTTAAGGTTAAGATACCCTCAATTATTCCAATAGGTGCCCTATATTCTGTATTGCCTTGAGTACCACTATAATAAATGTCTGCAATAGGGGCTCTCCAATCTATTACTTTTTCATCTCCATTTTCTATATCACCTATTCCAAACTTTCCTATGTAGAAATTCTCCATATCTCTTCTGTTTTCTTTAAAATCGATTCTTGCGAAATATGGTTTTTTCTCTGCCTCTTCATAATTATCTAGTTTTTTTGACACTATGCCTGATAATATTTTGATGTTTTCTAACTCTTCACTATAGCTCCCTCGAGCTGCTTTCTGCAAGGTTAATATTTTTTCTCTTAATTCATCATTTCTTTTGGAGATTTTACCTATCTCATCTTGTATCCACGTCTTTGTTTCTCCCAAGTGATTTTTTTCAAAGATTAATTCTAAATCTCTGTCCATAGATACCTCCTATTAAATTATATTAACTGCTATAATCCCTACAAGTTTCTTTAATAGCTTACAGGGATTATATAAAAGTAGACTTTACTATAATATCACTGTTTTTAACATTTTTAAACCACTATATAATTTAATCTTTAATATAAGTTATCATTTATCTGTTTTATCCATGATTTATGAAATATTGTGAACTTTAATTATTATGTTGCATAAACTAAAGTATTAGTGAGGTGAGCTTTATGAATATTTTAATTACCGGAGGAGAAGGCTATTTAGGATCCTTTATAGCTAAGTCCCTTACCCCTAGATACAATGTCATTACTCTAGGTAAAAGTGAACTTAATATAACTCATAAAGAAAAAACCCTAAGTACTATAGAGGTTTTAAAGCCAGATTTTATTATTCATTGTGCTGCTTTAAAAGATGTGGATTTCTGTGAAAATCATGAAACAGAAGCATATACCGTCAATACCATAGGCACTCTCAATGTAGCTTCTGCTTGCTCTGCTTTAGATATTCCTATTATTTATATATCAACTAATGAAATCTATGATGGTCGTAAAAATTCTCCTTATAGTGAAGCCGATGAGTGCAATCCTTTAAATGTATATGGTAAAACCAAATTAGCAGGCGAAAATTTGATACGCACTTTATGCAAAAAATTCTTTATTGTTCGCACTTCCTGTGTCTTTGGTGGAGAAAATTTTTATATAAAAAAAAATTTAATGGATTTTAAATTCCCTATGAATAATGCTTTGGAGGAAATTGTGAGTCCCACCTATATTGATGACTTATGCAAAGCCATAGATAGCATGATTAATTCTGATCTTTATGGAATTTATAATTGTTCTAATAAAAATTATTGTAGCAAAGCACAAGTACTAGAAACATTATTTAGCTATTNNAAGTCAAGGAAAACAAATCTCTTATAGCTCCAAGACCTAAGTTTACAGCTTTTAATACTTCATTAATAAAGGAAGCCTTTAACTTAGATCTTCCTCCATGGGAAGATAGACTTTATGAATATGTTAGAAAGAGTGCATATAATTAAAAGGGCAGATAAAATCTGCCCTTTTAATTATATCCTTATGCTACTTTTTTATCACACAGAAATATGCCTTTAGATAAGTCTTTTCTCATAGCTTTAGATAAAGCTTTTATTAAAGCTCCCGATATGACTCCATCCATACAATGATGAACCAATGTACCTATAGCTACTGTAAGAATTATAAACTTGATATCAAATCCAGGCAAGATTGCCACTGCTATAGCTTCTGTTACAGCATGGATAGGCGCTGTTATTACCACCATCTTCTTAAAAGATATTCCTTTTTGGATAAGGTATGCTCCTACACCACCTACTATCATATGCATAGCAGCTCTTGCAACTATGTGAATAGGCGTACCTGATAACAAGAATCCTATAGTTGACCCTCCACCTACTGCAATAGCAGCTCCTGGTGATATAAGCATGGCCAAAAATACTGGTAAATGCGATGCTGGAGTCATTGAAAATGGTCCTATTACTATTTGGAATGGCTTAAATATTGTAGGTATTATAATAGCTAGGGCCGTGAACAGACCTGTAAATGTTAATTTTTTTATATTGTTTCCCATCTAACTTTCCCCCTGTATTCTACTGTATATACACTAGAATACATTAAATCTTTACATTTGTAAAGATTTAAAATAAAATAAAGTCGTGACTTTTAATCACGACTTTATTTTAAGAATTGTTTGCAGCTTTACTAGCCTGCTCTTCCATCATACTTTTTACTTTCATAAGTCTAGTTAGATTTCCTCTTTCATTTTCATCTAACTTCATTCTAATATATTTAATGGTCTCTTCTAATTGAGGGATTGTCATATATTCCAAGGCATTAACCCTTCTTCTTGTTTTTTCAATCTCATCTGCCATCAACTGAGTACTTTTTTCAACCTCTGCTAATTTTAAAAGCTTTGGTAAAATACTATATAATTTTGATATAGCATCATCTAATTCTGATGAAGTGGTTGCAAAGCCATAAGGATATATGCTTCCTTCATCCCCCTCTAAAGCTCTTTTAAACTCCATAATAGGTACATTGACACTCATTATATTTTTCTTTTTAAGTTCTAAAGATATTTTTTCTTTTGGGTAA
>DINW01000043.1 GCA_002423705.1 Clostridium sp. UBA5530
GGGGTTTTCTAAAAACAAAAAAAGCCATGGTAAAAACCATGACCTCAAACTTTGATATTCTTTTAACATATTTTTCTTATATTTATATATGCTTTGTTGTGTTACTATTTCTAAGCACTGTCATTTCCATGATTTCATTTTGAAAAGCTTTTAATAATGCTTTCTCTAAAACCTTTTCTTGATCAAAATTCTTTATATCTTTGCATACAGCAAAAATCTTATTAAGTTCTCCAAAAGCATTCCTATAAGTTAAGGTTACATTAGGCTTATCATACTCTACATCTACAACCTTTAGTCCCCAAGAAATCTGAGCATACTCTCCATTTACTGATAAACAACTCATTTCTTTTAACTTTTTCTTTTCATCATCCAAATTATCTATTATTATAAGCTCGTCCCCTACTTTGTATTTACTCATAATCACCCACTCCTTAGATAGTTATTTTTTTAACACTCTTATTGTATTTAGTTTATCATATCTTTATTCATTAGTAAAGAGAAAAATACATATTTTCTAAAAATTCAGTTTCTTATTCTTAGAAAAATCTTATATTTTATCAAAAATAATTTCAATGAACAAAAATCTATGATAATATGGAGTAAGATCTAAATTATAAGTTAAGACAAAGGAGTTTTTATGTTTGGATACGTTAAACCCTGTAAACCTGAACTTAAAATAAAAGACTGGGAAAGATTTAAGTCTTACTATTGTGGATTATGTCATAGTATAAAGGAACTCTATGGAAACATACCTAGATTATCCTTAAATTACGATATGACATTTTTAGCCATGTTGCTAGATGCTTTAATTACTGAAGATACAAAGTATAAAACTCTAACATGCCCTATTCACCCTTTAAGTAAAAAAGCTTTAGTATGTTGTAATGAAGCATTGAAGTATAGCGCTCATATGAACGTAAATTTATTTTATTATAAGCTTTTAGATGATGTTAATGATGATAATAGTGTTAAAGCTAAGATTTTATGTAATATCTTAAAGTCTAAGGTTCACGGCTACACTAAAGATGTTGGAGATGTAACTTTACAGATATATTTCTACTTAATGGAGCTCTCAAAATTAGAAAACTCTAAGGAATGCTTATCTATAGATGAACTTTGCGATCCTTTCAGCACCTTAACAGGGTATATACTTAGTTCATGTAAAAATATTTCTTTATGTGATGAAAATAAAAGAGATTTGTATAATTTGGGGTACAACTTAGGGAAGTGGATATATTTAATAGATGCTTTAGATGACTTAGAAGAAGACATGAAAAAAAATAAATTTAATGCCTTCAATTTTATTTATAACAAAGAAAACCTTTCTTATGTTGAATTTAGATCATCTATTATTAATAAAGCAGAGTTTCTTCTTACAAGTTGTGGGTCTCAGTGTTTGTTTTATTTAAACAAACTCCCTCTAAAAAAGAATAAAGATTTATTATATAATATAATTCATTTAGGAATAATGGAAAAAAGTGAAAACTTAACAAAAGGAGTGATACATAATGACTAATCCTTATGATGTCCTTGGCATTAAAGAGGGTGCCTCTCAAGATGAAATAAAAAAAGCCTATAGAGAAATGGCAAAAAAATATCATCCCGATCAATATGGTGATAACCCATTAAAAGAATTAGCAGAGGAAAAAATGAGAGAACTAAATGAAGCATATGACTTCCTTATAAAAAATTCATCTAGTTCTAATTTTAATGGTAGTGGCAATAATGCCTATGGAGATTACAGTTCTATAAGACAAGATATTCAACGAGGAGATATCTCTGGAGCTGAATATAAACTAAATAATATGTCAAATAAAAATGCAGAATGGTATTATCTAACCGGTGTCGTCTATATGCAAAAAGGGTGGCACGACCAAGCTTATACTTCTATATCTCAAGCTGTTAGGATGGAGCCTAATAATGTGGAATATGCTCAAACTTTGAAATTCTTAAATAATAAAAATCATAGCTATAGACAAAGCTATTATGGAACCCGAGGCAATGGTGGTATGGATCCTTGTGACCTTTGTGGAAACTTGATATGTATGGATTGCCTATGCGAATGCTTTGGTGGGGATCTAATCCCTTGCTGTTAATAATCTATCATGTTAAAAAGCAGTAAAATTGCTCGTGGAGGACTATATACCGCTTTAACATTTGTAATACTTTATGTCTGTAGTGTGGTTCCTACCAATAGGTTAACATTATTAGTGCTAAGCTCCGCTATAATACCTTTATCTATTATAACAATAGGTGTAAAATATTCCTTTATAGTATACTTGGCCTCTGGTCTTTTGTCGTTAATTTTAGGTGCAAAAGCACCAGCAATTGGTTACATTTTGCTTTTTGGACTATATGGATTTGTTAAATACTATATAGAGGCCTTAAGGAAAGTCCACCTAGAAATTTTTTTGAAGTTAATATTTTTTTCAATGTCAGCTGCAATTATATACTATATATATAATCTGTTAGCCTTTTATCCTGACACAAAAATTTCATTTAACTTACTTGCAATTTTATATTTAGTATTTGCAGCAATTTATGACTATGCTCTAACCTTAATAATAAATTATATAAATAAAAAATTTAAGGATAGGTTTTAACCCCTA
Source organism: Clostridium sp. UBA5530 (assembly GCA_002423705.1). Classification (GTDB taxonomy): domain Bacteria; phylum Bacillota; class Clostridia; order Clostridiales; family Clostridiaceae; genus Clostridium_X. The sequence continues at coordinate 2,610 of DINW01000043.1, forward strand.
TCCTTAATTAATATGTCTAGTACCTCTTCTTCTATAAAATTGTTATAAAGTCCCTGCCTATATTTTTCTACATATGATTTCTTTTCTTCTAGAGAAGCCTTGGCTATAATATTCTTAAGTTTATTAGGCAATTCTACATATGCCCCTATTGGATTCATATCTTTGTCAAATGATAACAATGTAGGGATTCTGCTTTCTCCTACTGCCATATTAAGGAACTCCCTATTATCCTCATCTTCTTTAATCCCAAATATATATATCTTTATAAGAGGGTTTTCTTCAGCAAACCTCTTTATAAATGGAAGGGTAACAGTGCAATCTGGACAATACCCCTCTGTGAACACCAACACAATTCTTTGTTCTTCTAAGCCTTTAACAGCTTCTTTGCCAATATCACTTAAAGTTGTACCTTCATAATATTTCCTTAATTCTTCTTTATCTTTCATATAACTTTCAAATGAAATACCTTTGTTAATACCTACCATTATTACCACGCTCCCATGTCCTTTTTAATTTGTGTCTACCTGGATTAACTCCACCCTCTTTAGGCTGAAAGTTAACAGTAGCTACCACCTTAGATAAGTTCAACTAATATTTAAGTTAAGCTCGGATCAAGTTTCACTTAATTAAGTTTACACCAATTTTTTAAAAAATAAAAGAACAGTTATTACTGTTCTTCAAAATAAAATAAAAAATGAACATGGATAATATTTGTTAATTTCTTAACAGCCTAATATAATTTTAACATACTTCTAAGAAAATTCAATATGTTTGAGTTAAAAATTTTTATGGATTCTCTTAGGTTGTATTAATACCTAGATTTTGATATAATTTAATTATATATATTAATAAATATATTTTGACATATAATAATTATTATTATATAATACAAATAACAATATTCCTCTGTGAGGTGAAAGTTATGGACACTATAACCACAATTTTTAAGGAAAAGAAATTAAAATTAACTCCTCAAAGAATAGCTGTATATAAGTATTTAAAAAGCACTAAGGAACATCCTTCTGCAGAAAGTATATATAAGGCTCTTCAACCAACCTACCCTACTATGAGTTTAGCTACTGTTTATAAAGCCTTAAAAACTTTAGTGCAAGTAGAACTTGTGCAAGAACTAAATGTAGGTGAAGGCAATTTTAGGTATGATGGCAATATTAATACACATCCTCATATTCAATGTATGGCGTGTGGAAGGGTAGATGATATCGAAGGAATCTCCTTCGATAATCTAAACCATGAAGTTGAAAATTATACCGATTACGAAGTCTTAAGTAATAAGCTATATTTTTATGGAGTATGTTCTCATTGTAAGGGAACAGAAATTTAAAAAATCCTCCTAATCTTTATATGATTAGGAGGGTTTTTTTTATATAAAAGTTTATTTTTTAACAATGTTCATTTATTTTTTTATTTTATCAATTTTCAGTAATGGACCTGTAGTTATAATCATATATTTTAACGGGGGTGTTTTTCATGAGTTTCCATGTAGTTTTTATAAAAAAAAGAAATCTAATAATAATTTTTATAGTTGCTATTGCTATTATATGCTCTGCAGTATTCTTATTAAAAAATAATCCTAACAGTAAGGATGTATTTAATTTAGTAAATTCCGAAGATATATCCTTTAAAAAGGATTTTACTGGTGATGGCATTGAAGATGTTTTATACATAGGTACTAAAGATAACCTTTACCACATGTATTGCAATAGTAAAAATAAAAACATTAATATTTTACCTAATGAAAGGCTACCTTCCTTGGGAAAATATGATCCATGTTGGCCTATGAAAATTTCTTTTTTAGATATAAATAGAGACAGATTACCTGAAATATTTATCCAAGATTCCTTAAAGGATGTTCCTATTCAACATATATTTATTTATGAAAAAGATAAATATATAGACATTCTTTGCAACAACAATAACATAATGGGCTTTTTAGATTCTAATGATGGAAAGACGCCTAAATTTGTTTCAGGTATATATAATAATGGTTCTTTAAAGATGAATTACTATATAGCTGATAATAATAATCTAAAAAAGCATAATTTTAACCCCAAAGAATTTCCTGGGGAAAATCCAATTAAATCTTTTATAAATTATATGGAAAGTCTTCCTTACGGCGAAGAAAATAAGCCTTCCATCTTCTACGATGGATTCCAGGGTGAAGATCTATATTGTGTAGGTAAAATCAGTGCTGAAAGTTCTAAAATAAAATTTCAAGATGGATATTTTCAAGATATAAAATGGAATAAATCTGGCTTTCCATCTGAAATTTTATGGACTATAAATTTAAAAAGTTGGCCTAAAAATCAAGGGGCTTCGCCTCAAAACTACATTTTGAACGTAACAATCAAAGAAGATTCAAACAATAATAATGAATTAAGAGTAAGTGCTATATATATAAAAAAATAAAGGGCCGCATAACGGCCCAAAGGGGGATGGGGGGTTTTAGCTAAAAATATTTTTTAGCTATAGGAGTTTAACTCCTATTTACATTATATATTATTAACTTATATCTAAAATTTTATACACTTAATATAAAAAATTATTAGGAGAAGATATATATGTTTATTAATGAGAAAGATGTTAAGAAATTTCCCAAAATTGAGACCTTGATAGGTGAAGGTTGTAGTTTAGTTGGAAACCTCAATGGAGAAGGCTTAATTAAATTAGATGGCTCTATTGAAGGAGATATAAACTGGTTAGATGATATCATAATTGGCGCCTCATGTTCTTATTTGGGAAATGTAACTTGTAAAAATGCTACAATAGATGGAACAGTCCAAGGTAACATGATTTGCGAAGAAAACTTAGTAATTTCACCTTCAGGTCGCCTTATAGGAAATATAACAGTAAAAAATTTAGAAATATGCAAAGGCGGCTACTTTGATGGCAAATGTACTATGATAGTAGAAAAGCCTGAAAAAGAACTTATGGGTTAAAAAACAAGAGTTTCTTAAAGAAACTCTCTAATCATTAAAATCTCCACTATTATACATCTGTATTATTTTATCTATAATATTAGCCCTCTGAGGAGGTAAAAATGACCTTATTGCATTTAAGAGTTGTATTGTATTATCTTCATGGTTTTGGCTTGAATTTTCTTCCCCGCTAAGTCCTCCTAAATTTAAATTGTTCAAATTCACTCCATTAGACGTTAATGAACTCAATAAAGAATTCAATTGGGTCATATCTACATTTCCTAGCATATCAAGCAATGGATTTCCTGTAGATGTATTTTGACCTGGTTGAGCACCCATATTCGGCTGATTCATGCCATTATTATTCATATTAGGTGCCATCATATTTTGAGGGACCATATTGGGTGGCATCATATTTGGGGGAACCATATTGGGTGGCATCATGTTTTGTGGAGCCATATTAGGTGGCATCATGTTAGGTCCCATCATACCAGGAGGATACATGGCATTTTGAGGCATAAATTGTGATTGCCTATCTCTTTTATGTTTTCCCATAATTGTAAATTTCCTCCTCACAAATATATTTTTTTGGAGGGCCTTTGCCCTCCAAAAACTTTACTTATTCTAGTAGCTTTTAGCAGCCACAGCCTCCACCGAATCCGCCAAATCCGCCAAATCCGCCGCCGCATCCGCTATTGCATCCACCTCTGTTGCCTAGTCCAAAGCAACACCAGAATAAAAGTATTAAAGTTAAAGCATTTCTATTTTCAAGCAATCCTGTATTGCCTAGAATTAATAGGAATAGCAATAAAGTACATATATTGTTTCCTCCAAGACCTGTTCCACAGCCTGACCCACAGCCTCTATTCATTGGTGCTACTGGTGCACATATTTGAGCTGTTGGTGCACAGCAGTTTGACATTGGTGCGCATACTGGTGCACATACTGGCGCCATTTGTACTGGATTCATTTGATATAATTGTCCACAAACCGGTGTTGCACAATAGTTGTTACAACAGCAATTATTTTTGTTCTTTGACATCTTAACCCCTCCCTGTGGTTTTGTTTTGTATTTTTGAACTTTAGTTATTTTTAACTTAAGATATTTGGATTTGTATCTTTTAATTAATTTCTAGTTTAATCTGTAAAGTCTATAACTTCTCCTTCACATCTATTATTACTTTCTGCACTTGCACCTACAGCTGCTGCCTTAGGTACTGGTACTGGGTTTCCTCCCCAGCCTCTGCCTCCTATTAAGAATAGGATTAAAATTAACCAAATAATATTTCCACCACATCCACAATTATTATTGCAGTTTTGATATGATCCACAACAATTGGCTACTGGTTGAACACAATACATGGTACAATCTTTATCTTTAGAAGACTTATTGCAGCATGGATCAAAATAAGTGTAATATTGACCACATGGATTTACATAACATCCAGAACCACAGCCACATCCACCATTGTTATATCCACCACAGTTTTGTCCCCAGCCTCCGCATCCATTATTCGTTCCACATCCATTACCGCAAGAATTTCCATTGCCGCCCCAGGATAATAAGATGATTAGAAATAATAACAAAAACCCATTATTATTTCCTTGACCTCCTGAGCAAAGACCTGCTAAAGCATTAACTGCATTGCCATCTAAGTTTCCACCTGCAAATCCATTTAAGAGACCTGTTAAATCCACTTTACTTCCTCCTTCCATATTTTTTTAGTTTTCTTTTGTTCATAGTATATATTATTCTATGTCATTAAAATTGACACTAAAAATTAATTCTATAAATATTTTACTTTTTTACTAAGAACAATTTATTTTTAAATATAAAAAGCTGTGGCTTTTATATTTCGCCACAGCTTTTTACCTAAAAATTAGCTATTAAGATCTCCAAAAACTACATCTATTAAGTTCTCCGCTCCTTTTTTGTTTAAGGATGAGAAAAATATTAATTTGCTATCTTTATTTAATTTCAATGTATCTCTAATGATTTTTTCACACTTAACTTTCTCATTGTTTGATATTTTATCGCTCTTGGTAGCAACAACTACCACTTCATATCCATAGTGAACTATCCAGTTATACATCATGATATCATCATTAGTAGGCTTGTGCCTGCAATCTACTAAAAGTACAACTTTCTTAAGGGGACCTCTATTGTAGAGATAATCCTCAATTACCTTTCCCCAGCTTTCTTTTTCTACCTTGGACACCTTGGCATATCCATATCCTGGCAAGTCTACTAGGTGAAATTCATTATTTACTAAAAAAAAGTTCACTAGTCTAGTTCTTCCTGGAGTCCCGCTGACTTTAGCTAGCTTTTTTCTATTAGTTAAGGAATTTATCAAGGATGATTTCCCCACATTAGAACGTCCTACAAAAGCTACTTCTGGTAGCTCATCTAATGGATACTGACTTTTTTTTACTGCCGATGTAACAAACTCCGATGTTTTTATTATCATTATATATCACCAACCAAAGCATTATTTATAACCTCATCTATTTTTTCCACTGGTATTACCTTTAATTTACCTTTTACAACTTTAGCTATTTTATCTAAATCTCTTTCATTTTCCTTTGGTATTATTATAGTCTTCACTCCTGACCTATAAGCAGCTAGGGATTTTTCCTTTAGTCCTCCTATTGGTAATACCCTACCTGTTAAAGTTATTTCTCCTGTCATAGCTATATCATGTTTAGCTTTTTTACCTGATAAAGCAGAAATTAATGCTGTAGTTATAGTAATTCCCGCTGAAGGACCATCCTTAGGTACTGCACCTTCTGGTACATGTATATGAATATCTTTATTTTTATAAAATTCACTGTCTATGGAATATTTCTTAGCATTAGCCCTCACTAAAGAATATGCGGCCTTTGCAGATTCTTTCATTACATCCCCTAGTTGTCCCGTCAATTCAAGTTTTCCACTTCCGTCCATAACAGAAACCTCAATAGGCAAAATATCTCCGCCATATGCTGTCCACGCCATCCCTGTGACTACTCCAACTTTATCTTCTTTATCTACAGTATCGACTTTAAACACCTCAGGTCCTAAATATCTTCTTACATGATTTTGAGTTATAATTACAGAAACCTTTTCTTTTTCAACCATATCAGTTATAGCTTTTCTTATTACCGCGCCAGCTTTTCTTTCCAAGTTTCTTACACCGGATTCCCTTGTATAGGACTCAATTATTAATTTTATTGAATTATCGTTAAACTCTATTTTATTGTGACTTATCCCATGCTCTTTCAGCTGTTTTGGCACTAAATATTTTTTACATATGTTAAACTTTTCTTCATAAGTATAGCCTGAAACCTCTATAATTTCCATTCTGTCTAACAAAGGTCTTGGAATTGTATCTAAGGTATTTGCAGTTACAATAAACATAACCTTGGATAAATCCATATCAAGCTCTAAATAATGATCTCTAAAGGTAGAATTTTGCTCACTATCCAGTACTTCTAATAAAGCATCTCCTGGATTTCCTCTAAAATCACTGCTCATCTTGTCTATTTCGTCTAGTAAAAATAATGGATTTTTAGATTTAGCTTGTCTCATACCGTATATAATTCTTCCAGGTATGGCTCCCACATAGGTTTTTCTGTGACCTCTTATTTCAGCTTCATCTCTAACTCCCCCTAAAGACATCCTTACAAAATTCCTATTTAAAGCTTTAGCTACAGATTTAGCTATTGAGGTCTTTCCTACTCCTGGTGGTCCTACTAGGCATATTATTGGTCCTTTTAAAGAATTACTTACACTTTTAACGGCCAAATATTCTATTATTCTATCTTTTACATCCTCTAGTCCATAATGATCCTCATCCAGTATGTTCCTAGCTTCTTTTATATTTAAATGCTCTTTAGTTTCATTAGTCCATGGCAAATCTATAATCCAATCTAAGTAGGTTCTTATTACTCCACCTTCTGAAGAATATATTCCACTATTTTTCAATCTATCTAGTTCATAAAGAGCCTTTTCCTTTATTTCCTTAGGAAGCTTTGCTTTATTTATTTTAGCTTTATACTTTTTAATCTCTTTCTTTAGCTCATCTTCTTCTCCTAGTTCTTCCTGTATAGCTTTAAGCTGTTCTCTTAAAAAATATTCTTTCTGTCCTTTATCAATTTTGCTTTTTACTTTATTAGAAATCTTTTTTTCTAACTTCAAAATTTCTATCTCATTTTGTATTATTATTATTAACTTTTCTACCCTTTTATTTATATCTAAAATTTCTAACAATTCTTGCTTCAACTCTTGTTTAAGCATCATATAGGCACTTACAGTATCTGCTATCTTAAATGGATCCTTAAATTCATCTAAGTTTATTAGTGCTTCTTCTGGCAATGTACCTGAAAGTTGTATATAATTTTCAAATTGTGTTTTTAAAGTCCTTATTAAGGCTTCACTTTTGTTTTCATCATATTGGCCTTCTTCTATCGTTTCAATCTCAACCTTTAAGAAAGGCTCCTCATCTATATATCTTGAAATTTTGCCTCTTTTTATACCTTCAACTAATACCCTAACAGTATCTCCAGGTAACTTTAGGATTTGCTTTATAGTACACAACGTGCCAATTTCATATATATCTTTTGATGTAGGCTCTTCTTCTTTTGCATCCTTTTGAGTTGATAAAAAGATTTCCTGATCCTTTATCATGGCATCTTCAAGAGCTAAAATAGATTTTTCTCTTCCAACATCAAAATGAAGTATCATATAAGGAAAAACTACCATACCCCTTAAAGGAATTAAAGGAAATTTTTTAGTCTTATTTCCCATTTCTCTCCCTCATTTCTGTCTATAATATGTTAAATCATAATTTATTTATGCAACTATTATAATATTATATATTAAAACATTTTTCATATCAATTAAAATACTATTATTAGACAAAGATTTAAGAGACTATTCTTTAAAATTCAGTATTTAATTGGCCTCTTCCTAAAATCTCTATAATATTAGGCTCTCCCTTAGCTACAGTTTCTTTATTTTTTATGAATGCTAAAGATATAACCTCTTCTATGGTTGATACTGGAATTATCTTCACTCCATCAATTTTACTAAAGCTTTCACTCCAGTTATCCTTAGGAATTATAATTCTTTCAGCTCCAGCTTTTTTAGCTGCTCCTATTTTAGCACTAACTCCTCCTATAGGTTTTACTAAACANNTTGTTATCAACCTTTTCTCCCTTTATAGCGCTATATAATGCTGTGGCTATAGTTATTCCCGCAGAAGGCCCATCTACTGGCATTCCTCCTGGAAAATTAATATGAAGATCATAGTTATCGCTTTGTATGCTAAATTTATTTTCTAACACTGTAAGTACGTTATCTACAGAGCATCCTGCGGTACTTTTACGTCTAGATTTTTTAAAATTACTTCCAAACTCTTCTTCTTCAATTATGCCAGTTATTCTAATTTTACCTTTTCCAGGTAGAGTTTTTTTACAACTAGCTTCTACTTCCATTAATGTACCCATGTTAGCCCCATAAACTGCTAACCCATTGACACATCCAATTTTAGGTTCCTCTCCTATGCTGTTTTCCGGCCTTTTAGAATACTGCCCGTTCTCTATAACCCATTCAACATCTTCTACATCTATCTCCATACGGCTATCATTTAAGGCCATACCTGAACATAATTGAACTAAGTTTATAACTTCTCTTCCGTTGGTACAATATGTGCTTAAAAGTTTCAATGCTCCATCCTCTATGGATAAGTTGGATTTTTTTATGGCATTTAAAGCTATTACTTCAATTTCCTCTGGAAGTAATGCTCTGAAATATATTTCTACACATCTAGACCTTATGGCTGGAATTATATCCTCTGGACTTCTTGTAGTAGCTCCAATAAGCCTAAAATCTGCTGGAAGTCCATTTTCAAAAATTTCTTTTATATAATTAGGCATATTAGGATCCTCTGAGCTATAATATGCACTATCTAAGAATACTTTTCTATCTTCCATAACCTTTAATAGCTTATTTAGTTCTATTGGGTGAAGTTCTCCTATCTCATCGATAAAAAGTATTCCTCCATGGGCTTTAGTGACTGCCCCTGGTTTAGGTTGTGGAATACCTGCAATACCTAATGCACCAGCCCCTTGATATATGGGGTCATGCACTGATCCTATTAGAGGATCTGCAATGCCCCTATCGTCAAATCTTACTGTTGTGGCATCTATTTCTATAAATTTAGCATTATTTTTAAAAGGTGAATAGATATTCTTTTTAGCCTCTTCCAAGACTAACCTAGCAGCTGCAGTTTTACCGACTCCCGGTGGACCATATATAATAACATGTTGAGGATTAGGTCCGCATAATGCTGCTTTTAATGCCCTTATTCCTTTATCTTGACCTATGATTTCTGCAAAGGTAGAAGGTCTGCTTTTCTCTGCTAAAGGCTCCGTGAGCTTTATATTTCTCATAAGCTTTAATTTATCCATTTCTTTTTTATTTTCTTTATCTATAACTATCTTTTGATTTTGTTGAGTTTTTAAAGCATTAAAAAAGTATAAACCCATTACCACAGTTAAAACAAACTGTAAAATTAAAAAAACTTCTGTCATAAATATTATTCTCCCTTCTAAAACAAAATACTATTTGTATTATTATCTTATTAGGTGAATTATATTCCAACTTCTACAGTTTTTACTTTAAAAAAATAAATGCCTAAGAATACCTTAGACATTTATCTCATATTTACCTACTATAACACTCACCTTTTTTAAGCTGTAGTTAACAGTAGCTACAAACCTAAATAAGTTCAACTAATACTTGGTGTAACAAAAATTATTAGTTGAACTTGATAAATTAACATTTAGCCTTTATAAGAAAAGTACTTTTATATTCTATGCTGATTCAATATCTTTTTTACTTTTTACCTTCTTACCCTTTAAGGCTGGTCTTGTTTGACCCTCTATTTTTTCCACTACTGGTTTTTTATTATTGATGGTGTCTTTAGTTATTGTAACCTTGGTTATTTCTTCATCAGAAGGTATATCAAACATGATATCCCCCATAACCTCTTCTATAATAGCTCTCAGACCTCTAGCTCCAGTATTTCTTTCTATAGCTTCATCTGCTATGGATTCCAAAGACCCTTTTTCAAAATCAAGCTCTACGTTATCCATTTCAAAAAGCCTCTTATATTGCTTTACTAAAGCATTTTTAGGTTCACTTAAAATACTTACCAAGGTGCTCTTTTCTAGTGCATCCAAAGTTACTATTATAGGTAATCTTCCAACAAATTCTGGTATCAGCCCAAATTTTAGAAGATCTCCAGGCATTACTTCTTTTAATACCTTACCTATATCCTTTTCTTCTTTAGATTGTATATTAGCTCCAAAGCCTATAGCACTTCTTCTTGTTCTCTTTTCGATGATTTTCTCTATTCCATCAAAGGCTCCGCCGCAGATAAACAAAATATTACCAGTATTTATTTGTATAAACTCTTGATGAGGATGCTTTCTTCCTCCTTGAGGTGGAACTGAAGCAACAGTACCTTCTAATATTTTTAGTAAAGCTTGTTGAACTCCCTCTCCTGAAACATCTCTTGTTATAGATGGATTTTCAGACTTTCTTGCAATCTTATCTATTTCATCTATATATATTATACCTTTTTCTGCTCTTTCCACATCATAATCTGCATTTTGTATAAGCTTAAGAAGGATATTTTCAACATCTTCTCCTACATAACCTGCCTCTGTTAATGTGGTAGCATCAGCAATAGCAAAGGGTACATTTAAAAATTTTGCTAAGGTTTGCGCTAATAAAGTTTTTCCACATCCAGTTGGCCCAAGAAGTAGAATGTTGCTCTTTTGAAGTTCTACTTCTGAATCTCCTTCATTGGCATTTATTCTTTTATAATGATTGTATACAGCTACTGCAAGAGATTTTTTTGCTGGATCTTGACCTATTACATATTGATCAAGATAATTCTTAATCTCCGCAGGCTTTGGTAATGAGGAAATATCTAATTGAACACTTTCTTCAAATTCATCTGCAATTATTTCTGAACATAATTCTATACATTCATCACATATATATACTCCAGGACCAGCTATAAGTCTTCTTACTTGCTCCTGGTTCTTACCACAAAAAGAGCATTTTAATTGCTTCTTATCATCATATTTTACCATTGTCACACCTCACTAAGGATTGTTATAGGATTATTTTTCCTTATCAACCCTTCTTTCATTTTTTACCAACACCTTATCAATTAAGCCATAATTCATTGCTTCTTCTGCACTCATAAAGTTATCTCTCTCTACATCAGCCTTTATTTTTTCTAAAGGTTGACCTGTTCTCTCGCTTAATATCTTATTCAATGTATCTTTAATTTTTAGAATTCTTTTTGCATGAATGTCTATATCTGTAGCTTGGCCTTGGAATCCTCCTAAAGGCTGGTGTATCATTATTTCGCTATTTGGAAGTGCAAATCTTTTGTTTGGTGCACCTGCTGTTAATAAGAATGCTCCCATAGATGCAGCCATTCCTATACATATGGTAGATACATCTGGCTTTATATACTGCATTGTATCATAAATAGCCATTCCTGATGTAATGGAACCACCTGGACTATTTATGTATAAATAAATATCCTTGTCTGGATCTTCACTTTCTAAAAATAACAATTGAGCTACCACTAAGCTTGCTGTAACATCATTAACCTCGTCACTCAACATTATTATTCTGTCCTTTAATAACCTAGAATAGATATCATAGGACCTTTCACCACGATTTGTTTGTTCAACTACCATTGGAACTAAACTCATAATATTACCTCCCTGTATTAACCCTTAATAATGCATATTATATAATATATCCATATTTTTTATTTGTAACCACAATTAAATTATATAATAAAACTTTTTTTAATTCCAATTAACTTTTTATAAATTTGAAATAATTGCCAGAATTTAACTTCTGGCAATTATTTTATGAATTATATTTATATTATGCGATGTTGCTTTCTTTTACTAACATTTCAATGGTCTTTTCAACCTTTATATCATGCTTTATCATAGCACCTTGAGCCTTCATTAGTAAATCTGCCATTTTTTCTATGTCATCTCCACCATATTGCTTTGCTATTTCAGAAGCCTTTTCTTTACATTCTTCATCATTAGCTTCTACATTTTCAGCATTTATTATTGATTCAAGAACTAAGTCAGTTTTAACCTTCTTCTCAGCTCCCTCTTTCATAAATTCTCTCATCTTTTCTTCATTGTTGTTTGTGTATGCATAGTAAGTTTGTAGATCTAAACCTTGATATTTTAATCTCATTTCAAGATCCTTTATCATTTCGTCTACTTCTTTCTTTATCATAACTTCTGGAATTTCAACTTTAGCATTTTCACAAACTGCAGCTATAACAGCTTCTTCTTGCTCTCTTTTTGCTCTTAAGTCGTTAGATTCCTTTAATTTATTTTCTATATCAGCTTTTAAGTCTGCTACAGTATCAAATTCTGATACTTCTTTTGCAAATTCATCATCAAGAGCTGGCAACTCTTTTGTTTTTATAGCCTTTACAACAACTTCAAATAAAGCTGGTTTTCCGTTTAATTCTTCTTTTCCATAAGCCTCTGGGAATGTTACATTTACTTCCTTTTTCTCTTCAACCTTTGCTCCTACTAATTGATCTTCAAAGGTATCTATGAAAGTTCCAGACCCTATTTCTAATTCAAAATCTTTTCCTTCTCCACCTTCAAAAGCAACTCCATCTACAAATCCCTTGAAATCTATAACTGCTATATCACCTTTTTCAATAGCGCCGTCTTCTTTGTTTTCAATTCTTGCATTTTTCTCTTGCATATCTTTAAGTTGTTTTTCAACTTCTTCTGCTTCAACTTTATATTCTACTTTTTTTACATGTAATCCTTTATATTGTCCAAGTTCTACCTCTGGCTTTACTACAACTTTAGCAGTATATATAAAATCTTTTCCTTCTCCGATTTCAACGATATCTATTTCTGGATAATCCACTGGCATGATATTATTTTCTTCTAAAGCCTTTGGATATGTATCATCGCAGCAGAAGTTTATTGCATCTTCATATAAAACTTCAATTCCATAATAGCTCTTTATTATAGCCATTGGGGCCTTTCCTTTTCTAAATCCAGGAACATTAAATCTTTTACCATTCTTTGTATATGATTTTTTTAAAGCCTCATTAAATTTTTCAGCTTCAACAACTATTTCTAACTTAACAACGTTAGTTTCTACTTTTTCCATTTTAACCCTCATTGCTTTACTCCTCCTACCTTACTTTTTATAAGCAATATAATCTTAACCAAATCATTATACCATACATTTTAAAATTATTTCAAATATTATTATACAGTATTTAGTATTATTTCGCTGAAATCATAATAAATTTCATAGGAGTTCTACTGGATTATCTCTCCATTTCCATTTAATACAACTTTATTACCATCCACATTTACTTCTAATCCTTTTTCTACTACACTTCCGAAGGTTAATGCAGTTCCCTCTACATTATTTATGAACTTGTGCTCTCCAGAGTTTACATCTACAATCCATATATAGTACTTATCGTTTCTATTAAACCAAGGAAGCTGACTTATATAAGCTACATGGGTTTCATCTATGAACTTTGGGGTTTTATGCCATACATAAGCTGGATTGCTTTGTAAGACACTATTTTTCTCAAAAGCTTGGCCTGAAGAAGAAGCATAAGTTATCAATGTAATATCCCTCACTTTCCCATCAATAGCTAAATTAGTGATATTTTGACTGCTTTCATCTATCAAAATCATATTTTTAGCTGAAGGACTTAAGTCAAAAAACACCTTATTTCCTTGGGTATCTAACACTTGAAATATTTTTTCTCCGTTCTTTTCCTCATAGGTGGCTTTCACATTCACATTGTTAGCTAAAGCAATGTCATAAGAACCCTCTTTAGCCATCTCTTCTTCTTTTTTTGGTATGCTTTCTTCTTTTTCTTTTTCATCTTGTTGCTTTTCATCTTCAGCCGTATTTTCATCCTCTTTTGGCTCTTCTTTGGTTTTAAAGTTGTTTGCTATACTAGCATAGCCCTCCTTAATAAAAGGCTTTAGATATGCCCTTCCAACAACTCCAGCTATCAATAATACTATTAACACTATCAATAATATTATCTTAACCTTTCTTCTTTTCATTTTTTTCTCATATTCTCTACTAAATATACTAGGCTTTCCCACCTTTATACCTCCTAGCTTACTGAAGTTCACTAATTATTATACATTATTTCCAAAAAAATAATAGTGTTTTCAGGTTTATTTAAGATATGTTAAGATTTTAGTTTTCCTTAGAAAAGCCTTTAGGATTTCTTATCATATCTTTTAAAATATCCATATCTTCTTTTCTTTTCTCAAGTTCACCTATCTTTATATATGTATTCTGAAGCTTCTCAGCAAATTCTTTATCATAGTCTTCTAAAATGCTATCTCTTTCTGCTATGATAGGTGCTACTCTTACCTTTATCTCTTTTATAGCTTCTTCTAACTGACCCTTTCTTTCTATTATATCTTCCTTATCTTCATAAACTCGTTTTAGTACACTAAGCTCATTACATAAATCAGTAAATATTATCAAATTATCACTTATTCTTTGAAGTGCTACTGTAAGCCTATTCCAGCTCTTAAAAGGAACTTCTCTCAATAATTCTATTTTTTCTTCTTCTAATATTTTTATGTGTTCATCTATATCTTTTATTTGTTGATTCTTTTTATCATTACTAAAAGTCATGATTTTCCCCCTCACATGAATAATCAATATAATTTTAGCATAATACATTAATAAATCCAATGGATTTATTAATTAGGGTTTTTGTGTTAAAATTATTTCACAACATTTTCTAGGAGGTAATATAATGAGCGTACATATTGAAGCAAAAACTAATGAAATAGCTGAAACAGTGCTACTACCCGGAGATCCCTTAAGGGCAAAGTTTATCGCTGATAATTATTTAGAAAATGCCGTTTGCTATAACGAAGTTAGAGGCATGTATGGTTTTACTGGTACTTATAAAGGAAAAAGAGTCTCTGTTCAAGGTACCGGTATGGGACTGCCTTCTCTAAGCATATACGTAAATGAACTTATTAATAGCTATGGTGTTGAAAATTTAATAAGAGTAGGTTCTGCTGGCTCTTTAAGAGAGGATGTTAAAGTTAGAGACATAGTTCTTGCTATGAGTTCTTGTCACGACTCTAACATAAATGCTAACAGGTTTCCTAACATGACTTATTCTCCTACTGCTAATTTTACTCTTTTGAAGAAAGCTTATGACGCTGCTTTAGCTAAAGGTATAGAGCCTAAGGTTGGTTCAGTTTTAACTACTGATAGCTTCTATAATGATGATAAAGACCTTTGGAAGAAGTGGGCTGCTTATGGTTGTCTTGCTGTAGAAATGGAAAGTGCAGCTCTTTATACTTTAGCTGCTAAGTATAACAGAAAGGCTTTAACTATACTTACAATAAGCGATAGCTTAGTTACAGGAGAAGAGACTACATCAGAAGAAAGACAAAACACCTTTACTCAAATGATGGAAGTAGCTCTAAGTCTAGCTTAGAATTTATTTATCTGCTGTGTAGCTGCTGTAACAATTCATTCTCTTTGGATTGGATATAACAGCAGCTAAGGCTCTATATAATTCCATGTAATTAAATTCATTAAACTTAAATGTATTGTTTTTGTTTATTTCTATATCCATTTTTCTAAAAAAACATCCTACAACTAACTCAATAGTTATAGGATGTTTTTATATTTTATGTTTATTTTAAATAACCCATAGGATCTTGTGGTGTTCCATTTACTCTCACTTCAAAATGCAAGTGTGGTCCTGTGCTCACGCCTGTTGATCCTACATAAGAAACAACTTGTCCTTGTTTTACTGTTTGTCCATTTGATACAGCTAATCTGCTATTATGAGCATATAAAGTTTGAATTCCGCCGCCATGGTCTATTATTACGGTATTTCCATATCCACCATAGCTACCTGAATATACAACCTTTCCTTCCTTAGATGCCTTTACTGGAGTTCCTGAACCAGCTCCAAAGTCAGTACCTGTATGTAGCTTTTGCTGTCCTGATACTGGGTGAGTTCTATAACCAAAAGGTGATGTTATAGACGCATTTACTGGATATATGAAAGATGAATTACTAGGAGTAACAGTTCCAGTAGAACCATTATTCACTGAAGATAAAAAGTTTTCTATGTCGCTTTGCAGCTTGTCATTGCTTTCTTCAAGAGCTAAAATCTGATTGTATATTTTCTTTTCTTCACTATTCAATGCATCTCTCTTGCTATTTTTTTCATTTTCTATGGCCTTTAAACTATTTAATTCTTTCTCATAAACTGAGTTCTCCTCTACAAGCTTTTGCTTTTGACTATCTAAAGCCAGTTTTTCATCCTGTAGAATCTTTCTTTCCTCAGCAAGTTTCTTTTCTGTGTCTTCTAAGGCTTTTTTTGCATCTTCTGCTTCTTGGATTAGTTTTTTATCACTTTTTACAATTCTGCTTAATCCATCTAGCCTGCTTATTAAATCACTGAAGTTTGTACTTTCTAATATGAAAAGAAGCATATTATCATAAGGGTTTTGTTTATACATCCCCCTAATTCTCTTACCTAAAAGCTCTTCCTTCTTTTTTTTGTCTTCTTGCAAGTTTACAATATCACTCTGTAATTTTTCTGTATTCATCTCTATATCACTTATTTTATTTTGAAGATTATCTATATTGTTTTGAACCTTCATTATTCCTTGATTTTTTTCATTAACTATTTTAGATTGGGCTAAAATTTTAGAACTTAAGTCCTCTATATCACTTAATAGCTTGTCCTTTTCTCCTTGTAAGTCACCTTTCTTATCCTTTAAATCGTCTATTTTCTTATTGTTTTGCTGCTGTTGCTGCTTCATATCATCTACATTTTTGCCCTGCGCTTCACACACAAAACCAACATTGACAATTAATATTAAAGATAATAAGCTTAATAAAATTCTTCTTTTTATGTTCATCGCCCCCTTCAATTACAGATTTATCTTAAAGACTCATTTTATTATACACCATTATTCCTTTAAATTTAATAATAAATCTCATTTTTTTCATTTTTTTTATTTATATCTTTTATTATTTTAATTGTTCTATTAAATCTATAATCTCCAGTTCCTCTTTTACATAATACATTCTTCCACCCATAAGCCTTTTTATTATATCCTTCTTATCAAAGCCCTCTTTGTATTTTTTTAAGGGTTTTAATATTCTTATGGTTTCACTTATACTTATATCTAAAATCCTTTTAACATCATCTTTATTATAAAAGTCCTTTTCCTTAAACATTAGAAATAACTCTTCTTGAAGTTGCTTTTTGTAGTATCGATCAACCTCTTTGTTGTTATGAGGGCCATCCTTGCCTCTATGACACTGAGAACACAAATATTTATGATTAACCTTTATATTTGTCATATAGGTTGCTTCCCTTCTAAATACTATATGATGTATTTCAGCCTCTTCTTTACCACATATTTCGCAATTCACATTTTTTTCTCCTTTCTCATATAAAAATAGTACTTTTCATTTCTTACTACTATTTTATTATCCAATGCTTTAATATGAGACTTAATTTAAAACTATTTTATCTAATCTCTACTTGCTGTAACACTTGGACAATAGTTCCACTTACCTTAAAATAGATTTCAATCTTAACCTTATACTAAAGTTCATATTATATTAAAAGCACCGTCACGTGAAAAACTGCCACTTGAAAAGTAGCAGTCCTTATAATTTCATATTTATTATAATTTAAATGTCTCCATATTGTCTATGGCATTTTTAACTAAATTATCTATGTCTAGTGCACTCTCTGATTTTCTTATTTCACTTAATCTTGGTTTAGTTTTAGGATGTTTAGGAACAAATATAGTACAACAATCTTCATAAGGTAGTATTGAAGTTTCATAGGTTCCTATTTCATTGGCAATATCCATTATATCTGTTTTATCCATGGTAACTAAAGGTCTAAACACAGGCCTATCAGCGCAATCATCACTGCATACAAGACCTTCCATGGTCTGACTAGCAACTTGGCCTATGCTTTCTCCTGTGGTTACAGATTGAACTCCCAATTTTTCACTTAAAGTGCAAGCTAATCTCATCATAAATCTTCTCATTATTATGGTGAGTTCATCTTCTCTACACCCTTCAATTATGGCCATTTGTATCTCTGTAAAAGGTACCACATATAAGTTTATTTTTCCTGTATATGAAGCCACTATTTTAGCCAAATCCTTTACCTTATCCTTAGCTCTTTCGCTGGTATATGGGTGACTATGATAATATACACATTGAACATCTACCCCTCTTTTAGCCATCATATAAGCAGCTACAGGTGAATCTATACCCCCTGATAGCATAAGCATGGTAGATCCATTCATCCCATAAGGTAGTCCTTTAATACCTTGTATCTTTTTTTCATAAATATAAGCCTTATTTCTTATCTCAACTTGGAGAAGGAGCTCTGGATCTTTAACCTTTACTTGCAGATTTTCACAATTAGCTAATATGTATGCCCCTAAGGTTCTATTAACTTCCATAGAGTTCATTGGAAATTCTTTATTAGCACGGTTAGTTTCAACTTTAAATGTAGAAACCTTATTAGCCATAACCACTTCTAATGCTGCCTTCTCTATAGCCTCTAGGTCTCTATCTACCTCTCTTACTATACAAACCTCCGATACTCCAAAGACCTTTCTAACTTTACTTATTATCTCATCTATATTTTCACCCTTTATAAACCATCTGCCTTGGTCTACTATAAACTCATAATTTACATCTTTTAGAACCTTAGCTATATTTGATTTAAGCTTCTTTTCAAACTTATTTCTGTTTAATCCTTTTAAGAATATCTCTGGTGAACATTTTATTAATAGTAACTTATTCATATTTTAATTCTCCTTAAAAACTTCAATGATTTTTCTAATATATCCAAAGTATAATCTACTTCTTCTTTAGTATTGGTTTCGTTAAAACTAAATCTTATAGCTCCCTCCATATACTCTTTGGAAACCCCTATAGCTTTTAATACGTAGGATTCTTTTTTATTCTTGGATGAACAGGCAGATATGGTAGATACATATATTCCTTGTTCCTCTAACATATGAAGCAACACTTCTCCTCGAATTCCTTTGAATGCTACATTTAATATATAAGGAGAAAATTCATCTTCAATGGGACTATTTATTTTAATTTCCTTTATTCTGTTTAATCCTTCTATAAAATATTCTTTTATAGATTTAACATAATCATAGTTTTTCTTTATATTAGGTTTTATGATTTCACAAGCCTTTGCAAAGCCTAGGGCATTAGCAACATTTTCAGTACCTGCCCTTTTACCTTTTTCTTGGCCGCCTCCATATATAAAAGGAGTAGGCATAAGGCCCTTTCTTACATATGCTAATCCAATTCCTCTTGGTCCATGAATTTTATGACCACTAGCTGATAATAAATCTATGTTATTCTTTTTCACGTCTATATCAATCTTCCCATAGCCCTGTATGGCGTCTACATGAAATTTAGCTCTTCCATGATTTTTAACAATGTGGCCTATGGTTTCCATATCTTCTATAGTTCCTATCTCGTTATTAACAGCCATTATAGATACCAGTACAGTATCTTTCCGTAAAGCTTCTTGTAATTTTTCTATTTGAACTCTGCCCTTAGAGTCTACCTCCACATAAGTCACGTTAATACCTTGAGCTTCTAGGGCTTTAGTTGAGTTTAGTATGCTCAAATGCTCTATAGAGGAAGTTATTATATGACAATTAGGCTTTAAAAAAGCTCTTAATAAAAAATTATTGCTTTCGCTTCCCCCTGAAGTAAAGATTATTTCTTCCTTTGTAGCATTTATCATTTGTGCTACCTTTTCCTTTGCATAATCTAGTTTGCCTTGAGCTTCAACTCCTAATCTATGTACAGAAGATGGATTACCATAATAATGCTTCATTGCATAAGCTACTTCATCTATTACCTCTTCATAAGGTCTAGAGGTAGCTGCATTATCAAAATATACCTCCATGTTATCATCCCTTCCTTAATTCATGTACTTATTTGGCTATAGTTCTTAAAGTATACTATTTCTCTTATAACCTTATAATAATATCACAATTATCACAACATGTGAACCATCACTAAGGCTATAACCCTATAGCTTTATTCTTAATACAATGCTTTTATTTTTTATAGTTAATGAAGTTTTGACAACTTTTTTAGTATTTTATCTTTAAACAACACCCCTAGCAATGCTATTACCATAGCTATTACTGCCACCACTATAGCTTTTACGTGCTCTCCATTAGCTAAATTCGCTCCAAAATAGCAAGATAATGCTAATGCTGGAATTCGTCCACTCATGGAATAAGCTATAAATTCTGTTGGTGTTATTTCTCTTAAGCCACAGACTAATACCAATGAATCTTTGGGTAGTCCTGGAAGGAGATATAATAAAAATATAATTAATTTTTCATTCTTATTTTTTAGAACCTTGTCTATTTTCCCATGGAGTTCCTTAGATACTAGCTTTTCTACAAAGGGTCTTCCATACTGATGACTTACCACAAATAATATGTAGGAACCTACACCTATTCCTAGTAAAGATATAACAGTACCCCAAAAGGTTCCAAATATATATCCACCTGCTGCTTGTATAACCTCTCCAGGTATGAAAAATATAACTACCTGAAGTATCTGGAATATGAAAAATACTGCTCCTGACCAATATCCAAAAGATTCAATATATGCCTTTAGTCTTTCTCTATCTATAATAAGGTTATAAAATTCCTTTATACTATCTCTAGTAAGAAATATTATAATTCCTATTACTAACACTGACAAAATTATTATAATTTTCTTACGTTTACCCTTTTTCATTTCATCCTCCAATTTAACTTTAATGGAAATTGCAATTACTCTTTACTATGGAAGCAAACCTTTCAACACTTTCTAAGGTTTCCTTTACTTTTTCTTTATCCATATTTCCTCTTCCCAACCTATCACATATGGATATTAAGATCATTTCATCTAGAGATGTATTGGCTACCATGGCATCCATATCTCCAAAGGGCAGGTTGTTTACTACAAATATACATTCCATATGGTATCTTACTTGATTTTTTACTGTGTTTATAAAATTCTCCTCTTGGCCTAAAAAGTTAAGGAACTTTTCAGCCATTTCGCTACCAACCTTTTCATGATCATAAGATGTCCATCTTCCCTTTCTAAGTTTCGTTGTGGGAGTTTTCCCTATATCATGTAAAAGAAGAGACCACATAAAGGCTTTTTTATCTTTACTATGCTTTCTATACTTAGCGCCTTCATCTATAACCATCATAAGATGATTCCATACACTTCCCTCGGGATGGTGTTTCAGATTTTGCGGAACTGAAGTCAGATCCCCTATCATAAAAAAAGGATATGATTTTAATAACCCCTTGGATAAAATTTTCTCCATATATATAGAAGGCTTTTCATCCTCTAGTAAATGCTTATTTATTTCATAATAAAGGTCATCCATATAAACCACTCCTTTTATTTTTCTCTTCCTTTAGTATTCTCTATAGTATATAAAAAATTATACCATTTAAGATAAAAGAAGTCCCTTTAGAAAACCTTAAATTTTCAGTATATTATATAAACTTTTTGTTTCATTTTCATCATATAGATCAATCTCTATTATGTTATATTTGTCTTTACCTACACAGAGTTGAATATTATAATGTTAATATACTATTAAAATTTATGGAGTGATGGGATAATAATGTTTAGTGAAAAGAAGTTATATAAAGATTCTCAAAATAAAACCATTTGTGGAGTTTGCGCTGGTTTATCTGAATATTTAAACTTAGATGTTTCCATAGTAAGAATTCTTTGGACTATTCTATGTCTTGCATATGGTTCTGGAATTGTTCTTTACTTTGTATGTGCTATAATTCTTCCTGACAAAAAAGACTTGGATATTTTTTAGATAATAAAAGACTGTACATTTGAAAATTGTACAGTCTTTTTTATATGAATTAAAACTTCTTTAAGGTAGTTTCTACTGTTGTCTCCAACTTAAAGATACTGGAGTGTTACAGCAGATAGACCTGAGATAAATTTACTTTTTAGCTTTTCTAAGGGCTGTTATGATTACAGATACCAACATTGCTGCTACTATGGCTTCTACAATACCATTTGTATATACAACACTCATAATAGCCGCCTTTGCCTTACCTATACTTAAAGTATAGGCCTCTGCATATCTGTCTAGGTAAAGTATAAATATCATTCCTAAAACTCCTACAGTATTTGTAAGAGATCCTACTATAGTTGCTATGGCTATTCTTAATGGTTCTTTTTTTATCTTTATGAATTTATAAGTATAGTAAGTTGTAATAGGTATAAGTAATCTAGGCAATATGGACACTAAAGGATTATAAAAAGCAAAGGACAATGCTGTAGGTGTAACTATATTTTGATATAAACTAGTAGCACCAAAGATAAACCCTAAAATTAGTCCTACTTTAGGTCCTTCTAATATAACGCCTATAATAACAGGTATATGCATTATTGTAATTCTGGCTATAGGCAACGGTATAAAACCCAAACTAGTAAAGCCTAAAAGAAAAATTATTCCTGATAACAATCCTACATTGACAATTTGCTTTGTTCTTCCACTGACATTAGTTGTGCTTTTTTGCATAAGAATCCCCCTCACTCTCATTCCATAAGGATATGAGTTGAAATTTTTTATTTTTTTATATTTTTATTTAATAGGTTCAGTTTTCCTTTGAAATACTGACCAAACTCATTTTATCACGGTATTAGCAAATTGAAAATATTTTTTTAAAACTTGTAACAAATTTTTCTTATCATGGTACAAGTTTTTTAATTTTCCTCTATTTCTATAGTTTATTTATGTTTTACTCGGACAAAATATTACTACAAGACAAGGTAATAAAAAAAGTCTTGAAAATGGATACAAGGAGGTCTTTTATATGGCAAAGACATTAGTTCCACAAGCAAAACAAGGATTAGCTAATTTTAAAAACGAAGTAGCTAGCGAACTAGGAGTACCATTTAAAGAATACAACGGAGATTTAACTTCAAAACAATGTGGTTCCGTTGGTGGAGAAATGGTTAAGAGAATGGTAGAGTCATACGAAAAATCAATGAAATAGAAATTTATAAAAAGATACATCTATGGCAACAGCCATAGATGTATCTTTTTATTTGAACAATTCCATATATATTTTTCTTAAATCTTCATCCTCTTTTGCATAATCCTTTAACACTGGCAAAAGTGCAATAGCTTGGGACAAATCCCTAGCCGATTGTTTATTTTCTCCTATATGTGCATAAAAGCAAGCCCTATTATAATATAAGGATGGCATTTCAGGGTTATATGTTATTCCTTTACTAATTATTTTTATAGCCTTTGTGAAATCATTGAAATTTTTATATATAATAGATAAATTAAGAAAGCTGTATCCATATCCTAGATTATTCTTTATTGCTTCTTCATAACACTTTATAGCTTTCAGGGTATTTCCTAATTTTCCATAGGCTACTCCCATATTAAAAAAAGCCATATAGTGATTAGGAATTATTTTAAGAGCCTCTTGAAAGTTTTCTATGGCCTTCTCATATTCTCCCTTTTCCTCATAAATACTTCCTAGGTTTATATATGCCCAAAAATCCCAAGGCATTATATCTATAGTATTTTTATAATATCTTATTGCCTCTTCCTTAAACCCTAATTCATCATAAGCATTGGCCATAAAAAAATATGCTCTATCATAATTGCTATCTAATTCTACAGCTTTTTTATAGTACTCTATAGCCTTGTTATAATCACCATCATCATCATAAGTTATGCCAATGCCATAAAATGCCCTAGGTTCCTCTTTATCCACTGCCAACACTTCTTCATAAATAGCTCTAGCTTTTTCTCCATCTTTTAACTCACTATACAGTAGTGCCATATCCAAAAGAAATTCTTTATCACACTTAGCTTCATCATATAAGTAAGCTTTTTTGAAAATCCCCAGTGCTGCCTCCACCTTTTTTTCATTAAGAAGATTCTTTGCATTTTCCTTTAATTCACTATATGTTTTCAACTATTTTTATCTCCTTATATCTTCCATTAAAAAATCATAGAGGGAAATCCCTCTATGAAATCATCTGAACACAATCTCTCCATCTTCTTCATCTACAGTTATATTTGAACCTTCCTTTATAGTTCCCTTTATAATATCATAGGCTAGTTTTATCTCTAAAGTATTTTCTATATATCTCTTAAGAGGCCTAGCTCCATAATAAGGATCGTAACCTTCCTTAGCTATAAGATTTTTAGCCTTATCTGTTAGGCTTAAAGTTATGTTTTTATCCTTTAGCCTATCTTTTACATCTATTAAGAAAATATCTATTATATTTTTTATATTGTCTAATGATAAAGGTTTAAACATTATTATATTGTCTATTCTGTTTATAAATTCTGGTTTGAAGCTTCTTTTCATAACTTCCATTACCTTGTTTCTTGTTTCCTCAGAAATTTCATTGTCTTTTATGCCCTCTAATAGGTAGTTACTACCTATGTTGGATGTCATTATAATTATAGTATTTTTAAAATCTATAACTTTTCCTTTGTTGTCAGTAAGTCTTCCATCATCTAAAATCTGAAGGAAAATATTAAATACATCTGAATTGGCCTTTTCAATCTCATCAAACAATAATACACTGTAAGGCTTTCTTCTTACTGCCTCTGTTAGCTGACCACCCTCTTCGTAACCCACATATCCAGGAGGAGCTCCTATAAGTCTTGATACGGAATATTTTTCCATATACTCTGACATGTCTATCCTTATAATGTTTTCTTCTGAATCAAATAAAGTTCTAGCTAAAGTCTTTGCTAACTCTGTCTTTCCTACCCCTGTAGGTCCTAAAAATATGAAAGACCCTATTGGTTTTTTACTATCCTTAAGCCCTGCCCTGGCTCTTATTACTGCATTAGTTACGGTATTTACAGCTTCTTCTTGACCTATTACTCTCTCACTAAGCTCTTCATGGAGCCTTAAAAGTTTCTTTCTTTCACTCTCCACTAATCTTGACACAGGGATTCCTGTCCATTTAGAGATTATTTCACCTATTTCTTCTTCTGTAACTTCCTCTTTTAATAATGCCCCATCATAGTTATTTTTTAAAACTTCCTCTTTATCTTTTATCTCTTGTTGGAGCTTTGGGAAAATCCCATATTTCAATTCCGCTACTTTATTTAAATCATATAATCTTTCATATTTTTCTATGTCACCTTTTACTTTATCTAGCTTTGTCTTCAAATCTCTTATAGATACTATTTGCTCCTTTTCCTTCTCATACTTAATAGTTAATGCCTTATCTCTTTCTTTTAAATTAGATAATTCTTCTTCTACATTTTTAAGCCTTTCAACACCATAGCCATCACCTTCTTTAGATATAGCTTCTTTCTCTATTTCTAATTGAAGAATTCTTCTGCGAACATCATCTAATTCTGTAGGTAAGCTATCAATTTCCGTTCTTATCATAGCCCCAGCTTCATCTATAAGATCTATAGCCTTATCTGGCAAGTACCTGTCTTGGATATATCTGTGAGAAAGCTTTGCTGCAGCCACAATGGCTGAATCCTGAATTCTTATTCCATGGTGAATCTCGAATCTCTCTTTAAGACCTCTTAGTATTGCTATAGTATCTTCTACTGTAGCTTCCTCTACCATTACAGGCTGAAATCTTCTCTCTAAAGCCTTATCCTTTTCTATATACTGCCTATATTCATCAAAGGTAGTTGCTCCTATACAGTGTAAATCTCCTCTTGCTAGGGCAGGTTTTATTAAATTTCCTGCGTCCATAGCTCCTTCTGTTTTACCTGCTCCAACTATGGTATGAATTTCATCTATGAAAAGTATTATTTTACCTTTGCTATTTTCAACTTCCTTTAAAACAGCTTTTAACCGTTCTTCGAATTCTCCTCTGTATTTTGCTCCTGCTATAAGAGCTCCCATATCTAGAGAGAATACTATTTTATTTTTAAGCCCTTCCGGAACATCACCCTTTACTATTCTTTGAGCTAACCCTTCCACTATAGCTGTTTTACCTACACCAGGTTCTCCTATAAGTACCGGGTTATTCTTAGTTCTCCTGGAAAGTATTCTAACAACCCTTCTTACTTCATCTTCTCTTCCTATAACAGGATCTATATCATGTTTTTTAGCTCTTTCCACTAGGTTCATTCCATATTTACTTAAAGCATCATAAGTTCCCTCTGGATCTTGACTTTCCACTCTCTGATTACCTCTTACGGTGGCTAGTATCTTTAAAAAATCCTGTTTATTAACCCCAAAAGTAGCTAGTATCCTTCCTACATCCCCTCTATAAGCAACATCCATTATAGCTGAAAATACATGCTCTACACTTATAAAGCTATCCTTATATTCTTCTGCTATAGACTCTGCTTTCACCAACACTTCTTCTATAGCCCTAGTGGCATATATTGAACTACTACTGGCCCCTTCTCCCAAAACCTTAGGCATCTTCTCTAAGAAGGACTTTGTAACATCCAAAATTGTCTTTGGGTCTTTACCCATCTTTTCCAATATATTTGGTATTAATCCATCCTTTTGAGATACTAGAGCATAAAAAAGATGAATTACATCTATTTGAGGGTTGTTATAGCTAATAGCTACACTTTGAGCATCATTTAGCGCCTCCTGAACTTTCAAAGTCATCTTATCTATATTCATTAATATCCCTCTCCTTTCCTAAGCTTTTATTAAATAATATATATAAGTTGAATCTAATATATATTATAAACTAAAGTTTTAAATTTTAAATATTATAAAATGAATTAAATATGAATCTTTAATTAGCTTATAGATAAAAATTATTAGGGTGTTGCAACCCTATTTTAAAATAATGTTGCACCACCCTAATAATTTTTAAATTTGTTTTTCTAAATTTAGAGATAAATTAAAATATTTTAAGGAATCCTTAACTTCACCCAAAGTATAGTACATGTTTCCCATATCCAAGTATCTTTGCTGAATCTCTGTTTTAGTTCCAAATTTCATAAGAGCATCTAAAGATAAATTTATATACATCTCTGATTCTGAAAATTTTCCTTTCTTTTGCAATATCTTTGCCTTATAAAAATATGCTTTTTCTATGAGTTTAATATTATCACTAGATATAGCACAGTCTAAAGCCTCATCACATTTTTCTTGAGCTTTATCTAATAAATTTTCATTTATTAAATTTTTCACTAAGAAAATCAATACGGAACCCAATAAATGTTCAAATTCCTTGGTGCATATTTCTATAGTCTCTTCCATATAAGATAGTGCTACCTCTGTTTTTCCAAGTTGAATTAAAGCATTAAAGAAATAAATTCTGCCTTGAATTTTATCTTCTCCATTTCCATATAGGTTTGAAGCGATTTTTTCCATTTCAAAGGCCTGTAATTCTTTTCCTGTCCTCATTTCTATTATGGATAGCATAAGATATATATTAGCCTTTAAAAGTTGATCTTTTACTAAATCCTTTAGCTTAAAAAGCTCATTATAGTTTTCTGTAACCTTATCATATCTACCTACTATGTTGTAGCAAATAGCGCTATGATATACAGCATCTCCTTTTGTATCCCAATCTTTTATATTGTTTTTTTCCAATAAATTTATTATATTTTCATAGTAGGAGCCTGCTTGCATATATTCCTTATTTAAGTAAAAATATTTAGCCATATCTTGATGATATATTATGTAATCAAAGGTTCCATTTGATTTTTGGCATATATCATAATAGTTAGCAATCATTTCTTCTATCTTCATAAACTGTTCTTCTTTTAAATACCATTGAAAAAGTATATGAAGTATTTTAAATGCTAAATCGTATTCATTGTACTCCACCGCATACTCTAAGTTGTATTTTAAGTCCGCTTCTAATCCACTTGAAAAAATTCTCTTTTCTAGATTTCCTATGTTTTCTTCAATTTGCTCTCTAACATCTTTCAAAAGATATTCCATTGGTAATTCTAGTTTTTTAGAAATAAATTCCAAAACCCAATCTTCTGATTTTATCTTATTGTTTTCAATGCAACTCATTTTGGATACAGATATTTTATCTTCGCATACTTGCTTTAATGTTATTCCATTGTAGATTCTTGCCCTTTTAATTTTCTCCCCTGTAGACAGTATCTCCATCATATCACACCCACATTATCATCATTTATATTTCTTTTAATATTCCTAGGCCTCTAAATATAGTTACACCCTCACTTAAATACTTAGCTGCCATAACTTCTTTGTTATTTTCCATATAAAACTTTCCTAATACTATAGATATTTCACCTGCCTTTTTCATCATGTCCATATTTTTAGCAAAATTCAAAGCCATAATTAAGGTATTCTCTGCTGCTATAAATTCATTTTTCAATAATTCTACTCTGTATTTTAATAAATAGTAATCTACTAATGACTTATCATCCATTTCTCCTATGTACTCGCAAAGTTCCTTTAATGACTCTTCACAATGGTCTATATCTTTGATTTTGATATAATTTTCACAAATATTTATTAGCGTCTCACCCAAACTGTCATCTTTGTTCATAGACTTTATCTCTCTAGCCTTGTTTAGATGTTTAAATGATTCTTCCATATTATCAAACTGATAAAACAACTTTCCTAGGCTATTTTCTATTTTTGCTAGTTCGCGATAATCATTAAGCTTTTTAAACACCTCTAAAGTCTTTTTAGAGTGTTTTATAGCATTATCAATATCACCTTTTCTTTGATATTGTTCTGTAATAAGTAGTAAGGTCTTTGCATATTCTTTTTGATTTTCTATCTGAGAAAATTTTTCTTTTGCCAAATATGAATATTTAGTGGACTTGTCTATATCATCTAGCTTAAAATAAACACTAGCTATATAATAATAAATTTCTCCTAACAAGCTATCATTTCCTATTCCTTTATCTAAAAAAACTTTTTCTGCTTGTTGTAGGTAGCTATTACATGAATGGTATGCTTTTAATTCATAAGTTATCTTGCCAAGATTAAGAAAAGTATTTATTATGTCTTCATAATTATTGTTTTTTATAAATATTACATTAGCTGACAAAAAGAATTGCTGTGCCAATGCATACTCCTCTTTTTCCATATGCACCTTACCTCGAAGGTACAAATTCTTAGCTTTTCTGTACTCTAAGTCATACTTTTCTGCATAATAAAGGGCTTTTTCTATGTACTGTTCTCCTATTATAAGGTCTCCATTTAAAATATAGGATTCTGATAAATTTTCGTAGTAAAGGCAAATCTTTTCTGCCTGAGTTTCCTCTGATTCCATTAAGTATTCCACAGAAGTATTCAACGTAGTAGCAATATACTCTAATAGATCCATACTAGGATTAGATTTTCCTGATTCAACTAAGCTAATCTGGCCAGGAGTTATTCTATCACCAGCTAAATCTTTGAGAGTCATATCTAATTCTTTACGTCTTCTCTTAATTTTTTCACCCAAAGACAATATCTCCATAGTAACTCTTCCTCTTCCCCCAATTTATTTCTCAAAATTATTCATTTTATGTATTATTATAGCATAAATTTGGGACAATACCCACATTTTCAATAAAAAATTTACTTATTTATAAATCTATCCAAAAAGTAGACCACATTTTTCCATGGAAAAAGGTTCACCCTAGGGTGAACCCTTTAATTTAAATGTTTTTTTGTCATGACTTAACACTGTTTAAACTAAGTTTTATAGAATGTCACAAAGAGTTGGAAAACCAACTTAGTCCATCCATTTTTTCACATTGCCATATACATCATCTGAAAAGCTTCTTACAGCCTTTTGAGATCTTTTTATTTTCCTTTTAGTAGAATTGTCCATGTTCATAGCCACCATAGTTCCCATAGCCATTCCCATCATTGCTCCTGTAGCAATTCCACCTACAAAGCCTCCAGTACTTCTTTTGTTCATACCCATTCACTTCCTTTCTGAAATGATTGTATCTTTAGGGTATGTATTTTTTATATTATTACTCTATAAATTTATTGGTATATTTCCATAAAATATTCTTTATACAGCATGAAGTTAACTTTGCTATTGTTATCTGTAGTCTAATTAATCTGGTAGTTATCATACAAAAGCTACTATAAATGGCTCATTAGTCCTGCAGTAATTCTAATAAAGATTTTATAATCTTATTTTTTTCTTTTTCCGTAAAGTTTTCTATGTTCTTCAATGTACCCTGCTTATCTTCTTTATAGTTCTTTATTATGTTTTGGATTAAATCCTCCTTAACATTTTCCTTATGTTTTATGTTATTATAAACTACTTTTATATTTTTTTCTCCCTTAGGTGCTATGGTTAATATTTCTTTTTTTATCGCTTCATCTTTTACCTGGATTTCATTATCCATGAGCCATTTTTCTACTACCTTATCTGAAGGTATTTCCAAAACTTCCTTGCACTTTTCATCCACTAATTCATTAAACAAATCTCCTGTATGACTATCTACCTTAACAAATATCACTTTAATACCATTTCCCATAAGATTTTGCATTTTTTCATAATATTCTTGTGATGACGCTTCTTTTCTTTCCCATGATCCTGTAGCATGATGATATATACCCTCGTAATCATGAAATACTACTACTTCCTTATGTCCTTTATCTACTGCATACTCCACTGCCTTTATAGCACCTTTAAGTTCTCCTGCTATCTGCCTTATATTTCTTCCTTCTCCAATATGCCCATTTCCACTTTCTATATATTCAATGACATCTTTGTATACAGCAACAACTCCATAGGAATATTTCTCCCTTTCTCCATTATAACTTCCATCAACATATATATGTAAACAGTCTTTGGGATAGCTGTCCTCTGATTTATTTAAAAGTTTTTTATCATCACTAAGATATTTTTGTGCATCTTCTATCTTTTCAAAACTTTTGTATTTAGCTCCTTTTACGCCCTTCACATAGGCTGTGCACTTAACCCAAGTATCTACAATCTGATTTTCTATTTTTATATTTTTACTAAAATCGAAGCCTTCTTTTATAGCATAAAACTTTTTTGCCATCCCTCTTTACCTCTTTCTAAATCATATTTTCTAAGGCTGACCATATTTTATTTATATTATCTCCACCTACGGCTAAATTTATATGGTTTATCCCCTCTCTTATAACCTTTATTATATCTTCTTCACCTTGCCAATTTTCTAAAATTACGTTTAATGGTACTTCATTTATTGCTTTATTTAAAATGAAAAACATTATTGCCATATCATCAATCTTGCCTATAAATGGTATAGAATCTGGAAGTATATCTATAGGTGAGGCTAAATAACCTAATGCCGCAGTTATAGCAATCTTAGTTTTCTTTTCCACTCTGGAATCTTTAAACAATCTATAAAATAAAGCTATAAAGTCAGGTAAAATCATCATATACTTAGTAGCAAAGTTATACTTTTCAGGAACCTTTCTTTCTACATCTCTTTTAAACTTAGAATAGCCGTCCTCTTTTTTCACTATTGTAATTTCTGGTTCTTTCAATGGCTCTTCATCTATTTCTTTTATGACTTCCTCCTTTACTAAAGAGAAACCTATCTTTTCCACCTCTGCATATAACTTTTCTTCTCTTAGTGATAAAGTCTTCAAATCTAATTCTAATTTTATAGGTAACTTTTTAAGTATATCATTTAAGTTCAGTATTATTACATCTTTGTCTATATCTATGTCTATTCCCTGGTCTTTTAAATTTTTAATAATTATCTTTAAAGCTTTTCTTTTTATAAAGTTCCATATAGATAACTTAGATAAATTTATCTTAAGAATATTTAGATGAATGTGGTTATCTTCCGTTCCCCCTAATGCTACTTTTACTGCGAATGGAATGTTTATTATAGTCTTATAATTTCCTTTTATCTCTACAAAATCTCTTAAATTTATGGCCTCTATATTAAGTCCCTTAACTTTCACAAAATCATTTATTATTGAAATTATGTCTTTTTCACTTAGAGCAACTGTAACTGTTGAAATATTCATAATATCCCCCATTAAAATTCAAATAATTTATTATTGCAATTTAAAGTATATCATATATTTAGTGCCATTTCATAAGTTACACCAAAAATTACATTACCAAAATATATGATTTTCGTTAGACAATAAAATTTAATTTTATATAATAGATATTAACCACTAATTAAAAAAGGAGGCATATATGAATAAAACAAAAAATATAAAAATTTATTTTCCTATAGCAGGTATTGCCTTATCTTTAGTGTTATTGGTTCTTTTAAATACATTCTCTTATAGGCAAAGTTCTAAAAACTACTCTGAATTTCTTAAAGATTTAAATGACGGAGTGGTGGCTTCAGTATACATGGATAACAGCGATACTATAGATGTTAAAACTCAAAATGGTACTTTATACTCCACAGATAATCCTAGAAAAGAAACCTTTAAAGAAGAACTCTTAACTGATGGAATAAAAGTTAAAGAAGTAAAAGAAGTATCTGGTGTTCAGACTGCTTTAGGTTTAGTATTTTTATCCTCTGTGTTTTATCTTGGATTCGTATCCCTAAGAGGATATAAAACCAGTTCTAAATCTATGCTATCTGTAGAAGCCGTTGAAACTCATAACTTAAATGGTTTTAAATATAATTTTAAATCTGTAGCTGGTAATGAAGAAGCTAAAGAAAGTTTGAATGATGTTGTAGATTTTTTAAAAAATCCTGAAAAGTACAATTCCTATGGAGCCAGAATGCCAAAGGGTGTCATACTATATGGTGAACCTGGTACAGGTAAAACCCTTTTAGCTAAAGCTGTGGCTGGAGAAGCTAAAGTACCATTCTATGCTATTTCTGCCTCTGATTTTATACAGATGTACGTAGGGGTAGGTGCTAGCAGAATAAGAAACCTTTTTAAAAAAGCCAAAAAATCAGGGAAAAGTGTAATTTTTATTGATGAAATAGATGCNNATTGATGCTATTGGTAAAAAAAGGGGCTCAAAAGGTGGTGGCTCTGATGAAAGAGATCAAACCCTTAATGCTCTTTTAACTGAAATGTCTGGTTTTAATGATAGTGAAGGCATTGTGGTGATGGCTGCTACCAATAGATTAGATATCCTTGATAATGCTCTGTTAAGACCTGGAAGATTTGATAGACATATTGAGGTTTCTTTACCCGATATGTTAGCTAGAGAAGCTATTCTTAAGTTGCATTTAAATAACAAACCTTGTGAAGACATGAATATTAAGGAATGGGCTAAAAAATGTACTTATTTCTCTGGAGCTAAGCTTGAAAACTTGGTAAATGAAGCTGCTATTTTGGCTTGTAAAGAAAAGAGCCCTTATATAACAAACTCTCATATGGATAAGGCTTTTTCTAGAGTTATAGCGGGATATGAAAAATTGGACAGGGGTTCCCTAAAGGCCACTGATTTAAAAATCACCGCTTACCATGAGGCTGGTCACTGCCTAGCTTCAGCCCTTATGCTACCTCAGGATAAAATATCTAAAATCACCATAATCCCTACATCTAAAGGTGCCGGGGGTTACACTTTAACTATTCCTGAGGATACTAATTATCAGACTTTAGATTATTTAAATAAAAGAATTATGGTTATGTTAGGTGGCCGTGTTGCTGAGGAAATTATCTTTGGTGAAAATAACATAACTACAGGGGCCTTTAATGATTTGAAAACCTCAACTTCATTAATCACATCTATGATTACAGAGTATGGTATGGGACATACATTAGGCCTATTGAATTCTGAAGGTATGAACTCTAATATAAGTCTTTCCTCCGGTGACATACTAAAGGAATCTAGAGACAAGCTACAATATCTTTACGAAGATACAAAAAAACTTTTTCTTGAAAATATAAGTCTATTACACTCTATTGCTCTTGAGCTTTTAGATAAAGAAACCTTAACGGAAAAAGACTTACAAAAACTAATAGCCTAAAACAAAAA
Source organism: Clostridium sp. UBA5530 (assembly GCA_002423705.1). Taxonomy (GTDB): domain Bacteria; phylum Bacillota; class Clostridia; order Clostridiales; family Clostridiaceae; genus Clostridium_X. The sequence continues at coordinate 36,591 of DINW01000043.1, forward strand.
ATATCTATGGATATAGAATCATAAATCCATAGATATTTTATTTTACTCTTTGTATACCATATAAGACACAATAACCCCAGCTAATAGCCCCCCAAAATGAGCAAAGTTATCTATATTAGGTATAGATACTCCTATTAATATGTTAACAATTATAACAGAAATTATATTTTTTAGAAAATCAGGCCCTATTCTGTCTTTTCTCCTATATCCCAAAATCAATGCAGCTCCCAATAATCCAAATATAGCTCCTGAAGCTCCTATGGATAAATAAGGTGAAAATATGAAGCTACAGGTTGTGGAAGCTATTCCCGATATAAAATATATAGCTAAAAACTTTTTCTTACCATAAGTATTTTCCACCAATTGTCCCATGGCTTTTAATGCATACATATTAAGAACTAAATGAAATATCCCTCCATGTAAAAACATAGCTGTTATAAGCCTATAATATTGTCCTGCTATTATAAGTCCATTGTACTTTGCCCCCATCTGTAAAAGCACATATGGGTTTATATCTATTAAATTGTGAGACTTTATAGCACTAATTATATACAAAATTACATTTATAAGAATCAATATATTAGTAACAGTTAGAATATTGGTTTTCTTTAATTTTGATGAAGTTTTATTATTTAATTTCTCCCTTAACACCTTTACTAATGTATTATTGGCATTCATAGCACCTATTACTTTTTTATCATTATTTACATATATTATGCCACTGTCTCCATTATAAAAACTTTCTCCTTGCTCTTTAGTTATATTATCGGTATTTAAAATCAATACGGTATCCAAACTAATATAATTACACCCTTTAAGCTTAAGGTAAGAAAGAGCACTATTTATCTTAATTCTATAGTCCTCCTCTGTGGCTACTATAACTGCAAATATATTGTTTTCTTCATAATGAACCCCTACATATCCTTCCATTTTCATACCTAAAATATTAAATTCCTCTATAGTAAATCCATACTCTATCAATGCATTCAAAATAAATTTCTCCACTGATTCCCTCTCCAATCACATACTACAATGTTAAATATAATAAACCTATTATACTATTATTTCATATCCTTTTCCATGTACTAATTATAACTATTCTCAACTATTTTTTAATGCAGAGTTAACTCCCAACTAAGCAACGGGCTGGATTAAATTTACTGAAGAAATTTTATCTGATGTCTACCTACTGTAACACTCCACCCTCTTTAGGCTGGAGATAACAGCAGCTACCACCCTAGATAGTTAAACTAACCTTCAGTTGGAGTCCAAACTCCACCTAAAACTAAGTTTCACTTGATATGTTCTTTGCACTTTCTTACTCTTTTTTAAAGAAGTGTTGATGGATATACATTTTTGTTGACAGGCTACGGCTATCAAACTTTATGCTATTGTTTTTTAAACTGGACATACCTCGCCCCTTAAATTCACTCTTGGAAATTCATAAACTCTAAGCTTATTCATTCCCTTCA
>DINW01000053.1 GCA_002423705.1 Clostridium sp. UBA5530
CAGAATTTAGAGCTAGCAAAAATAATTATGGTTCAAGGAAAATAAAAAAGGAATTAGCCAAACAAAATATAGTGGTTTCAAGAAGAAAAATAAGAAAAATTATGGATAAATATAGACTTGTTTCTAATTATACTATAAGGCAGTATAAGGTACATGAAACCAGCTGTAACGAGAATAAAACAGAAAATATAGTTAATAGAGAGTTTGGCAATAGAGGAGATTTAGAAATAGTAGTTAGTGATCTTACATATGTTAATGTAGCTGGAAAGTGGCATTATATATGTTTATTAATCAACCTCTTTAATCGAGAAATAGTAGGCTATTCAGCCGGAGCTAAAAAGGATGCTAGCTTAGTTTATGAAGCCTTTATGAATACAAATATAAATTTAACTAAGGTTAATATATTTCATACTGATAGGGGTAATGAATTTAAAAATAAAGTAATAGATGAAGTTTTAGAGGCCTTTAAAATAAAGAGATCTTTGGGTAAAAAAGGTTGTCCCTATGACAATGCTGTTGCTGAGGCAAGTTATAAAATTATAAAAACAGAATTTGCATTTAATAGAATATTTAAAAGTCTAGATGAGATTAAGAAAGAATTAAGGAGATATGTGCTTTGGTATAACAACAAACGTATCCATAGCTCACTTAACTATATGACACCAGTTGAATATAGATTAGCAAATATGACCGAATAAATATTGTCTAAAAAAGTGTTGACAATCCATTGCAAGTGTGTTTTGATGCTAGGGCAAAGAAGATACTGCTACCAATGGCAAATGCAGCAGATATAGCAACAGTGCCGCCAGAACTGTTCGCTAAGTTCCAAATAATGTTTTATAGCAATGCTGAAGACGCTGTATTTAAGGCTTTGGGAGTTCAGTAAATTAAAGAAAAATAGCATATATAAAGAAACGCGGTATAGAATATTAGTGAAATTAATAATAACAGAATAGACGTTGTGTGAAAATACTAGGTTGAAGAAAGACCTAGTATTTTTATTAGCAGACATAATCATATAAAAAAGTTTTCCTCAATACAATTCTAATATAAGGAATTATTAAGAGGGATTAAAGTGGCAAAAATCCAAACAGAAATCAAATTTGGTAATGAAAGTTTAGAGAAATTAATTGATGAGCTAATTAAAGATAAAATAAAAGAAGTAACTAATATGCTTAAGAGTGGGAAAATTACTTCCTATAAACAAAAAGAAAATCATCCATCCAGCAATATAGATAAAAAGGTGGGTGAAAAAAAATGAGAAAAGTTTGGAATGTAGCAATATATGCAAGAGTTTCTACAGATAAAAAAGACCAGAGTGAATCTATACCAGCCCAAGTTGGGAACTTAAAAAAGTGGCTTTTAGAAAAGTCTAGGGATGACAAAGAGGCTATATATAATCTCATTGATGTTTATGAAGATGAGGGTATGACAGGGTCAAACTTTGATAGAGATTCATTTATTAGAATGAAGGAAGATATGGAAGATAAAAAGATTAATATGGTGCTTACAAGAGATTTATCTAGGTTTTCAAGAAATTATGTTTTAGCAGGATATTATCTGGAGGACTATTTTAAAGTTAATAATGTAAGGTTTATATCTGTTTTAGACAATGTAGATACGGAAAATGAGTTTAATGATATAATACCCTTTAAAAATATCCTCAATGAAATGTACATTAAAGACTGTAGTAAAAGGGTAAGGCTTGCATTAAATGATAGGATGAATCGAGGCTCATCCATTGCCAGTAAGCCTCCCTACGGGTATAAATTTGAAGAACACTATGAAGGTAATCAAAAGACAATAGTTTTAATTGAAGAAGGGGGAGAAACTACGGAAGTAGTTAAAGAAATTTTTGCTTTGTATATAATGGGCTGGGGTGCTGGTAGAATTGCAAACCATTTAAATAAAAAAAGCATAGAATCACCATCTGCAAGACTTAAGAATTTTAGAAGAAAAAAATTTGGCATATGGACTAATAATACTATATTCTCCATACTTAGGAATCCTAAATATGGTGGATACATGGTGCAGCAACGTTGGAAAAAAGTGAGTTATAAGGTGAAAAAAATAAAAACTACAGAGAAGCATGAATGGATATGGGGAGGGGAGTTCCAAGGAATAATAGACAAGGAAACCTTTAAAAAGGTACAAGGACTTCTTAAAGAGAGGAGCAATGGATATAGATATAAAAATGGAGTTCTTCATCCATTTTCCAGAATATTAAAATGTGGTGATTGCCATGGTGCAATGACCTATAGGGCAAAATATAAGGGGTATAAATGTGTTAATAGTCAAATGGGAGGTCAGAGATGTACGTCTCATAGTGTAAAGGAAGAATATTTAGCAGAACTTATAGGAACGAACCTAAAAGAGATAATAGATAAAAATATAAATAAGGATAAATATTATGATTCCATAAAAGATATAAGAATTGATAATAATTTTGAAAAAGAATTAGTCACAGTTCAGCAGCAGTTATCCACATTAGATGGTAAATTTCAGAGGTTATATGAGGATAAATTAATGGAAGTAATTACAGAAAGAAACTTTACCAATATGGCTGAGGTTATTCAGGACAAACAGGAAAAACTTCTTAAAAGAAAAGGAGAATTAGATGAAATAATTAGTAATAATTCAGATACTGATGATTTACTTCAAATATATAGGGATGAAATAGATAAGGTATTAGAAGTAAAAGAAATGGATAGAGTCTTAGTAGAAACCTTGGTAGAAAAAATTATTGTAACAGAGAACAAAGATAAAAAAGAAAAGAATGTAGAAGTTTATTTTAAATTTAGTAATAATCAATCTTAGCATGAATAAATTCTTTTATAGTAAGTTTAAAAAGAAGTAGGATTTGGTATAATGTAGATAGGAATAAAGAACAATGGAACGGTGATGGAACCAGGGCGCAATAAAGTGAAACAGTGGAACTCTAAAATTGAAAAGGTTAATGAAAAAGTTAACATACTGTATTGAGAAGAGGTGATTTTGTGATAATTGATAATTTAAGAGAGTTAAGTCTTACTAGTACGTCAAAAGGTATGTTGTATAAATGTATAGGAAATATAGGCGGGAAAAAAGTTTTTATCAAGACAGGAACTAAACTAAAAAATAAATTTTCTACATTAGAACCAGTTAGTGAAGTTATTGCTAGTGAAATAATTAGAAAATTTAATATAGAATGTGCAGTTAACATTTTAAGTAAAATGAAATTACCTAATTTTAATGAAGAAGTATTAGTTAATATATCAGAAAATTTTTTGGAATATGATGAAGGGTTAATGAGTATTAGAAGTATTTTGGGTAATACTAGCAGAGAAAATCTGTATGATAAGGTTATAGAAATAATTCCAAATTTCAAAGTAGATATAGATAGAATGATAGTAATGGATTTTTTAATAAATAATATTGATAGACATTTAAGAAATTTTAGTGTTGTAAGCAGAGATAGAGATATTATAAAATTTGCTCCTCTTTATGATCATGGATTATGTTTATATGCAGATATTCAAGATTTTGAATTAGAGCAAGATGATAAAGAAACTTGGGAAATGATAGACGAATGTAAGCCATTTTGTGAATCACATTATAAACAATTAGATTTAATTGGAGATGTTAAGTTGCCTAAAGTACCTCTAAAAGAATTATTTGATATAGTAGACAAGTACAAAGAACATTTATCAGAATTCAGAGTTGAATGTATTAAATATTTACTGGAGACTAGATATAATTATTTAGTAGAGAAGGGGATTTTATGATAGATAAGTATATATTAATGTTTAAAGATGTTCCAGTTGGAGATCTTACTTATGATACAAATGCTAAGAAATTTAATTTCACAAAATATGATGAAATAACAGATAGAAAATATCTACCATTAGGTATGTATAGTTATAAAAATTGGAATGTTGAGTATAAACCTTCTCATGATGATATTATTTTTTGGCTTGAGGATAGAGTTGTTCCAAAAGAAAGAGCAAATATAGATGAAATCTTAAACGTAATGGGATTAATAGATTATGATTTTTGGGAGTTATGTAGAAGAACCAGAGCCATGTGTATGGAGGATTATTTTTGGCTAAGTAAAGGTGAAAAGTATGAGGATGTTCATATAAGATATTTAGCAGAGCATAATAGAATAAATGAAACTCCAATACCTTTTGAAGTGGAGGAATATCCTGCCGAATATAAAGTTATAGGAAATAAAATAGTTAAGAATATAACTTAATTAATAAAAAAAGACCCCTATCGTCTACAACGGGACTGCTACCTGCATAGGTTTATCTGCCATAAAGCTGTTGAAAAAGGACAAGGACGCTGTTATGGTGGTGCTTCCTTCAGACCATTACATTGAAGGTGAAAAGGAATTTGTAGATACCTTAAATCAAGCCATAGAGATAGCAGAAAAAAAGAGAGGCCTTGTGACTATAGGGGTACCGCCTACAAGGCCTGAAACAGGATATGGATATATTCAGATGGGACAAAGAGTAGCTGGAACGATAGCTACCTTTAAAATAGAAAGATTTACAGAAAAGCCCAATATAGAAGTTGCCAAGGATTTTCTTTTAAATGGAAGTTATCTATGGAACTCTGGGATGTTTATATGGAGAGCTGATGTATTTTTAAGAGAAATGGAAAAATATTTACCAAAGATGTATAGGGGCCTTATGGTGGTGTACCAAAATATAGGTGAGGCCAATGAGATGGAAACCATAAGAGAGCAATATAATATTATAGATGGTATATCTGTTGATTTTGGGATAATGCAAAGAACAAGGAAGGCTTACGTGATAAAATGTGAATTTTTATGGGATGACATTGGAAGTTTTTCAGCATTAACTAGATTCCTAAATCATAAAGATGGAAATTATTTATCAGACAATGTGTATTTAAACCAAAGTGAGAACTGCTCTATATTCAGTAATGAAAGACTAATAATAGGATTCGGAATAAAGGACTTAGTTATAGTAGATGCAGGGGATGTAATATTAATAATGGAAAAGGAGAAAGATCAAGAGGTTAAACACCTTTTTAACGAACTTCAAGATAATGTAGAGTATTATAAATATCTATAAAGAAAAGAATCTGCCTGTAAAGTGGCAGATTCTTTTCTTTATGGTAGATAAATAATATTGTGTAAAATATAATTAAAGATATCTTATATTACAAGAGGTGTATTAAATTGGACAACACTAAGATTTTAATTGTTGATGATGAATATAGAATAAGAAAATTAGTAGGGGATTTTTTAAAGCCAAAGGGATATTCAATTTTAGAAGCTGATGATGGAGAAGACGCATTGGATATGCTAGAGGAGTGCAAAGATTTAAGTTTAATAGTTTTAGATGTGATGCTGCCTAAATTAAGTGGATGGGATGTGCTGAGAGTAATAAGGAAAAGTTATAAAATCCCAGTTATAATGTTAACAGCTAAAGATCAGGAGGAAGATGAGCTAAATAGTTTTGTTTTAGGAGCTGATGATTTTGTTCAAAAGCCGTTTAGTCCAAGCATTTTAGTGGCTAGGATTGAAGCTCTATTAAAAAGAAGTCACGGATATGATGATAAAGATGTTTTTCAAGTAGGTGCAATAAAACTAGATGATAAAAGAAGAAATATATCTATAGATGGTATGTATGTAGAGCTTACTCCCAAGGAATATGAACTTCTCCTATATCTAATAAAAAATAAGGGGGTAGCTTTATCACGAGAAAACATACTGAATAATGTATGGAATTATAATTATTATGGAGATTTAAGAACTGTGGATACTCATATAAAGCAATTAAGAGCCAAGCTATCTACCAAAGGTAAATATATAAAAACAGTAAGAACTATAGGGTACAGATTTGAGGTGGATGAAGATGAAATCCATTAGAGGTAAGCTGACTCTTTTAATAATAGGTATTATAGTCTTTGTTTTATTATCCTTTGGTATATTAAATACATTGTATTTTGAGAAGTATTATATAGAATATAAAAAATCAGATTTGAGGAAAGCATTTAACAACTTATCTTATATATATACTGAAAATAAAGATGAATTATCTTTAAGCTTAGAAGGCTATGAAAGTTCCAAAGGGTTAAGATTTGTGATAGTGGATGAGAATCTTAAAACTATATATAGCACCAAAGAATATATCCAAGGAAGTAAATCCATAGGAACCAAAGGGAAAATGCTGAAAGTAAATATGAGCTTTTTTCAGAATCCACCTTATATAGAACAGAGACACGATGCCAAAGTAGATGGGGAGTTCTTAGTATTGTATGGGTTAATACACATAAATAATGCCCCATTATATGTAATCATAGAGACTCCTATATCTGCAATAAAAGATAGCATATATGTTACTAACTCATTTTTCCTTAAGATAGCTTTAGTTGTAATAGCTATAAGCTTAGTAATAATAACTATAGTCACTAAGAGCTTTACAAAACCAATTAAGGAAATAAATAAGAAAACTAAAGAAATGGAAAGGTTAAATTTTTCTGATAAAATAAGCCTAAAAACTAAAGATGAGCTAGGTGAATTAAGCAATAGTATAAATTCTATGTCTAACCAACTAGAAATAGCCATAAGAGGATTAACGGAGGCTAATGAAAAATTGAAAGAGGATTTGAAGGAAAAAGAAAAAATTGATGACATGAGGAAAGAATTTATATCTAATGTATCCCATGAATTAAAGACCCCTATATCCCTTATAATGGGCTATGCTGAAGGGCTAAAGGTTAATATAAATGAGAGTCAAAGAGAATTTTATTATGAAGTTATAATAGATGAGGCTCAAAGGATGAATAGCCTAGTGAGAAAGCTTTTGTATACTTCTAATATTCAGTGCAAAACAAGTCAATTAAACAAGGAACATTTTTACTTAAAGGAATTGATTAAGTGGATAGTAGATAAAAATTCTTTAATTATAGATGAAAGGAACATAGAATTGGAATTAGTGTTTCAGGATACAGACTATATCTTTGCTGATAAGGAGAAGGTAGAGCAAGCAATTACAAACTATTTAACCAATGCCATTGATTATACAGATATAGGAGGCAAAGTTAGAATAGAAGTGAAAAAACATGATGAAAAGGTAAGGGTTTCAGTGTTTAACACTGGCAAAAACATAGAAGAGAAGCATATAGAAAAAATATGGGAGAGCTTTTACAAGGTGGATGAAGCAAGAACCAGGAGCTATGGTGGTTCTGGACTTGGATTATATATAGTAAAAACTATAATAGAGGCCCATGAAGGGCAGGTTGGAATGAAAAATAAACATAATGGAGTGGAATTTTGGTTTGAGCTCAAGTGAAACTTAGTTTCAGTTCCACCCAAATATTAGTTGAACTTATCTAGGTTTGTAGCTGGTGATAACTCCAGACTAAAGCGGATGGGTGTTGCAACAGGAGAATAATTCAATAAAATGGATAAATCCTCACAAACTTCTCACATTTCTATCACAAACCTGTCACTTAGAGGATATAAAATTGGTTTATAACCTAAGTGGAAGGGGAGTAGACATGAGAAAAAAACATATAATAACTATTTGTGTAGCTATAATAATAGTAGTCATTATTGGGGGTATAGGATTTTATGTTAAAAATTCTAAAGAAAGTGGAGAAAAAGCTACTATAAAGACTACTACAGAAAAAGTAACTAAAGGAAATCTAACAGTGGGATTAGTAGAGGACGGAAAGGTGTCACTGGCTCTTACTGCATTAAATTTCCCAATTCAAGGGACAATAAAAGAAATTAAGGTAACTAATGGACAAGAAGTAAAAGCTGGAGATGTACTGGCCATATTAGATGATTCTGGTTTACAACAAGATTTGATTAAAGCTAATAATTCCTATAAAAAAGCACAAGTTAACTATGATGATGCTGTAAACCAAAGAGAACTAAATATATTTTCAGAAAAACAAAAATTAGATCAGTTAAAGACAAAGGCAGATGGAAATCCTAATGATGCAAATGCTCAAAGTGATTATGCTGTAGAAAAGAAAAAATACGATAACATGGTTAATAGCACTAGTTCCATAGATAATGCTAAGATTGCTCTATCAGATGCTGAAAACAATCTAAATAGTGCTAAAAATAACTTAGCTAAAGCTATATTAAAAGCTCCCATAGATGGAAAAGTAATAGATATAGGCTATAAGATAGGGGAACTTGTAGATGGAAATGCTAAAAACAATACTGCAGCTGTTACTTTATGTGATTCAAGTAAAATCACTGTAAAAGCTAGTGTCAATGAAAGCGATATAAAAAGCATAAGTGTTGGACAAAGTATGAGTATTTCTGTAGATGCTACAGCGGAGGAAAATATAAAAGGCAAGGTTACAGACGTTAAAGCAATACCTAAAGTAGATGCATCTGGCGTGGTTAGTTATGAGGTGACTGGTGTATTCGATCAAGGTGATGATAAAATTATGGACGGAATGAGCTGTGTAATAACCTTCTTAAAAAATCAGAGAGAAGGAGTTTTACTTATACCTAATAAGGCGGTATTTATAGAAAACCAAAAGCAATATGTAAATATAGAAAATAGTCAAGGTAAAACAGAGAAGACAGAGGTAAAAACAGGCCTATCCAATGGTAATAGAACAGAAGTGTTATCTGGGTTAGAGGAGGGACAGACCATTATCATAGGTGGTGTTAAGAAATGAGGATTACAGAAATTTTTAAATCTGTACTTCTAAATATAAAAGCTAATAAATCTAGGGTATTTCTAACATCACTGGGAATAATAATAGGAACTTTCACAATAATAATGGTGGTTGGAATTGGAAAGGCTAGTGAGAAAGCAGTGCAGGATCAATATAAAAGACTCAGTGTAGAAACTATAACAGTAACTCCATCTAGGGGGAAGGCTATGGGTCCATCACAACAAGTAAAGCCTTTAAAGAAGGAGGATATGTTGAAGGCACCTGACCTATTACAGCATGTGAAAACCATAGCTGCTTCCATAAATATGAATTCAGACATAATATATGGGAATAATTTAGCTGAAGGTGCTACCATTGCAGGAGTTACTGAGGACTTTGCTTCTATTACAAATATGGAACTAGAATATGGAGAGTTTATAAGCAATAGTGATTCTGAGGCTAGAAATAAGGTAGCGGTTTTAGGCTATAATTTAGCAATTACTCTTTTTGAAGATAGTGTTGAAAGTTGTATAGGGAAAAACATAACTATAAAAGGATCTACCTTTCAGGTAATAGGAGTTTTAAAGGAAATTGGCGGGGAAACTGGTGCCAAGGGCAAAGGTGGGTCTAATGATGACATGGCCTATATTCCAATAGATGTAGCAATAAAGTATTCATCTAATAAAAAGGCTACAGTTACCCCTAATTATACTGTTTTAGCTAATGATATAAACAGTGTGGAAAACGCCATAGAAGAAATAAACCAGTATATAGGAGAACTTATAGGAAACAGTGATAGTTATTCAGTCAGTGATGCAGGCAGTAAGTTAAAATCAGCACAGGATACAGCAAAGACAATGGAGTCCCTTTTAATATCCATTGCCGTAATAGTATTAATAGTAAGTGGAATAGGAATAATGAATGTGCTTATGGTGGCAGTAAAGGAGAGAACCAGGGAAATAGGAATTTTAAAAAGCATAGGTTTTTCTAGGAAGGATATTCTTTTAGAATTTTTGTTGGAGGCTATTTTTATAAGCATTATAGGAAGCTTCATAGGTGTAATCTTAAGTATTTTTGCACCCTATGTATTAAAACTGCTAAACCTAAGCTTTATAGCATCAACCTATGGAATACTGTTAGGAGTATTGTTCTCAGTGGGAACTGGTATATTTTTTGGGTATTACCCAGCTGTGAAGGCCTCTAAGTTAAAGCCTATTGAAGCCTTAAATTATGATTAGAAGGTGTATTACTATGAATAAGAATTTTAAAATTATAGCAATGTTTATGACTATAACATTTATAATGATGTCTTTTATGGCTTGTGGTAAAAGCAGTAGTGAAAAAACAACTAAGGATAAACTCCAAGGAAAAAGCTCTAGCAATATGAAACAATATAAAAACACTATAATGGGTGAGGTTGTTGATATTTCAGGAAATGAAGTAACTTTAAAAATAATAAAAGCTCCAGATAAAAATACCAAGGGCAATGAAGAAAGTACTAAGGAAGAAAAAAGTAAAAGAGGTGGAAATAATTCAGGTACTCCAAGTAAAGAAGGTAATTTAAAGCCAAGTACTACAGGTGATGGTCAGCAAGGTAAAAAAATGCAAAGGGAATATACTGGTGAGGAAAAGAAAATATTAATACCTGTAGGAGTAAAGGTTGTTTCATATACTTTTAGTGATAATGCTATGAAGGAACAAGAAATTAATATAACTAGTATAAAAAGCGGAGACACATTAAATATTATGTATTCCGATGATGGAGACACCATAGAGAGGGTTGTCCTTAATGAAAGGAGAGGTGGGCAAGGTGCAACAGGTAATAAGAATAAATAACCTATGTAAAAGTTATGGCAAAGGGGAAGGGGCTATAAAGGCATTAAAGAATATAGAACTTACCATAAATCAAGGAGAATTTGTTGCAATATTAGGTCCATCTGGCTCAGGAAAATCTACTTTAATGAATGTTATAGGATTAATGGATACCTATGACCAAGGTGAATATTACTTAGATGGAGTTTATATTGAACCTGATAAGGAGGGGGATTACTCAAAATTAAGAAATGAAAAGATAGGATTTATATTTCAAAAGTTTAATTTAATTAGTAAGTATACAGCTCAATATAATGTAGCTCTTCCCTTAATGGTAAGAGGTGAAAAGAGCCAAGAGGCTTTAAAGAAAGCAAAAAACATGTTAGAGAGTGTAGGATTATATGATAGATACAATCATAGACCTAATGAGTTATCTGGTGGACAGCAACAGAGAGTAGCCATAGCAAGAGCGCTCATTGGAAATCCTCCATTGATTTTGGCTGATGAACCCACAGGAAATCTAGACCAGAAAACAGGAAAGGATATTATAGAGATGCTATCCAAGTTAAATAAAGATGGTAAAACAATTGTATTGATAACTCATGACTTGAAAGTTGCAGACACAGCTGAAACAGTGATAAATTTATCAGATGGGGTTATAGCTTAAAGAAAGGTTAAACTAAATAAAATAGCTACCCTAAACATTATTCATAGAATAATGTCTTACCATAAAAGTTCTAATTCGTATTAATTATGGATTAGAACTTTTTTATTTGCCTGATGTCTATCTGCTGTAACTCTACCCTATTTTAGGGGAAATAAGAATAGGTAAATATATTTAGGATAATATAGTAAAAATTTTACTTTGACTAAATAAATCTCTAGGATTTTTGCTATAATAAAGATGTACATAGATTATTGAAAAGGAAGGGATATAATGAGCAAAACTAATCTTATTGATATGCATTGTGATACCATCTTAAACGCAGTAATACCCAATAAAAGAGGAGAGTATTCTAAGCTTAGAGAGAATAGTGGACATGTAGATATAAAGAAACTAAAGAAAGTAGGAGCTTCAGCTCAGATGTTTGCTGTTTTTACTCCAGCGGAATCTTTAGAGAAGTTTGGTTTTAAAGGTACCCCCTATGATTTTTACAAGGGAACATATAAAAAGCTCATAGAAGAAATAGAGGAAAATAGTTATGATATAGCAGTAGCAAGAAATTATGAAGAATATAAGAAAAACATGGAAGAAAATAAAATTTCAGCTTTTTTGACTATAGAAGAAGGGTGCATATTAGATGGAAAGATAGAAAGGGTTCAAGAGGCTTATGATTTAGGATTCAGATTTTTAGGACTTATTTGGAAACCGGAAAATTGCAATGGATTCTCTAATTCTAAGGATCCTAAACTTATGGCCATGGGGCTTAAATCCTTTGGATTTGAAGTTGTTGAAAGGATGAATGACTTAGGAATGATCATAGATGTATCTCACCTATCTGATGGGGGCTTTTATGATGTGGCTAGACACTCAAAGTCACCTTTTGTTGCCACACATTCTAATTGCAGAGCTTTAGCTAATGAGACTAGGAATATTACTGATGAAATGATAAGAATTTTAGCTGACAAAGGTGGCATAATGGGATTAAATCTTATGCCTAGCTTTATACATGTAAGTGCTAAGAGCAAAGTAGAGTATATGGTGGAGCATATAAAGCATATAAAGAATGTAGGTGGAATTGAAACAGCTGCTATAGGAGCAGACTTTGATGGAATGGGAGGAGACCTAGAGATAGATAACGTAGGAGATATGGACAAACTATTTATTGCTTTATCTAAAAGCGGATTCAGTGAAGATGAAATTGAGAAAGTGGCGTATAAAAATGTTCTTAGGGTTATAAAAGATGTTGTAGGATAAAAATCATATTCTATGAAAAAGGATGAGGATTTATGAATATCATTGATATGACCAAAGATTTCAATGACATATGTGTAAGAGATTCCGACCAAAACAAATGGGAAAACTGGCTACTGTATTATGATAAATATAAGGGTCTCTTAGATGGCATGATGAAGCATTTATATTTCTGTGATTTAAAGGATCTAAAGCCCATAGTACAGGCTACTGATTTTAAAAAACTTAGAGATAGAGCTAATAGTAATATAAATAAGGATGCTAAAGAAAGAATAAAGAATCTTGTTATAACATCTCTTAATGAGTTGAGTTTTAGTAGAAACTTTGATGTATATTTTGGTATAGTGTTTGGACATGCATTAGGGGTGGCAGGGCTTATAGAAGGAGGGAATCCATCTGTATATTTCGGCCTAGAAGCATTAGAATATGATTTATTAGACTTTCTAGTTCCTCATGAAGTACACCATATGGTTAGAGCTAGTGAAAATCCAATGTTTAATATAGATATAGTTGAAGAAAGATTAGTTGGAGAGGGCTTGGGACTATTTTTCCCATTAACTATAAACAATAAAAATATAGACATAACTAACATGGCTAAAACTTTAGGTGTAAGGAAACAGGTAGTTGATAAACTCATATCTAAGGAAGAAAAGATAAAAGATGAGATTTTCGCTTATAGAAAAAACATAGTCAATGATGAAATAATAAAAAAATTCTTTAGTATTGGTTGCGAGGATATAAAAGAAGATAGAATTCCTATAAGTGGATATTTTTTAGGTATAAGAATAATACAAAAGCTTTATGAAAATGGATATGCAATAAAAACCATGACTAACATGAAAGCAGAAGACTTAATTGACATTTATCTAAAATTATCTGCTGTAACCCTCCAACATCCTTAGGCGGAGGTAAAAGCAGCTATAAGTTCAACTAATGCTCAGGTGGAGTCCAAACTCCACCTGGAACCAATTTTCACCTGATGAATTCAGATAAAGGGGGATTTTCATGAATTTTTGGGGAGTTATATTAATCTTAGCTATTATAGGTTTAGCTATATTTCTGAATAAAGCACGGATAAATATAAATGGTAAAGATGTAACTGGTTTTAAAAAGATACCCTATGGGGTATTAGGAGCTGTAGTTGCCATTTTAGCTATAGCCATTGCAGTAGCAATTGTAGTGTTGGTTGTAAGTTTAGGCATTGGGTTAATAGGGGTTATTGCGGTTATCTTATTAATAGCTATACCTGTATTAATTCTTGTTGGGTATTTTACCGTTGGTATTAAAGTAAATAATAAATTATATAAGTTTAGAAATAAAAAATGAAATAATTACTAATAAGGAGTAAAGTACAGAAAAAATAAGAAACAAAGAGATAAACTATAAAATTCATCCTAAATGATTTAATTAATAATAATTATTTGTTGACAATATATATTTAATATAGTATTATAAATACATGGAAAGCAACAAGGAAGACAAAATAAAGAATAAAAAGATACTAAATATATAGAGGTAAAAATAAGGAGGAAATTAAATTATGAAAAAATTTGTATGTACAATTTGCGGATATGTTTATGAGGGAGAAAAGGCACCAGAAAAGTGTCCACAGTGTAATGCCCCAGCAGAAAAGTTCATAGAGAAGAGTGAAAATGAAATGGCATGGGCAGATGAACACAGAATAGGAGTAGCAAAGGACGTGGATCCAAGAGTTATAGAAGGACTACAACAAAACTTCATGGGAGAGTGCACAGAAGTAGGAATGTACTTAGCAATGAGTAGACAAGCAGATAGAGAAGGATACCCAGAAGTGGCAGAAGCATATAAGAGAATAGCATTTGAAGAAGCAGAGCACGCAGCAAGGTTTGCAGAAATGTTAGGAGAAGTAGTAGTACCAGATACAAAGAAGAATCTACAAATGAGAGTAGATGCAGAGCATGGAGCATGCCAAGGAAAGAAGGATTTAGCTACATTAGCTAAACAATTAAACCTAGATGCAATTCATGATACAGTACATGAAATGTGCAAAGATGAAGCAAGACACGGAATGGCTTTCAAAGGATTATTAAACAGATATTTCAAATAGAATTAATATAAGATGAAAGAAGCTTATTGAGACTGCTAGTTTCAATAAGCTTCTTTTGTATGATGCCTATCTGATATAACACTCCACTCTCTTTAGGCTGGAGATAACAGCAGCTACCACCCTAAATAAGTTCAACTAACATTCAGGTTGAGTCCAAACTCCACCTAAAACTAAGTTTCAAGTGATGCTTAAAATAAAAAAATAATTACAAATAAATACATAAAAAGAAGGAATTATAAATTCAACGAAGAATATAATATATAAAGTAACACATTTATAAAAACAAGTTAAGAAATATTAAAGGACAACCTGTTTGTATAACTTAGATATATACTAGTATATATTATAGTAAAATTTCAAGGGAAGTGGTAAAGTGGCAAAGATTGAATTAAAAAGTAGAAGTGAAAAACTAACATACATAAGACAAATTCTCAATATCACTCAAAAAGAATTGGCTGGAGAAAACTTAACAAGAGAATTTATAAGTATGATTGAAGGGGCTAAGAGAAACATGAGCAGGGATGTAGCATTAACTATAATGAAAAATGCTATAAACTATGCGAAAGATAAGGGGATACCACTAGATTTAGATGAAGAATTTATAGCTAGAACTGAAGAAGAGGATTTATGCAAGCTGTGTGATGAATTACAAAATACCATGGAAACCATGGACTTTTGCAATGAAATAATGGATTATGCTGAGAAAAATAACTTCCCTTGGGCAAAAATCATAGCTACTAAAAAAATCGGTAACATATTTTTCATAAATAAAGAAGTTGATAAAGCATATGAAAAGTATATTTCATGCCTTAACATGATAGATAGGTTAAATAGTAACAAGCTTAAAGAGGTTATTTATACTTCTATAGGAAATGTAAAGTTAAAGAGAATGCAATATGAAGAAGCTTTGATTTACTACAAAGAGGCCTTCAGTTACTGCTATATAAATGACAATATTAATGTAAAAAATAATATAAATTATAATATAGCTTCAGTTTATCACAACCTAGGTGATTTTAATAAATCTTTGAAAATAATTGAAGAAATGTTAAATGAAGATTTGGAAAAACCATTGGTTATAAAGTGTACCTTTGTAATGGCAAATAATTACAAAGAGATGAATCTAGTAAGTAAAGCATTGAGTATATATGAGGAACTTTTAAATGATGATCTTACCAGTAATGACTTTAAAAGTATGATATATAATAACATGGCTTTATCCTATATGGATAACAATGATTATGAAAATTCCAATAAGTACTTTGATTTAGCCCTTGTATCGGCAAAGTTTAATCCAACTATAATTTATAAATTTATAGTTGGCAGAGGTCATATGTATATAAAATTTGGTCAATATAAAGAGGCTAGGAAGGTGCTTAATGAAGGTGTGGACTTTAGTAAGGTAGAGGAAGATTATGAATATGAAATAAAATATTTAAAAGAATTATATTCTTTAGCACAGGCTGAAAAAAATAATGAAGAAATGATTAAAATAGCAGAAAAAATCTTAAAGTTGGCAAGAAAAAATAATATAAAAGATGAAGTTATATGGGCTACAAACAGCCTTATTGAAATTGCAAGGCATAAAAAAGATATTAATATATTAAATAATATATAGACAAGGAGGAGTTTTATGAAAAAGAAATTTTTATGTGTAGTTGCTTTATGCTTGTTGATTATAGGAGTGGTTACAACAACAGGAGTGGTAGTTATGCCTGAACCAGAAGTCCTTATAAAGGAAGTGGCTACTTATAATTGCTAGGGCAAACTTTTTCTTGATTTGATTAAATTAATTCTATTGATATACCTAGACAATCTATGTATAATATAACCATAGATTGTCTAGGTATATTTTTCAATAGGAGGATAAATAATGAAAATAGATAAGAGCTTTATATCTGGAAGTACAACTATGCTTATATTGTCTTTGCTTAAGGATGAAGATAAATATGGATATGAGATGATTAAGGACCTTGAAGAACGTTCCGATAAAACCTTCTTATTGAAAGAGGGAACCCTTTATCCAATTCTTCATGGACTTGAGTCAGAGGGAATGGTGACAGGGTATATGAAGGAAGCTGGAGGAAGAATGCGAAAGTACTATACCATCACCTTTAAGGGATTGAAGTTATTAGAGAAAAAGAAGGAGGAGTGGAAGCTCTTTACCTCAAAGGTTAATAAGGTTTTAGGGGGGCAGGGGTATGGAATGGCATGATGTAGATGAATTTTTAGACAAAGTCTGTAGAAATATAAGATACAAAGGATGCCATAATAAAGTAAGACAAGAGTTAAGAGGTCATATAGAAGATCATGTGGAGGAATTAACAAAGGAAGGAATGGAAGAGGCTATAGCAATAAATAAAGCTTTAGAGTCTATGGGAAGTACTGAGGAAATAGGTGCTTTACTAAATAGGGTTCATAATCCTTTTCTAGGTTTTTTGGTTGGACTCACTAGTTTTGTTAAGGGTATTTTAGTATTTATATGTATTTTTATGATTGTTATAGATATAGGTTACGAAATATTTCCTGAAAAGAGCGACCTTAAAAAGGAAGATTTAGTATATGAAGCTAAGCTATCAGATAGTGGGAAAATAGATTGTAGAATGATAAAACTAAAGAATGTAGAAGTCAATAAAAGTGGAGATGTATACATAAGTTTTGATGAATATATAAATCCACTTTATATAAGCAATATGACAAATCCTTTTAAGGTGTATGATGACAAAGGAAAAGAATATTTTGTACAAAATGGAGGAAAGAGTGGAGGACTTATAAGCCAGAATAAAATTGGTATTTATAAGTTTGACAGGACATCTTCTAAGCTTGTATTAGATTATGACTACTACAACAGGAAACTTAGTTTTGATATTCCCATGAAAGCTGGTGAAGAAAATTAATAAGAAGAAAAAGCTGTTTAAAAATCTACTTATAATAGTATTTATACTTTCGGTAGCTTATATATTTTCAGGATTTAGACCTACTCCACAATCAGCACATAAAAGGCTGGAGAAGGTACATAGTTATGGTCCCTCTAAGGTTGTAAACACTATGATAGAAAAAGATAAGGTATATTATTTATGCCAATATGACAAGTGGTTTTCCATGGATATAGTTGAAAGAAAGTTTTATGGGGTGTGGGGAGAAAATCATTTTGGAGAGCCTAAGGATAATGATAAGAAAAAACCAATAATAACAAACTATACATGGGGAAGATCTAATGAAAAAAATACATGGGTGATATGGGGAGTTATAAACAATGAAGAAATAAAAAAGTTGAAATTAGAGCTCCATAGTAAAGGAGAAGTTAAAGTGATAGAAAAAGAAAATATAGAAGATGATATGTTCCTTTTCACTTGGGAAGATCAAGAGAGAGATTATAAGATAAATATAAAGGCCTTAGATGAAACTGGAGAGGTATTATATGATAAAAGAATAACTAGTAATTGGGATTTTGTTCAAAGACAATATGAAGAAAATTGAAGTAATATTGAAAAATAATTAGGAACAGAGAGATAAACTATAAAATTCAT
>DINW01000045.1:0-38304 GCA_002423705.1 Clostridium sp. UBA5530
AAGTTATTTTGATACAGCCCCTATTATGATATTATAGCTTATTTATTATTTCTTTTATTACTTCCACTATTTTAAAACTAAAGGTTATTTTTTTCTCCTTTGTGCCATCTACCATGTTAAACTCTTTTTCACTTAGAACAGTTTTCATAGCTTTCTCATTTTCTTTGTATGATAATTCTCCTTTTGATATGTCCACGAAACATAAAGGAGGAAACATTACACACCACCAATTTTGCCCTTCTCCTTGTCCAATTATTATTCTATATGCCTCATACTGTCCTTGAGGTAATACTATATTTCCATAACTTTTTACTGGAAAGTCATGCGTTTCAAATTTGGTAGCCACTTCATAATTGTATCCATTATCCTTTATAGTTTTATTACAAATCTCTTGTATAGTAGAGTCCTCTTTAATGAGAAAATTTTTAACCTGTTCTTTATTGTCTAATTTTTTCACTTTAGGTTCCACATATTTCAAGACCTCGTCCCTAACTTTTAGCTTAAGCTTCTGATCCTCTTCATCATCACTATTAGCTAATACATGAAATCTTATTATTTTATCACTTATATCTTCTTTATATCTAGAAGCTTGTACATTTTCATCACATTTTATGTACAAGGTTAAAGATAATATAACAACCATTAAGACTCCTATAACTTTTTTCATATAATCCTCTCCTTTGTCTTAATTATTGACAGTGATTATAAAAATATACATGGTTCTAAAAAATTTTTTAAGCTGAAAAAATGGCTAGGAAATCCCAAGCCATTTTAGTTAGTTATCCCAATACTTCTTATGGTACTTTCAACAAAAATCCTAACTTCAGTTTTTACATATTGCTCTTTATATGAGTCCTGCAACTGTTTCCAAAGATTAGGTTTAAATTTTTTTATGTATTCGTCTATTCCTATTATATCTACTCCTATGTTTTGTTGAGTATTTTTAACAAGCTTCTCGCATTCATCTCTTATGTTTTTATCTAAAGCTTCTTCTAAGAGCTTAACTTCCTCTAATTTAAGCTTGTTATTTCCACTATACCTATCTTTTATTTCTCCATTTAAATGTAAATATATATCCACACTAATATTATCCTGATTTTGAGTGACTTCTATTTCTTTCTTCACCTTATTTATCTCATAATCATAGGGATGGCCTTCCATACATATTACCTTGACACCTTTTTTCATGTTTCCTCTTAATAATTCTAGATTAGTGGTTTCTACATCATTTAGTTCACCTTTAAATTCATAGTCATCTATTACAGCCATTCCTGATAATTTCAATTCTCCACTTCCCCTATCTACTTTTAGCATAGGTAATAGTCCTTTATTTCTCTCTTTCATAGATACAAGGAAATCATTTAAGGTGACTCCCAACACTTTAGAAGTGCTTTCTGAGTTATCTATGATTCCACTTATATAGGTCTGTATATGTTTATCCACATCAAACTGTGCTTTCATAAACTGTTCAGTATTTCCCTCTGTTATCACCATGTTTATTTTTCTATTTAGTTTAGGTTCTCTACTGATATAATCCATTATTTCTTTAACGGTGTCAGGGTATTGAAATAGGTCTTTACTTAATAATAACAGCCTTGTATGGCCTAAATATATACTTCTGCTACTTTTGCTACTAGCTTCTATAAGAGCCCCTTCCATGGAATATGTATCTACAGTTAGAGTACTATCTTTTTCAATTATAGCCTTAGAAGGAGAAAAACCACTGATATCAGGAAAACCATATGTAACCTTTATCTTTTTTATTGTCTTTTCTGAAAACTTATCCTTACTATAATCCTTTAATTCTTTATCTATATCTTTGCTTGAATCTACCCCAATAGTAGAAATAAAAATTCTTCTTTCTATTTCAGATTTATCCCAACACCCTGTAAAAAATATGGAGAAGATTAAAACCATCACTGCTATAATTCTACTCTTCATTATTTTCCCCCCTATGTTTTATTAAATTTATTACTAAAAGCAATATGGGAACTATAATAACATTGAAAAGTTGTAATGGATTTAGAATTTTTTCACTTATCTCATGAAGATGTATTATATTCTTTGCGTACATTGTAACTATTAATATAATAGGACATAATATTATGGCTGCAATTCTAGTGGTTTTCACATTAAATCCATCCTTTAATATATCACAGGAAAAATACAGCATAGAACTAAAGGTAGAAAAATGAAATAATATCCACAGGGTCATAACTATTCCTTCCCATCTTTCCACAAAACTGCCTGGGATATCTACTGCTGTTATCATTGTTATGGTAGGCCATAATAGATTTTCAGTTTCACCTAAAGAAAATAATCCTAGACAATATATAGTAACAAGAGCATAAAATAAGGTAACAAAGGCTATGGATAAAATACTTATTTTCTTTATATTGTCTTTCTTCTTAGCCATAGGTGCAGCTAAAAATAATATTTCATATCCTCCAAAAGCTAAAATTCCTCTATATATTCCTATTTTATAATTATATAGAGAATTCTGTCCTATAGGCAATACATTGGTAAAGTCCACAGATGTAATTAAAAATACAAATGCTAAAATCAAGGGAACAAATGCTATAAAAAAAATTATTTCATTGAATTTCATTATGTAATCAAATCCATATCCAACAATATAGACACCTAATAATAAAGTTGTAATTATCAAAAATTCCAAAGGTGTGTTTTCTAGCAAATATATCTTTAAAACCTCCACAAAGTCTCTCATATAGATACATATTACTACCACTGCATACACTAAAAATATAGTTATAACTATAGACCCTAAAAATTTTCCAAAGGAATTAAATATTATATTCACATATGAATCAAAATCATTTAGTTTTTCTATATAGTAAATAACACATATCATAATTCCAGCCATTATCCCAGAGATTATAGTTACTATCCAACCATCTCGTCCTGCAGCCATACATATATACCTAGGGTATGAAAATATTCCAACTCCTATTATTGTAAGGACTATAGTGGTAAATACTCCATAGGGTCTTATACCTTCTTCTTTCATATTTATCCCCTTCTTTTGTTATTTTATTTTTGTCTCACCTTATCTCCTATTTTCATAAATGTAGGTCTCTTTTTAAAATATTTTAGTGGATATCTTAAAAATAAATCTTTAAAATTATTTTTTGATGTTTCTACCACAGGAGTTAGATAAGAATATCCGAAGCTTTTTAATTTTATTAGATGCATCAATATAAGCATGCAACCTAAAGCTATACCATAAAGCCCTGCTATAGAAGCTGCTATAATGATTAAAAATCTGGATATTCTCAAAGCAAAAGATACTTCATAGTTTGATGTTATAAAGCTAGTCACTGCTGTGATGCCAACTATTATTACCATTATTGGACTTATAATTCCTGCACTTACAGCTGCCTGCCCTATAACTAAACCTCCTACTATTCCTATGGTGGCTCCTATGGCTCTGGGTAGCCTTACTATAGCTTCCAGTAGCAAAGCTAAGCTTATTTCCATTATTATAGCTTCCATATAAGCTGGAAATGGCACCCCTTCCCTTGCAGCAGCAATAGAGTAAGCTAATTTAGTGGGGATTATAGAAGTATGAAATGAGGTTATAGCTACATATAGTCCAGGCAATACTAATGCCAGAACAATAGCAAAGGTCCGTACTACTCGTGTAACAGACCCATATATCCACCTTTGATAATAATCATCAGGAGACTGAAATAGTTGTGGCAAAGTGGTAGGTACTATTAATACAAAAGGTGAATTATCTACAAATATTCCTATTCGCCCCTCATATAAAGCTGCAGCTACCACATCAGGCCTCTCTGTGGCTTGAATTTGGGGAAATAAACTCCATGGATTATCTTCAATAAGTTGAGCAACATACCCACTGTCTAAAATAGCATCTATGTTAATATTTTTTAATCTGCTTTTCAATTCCTTAAGAACCTCTTTGTCTACAATATCATCTATATAAGTTAGCATAGTATCTGTTTTGGATCTTGCTCCTAGTGCCATAGGCTCTACCTTTAATCTAGTATCTCTAATTCTACGTCTCAATAACGCAGTATTAAATCTTATGGTTTCTGTAAATCCATCCCTAGATCCTCTTACCACCGTTTCTCCCGATGGTTCACCGACTCCTCTGTTGGGCCAAGCTCTAGTTGCAAAGACCAGTGCTTTAGTGCTTCCATCTAAAAGCATCAATGTATCCCCTGAAAGGATGCCGTTTATACCATCTTTTAATGAGTTTATTTCCTTCAAATCTGTTAAAGTTATTACTCTTTCTTTTATTTTTTCTAAATTCATGAATTCTTTGTTATCCATGAATTCCTCTAATACAAACTCATTGAGCAAAACCTTATCTGCCATGCCGTCTATGTATATAAGGGCTCCTTTATTATCTCCACCCTCAATGGTTCTATATACAATATCTGAAGCATTTGTGAAAACTGATTTTATATATATGAGATTATCATCTAGATCACTATAGATACTTTCCAACAATTCTTCCTTCATTATTAAATTCCTCCAAACTGAGTTTTACTTCCCATGGTTTATTTTTTTCAATATTTAAAATTCTATGCAAAAAAATAAGGCTGTGGTAAAAATCCACAACCTTTTCATATTTTTGACTTTATATGGTTCTAGTTATATAAACTTCATTAAAAGATTCCTTTAAATACTCATAGCATCTCTGGGCCTTCAGCATATCATCAAAAATTCCAAATATAGTAGGTCCGCTTCCACTCATCAGGGCCCCCAAGGCACCCATCTTTACAATGTCGCCCTTTATATTTCTAAGGATTTTATGCTTGTTTAAAGTTACATTTTCTAATACATTTTTCATATTTTCACTTATAAATTTCACATTGTCTTCTTCTATGGCCTTTATGAGTACTTTAGTATTAGGATGTCGATGAATCTTATTTAGGCTGATGGCACCATATACTTCCTTAGTAGATACTCCAAAGTTAGGTTTAACTAATACTAGAATATGATTTTTAAACCTAGGAAGAGGCGTTATTTTTTCTCCAATGCCCTCACATAGGGCAGTACCTCCATAGATACAAAATGGTATATCTGCACCAATGTTAACACCTATATTGCACAATTTTTCTATAGGGGCGTTAACTTGAAACAACTTATTCATAGACTTGATTACCGCAGCCCCATTGGTGCTTCCTCCTGCTAATCCTGCAGACACTGGTATATTTTTTTCTATATAAATTCTTACCCCCTCTTTAATTGAAAATTCCTTAATGAAACTCTCTGCTGCTCTATAAGCTATATTTCTATTATCTGTTGGCACATAGTGCTTATTACACCTAATTTCTATGCCATTGTTTATTTTCTCTGTTTTTATAACATCATATAAATCTATGGTCTGCATCAGCATCCTTAATAAATGATATCCATCTTCCCTTTTCCCAACTACATCCAGAGAAAGATTTACCTTTGCATATGCCTTGACTTCCATCTTCTAATCTCCCACCTTAAATAAATTTTACACAATCCTACTATATAATATCATGAATTTTTATCTAAGGCTAAGTTTCAATTTACTTTATTATAAAATATTACGCTTAGAAATCTCTTCCTTTTTATAGTCTTTCAGCAATTCTCGCAAAGCCTCAAAATCTTCAAAAAATACAACCACTACGTCTCCCGATTTCATCATATCCAATGCTGACTTTAAAGCTTTTACCTCATCTAAAATGGTGAATATGCTATTTTTATCTATCTGAGATAATGTAAGACCTTTTTCTAATATATTAGCTACCTCTCCTCTAGCTCTTCCTCTTGTATCTTTATCTTCCTTTACAAAAACATAATTAAAAAAATCACCGCTTATTTTACCAACATCTAGTATGTTTGAATCTAACCTGTCCCCTGGCACCCCTATAACCCCTATAAATCTATTATGGGGTAGCTTTTTCAATCCTCTTATTACGGCCTTATATCCTTCAATATTGTGACCATAATCTAAAATTACCTTTCCTCCATTAACCTCAAAAATATTGAATCTTCCAGGATTTTTTGCTTCATCACCTGTAAAGGTTTTTAACCCTTTAGCTATTAAGCAGTAATCTACTCCTAAGCCAACTAAAGCACTAGCTGCTGCCAAGGCATTTTCAATATTATACTCCAACACTCCATTTAAGGTTATTGGTACTTCCTCTATATCTGCTATATAAAATATTTTTTTATCCCTTTCAATATACATAGATTTATTATTTATATATACCCCATATCCACCTTTTTTAATATTATCTCTTAAATAAGGGTTCTCTTTGTCCCTAGAAAATATTATCAGATTTCCCTTTGCCCTGGCCAATATATCTAAACTTATTGGATCATCTCCATTTATAACGCTATATCCTTCTTTTCTTACTGCTTCCACTACTAGAGATTTGACTTTGGCTAAATCTTCTATGGTGTTTATGTTGTCTAAACCCAGGTGATCATCTGTTATATTGGTTATAACCCCTACATCTGCTAGATCATAACGCAATCCTTTTCTTATTATTCCGCCCCTAGCAGTTTCTAATACTGCTACTTCTACATCTTTATTCATCAATATAGTCTGGGCACTTTCATATCCTGTATCATCACCTTTGTGAATACATTTATCATTTATATATATACCTCCAGTTGTTGCCATTCCCACCTTATATCCAAGAATACTAAGGGTGTGACCTATTAACCTTGTAGTTGTAGTTTTACCATTAGTTCCTGTTACAGAAATTATAGGTATAGTTTTAGGGCATTCCTTAAACATCATATTTATAATAGCCTCTCCTACTTGTCTAGATTCTCCTATATAAGGATGTTGATGCATTCTTATTCCTGGTGCTGCATTTACCTCCATGATTATGCCATTATTGTTTAGTGGTATTGCTAAGTCCTCATGGCATAAATCTATACCACATATGTTAAGACCTATAGCACTAGCTATTCTTTCAAAAATTTCTATATTTTCACTACATACCTTTTCTGTGCAGTCTATTGACACCCCACCTGTGGATATGTTTGCCTTTTCTCTTAGATAAACTTTTTCCTCTGCAGGTATTATGGAATTTAATTTTAGATTTTGCTTTTCTATAGTTCCTATTAAATCTTCATCTATTTTAATTTTAGTAAGAGGTCTTTCATGATCTTCTCCTCTTTCTTTATCTTCGTTAATATTCCTAATAAGCTCTTTTAATGTGCTTTTTCCATCTCCAATTACAAAAGGAGGCAATCTCAATGCTGCTGCAACCATTTTACCATTTACCATACATACTCTGAAATCTTTTCCTGTGTAGTACTTTTCCAAAATAATTTCTTTGTAATCTCTTTTTATCTCTTTTAATGCTGTGGTAAGTTCTTTTTGATTTTTTATGTTGAGTTTTACACCTTTGCCATGATTACCATATCTAGGCTTCAATACCACTGGATATCCAATGGCTTCTGCTTGAATCAAAGCTTCTAGCAATGTAGTAACTACTCCTCCCTTAGCTACTGGTATACATTGATTTTGCAAAATCTTTTTAGTCATTATTTTGTCACATGATAAATCAACTGAAACACAGTTAGTGCCATCCACTACAGTAGCTTCAATTATTTTTCCATATTTACCATATCCTATCATAAACATACCACTATCCCATAAATTTATGATAGGTATATTTTTAGTTTTGGCAGCATCTAAAATAGCTTTAGTGCTAGGTCCTATAAGTTCATCCTTTAATACTTTTTCTATATCCTTTATTCTTTGATCTATATTAAACACCTTTCCATTGCATAATGCATTTACCAGACTAACTGCCAATTTTACTATTTCTATGGCCGTTTTTTTATACTCATATTGAAATATTATATAGTAATTTTCTCCTTGAATCTCCCTTGCTTTACCATAGGAAACATCCATGTTTAATCTTTCATGTAATGCTAAGGTTATATGTTCACAGATATGGGCTAGGTAAGTTCCTTCTTCCAATCTTTTTACAAACCCACCCTCTTCATATATTCCACATCTATGAGAATATAATTCAGGAATCATATCCAATAGCCTTCCATTGAAATTCGTAATATCTTTACTTGGTATATCACTATATCCTTGAAGGTCTAAATCAACTCTTATACATTTTCTATGAGAGTATATATTCCTTCCATCAAAAGCCTTATAACTGAGTATTTTCATCAAAAGTTTCCTCCTCTAGTGGTCTTCCTATGTCTAGGTCAAAACAATCTCCCTCTTTAAGAACATGCATTTTTACATCATATAAACTTAGGAGCTCATTTTGGCATTGTTCAGATACATTTGAATATGATAATTGTCTTCCATCTATCACATACACAGCACCAGAACCCTTTACTCTAAATTTATTTTCACTGCTTACTATAATAGCAGTATCTTCATCTATTCCAATACCAAGGACCTCCGGATTTGTAGCTACGCCAACTAAAAGCCTTCCAATTCTGCCCCTTTGGGCAAAGTGTTGATCTATTATAACCTTTGATATGAGCCCTAATCCTGGAGCCATTTTTAAGGTACACTTTCTTGGAGATTCTTCATCTGGACCATTTACTATCATAGTTGTGCTCATAACTGAAGCACCTGCGGATGTGCCTACAAAGATAACACCTCTTTCATAAGAATTTATAAGTTCTTTATGCAAAGGAGTTCCTCCCAGTATGCTAGTTATACGTAATTGATCTCCCCCGGTAAAAAATACTAAGGAAGATTTATTTATCATGTTTATAGCTTCCTCGTCATGAGCCTCTTCTCTAGTGGTAACATTCAAGATTTTTATATTCGCTACCCCTAAATCTTTAAATATTTTTTTGTACTTTTCTCCTGCCTCTTTAGGAGTTTCTGTAGCCACAGTGGCTATTACAAGTTCATCCTTTAATTTATCTATTTTATCGCAAACTTCTCTAAGAATTTCTTTACTTCCTTTTTTATCCTCAGCTCCTCCTATTATGATTAATCTATCTCTAGCTGTTTTCATCAAAGTACCACCTCTTACACTTGTATAATATATTTTTAACCAATACATTTATAAATATACACTAAATGCTAAGGGTGGAATCAGCGAAAAAACATACTAATATATGAACTTATCTAGGGGTGTTAGTTGCTGTTATCTCCAAACTAAATATGGTGCAATGTTATAATTGAAAATTAAAAATTATTGACGAAACTCCTAAATGAGTTTCTAAAGAAATATATTTTCTAGTAATTCTTATAGAGTTACATCTTTAACTTTAAATTTTACATTCTAAAAAAAGGGGCTATATCAAAATAATTTATAATTTTGATACAACCCCTAAAAATTTTACTATATTCTAGCCCTTCCAGGCACTATTATTTTGTCCCCCATCTTTAGATTATCAGGATCTCTTATTTCATTAATCTTCAACAGCTCTTCAATGGTAGTATAATATTTCTTAGCAATCTTCCAAAGGCTATCACCTTCCTGAACCACATAAATAGTTATACTAGCTTTCTTTCCTGGAGGATCTTCCTCCAGCTTATTTAAACCTATCAAGAATTCCTTTATTTCATTATACGAGGTTTTTGACCATAGATGTATTACAGCTTTTACTGCTATAGTATCTGCTTCTATGGCCGTATCTAAACTTTCAAGGTAAGCGTTACATTGACAATTCATATTTATTTTAGTTCCTGGTATATCTACAGTGGCGGTAAAAGGTAATTCCTCACTGATATGATATAAAGGTTTTACCTCATCCTTGGTCTTGTAAATTACATGGATATTCACTATACCCTCTATTATGACCTTACCCTCTACAACCTTCTTATCTGTTATACTTATTTCTCCCTTGCTCATTAAGGTTTGTATAGGCATTGGATCATCCTTTGGTATATCTATATTGTCTTTAACTATAATATCTACATCATTCATTCCATGAAATACATTAAGATCATATTTTTCTTTGGACAACTCTATAACATTTTTAGGGCTATAAGCATCCTCTATAACATCATACTGTTCCTTAGTCATAAGTTTTATATCTACATCTACTTTTATTTCTATATCAATAATCCTGTTTTCTCCAAGATCATCTTGCTTAATATTTATATCTGTATTCTTAAGTTTCATATCATATAAGCACTTCATATCACTATCTATATTTTCCTTTGCTATGGTCTTAGGAATATAAATATCTTCTTCTATAAGCATTACTTCCTTAGAGTCAGCACCCCTATATAATATTTGTACTTTAGCAAAGGTTGACATATTAATTTTATTTTCTGCCAATGTTACCTCATTTTTATGAAGATATACGTTACATTTTAGAACCTTTCCAATTTGAGGTTTATCCATAGATATTTTCACTGTGGAATTTCCTGCTAGTTCTTCCTCTGTGATTCCTACCATTTTATCTACTGTGGTTGGTTTCTTAAGCATTTGAACATTATTTGAGGTATCAATATCCTTCATTATATCTACACTATAATTTTTATATACCTCTCCACGGAATTTTATTATACCTTCTACTTCTAATTTTCTTTCATTGATAATATTGCAATTCATATGTTCAATAGCATAATCTATATCTCCGCTTAATCTGCCCTCTGCTCCCTGAATTTCAATATAATTAGAAAATTTATCATTATAAGTTACACTATAAATTCCCATGCCTTCGTCTTCTCTAGCTAAATAAAGAACATTGTACTCCAAATTTCCTTCCACATAAACTCTATCTTGAAGTATCTCTCTTTCATTAATAGTTGGTTTTACATCAAGCATTAATATTTCTTCCACATCTGGATGGGTATCAGGAATTAAATATTCGCCTCTTACTACTGTATCACAAGACCCTTCCCCTAGCATTTGTTCATATTCTATATTTTCTTTTAAAACTTCTAACTCTGCCATAATATCCCTCCCATAAAATACCTATTTAATATATACAGTTTATGGTGATCATTTATGACTGTTGGCATAAAATTTCATATAAAATTTTTATACAATATAATTGTTATTTTTCATGAATTTTTAAAAAACTTGTTGACATTTATCAAATTATGGCTTATTATAAGTTATGGTTATTGACCATATAACCTCTCATAAATTCTCAATACCCTTTTATACCATAGTTGGAAGATGGGACTCCCATCTTTCTTTTTTTATCTATAATTTAGCATATTCACTTATATTTAAATTATTATCTAATTTTAAGAAAAATAAAAAAGCCTAGTGGCTTTCTTATCTTTAAATGAATTTTATTGTTATTATCCTGCAAATACTATTTGAACTGTTTTCGTTAGCACATCAGAATAACTATATGTCACAGTCCTTTGGGTGTCGCTTTCTAGTCTTATAACAAATATACTAGGGTATGTCTTCTCCAGTATTCCACTGTTAATAAGTATTTTTCTTCTTCCTCCATTGGCTTTTAAAGTCACTCTTTCACCCACGTGATTTTCTATGTCTTTTTTTATGGAGGCAAGAGTTTTTAATCTTTCCATATAAAACACCCTCTTTCCTCATTTATATTATAAATGAAAATAGGCTTATTGTCAACAAACTTATAATTTTATCACCTTCAAAAGGTGGTTGTCAATGTAAAATAATTGTTAACATAAGCTTTTTATTGCCATTATATATTATTAGCATATTTTATCAAATATATTCAAAGAAATTTCAAATTTAAATATATAAGAGTTAAATATATAAGAGGCTGCCCTATTGATAACAACCTCTTTTACATACTGTAGCACTACATCCTCTTCTGGCTACAGTTAACACCAGCTACTACCCTAGATAAGTTCAACTAATATTTTAATAAAGTTCAAACTAAGTTTCACTTCATAGATTACACATAAGGTGATTTGGGAAAGCCTTCTCTATATTTTCCTCTAGTTTGTAATCCCCCCACACCTTTCATCCCTGTTATAGTATTTTCTAATATTTCATGTATAGGAAGGACTTTTTCTATATTGGTATAGGCTATCTTTTCACATATAAACACGGGATCTAAGCAATGAATCAAAACTCTGCTAGGACTTGATGCAAAATTAGCTCCTGCATCTAATATGCTCTCGTAACAAGATTGACAAGCCCCTGCGAATATTACTAATTCATCATAACTGGAATTTAAATTTCTAAGTTCCGCAACAGCATCCACAAAATACTTTGAATTTCTATAGTTATTTATATTTGTAAATTCCCTAGTGTTTTTTATCATTCCATCGTGACCTGTTAAAACAACTATATCTGGTTTTACTTGCTTTACTAGTTCCGCTACCTTAATAGGTTGTTCTTTTTCTTTTACAGCAAATCCAACTGCATTTAATGATAATTGCTTATACACCTTCATACAATTATCTAAATATACTGGATCTCCATCTATATGAAGAATTTTTCCTGGTCTTCCAAAGGTAAGTTCCTTAGTGGGAATTATTTTAGGGCTCTTATGAGCCCTTTTCTTTTTTCCCGGGTCATCACCATCTCCCCTAAANNCTAACCATTTCTAAATCTTCAATGGGAGAATCTGCTAATATTCTTAGATTAGTTCCCTTCAATATAAAAACTTCATTACCGTCCTCATTGACCTTCTTATCTATTATTCTAAAAGTTATATCTTTATCATAGGATTTTCTTACTACATAATCACCTATATCCATTTTTTCCTCTTAATAATATTGTTTCCATATATTCTATGCTAGAAAAATGTGTTTGACACAAATAAAAAAAACTACTCTTTAAGCTAGTCCTCTATCCTATTCTTAAAGAGTAGTTTTTCAACTTTTACTTTTGAATTTTTCTATTATATACTTGATATGCCACTGCTAGTGCTAAAAAGGATCCTACAAATATTATAACTACTATATCCATTAAAGTCATAAAGCTCTCCCCCTTTTTTCTGAATTAGATCAAGAAAAAAGGAATACCTTCTTATATCTGCCGCCCTCCAGCCGCATGGAGGTTATAACCCTAATTTTTTCCTTAGAATTATACTCAAACTCCTTATAATAGATATATAGCTTGTTAAAGAAAATTAAAGTACTAGCTATAGAAATAATAAAAACTTCTATTTTCATAAACAAATTAAGATTATCTTCTAAGCTTCTGCCTTTGATACAAATACACCCGCTATTTTCTTCCTGCTTTTCATGTGTAATTGTAGCTTTCATAGTAGCTGCATCATTAGATGCTATAATATTATTTTTTATGATTCCATAACCACAGCCTAGTCTAAACATATATATGAACATTAAAAGCAATATAAATAATATTTTTTTCTTCATAATATCCCTCAATGTGTTTTTACCATATTATATCATATGTTGCATATATATCATATATATTAAAGTTGTTTTTATTAAATGTCTATGATTATTCCTGCTGACTAAACTCTTTTTTGAATAGCTCTATAAAGTTTAGATAATTTTCCTTTTCTTCTATAAGATGATCCATCTTATTAAGGAAAGTACTTTGTCCCCAATTTACTTCATTATAATAGTACCTGTTAGCTAATCTCCAAAATCGTTGAGGAAATAATAAAAAAGCAAAAATAATTCTGTACTCTTCTTCATATAAAGCCCATTCTTCATCATAAGCCTTTAAAATAGCCTTAGCAAAGTCTAAATCCCAATTATTTCTCTTCAAAACCTTTATCATAAAATTAGCTACATCATAGCTTCTAATTTCTCTTTTACAATAATCGAAATCTATAACATTATAATTTTCTTTATCATCAATTATTATATTATGATATGTGTAATCATGATGGCAAAAGATCTTATCTTCTTCTGTTTTTTGGCATATGAAATCATACTTTGACGAAGCTAAAACCCTTTTTGCCCTTTTTCCCAGTTCTCTGTAAAACTCCATGTTTCTCATATAGCTTAAGTCATACTCACTTTTAGTTCCTTTTTTTCTTGCCATGTCCCACATTTTATCAAAGGATTTAACTCTTTTTTCCATAAGATGAGGCCATCTCTCTAGGTCACTCTTAAGCTTGCTATTCTCTGGTGGCTCATAGTCTATAGAGCTCTTATGGAGATTAGCTAAAGTTTTGGCAGCCTTAATAACCTCTTCTATATTATGAAAATCACATTCTCTTCCATGAATCCACTGAGATAAAGTATATAAATCTTCGTTTACCAGTGCATAGGGCTCTTGATCCCCATTTAAATAATATCTATCTATATTCTCAAATTGATTTTTTATCAAATGTTCCTTAGCTCCATATACAAATAACAACTTTTGAGGGCCATAATTTATTTTCTTTAAACATCTTTCACCTTTGTCGGTCTTTAAATAATATACTCCTTTATGTGGCTTAATAACTTCAATTTTTATGTTAAACTGTCTTTCAATTTCGAACTCTCTCATCATGTTAATCACCTCCTTATAATTTATATGTATTTATCTTAGTATTTATTAACAATTATTGCCTATTCTTAATATAATAAATTATACTATTGTGAAAGGATAATTTGAATGAACTTTGGTATGGATGGTAGAGCTGGTTTTTTATACAAAGGTACAGGAATTGGCACCTATACCTATGAACTTTTAAAAGCTCTAAATTTATTAGATGATTTAAATAGATATGTAATATTTATGAATCAAAGCTGTGACTTAGACATGGATTTTAAAAATAATTTTTCTTTAATTTCTTATAATCAGACTATAACCGATAACTTTTGGGATACTATTTCCTTTGGTCCCTCCTTGAAAGGTAAGAAATTAGATTTATACCACAACCCTCAGAATGGTATAGGTTTGCCTAAAACTTCTACGGTTCCAATAATAACAACTCTTCATGATATAATACCTCTAAAAATGCCAGAAACCGTCAGTGATAAGTATCTTGCAATGTTTTCTCAAAACATAAATAATATATTAAAAGCTAGTGATGCAATTATAACAGTATCCAATTACTCAAAAGAGGATATCACAAAAACCTTAAACTATCCCTATGAAAAGATTTATGTCACTCCCTTAGCCAGCCAAAATGTATATAAGCCTATAGACAAATTTCTTGCCAAATCCTTAATTAAACGTCGCTATAAAATAAATAAGGATTTTTTACTATATGTTGGTGGGTTTAGTCCAAGAAAAAATATTCTTGGTTTGTTGGAAGCCTTTAGCATGATCTCAAAAAATAACCCTAACCTTCTTCTTGTGATTGCTGGTACAAAGGGGAAATCCTATGATATATACAAAAACAAAGTTACTAAGCTTGGAATTTCAAGCAAAGTTCTATTCCCAGGATTTATTCCTTTAGAGGACTTAAATAATTTCTATAATGGAGCTGAAGCTTTTGTTTATCCTTCTTTTTATGAGGGATTCGGATTGCCACCTTTAGAAGCCATGGCCTGCGGAACTCCTGTCATAGCTTCAAATACTACTTCAATACCCGAGGTTTTGGGAGATAGCGCCTTATTAGTAGATCCCTACGATATATTTCAACTGAAAGAGGCCATCCTTAGAATTTTAGAAGATAAGCCCCTTAGACAATCTCTTATCTTTAAAGGCTTTGTGAAAAACAGCAAACTTACCTGGGGTGCTACAGCTAAAAAAACTCTAAAGGTATATGAAAGTATTTCATTAAAATTGCAATAAAATAAGGAGAAACTCATAGTCTTATTACACTCCTATGAATTTCTCCTTATTCAGTTAAATTAATACTATTACAACTTAATGTTTCTGAAATTTATTTAGAAATTCTTCTCTTTCCTGTCTCATATTTACGTTCTTTACTAGCTTATCTAAAAAATAACCTTCCTCTGGTAATACCCTTTTTTCATAATA
Source organism: Clostridium sp. UBA5530 (assembly GCA_002423705.1). Classification (GTDB taxonomy): domain Bacteria; phylum Bacillota; class Clostridia; order Clostridiales; family Clostridiaceae; genus Clostridium_X. The sequence continues at coordinate 15,774 of DINW01000045.1, forward strand.
ATCTCTAACAATATAAAAAAATTCACATGGATATCTTAGAAATCCGTAAAGGCACTGTATCTCCTCTTCCCTCAGATTATTATCCTTAGTATAAATCTCCATAATTGTCTTAGCTATATTAAAATCAAAATTATAATTTCTTGCTACTCTATATATATAATCACTTAAGTCTGATATTTTTAAATCTATACTGCTTAAATGAAAGTTTAATAACCAAGCCTCATCATCTTTAATTATTACATTATAAGGCCCTAAGTCACCATGACAAAAAACTACCGTATCTTTTTGTCTACACATGTCCTCATATCCATAATTTTTTAATATTGCTACGGATTCCTTTATATCTTGAATATAATAATCTACACTATCCAAAAATATCTTATCAAATTCATTTTTGCAAACATATCTAGTAACCCATTCTTTATATTTCTTTATGGAATCTAAGGATTCTAGTTCATTGTCTATGGCCAATGTTAATTTAGAATTCCACTTTATTAAATCATAATACTGGTTAGACATATAATTTAATATTCCCCTTGATGCCTTATGCATAGACGCTATAGCTTTTGTAGTTAATATTATATGACTATCATTATTTATATCACACTCAACTCCATTATCCATTGGTAATATCATATAATTTTTACCTTTCCATTGTTTGTATAAGTGTCCATCCTTAGTTTTTAATGGCTCAATAAATTTAAAAAGTTTTTTGTCTGTATATTCTAAGGCCCTACATATGAATTTAAATTTTTCTTCACCATAATCTAATTGTTTTAATATGAATTTCCCTTTGTCGCAAAAAAGTATATAGCAATTTTTAGAAGGATTCAAGTCACAAACTTCTATATTAAACTCCCTAAATAAATCCACATCTAAATCATATTGGGACAAAATATTTCTATTGTAATACCCTATTTCCATAACACACCTCTCCTAAAATTAGCCCATATCCCCATCTATAGACTCATAAATTCTTCTATAATATTCTTCTAAAGTCCAGGGTTTTCTTCTCTCTTTGTATCTATTTAAATTTCTTATAAAGTTATATGGGAACATAGTAAAACTCTTTATAATCTCGTAGCTACTAAGGGGTAGGTTTTCTTTTTCAGTACAGTACTGTATCAATTCATTTGTAAGGATATCCTTTTTATTTTTTTTTATTTTCATCAGCATTTTTATATAATCCATTTCTATAAAATCATAAGCACAATTATCTATATTATGAACATAAAGTGTATTATTATCTTTTCTTAAATTGTATGGTGCAAAATAGCCTAAAATGATTTCTTTTCTATCCATTGCTCTTCTTATTATAGATAAAAAATCTTTATCATATATATCTTCTATTGACTTCTTACCCAATTTTATGGCTAAGGGTCCCTCTTTAGTTATAAACTCCTCTACTTGGTTTAAATTTTCTTTTTCTCTCAACATATTTATATAGCGCTCTGCACACTTTAATGAAGTTTTACATTGTTCTATGTGCCCTCCTAAATTATTAGGAAGTTCATCTCCTACAGAAAACTCATATCCCATAAGTGCTTTGTGAAATGAACTTAAATTTTCTATATGGTCCTTTATACTATCTAATTCTATTGTTTTATTTATATCTATGCTTTTATCTATTTTTATATTCTTATATTCAATATATATGCAAAATCTATTGTTTATAACAATCATCCCCCATACCTTAATAGTTGAAACTGTTCCAAAAATTCCATTCTAGGTTCTATATCTTCTAATATTCTTTCTAATTTTTTTATAAAAAACTCCTCCTGCCAATCTTGTTTTTCCCAATAGTATTGTATGCCAATCTGCCAAAATTCCTGAGGAAATTTTATAAAAGCAGCCATTATAGGTATTTCTTCTTTTCTCAAGGGATAACCTACACTATAACCATTCATTATATCTACAGCTTTACTCAAATCCCATCTATCATTTTTCATAACTCTTATAATAAAGCTACTTAAATCATGGAGATGAGTATCAAGTATGCAATAATCGAAGTCTATTATATGAAAATCATCATAATTATCTATCAATATGTTATGATGTGCCCAGTCATGATGACAAAAGCCCCCAAGTTTTTCTTCTTCATTCATCAATTTTAAATATTGGCTTTTGCAAAGATCTTCTATTGCTTCTTTTCCTATTGTTTTATTCTTTTCTATAGCTTCATAGTATATCTCATCAAATACTGATTTCTTATTCTTTCTTTCTATTCTATTTTTAAAATCTTGAATTTCATCTAACCTAGTGTTAAATGTATCAATCCATTTTCCCCAGCCTACTCTAGGTTTCATATCCTTGGTCACAACAAATCCCTGGCTAGCTATATGAAGTTCACTTAATTTCTTAGCTATAGCCTCTACCTCTAATGGATTATCATAATTACTGACTCTAGCATTGATCCAAGGATTCACATATCCAAAGCCATCCTCTAACTTTACATAATTCATGCCTTCCTTAGTTACTATAAATGGCAAAATATGATGAAATTTTTTTCTTTCAAGGTGTTTCATTGCACTTATTATAAAAAAGAAATGACTAAATTCATATTTTATTTTTTTCAAAGAAAACATTTCCTTTTCTCCGTGAATTATATATATGTTCTTCAACTTTTCTAATTCTATTACCTTTATACCATATTGCTTTTCCACTAGCTTCTCTATACAGTCCATGGTAAATATTCCTCCTGGTATATTTTCTTTCTTGTTATTATATGTAAATATTTAAATCCTTGTGATAGATATAAATTATCACATTTTTACTATAATTTAATATTAATATTAATATGTAGTACTTGCAGGAGTGATTTTATGAATATCGCTATAGATGGACGTGGTATAAATTTGTATAGAGGTACTGGCATTGGAACCTACACAGAAAATTTAATAAAAAACCTGTTATATCTAGACCATGAAAATAAATACAATATATATTGGTGTGGAAACTATTCTGAAGAGTTTCATAAAGACAATTTCAACTTAACTATGACTTCTCAAAAACATCACCGTTTTTTTGAGCAAAACTATTTTCCAGCTCACATAAAAAGAGAGAACACGGATATATATCACGTCCCTCAAAACGGTTTAGGCCTTAAACCTTTGGAAGGATGTAAATCCTTAGTAACTATTCACGACTTAATTCCCTATATTACCCCAGACACAGTTGGTAAAGGCTATCTTAATAAATTTTTAAAAGACATGCCTTCAATAATTGAAAATGCAGATGGAATAATTACTGTATCTCAATGGTCAAAAAAAGATATATTAAAGTTTTTTCCTATAAATGAAGATAAAATCTTTGTTACTCCTTTAGCTGCCAATGAAAAATTTAAAATTCTAAGTAAGGACTATTGTAAAAAAATCCTTCTAACCAAATACAATATAAATAAGGACTTCATTTTATACGTTGGTGGCTTTAGCTTAAGGAAAAATGTTCGCACTTTAATAGATGCATTTATAAGATCTTTTTATAATTTTAATAAAAATTATATGTTAGTTTTACCTGGAAGCATTAAAGATGAAGGACAAAAGTTAGTAGATTACGTCAGTGGCACTCCCTTAAAGGACAATATAAAATTTTTAGGTTTCTGTGACGAAGACATATTGCCAATTCTATATAATGGCTGTTCTTTGTTTGTATATCCATCTTTATATGAAGGCTTTGGCCTACCACCTCTAGAGGCAATGTGCTGTGGAGCACCTGTACTCTCTTCTAATTTAACCTCCATTCCAGAAGTTATCGGAAGGGGTGGTATAACAGTGGACCCTACCATTGATAATCTGAGTACCTCTATGGAAATGATTTTAAATGACGATTTTCTTCAAATTAACCTTAGTAATGCAGCTTTAAGCCGAGCTAAAAATTTTTCTTGGAAAAATACGGCCAATTTGACCCTTGATGTATATAAAACTCTTCATGAACTTTCATAGAAAAATGGATGAAGCTATTAGGTTATGCCTAATAGCTTCATCCATGATTTACTTTCTTAATAATTCATTTATTTCTATATCTTTTTGTTTTAATATATCTTCTAAGTTATCATATTGAATTATTGTTATAAGATTTTCTTTAAGATAATTATCTATTTCTGAATACTTACCATTATATTCTCTGGGCGTTGCATTTTTTAAGATAGATTCATAAAAACTATATATTTTTTTATTATTTATATACTCCACTTCTTTATCAAAAATTTCATTTTTATATATAGGTTTATAATCTGGCATTGTATATAACTTCACCATTGCTTCAAGAAGGACCTCTTTATTAGTGGTCATATAAACCATAAATTTAGAAGCTATTTCCTTTTGTTTTGCAGTTTTCATCAAAACTACATTTCCTCCATATACCACCATATCCCTATTGCCACCAGGTTCAAAGCTAGGAGCTTTCATTACTTCCCATGCATTTTCTTTCCATTGATTTTGAAGGATTTGCAAATCAGTGCTCCTTGCTAAGAATGAAAATACTTCTCCTTTATTTGCCCCATTAAGGAGTTCATCATTATTATCATAGACCTTTATTATACCCTCTTCATAAAATCTTTTTAGTAGCTTAAGTATCTCCTTTGATTCATCACTATCTATAGTAGATTTCAATTCTTCATCTATGTAATCTAGGTTTAGCTGATTCATCATTAAGGAATATATGGATAAATCACCATTAAAGGTAACTCCCAATGCTGCTATTCCTCTTTCCTTTAATTTGATGCCTATGTTTTCTAAATCATTCCATGTTATTATTTCATTTTTATCTATCTTCATTTCCTCTATAATGTGATTTTGATAAATCAATGCCACTGGTTTAGTATCTATTGGAATGGCTTTCACCTCTTTTTGCAACACCACATTTTTAAGCCTATTTTTATCAAAATCCTTAATATATCCTTCTCCATATCCATTGAGGGACTCAAAAATATCACTATTGTCTAACATAAATCTTTGACTTGTATAATTAGGCAGAATGGCAATATCACATTGCTCTTCCATAATTTTTTTTAATTCCTCATCATTAACTTTACCATCTAACTTTTTTATATTTACATCTATTCCTTCATTGTCTGCTTTAAATTTTTCTTTAGCTATTTCTGCCAAAGAAATATACTCATCATAGGCCATAATAGTTATATTCCCCTGAACTTTTTCCTTGTCCTTTTCCTTACTACAGCTAGCAAAAGAAAAACAAAATATAATAATCATGAAATATGAAATCATTTTCTTCATATACTCACCCATTTCCTTATCTAAAACTAAGTTTCGCTTGCTCTACATCTTATAGTATATAGAAAAGTTCTGATAAAATCCATAATACTATCGTACAAAAATAACTTTAGCTAAAATCATGGCCATAAGCCCTGATATAAATTTAATTAAAATAAATATAATCAATAACTCTGGAGCCTTTGTTGATATAAATCCCATTTGCCCTCCAAATACAAAGGCTCCCCCAACGCAAAAGGCAGATACTATGATTTTACCATCTCTATTCATATCCTTTAATGTAGTTAAAGCTAAAAGATTACTAGCTAAGGCCCCCAGTATTCCTACCACTGCTGGAGAGTTTATTCCTATTTTATGGCCTAGAATTCTAAAGGGTTTGTGAAAGACTCTAGATATTACTGAAATCATTGGATAAGCCCCTGCTAATACCAATGCTATTTTAGTCACCATGGAAGCTACCTCTCCTGGCTCTATTAATCCTGGAATTATTGTCCTCCCATTTATTATGTTTACACCTTGTAATACAAGTCCTATTATTCCTATGTAAGTTATGACTTTTCCTATAATATTAAAAACAGAAACTACTTTTTGAGAACAAAATCTCATCCCTATAATAATTAAAATTGTTACTAAAATTACAGGTGTTAAATTCCAAAGGATCAGCTTAACTTCTAATCCCTGCATAATGCCACCTATAAAGCACACAACTGGTACAGTTAAAATTCCTGCCAGCATTCCTTTAATAAAATTTTCTTTATCTTCATCTTCTATAATGCTCATAGCCATAGGTAATGTAAAACTTAAGGTAGTTCCTAAAGTAGATGCTAAAAATACCCCTGAGAATTTCCCCATGGATTCAGTAATAGCCAAATTCTCACTAACGGAATATCCACCCATGTCTGGCGCTAAAATCATGCTCGGAAATAAAGATGGATCTATGGATAATATGTTGGAAACAGGAATACAGATAATTCCTATGAAATGAGATATTATAGGTGTTAAAGAGTATATACCTGCAATTGCCCAAAACATTGGCCCCATGGTGGTTATTCCCTCATAAAACTTTTCTCCAACCTTAAATTTATTGCCAGTAAAATAATCTATAGCCCCAACTAAAAAAAATATTGTAATTATGTATAAAATTATCTTATCCATGACTTCCTCCCAGTTTAAAATAACCCAACTCATTATATAACATCCCCCTATTAAAGTATATATCTTGTAGATAAGATAAAATTTTAACATGTTTTTTTGTAATTTTGTCTATTTTTGTATTACCTAATTCAACTATTCTTATTATATTTTATAAAAATATAATAAAGGCCACTATTCATGTCCCCTATTATGTGAAAGTTAAAACTTTCTCTAAATGAAATATTTATTATACATTTTTTTGAAATTTTATTGATTTTTTTTACATTAATATTATAATATTCCTGTAGACTTTTTTATCTTTTTCAACAGTACTCCTTCCTTAAACTAAGATAATATTCTATATCAAATGGAACTTAGTTTCAGGTGGAATGTTACAGCAGGTAGGGATGAGATAAGTTCCTTTACCCTTGGAATTGAGTTAAAATTTTACCCAAATCTAGGTTTCACCTAATATCGGAGAGTGATTTTATGATAGAAATTAGTTTAGATTTATCCAAGAATACGCCTCAATACTGTGTTAATAAATGCACAAATTGTACAAGCATTGAAGGTAAAAGTCTCAATCCTACCAAAAATAGAGGCTGTTGTTTTTACTTTCCAAAATTTTCATTACTGGAACTTCAAAGAATGAGTAAAACCTTAGAAGGAATCCATCTGCTAAAAAATTTAGTCAGCTCTAAAGACTTTATAATCTATAAATACTATATTCATTGTGTAGGCATCTTTGATAGTGATGGATATTCTAAATATATAGATACCCCTTACAAAGATCCTTCTGATGATATTATTAAAGATAAAACAACATTCTTTAGGACATGCCCCTTTGTGACCGCGGGCAGTGGATGTAGTCTTCCCCATTATTATAGAACTACCGTATGCAACTTCTATATCTGTAACACAATATATAAAGAAGCAGAAAAAAATAGTGATTTTACCCATTATATAAGGGAACGTCAAAGATACTCCAGATGGGTTCAGTGGGAAAATGATACCTTGCAAAAGTCCTTAGAAGATAATAACCTGGACTTAAAGAAAAATTTTCAGCAGACTATAGATTTTCTTAGAAAAGAGCCTTTAGATGAATATGAGTTTCCTATGCTTCCTAGGATATACTTGGAAGACACTTCTAATCCCTTTGATAACTTTCCTAATGTCATATAAACATATGTTTCTGCAAAATTTCATTATAACAATAACCCTTTGTAAAAAAACAGGATCCTTGTATAATATGCATATAGTACATATTCAAGTATCCTGCTTTTATTAAAATATATAATTATAAGTGCATTGTATATTTATTATGCTAAAGTTAATTTTTTATCATGTTGCTTCAATATTTTTTCTATTCTTAAAAGATTAAACTTTAGTATTAAGTAGAATGGATAATTAAATCCAATAGTTATAGCCAAATTAATAAAAAAATATTTAACCCCTCTTATTATAAGAGGAATTGTAAATACCAGTGGGATGCAATGAAGTGATATAGCTTTCTTTAGTTCAACTTTATAAAGATTTAAGTACTGTGTTTCATGACTTTTTATTTTACTTTTGTTAAATGCATTCTTCTTAAACTGAGAAAACTCTGGAAGCCTATCCTTCCATTTTTTCACCCTAGTTGTTTTAAATATTTTCTCTTCTATAGCTGTGCTTTTATATAAAAAATTTACTAATATACATCTCCTGTTTATTATTTTAGATAAACTGCAGTAAACTACAATCCAATACACTAAACAAAATAAAAACTCTTTCATGATTAAAGATCAATCTCAACTCCTTTCCATGTTACTTTCTTCTTTACATAGGTTAAATAGTTTGAATTAAGCAATACTAAAGTAAAGAAGATTAGATTACAGGGAAATAATATAATAGTATCAATTATATTGACATTTATTATATTTCTAGAAAACAAATAAAACATTAAAGCTCCAAATAAATATAGAGACACTCCTAGCTTTAGATTGAATTTTATCTTTAATATAGAAACTACAAGGAAATAAAACATGGAACCTACAAAGGTCCCTACAGTAATAGTGCTAAGGACTCCATTGAATCTTATTCCACTTCCTACATTCTTGCTCCAGCCCTCCCATAGTCCATAAATATTGTTATACATTCTAATATTCATAAAATCCTTACCAAGTATCCTAAAGGTTTCTATTCCTTTACTTTTTAACATCCTTCCTAAAGCTACATCATCTACTACCACATCTTTTATAGCTTCATGTCCACCTATAGAGCAATAATTATCCTTAGAAATCAATATGCAAGCTCCAAATAATGAAGTGTTATATGGCACTTTAGTAAAGCAAAATGAAATACATATTCCAAATATGGCTGAAAGTTTTTCATAAAATTCAATGGTTTTATGGTAAGGCAGTACAGTAAATACTTTATCTTCTCTAAAATATTTCTCTATTACTTTATCAAACTTTTCCTTATTGGTTATATAAGTATCTGCATCTAAAAAAAGAAAATGATCATTTCTTGCCTCTTTAACCCCCTTACATAAAGCATAATTTTTTCCTACACATCCCTTTGGTTTATCTTTTATCTCTATTAGCTTTACGGCAGTAAACTTTTTAACTTCTTCCACAGTGTTGTCGGTGCTCATGTCATTTACTACTATTATTTCATCTATATATTTTGAATTTATGCTACTTAATAGCCTTCCTATGTTTAGCTCTTCATTTTTAGCAGGTATTATAACTGATATTTTATTTTTTCCATTATTAAAGTCTTGCTCTTCTTTATAAGTTTTTTTAAAACAATTATTATAAGTATTATGCCTGTAAACAAAAACATATAGCAATATAGAAACCATAATCATAAAATACATTGGTTATACCTCCATAAAGTTTAACTAACCTCTAGGAAAGTTCTTTTCTTTCCTAAAGGCTAGTTATCTTTAAACTATCCACTATTTACTATTTTCTATAGAGCTTAGGTTATATCCTTCTGCATAAATAGTATTTACTAATTTATGCAACATAGAGTTTTCATCATAACTGCAATATGGATATCCATCTTCACTGCTGACAAATTTTATATATTCAAATTCCTTAGCTGGATGATAGAAAAAACTCTTTAGATTTTCGTCTTTCTTCTTAATCTTCTCTATCATAGCATCTACATCCTTATCCTCCACATAGCTTAGAGGTGCAGGTATGAACTTAGTTCTGTGATTTCTTTCGCTTAAGTATACATTATAGTTCCAAACTCCTATGGCTGGTTCATAAACATAATTAAAATATTCTTCTAAGATAGATTGGAACCCTTCGCTGCTTCTGTAGTGAGGTGTTTCGAAAAATACATGAGGTATATTTAGTTTATTAGCGGTATCTAAGGCCTTTTCAACCCTTGACCTTTGTTCTTCTGGACTTTGATTAAAGCTTTCCTGAAACTCTGATCCTATTATACTTTCCTCTTGTCCATATTGGTGAGTGTAACCATGTAAACCCACTACTCCTCCCCTATGGATTAGGTAATCCAAAGTAAATAAAAAATTAGCATTAGAAAAGCTAAAATCCCTAGTAAGATCATTGTCTATATTTTCTTTAGGATTTACATATCTAGGTATCCATGCTATATGAAACTTAGCCCCTTGTTCATATAAATAATCTCCAACAGCTCTAAACTTTTCTAAGTTTTCATTTTTAGTATATATAGTTCCCGCTGCTACATCTTCTAACCTCATAAATACTTTTTTCTTATTTTTCTTAGGTGGCTTTTTTACTTCAATTCCTTGTCTATTCTTATACAACCCTATAGTGCAATTTTTTTGATTCCAGGAAGCCTTCAAATTTAATATTTCACCTAAATCCACTAAAGTCATGTATAACTTATTGTCTATAAGTATAGCTTCCCCCCTTAATTCTTTCCACTCCTTACCTACCTTATACTTATTAGTGTTCATGTCGATTTCTACATTATCTAAGAATATCTTTTTATCTTTTATATCCAAAGTTTTACTAAGATTTTTGCATAAATCTTCTACAGGAATGTAATATCTGTTTCTACAGCCTATAGGCTTTTTAGATAGACTCAAGTCTTTACCTTCCAATTGAAATTTTACATCTACCTTTTCATCTCCACCCTTTTGCAATATGTTTTTTGTTTCTATTCTATCCTTAGTAAGAGAATAAAATTTATTCTCAGTTTCTACATCTTCCTTGGGCATGTTATATATTCCTATAAGAAGAAACACTATAAACCATCCCATAAAAGCTTTATTTAAACGTCCCCGCTTCACCAAACTCCCCCCATATTTTAAATACTAAAATTTTGTTATACTATATATATTATATTATCACATTATTTATAGGAGTTGTTATTATTGGAAAGATTTTATGTTATTTTTAAGGGAAGAGTTCAGGGAGTGGGATTTAGATTCTTTGCACAGATGAAGGCAATGGATTTAAATTTAACAGGATGGATAAAAAATTGCTATGATGATTCTGTAGAAATGGAAGTGCAGGGCTTCACTTTAGATGTTGATGAGTTTTTAGATACTTTAAAGGAAGGCAATGGGTTCTGTCATATTGACCATATGGAAATAACCCCATTGCCTATACAGAATGAAAAAAAATTTAAAATTAAATACTAGATATTTTTAACTAGTTCTTCTTGAAATGCAGAGCCTACCTCTTGTAATATATTAAAATTTGTTAAATCATAATGAAGGGGCGTCAAGGTTACATATCCATTTCTGATGTAATATACATCATCATCAACTTCAGTCCTTTCATTCATGGTTCCATCTATTTGATAGGTTTCTGGATAGTTGCTATCTTCTAGTTTAGTATATCTGTGGGTATAGGTGCTTTTACCTATCTTACATACCCTAAAGCCTTTTATTTCTTCCTGTGGAATTTTAGGTACGTTAAGATTTAACACCACATTAGGTTTAAAATATTTTTCTTTAGCTAATTTTATTATCTTTACTGCGTATCTAGCACTAATATAATAATCCTCTTCTTTTTCTTCCTCACTGTAATCTACTTGTTGAGATACTGCAATTGCTGGTATGTTATATATTGCTGCCTCCATAGCTGCGGATACAGTTCCAGAATATATAACGTCAGTGCCTGCATTTAACCCCCTATTTATACCAGATATAACCAATTCAGCATCTTTGCATAATCTATCTAATCCTATTCTTACACAATCTGCCGGAGTCCCACTGATGCTGTATGCTTTGCAATTTAAATTTTCCAAAATTTCTTCTTTAATATTTATGGGTTTAAACAAGGTTATGGAATGACTAGACGCACTTCTTTGCTCCATAGGGGCTACAACTGTTACTTCATGATATTTAATAAGTTCTTTAACTAATACGTAAAGTCCTTTAGATTTTATTCCATCATCATTTGCCACTAATATCTTCATACCAATCATCCTTTCTTCTAGCTATGAATTAATTTTATCATAATTTGAACAAAATATTCTTTAAATTCTAGTAAATTAAATCAAAAAAGTGAAAGAAGCTTCCTGGGTGAGAAGAAGCTTCTTTGTGTGATATAATAGGAGATTTTATCTGATGTCTACCTGCTGTAACACTTCATCCTGCTTGGGCTGGAGATAACAGCAGCTATGACCCTAGATAACTTCAACTAATGTTCAGGTGGAGTCCAAACTCCACCTGAAACTAAGTTTCACTTTATATGATAATGGCTTTTTTAATATATAAAATACTAAAAAACTCAATCATCCAAAATAATTTAAGTTATATTTGTAATATTAAGAAAGGCTAAATCCATATTTTACAGGATCACTCTCATCTATTACAAAATGATTAAAGCCTGTTATATATGCACTTCCTGTGATTTCAGGAATTATGGCTTTGTATTGTCCAATCTTTGTCTCTTCTAGAATCTTACCTCTAAACATAGTGCCTAGAATGCTTTCATAGACAAAATCTTCTCCAATAGCCAATTTTCCCTTTGCATATAATGTAGCCATCTTTGCACTGGTTCCTGTGCCACAAGGTGATCTATCTATTTGACCTTCTCCAAACACTACTACATTTTGAAATGTAGCCTTTGGATTCTTTGGTGGTCCATATATTTCAACTAAATCTACCGTTCTTATATGAGATAAAGTTGGATGCTTTATTTCTATATTTTTATTTATGATATCTCTTATAACTAATCCAATTTCGCTGAGCTTTGTAGAATTTTCAGGGCATATGTCTATTCCTAAGTCTTTAGAATTAACTAATGCAAAGAAACTTCCTCCAAAAGCTATGTCTATGGATATTTTTCCTATTTCAGGAATGTCTATTTCAACTCCTTCTTTGTATAAAAATGAAGGAACATTTACTATGGATGCCTCTATAGCTTTTCCATTTTCCACCTTTACCTTAGCTTGTATAAGACCTGCAGGTGCTTCTAAAACTATATCTGTGTATGGTTCTTTAACTTCTACCATCCCAGTTTCTACTGCTATAGTTGCAGCGCCTATAGAACCATGTCCACACATGTTTAGGTATCCACCACCATCCATGAAGATTATTCCTAAATCTGCTTCACTATTAGTAGGTGCTGTTATTATAGAACCAAACATATCTTTATGACCTCTTGGTTCATGCATTATAGCTGTTCTTACATAATCCATATTTTCTTCTAAATATGCCTTTTTTTCAGGCATGGTATTTCCTTTTATAACAGGAACTCCTCCAACAACTACCCTTGTTGGTTCTCCCATAGTATGAGAGTCTACAGCTTGAATGGATTTTATAAATTTCATAATCTATTCCCCCATTTTTCTCATTTTTAGTTTTAAAAATGCCAAGGCTTTTTTTGCATCTAATACTGTAACATTATTTTCTCCTACAACTTCTGTCTCTATTCCATGTTGAGACTTATTAAAATCCACTATAGTATCCATATATTTATTAGTGACTACAAATTTTCCTTGAGTTCCTATAAAGCTCATTCCAACTACAGCTATGTTGTTTTTACCAATTTCTTCAATGGTATTGGCAAAATCCACATGACTATTGCCCCAACCATCCACTGATATTATAGCTCCATCTGCTTTCATTCCTTGAACCCAAGCAGCAACTCTCTTACCTACAAAAATTTTGTCCTCATTATCTTGGGGTGTTCCCACCACTATGATTCCTAATAAATCTACATCTTTATCATTGTCTACTACTTCTAAAAGGGGATCTCTAAAGTGATGTAAAGTTGTTTCCTTTGTAGACGGTCCTACTCCCATAGGCCACCTCCTAACTAGTGCATAGCTCTTAGAGCACCATCTCTATATTCATTTGGTGTTATTATAACAGGCATATTTCCCATATCGATTATGGACTTACATCCTATAAATCCACCTGGTTCTCTAGGAAACATTCCTGTGTCATACATGGCACCCTGGCCTGCTACCTGTTTAATTATAACAACTCTTTTTCTAGGAGTTTTTTTGTCTTCTTTATCATAATANNAATTCTTATTTTATCTATAATCAAATCACAAGTCCTATGACATTCCATAATGGCATTTCTTATGATCCCTTTTCCTGACTTTAATGTAATATCTATGTTTATAATAATATCTTCTTTACTTGGTGTGCCGGCTTTTCCAAAGGAAACTTGATTTTCTAAGATTCCTTCTGAAGATCCAAATTCTGCTACTTGTAATCCAAGTTCATCTACTGCTGTTAACATTACTATAACCCCTGTAAACACATGAGTTATACCATTTCCTATAGTTCCTAAGACTTTAGTGGCTATAGGTGAAAAATCCAAAATTGAATTAATAAAAATTCCATGCTCTTCTGAATTTATTATCTTTACTTTATAATCTTTTATATATTCTTTGTTGCACTGAATATTTAGCACATCATTGCCAATATGTAATTTTCTTTCCTCTAAATAGGTTTTATCATTGAACTCTACCTTTTCAACATGAAAGGTTTTTATGGTCAATTTATTTTCTTCCATATAATCACCATATATTTTTTACTAAACTCAGTGGAGATATCATCTCCACTGAGAATTAATTTTTCTAAACTTTTGCTACATACTCATGTGGAAGTGGAACTATCTTTCCTGGAGTATCTATCTCAATTAGCTTTTCTAAAGTTTCTTTTAATATTGCATGTTGCATTTCTTTATTGTTAGGCTCTCCAGCATTAGCTCCCATTGGAACAAGTGGAGCAACGGCTCTTGGAGTTCCAGTTTGTCTTACAACTGGTGGTAATGCTGCTATTATTATTGTAGGAATCCCCGACTCCTCTATCGCTCTCTGTACTAAAACAGCTGAACGGTGACAGGTTCCTCAGCCAGCAGTTAATACTACAGCATCTACCCCTTCATCTTTAAGAATTTTAGCTATTGCTGGACCAGTTTCGTGAGCAAATTTATCTTGGTTTCCACCACCACCCATGAATCCAACATGTACTGGTGCTATTTCTTTTATGAAACCTTCTTCTTTAAGTTCTCTTAATCTATCTATAGGGAACATACAATTGATGTCCTTATTTACATCAGCATTATCATATCCACCATGAGATACCATAAGATCAGAAGTCTTAGCATCTCCTGGTATTACCCTATAAGTGAAATCTCCTGCTAAATTAAATCTCTTATCTGATTTTAAATGCACCCCAGCAGCTGTAGCAAAGGCTATTTTCATATCCTTTAACTCCTTAGTAACTGGTGTCCATACTGGTGGTGGAGTTATTGGTACAAATATTTCTGATTGTAAACCCTTAACTGCAGTATAATCCATATTACTTTCCTTCCTTTCTATCTCTTTTGGCTATATTGCTTACATACTTTTCATTAGGTTCTGCACTTAGAACCTCTGGAAAACTCATGTTAAAACCTACCTCTTGACCAACCTTTAAAGGATAATCAGTTATAAGCATTCTCATAGGAACTTTCATATATCCTAGTCTTCCCTTAAAATCCATAGCAACACATCCATCATGTATTTCTACAATCACACCTTGCATTTCAATTATTTTGTCTCCATATTTCATAAGGTGCTTCCTCTTTTCTATAGATCTATCTATATTAATTATTTTGTAGCATATTTTTCTAGTCTTTTTTCACTCATTGGAATAGAAGTTTCATTGTCTACTCTATTTATCTTCATATCATAAGACTTTTCTATAGCTTCAAGATTACCTTCTTTAACATTTGGATTCCATTTTCTTTCAGCAGTCTTTACCTCTTCTCCCGCCATAGCAGCCTTTACCATATCCAATGCTCTTATAGCATCTTCTTTACATAAAGTATTGCAAGATAAAACTTCATTTTCTATTCCTGCTTCTGACTTATTATTGTCAACCATGTACTTCATGTACTTATTACCAACTACTAAAGCTCCTTGAACAGCACAGAATGACATTCCTACTGCTGGAACTCCTCTCATACCTATTTGCTCAATATGAGAAGCGAAATCTATGTGGTTATTTCCAAAACCTTCTGTAGTAACTATTGCACCATCTACATCCATAAATTCTATTATCATTCCAAGCCTTTCTGATACATAGAACTTTTCAGCATTTATTTGTGGTGATCCAACAAATATTACTCCTGCTAGGTCTATCTCTTCATCAGCCATAGCTTCCATAACTAATGGCTCTCTCCAGTAATGTCTTGAACATTCCTTAGATGCAGGGCCTATACAAGTTAGTGCATGAATTCCTCCATCTATAACTTCCATTGGAGAAAGCATAACTGGAACATTTCCAAGGTCAACATTTGGCTTACCACCTAAAACTCCAACTGGCTCTACTGGTAATATTAAGTTGTCATGCATTGCACCTTGACCCATAATTTCTTTAACTATTACAACCTTTTTCTTTCCAGGTCTTCTATATTCAACAAGCTCTTCTGTGTCTACAACTAAAGATTCATCTTCAACCTTCTTTAGAGCTTCTCTTATTTCTTGAGTTATATAATCAGTAGCCTTATGAGCAGCTAATGGCCCTGGTCTTTCCATATTTGTTCCTCTAGCTACAACTACCTCTGTCTTTATAAATATCTCACCCTTATCTGGAGCTCCTGGTCTTCCCCACATAATGTTCTCTTCTAATATTCCTTCTGAAGAACCGAATTCACCTATTTGAACTCCATCTTCATCTGTACCAGTTACCATTACTATGGCTCCATCTAAAACTCTTGTAACTCCATTTCCTATCTTAGCTTCACCCTCTTTAGTTGCTATAGGTTGAACGTCCATTATAGTATCAGAGTAAGTGTTATACTTATCTGGAGTTATTATATCTATTTTTATAGACTTAACTAATTCACTTTCATTAACAGCTTCTTCGCAAATGTTGTCTCTTATGTAAAGAGTTGTTCCTTCTATCTTAGTTTCTGGTCCAAACTTTACTTCCTTTATGGCATAATGCTTCTTAGTTAAAGTTCTAACTGCTTTAGGTGCTAGCTTTACTTCTTCAACTTTTTCTACAACCTTTGCTGGTTGTGCTAATGGAGCAGTTGTAATTCCTTGTGTTGCTTTAGCCATTGGTGCTACACCTGATACCATATTTAATGGAAGTTCTATATCTATTCCCTTGCCTTCAGCTATCTTTATCTTCAATACAGATGAGCTAAGACTTGTTGTTATTCCTGATTCATTAGCCACAACTAATTCCTCCTCATATCCTTCTAATATACTACCAGTTACAGGAGTTAATGCTGGAGTATCTATTTTTAAAGTTTTACCTACTACCTCTTTAACAGTTAACACTGTATCTCCTAAAGTAACAAGTAATGAATCCTCTAATTGCTCAAAATACATTGGATTTTCTAAATCTACTGCAGTTATTGCTTCTCCTGCCTTCTTATTTATCTTTAGAACAGCCTTTGCATTGTCATCTATAGATGAAGCTTTTTCACTTTCCTTGGCTTTAGCTGACTCTAAAGTCTTTGCTCCTTCAACTATATCAGAAGTTAATGGAGTTAAAGAGTCGATTGTTTTTGTAAGTTTGGCACCTATTACCTCTCCTACTTTTAAACAATTAGCTGGGATAGTTAACAGTCCCGAATCCACCATATCTGGGAATATTTCTGGATCTTCAAGATTATCAGCTGAAAGTATAGTTCCCGCTTCTGTTCTACAACATACAACAGCTGATTCATTTTTAAGAGCTTCAGCGTGTTCAGCAGTCATTGACATAACCTATTCCTCCTATTCTACATCTAGTCTACGTGTTAATTTATGATCAACTGTTCTAAAAATATGGTCTGTATGGTGATAAACCCCTAGACCCATCTTAGGTGCACAGTTCATAACAGTATTTGTACAATCGCTACAGTTAGAAATCAATATCCTCTCTGCGCCCATTTTCTTAAGCTGCAAAACTACAGCTGTTTGGCCTGGTCAGTCTCCAGGTGTCTTACATTTTAGTGCATTCTTAACATGAACCACATTTTTGCACTCTACAGCACCAACTACTTGGCACTTCATTTTTGAAGCTACGTCTCTAAGTCTATCTTCATTAGCTCCACAAGCACATACTAAAAGTCCTACTTTACCTTTATACTCAGGTAGTTCTATAGTTACCACCGCTCCGCCTGAAGTTTTTGTAACAATAGCATTATCTATATTATCTGCTTTTCCTGTATATGGTCCTCCTATGACGATTTCTCCATAGTTTCCATCTATTCCGCCGCTTCTTTCAATAAGTTCCTGTATAGGAGTTCCTACAGGTACTTGAAAAAATACATTAGGCTCTATTCCTGTGTTTAGTTTTCCACATACAGTTATATCTTTATCTATAACAGGCTTTCTTTCTTCTACTGCCCTTGTAATATTTGCAAGAGTTTCGGCATTTAACACTACACATTTAGCCTCTAAGGGTAGCTGCTCTGGTGTTAACCACTGTCCAAAGATTCCATGTATTAAAGCTCTTTCTTCTCCCATTGGATATAAATCTTGAAGTTCCTTTACCTCTATGTCTATTTGATTTTTTAAAGCATTTTTTAACATTTCAACAGCTTTTTTGTTTTTAGATTTTATTCCTATATATGCTTTTGGTGCCTTAGTAGCTTCCATAGCATACCTTATTCCCTTTATAATTATTTGTGGATTTTCTTCAATTAATTTTATATTGTGCTTTAATAAAGGTTCACATTCCACACAGTTAGCTATTATATATCCATCTGGTATTTCTGCTTTAAGCTTTACATGAGCAGGAAATCCAGCTCCACCGGCTCCTACAATTCCAGCTTCAAAGACAGTTTCTACTATGGTATCACATTGCTTAATCTTTACATAATCAGAGTTTTGTACGTCCTCTGCTAAAATTATTATCTCATTATCTGTTATCTTTACTATCTCACCAGTAACACTTGTATGAATTTTAGCTCCTAACCCCTTGTTAGGTTCTGCTATACATTGTCCTCTTTCCACNNACTTTCTGTTTTTCTTTTACTACAGGCTCACAAGGGGCCCCTACATGCATTCTAAGAGGAAATTTAAAATTCTTACTCATGACGTCACCTCCACATTCATTACGTAATAATATGTAGCAATTATCGTGCCAAATTTTTAACTATTAAAAAAAACAATATAAATGCCGTAAAGTATAGGTATTTATATTATTATTCAATTGCTGATAAAATATTTATTTTTTAATAATGTCAGCTTTTAGACATGCTCTTATATATATTTTTTTATTTTTATACTTTAACCCTACTTTGTTAAAGGAAATACGTTAATTTTTTGTCACGTCAGTTTTTCAACATCTTGTCGAAAAAATAACATTTTTTTAAATACCTAATCTTAATTTAACCATAGCATATTTAAAAAGAAAGCATTCCTAAAATAATTTTAAAAATCACCTTAGGAATGCTGCATCATTTTTTCATCTGATGTATACCTTCCGTAACACTCCGTCCTCTTCAGACTTGAGATAATAGCAGCTACCACCCTGGATAAGTCCAACTAATATTTAGTTGAAGTTCAAACTCCACCGGAAACTAAGTTTCACTTGATTCCAAGTCATACTGCTTTAATTTATAGTACAAAGTAGTTCTTTTAATTTTAAGAATTTCTGCTGCCTTAGCTTTATTGCCTTCCGTTAATTCCATGGCTTTAGTAATAAGACTGATTTCTAAGTCCTTTACTCTATTGTCTAAATCATAACAATCCTTACAATTATCCTTTTGAAATAATTTATTTTTTTCTTTTAATATATAAGGCGGAATACTGTCTAATGAAACAACTCCATTTATAGATAAAACCACCATTCTCTGAACTACATTCTTAAGTTCTCTGATGTTACCTTCCCACTTATAATTAGAAAGAATTTCATAGACTTCATCATCTATTTTATCTATGTTTATTTTTTCGTGATGAGAAACTTGATTTATAAATAGATTTATCAGATCTCTTATATCTTCTTTTCTTTCCCTTAAAGGTGGTAGTTCCACCTGAACCACTGCTAACCTATAAAACAAATCATCTCTAAATTCATTGTTTTTTATAGCTTGCCGTAGATTCTTATTGGTAGCTGCAATTATCCGAGTATTAGTATGTATTGGTTTCTCACTGCCTAGTCTATAAACAATTCCATCCTGCAACACTCTTAAAAGTTTACTTTGCATCCCTATTGGCATATCACCTATTTCATCTAAGAATAAGGTTCCGTTATTAGCAAACTCAAACATACCTATCTTACCCTTTTTAGCAGCTCCTGTAAAAGCTCCATCTACATATCCAAAAAGTTCACTTTCTAATAGTTGCTCAGGGATGGCACTGCAATTCACTGCTACAAATTGTCCTTTTCTTCCGCTAGCTTCATGAATGGATTTAGCAAATACTTCTTTTCCAGTTCCACTTTCCCCTGTTATTAAAACAGAGGTTGAGGTTGATGCTATTTTCTGACACATATTTATAGATGATATTATTTTTTTACTTTTTCCCACAATGCTTGAAAATTTATAGTTATTGGCAATCTCTCTGTTATAGGCATGACTTAACATTTCAACTTTTTCATTTGCTGAATGAAGCTTTTTAGATAAATTCTCCACTTCTGTTACATCTCTGTCTGTAGACACCACCGCCACTACCTTCTTATCACTATTAATAACAGGCACAGCACTCAATATAACAGTTTTACCTTTAATAGGCTCATGCTTCACATTTTCAATAGCCTTTCCTTCATTTAAGACCTTTAGAATTATGGCATTGCAAAAATGAGTAGATATATGTTTTCCTATTACCTCTTCGGCTTTTATCTCATACAATTTTTCTGAACTTTTATTCCAATAGGTTATTATTCCTCTGCCATCACATATGCATATAGCTTCATGGATATTATTTAACACATCATTTTGAAGATTAAACATCTCATCTACTTTTATATAAAAGTTATCTCTAAGATTTATAGAAGTTATTATACCCTTTACATCGCCATCTTGAACCACAGGCAACCTTCCTATGTTATGCTCAATCATTATGTCCCTAGCTTCCCTAGCATAGGCATCTGGAGATATTGTTACTATGTTTTTTATAGAATATTTAAATATAGGCTCTTCCATGAGTTCTTCATTTTTATAATCAAGTTGAGATAGGTTTTTTCTTGTGAATATACCCGTTAAGTTTTTATTCTCATCTACAATTAAAACCTCATCCACATTGTTTTTAATCATGGCATTAAAAACTTTTTTTATTTCTGTATTTTGGGGAACCTTAAGAAACTTCACATTCATTATATCCTTTACTTTTAAAAAAGAATTTATGATATCCAAATCAGTTCCCTCCTAAAAACATTATTTCTTGAGACCATAGCCTCCATATACTCCTTTGGTATCATTTACAGATATAACACAATTATATCCTGAATTTTCTATAATAGATATTACTTCATTTTTCTTTTTTCTCTTTATATGTACCATTAATATCTTTTTGCTTTCAATTCTTCCTTCTCCATCAATTGTAGTTACGCCTACATTTTGCTCTCTCAAAATTTCTGCTAACTTCATCCCATCTTCCTTAGAAGCTATTACATTCATAGTTACAAGCCCTAAAGCTAGCTTCTCTTCCAAAATGGTTCCTACATAGTTACCAAAGGAAAATCCTAAGGAATAAAATATAACCTTTATTGGATCCTCTGTGACATTGTTTACAATACTTGCTACTAAGTATAGCCATAGTACAACTTCCACAAAGCCTATCAAGGCTCCCCAAAGCTTTTCTCCTCTAGTTATAAGTACTGTTCTGATGGTTGCTAAGCTCACTTCTACAGTTTTAGCAAAAAAGATTCCAAAATAAATAAGTATTTGCATAGATATACCCCCCATGATTGAATTTGCACAAAACAAAGATTTATAGCTATTCATGCTATAAATCTCTTAACAAACAATATCATTATACTATATAAAAAAAGATAATAATAGAGGAAGTATTATCTTTTTTACTATTGACATTTAATAATTTATATTTTACTATGATTATATTAATGAATAAGTAAAAACCTTGAAGAGGAATAGTAAATTGTAGGTCTTTTTTCAGAGAAGAAATAGTTTTGGTGTGATATTTCTAAAAAGCTTCTTTTGAACCCACCTCAGAGTTCTATGGAGATTTAATCCATAGCGGCAATAGTCGTTAAAATTTTGAGTAGAGCGATTTTTTTATCGCTAATTAGGGTGGTACCACCGATTTAATGTCTCGGTCCCTTTGTGGGATTAGGGGCTTTTTTTTATTGCCTATCAAGTTAAACTTAGTTTCAGATGGAGTTTGGACTCCAACCTAAAGAGTATGAAGTGTTACAGCATGTAGACATCAGATAATTATGTATTATGTCTCCGTTATTGAATACCCTTATTCTTTTAGAGATGAAAATATTATTTATTTTTAAATTATAGTTAGGAGGATAACCATGGGAAAAGAAAAAAAATTAGTTGAATCAATAACCTCTATGAATGAAGATTTTGCTAAATGGTACACCGATGTAGTAAAAAAAGCTGAACTAGTAGATTATGCTTCTGTTAGAGGATGTATGATAATAAGACCTTACGGCTATGCAATTTGGGAAAATATCCAACATACTCTAGATAGTATGTTTAAAGAAACTGGTCATGAAAATGTATATATGCCTTTACTTATACCTGAAAGTTTACTACAAAAAGAGGCAGACCACGTAGAAGGCTTCGCACCAGAGGTTGCTTGGGTAACTCATGG
>DINW01000045.1:38324-42067 GCA_002423705.1 Clostridium sp. UBA5530
CCAAAGCTTTATAATCAATGGTGCTCTGTTGTACGTTGGGAAAAGACTACAAGACCATTCCTAAGAAGCTTAGAATTTTTGTGGCAAGAAGGCCATACCATGCATGCCACTGCCGAAGAAGCTGAGGAAGAAACTTTAAGAATGTTAAACACCTATGCTACTTTTTGTGAGGATTATTTAGCCATCCCTGTGGTAAAAGGTAAAAAGACTGACAAAGAAAAGTTTGCTGGTGCTGTAGCTACCTACACAATAGAAAGTTTAATGCATGATGGTAAGGCTCTTCAATGCGGAACCTCCCATAATTTTGGGGATGGTTTTTCCAAAGCCTTTGATATAGCTTATACAGATAAAGATGGAGTTAGAAANNTTGGGGAGTTACCACAAGACTTATAGGCGCTATAATAATGGTTCATGGAGATGATAACGGTCTAGTACTTCCTCCTAAAATAGCTCCAACAGAGCTTATGATAATCCCAATAGCTATGCATAAAGATGGGGTTATAGAGAAAGCTGAGGAAATTGAAAATAGGCTTAAACCTTTAATAAGAGTTAAGAAAGATGTTTCTGACAAGAGTCCTGGTTGGAAATTCTCTGAATATGAGATGAAGGGAATTCCTCTAAGATTAGAAATAGGCCCAAAGGATATTGAAAATAATCAATGCATTTTAGTTAGAAGAGACAATAGAGAAAAAATCATAGTTTCCCTTGATAGTTTAGAAACAGAAATTCCTAAGGTTCTACAGGATATTCAAGACTCTTTGCTTAATAAAGCAGGAGAAGCTCAACAAGCTAAAACTCAAATAGCTACTAACTTAGAAGAATTTAAAAATCTTCTTGATGAAAAACCTGGATTTATCAAAGCCATGTGGTGCGGTGATGTAGAATGTGAAAATAAAATTAAAGAATTTGCTACTGCTACATCTAGATGCATGCCTTTTAACGATACAGAACCAGTAAGTGATACCTGCGTATGCTGCGGCAAAAAAGCTCATAAGCTAGTATATTGGGGAAGAGCCTACTAAAAAACTATAAAAGCTACCATACAATATGATATTTATTGTATGGTAGCTTTTATTATGATATCATAGCCCTTTACTGTCCCTTAAGATATCTATCAACAGCTCTATCTATATTATCTCCTACTACCAATATGGTATCACCTTCTTCAAAGATTGCATAAGGACCTGGTGATATTATTAAATCTCCATTTCTCCTTATTCCTACTATGGTAGCACCGGTGTTTTGCCAGAACTTGGCTTCACTTATTGTTTTACCTATTATATGACATCCCTTAGCAATTGAAATTTCTAGTGTATTTATAGGATTTACATTTTTTAATCTATCAGAAAAATTTATTATCTTTTCTATAATTCCTCTTAGATTATTATCTAATTCCTCTCTTCTTTCTATAAGATCCTCCACAGACTCTTTAAGAATACCTAAACTCTCCATATCCTTAAATCTATTTATGAATATATATGCTTTTTCTTTGGAAAGAACCACAATTCCACTTCCCTGATTGCTAGAAACTACCTCCATATCTTCTAAAAGTTTTATAGATCTTCTCACAGTCTCAGGTGATACATTATATTCACCTGCCAACGTAGATCTTCCATGAATTTTATCTCCTGGATTGATTTCTCCATGATATATTCTATTTGCTATATCTAAAGCTATTTGCTTATATATTGGAGATATACATTTACTACTCAAAGTTTGTCCCCCCATGCATTTTATAAATTTAGTATTAATATTCTCTTTTTAGGATAACATATTATAAAACATATTATAAAGTGTTATACTTTTTTTGACAAGTGCAAACTTATATTATATAATTAAGTTGTTATATTAATTTCATACCTAATTTAAGAAAATGTACAGTTTAAGCTTACATTAATTAATCTAATATCCCTTATTCAAGGGTGTTAGATTAAATTTATTATAGGACCCTTATCTGATGTCGACCTGGTATAACACTCCACCCTCTTTAGGTTTGAGATAACAGTAGCTAGGACCCTAGATAAGTTCAAGTAAAATTATCCATATCGCTGGATAATTTTTTAAATAAAGAGGAAATACTAAAAGACAATCTTATGAAAGGAAGTGAATCAATGAAGCTAGGTTTTATAATTCCACAGCACCCTAGAGAAAAGAGAGTTGCATTGTTGCCAAAACATATAAATGGCTTTAACAATGATATACTTATAGAAAAAGGTTTTGGTCATCATCTAAATATTAGTGATGAGGAGTACGAGAAAAAAGGATGTACTATATTAAGTCGTGAAGACATATTTAAAGAAAGTGATGGTATCTTTTCTTTAAAAGTTATAAAGCCTGATGACTATGATTACATTAAAGAAAATCAAATCATTGTAGGCTGGACTCATCCCTATGGTTCAGGCCACAACTTTATGGAGGAAGCTGCATTACCTAAAAATCTTATGGTAGTTGACTTAGATAACATTCACCCTGAGATTTTCTATAAAGATAAAGAAATAGCCATCCCATGGATTCCAAAAAACTTTGTTTATAAAAATAGTTACTTAGCAGGTTATGCATCTACAATTCATGGACTTATGAGTTTTGGCATGATACCTTCATCAAAAGATAATGTAGCTGTTTTAGGTTCAGGCAACACTGCTCAAGGCGCTTTTAATGCAATATCTAAGTTTTCATGCACTACAAGAATGTTTTACAGAAAAACCATGGAAGAGTTTTTATCTCAAGTTGAAGATTTCAATATAATTATAAATGGAATAGAACTTTCCCCTACCAGTAAGCCCCTTCTATCTAAAGGTCAATTAAGTTCCTTACCTAATGAAACTTTTATAATAGATGCAGCGGCATGTCCAGGTAGAACCTTTGAAGGATTATATCATACCTCCTATGAAAGTCCTGTAATTAGTGAAGGTAACTATCACTTCTATTCTATAAACAATACCCCATCTATTTATTATAGAGAAGCCAGTGAAAACATAAGTGAGGCTTTCAGCAAATATATATATTCCAAAGATTTAAAGGATTATCTGGATCTTTGCAAATAATCATAGCATAATAAAAAAGGGCTATTTCAGTAACTTTTTAATTACTTAGAAATAGCTCATTATTTTTAACATACCCCATTATGAATTAAGCCTTGACTTTCTTTCCACGTAAACTGTATTCATATTGCTGACTATATCATGGATAAAGTTAGAGCCTCGACTGATTAATATTCCTGTAAGTACAGTTCCTACATAAGGTATGGCTATGGGTAACCCTGCTAATGCCATTATGTCTATACCTGTAGCTATTGATAAGAATATTCCCACCAATATAGCTCCAATCCTATCTAAGGACAATTTTCCTTGAGTCCAAATAAGCTTTAAAGTCTCCCATAAAGCTTCTCCCATTAATGCTAAAATTAAAACCTTATACAACTCCATATCTCATCCTCCACTATTTCCTTTGTCTAATACTATGATATGGAATAATTAAATATTCTTGGATTTTTATCTTAATAGAAAAATATTGCCAACACCTTTAAGTTAAAAAGATGATGGCAATATTTTGGCACACCCAACAGGAATCGAACCTGTATTGTCAGATCCGGAGTCTAACGTTCTATCCATTAAACTATGGGTGCATATATAAAATGCGAAGGACAACTTTTGTAAAAGCTGTCCTTCGCATTTGGAGCGGGTGATGAGAATCGAACTCACGTAACTAGCTTGGAAGGCTAGGGCTCTACCATTGAGCTACAC
>DINW01000041.1 GCA_002423705.1 Clostridium sp. UBA5530
TAAAGACGCAGAAGAACAAATATTCAAGACTTTATCACAAAAACAGATAGATGAAATAAAAGATGAGTATTACTCATATATTGATTTATTAAGGATGGAGTTTAATAAATATAATAAGAAATTAGAGCACCATAGGGTAGATCAATTGAATCACATAATAAAAATACAGTAGAATATATTTGAAATGAAGGGAGAAAATTCATGATAGGATTAAATAGACTATGACGTTGTTGATATGTAGATAGAATCCGGGGACCTCCATAATAATTAGGTTAAGTAATTTTATGGGAAAGGAGATTATTATGGATTTTATTTATGTATTTAAGAAGCATTGGATTCTTGCCAAAGGGTCTAATGTCTATGATATCAGAGGATGGCATTAATATGTCAGGTGGAGAAAAGCAGAGACTGGCACTTGCAAGGGGAATTTTCTCAATTAAAGACAGTAGTATTATCCTTTTGGATGAGCCAACTGCAAGTTTGGATGCGGAAACAGAATTCAAGATATATGAGAGGATGTTTGCAAAATATCCAGACAAATGTATTGTAAGTGTGCTCCATAGATTACACTTATTACATCTATTTGATTACATTTATGTTTTTAAGGATGGTCACATTATTGAACAAGGAACACTAGAGCAATTAGTAGATATGAATAGTTATTTTGGGGATTTGTGGAGTAGATATATGCAGACTACAGAATAATTGAAATTTAATATAATCTAAAAGGGTATTTTTATATTAAGTATATGATATAAAAATACCCTTCTCAATTATTAGTTCCTAAATAGACAACTTTGTTACAGAGTTATTTGTGAACTGGATAAACCATGAGAAATAAAGCTATAATTTAGTTGTAACAAATCCTATATTAAAAGGAATTGGGAGGTTGAGGTATGGGAGATAGAGTTATATTACTTAATGGAGCATCTAGTAGTGGTAAATCTACATTAGCTTATAATCTACAAAAAATTATAAAGTATAAGAAAAACTATGAATATGGAGTAATCTCCATTGATGATTTTCTCAAAATGAAAACAGATGAGAAGATATATGAAGATGATGTATACGAAATATCTTCAAAACTATGTAGAAAATCAATAGAAATTCTTGGTTTAAAGGAAGGAATTATTATTGATCATGTAATTACTAGTGAGAGGATTTTTAATCAATTAATAGATACATTTAAAGAATATGATATGTATTTAATACAAGTAACTTGCCCTTTAGAAAAATTAATAGAAAGAGAAAGGCAACGTAAAGATAGATGTATAGGGTCAGCAGAAGAATCATATAGATATTTATTCCCAAAGGAAGTATATTATATCACTGTAGATACATCTCAGTCATCAACGGAGGAGTGTGCTTTAAAGATTATAGATGCAATTGTTAGTTGAACTTATCTAGGGTCGTAGCTGGTATTATCTCCAGCCTAAAGAGGGAGGGGGTTACAGCGGATAGACAATTAACTAACAGTTAATTTTTATGAATAAAAGATGAAAATCCTTCAATTGTTTAAGTTATATAGCTTTGATATGATTTAATTAACAAAATCTTAAATTAATCAATAGTATAAATCAGATAAATGAAGGAGTTAATTTTATGAAAATAAATGAGATTATTAGGAATTATAGAAAAAGAGAAAATCTCACACAGGAGCAGGTTGCTAACTATTTAAATATAACTGCACCAGCAGTAAACAAGTGGGAAAGTGGAGCAGCCTATCCGGACATAACATTGCTAGCACCACTTGCACGTATTCTAAAAATTGATGTTAATACTTTATTGGCTTTTAATGAGGAGTTAACAGATGCAGAAGTGAAGAACCTTACAAAGGACATAGGGGAAATAGCATCAAGAGATGGATTTGAAAAGGCTTTTGAAAAAGCCAATGAATTAATAAAACAATACCCAAGTTGTGATGAGTTAGTTTATTGGATATCAACAGTATTAAGAATACATTTGTTGAATCCTAAGATTGAGGAAAAGGCCAAATATGAAAGAAAAATCATTGCCTGGCTTGAACTTGTAGCCACAGGTAGTAAAGAGAAGAGCGCTTCTATGGCAAGGTTAGATTTATCTGCAATGTATAGGGAGAAAAAAGAATATAAAGAAGCTCAAGAAACATTAGATAGAATTCCAGAAGTACAGGTGGATAAAAAAATTCAGCAAGGATTACTATTTGAAAATATTGGACAGGTTGATAAGGCATATAACATCTATGAAGAAAAATTGAGAAATAATGCCCATGAAACATTTGTTACTTTGTCTTTTATAATAAATTTGCTATATAAAGAAAAGAAATTTAGTGATGCAGAAGAGTATTTAGAGTGTGCTAAAAAAGTTGTTGAAGTATTTGATTTTGGGGCGTATTATAAATACCAATTAGGTTTATCTTTAGCAAGGGAAAAACAGGATAAAGAAAAGGCTATAGAAATGATTATAAATATGGTAAATGAAGCAAGCACCATGAATGATTCTATGGAGTCAAAACTATATAGTCATATAAAATTTAATGTATCAGAAAGTTGGGATAAAGATAGATATAAAGAATTAGTAAAAAATGCAATTAGAAAAGACAAAACCATTGACTTTGTGAAAAATGATCCTAGAATAAAATTTTTATTGGATTACATTTAATCCTTCACGATATTTCACATATAATATAAATTTTACCTAAATATAGTGTCATAATAATGTAGCAAGTATACCTTAGGAATTTAAAAAGGAGAATAAGTATGAGATGTGCTATTGATATACGGAAAGTAGAAAGTGGAGATGCTAACTCATTAGCATATATACAAACTGAATCATGGAAAAGTGCCTTTAACAAAATTTTATCCAAAGAAGATTTACAGAAATACACTAATATTGATAAAGCTATAGAAATGTATGATATGTTACTTAATAAAAATATTGGAAATGGATTTATTTTAACAATTGAAAAAAACAAAAGGGCACGTAAATTCTATGAAAATCAAGGGTTTATTCTAACAGAAAAATCTAAGAAATTTAGCGATGCTGTTGAGGTTATGTATTATAGGAAGTTATAAGATAAAATTTAGTTTGGCTGTATACCAAATATTCGTAGGAGTATCTGTTTAGGCGAAATCAAATATATACTTGACATAAAATTAATTCTTCTATATAATTTTAGAAAAATAAAGGCAATGAAGAGAGAAGTAGCTATTTTGGAAGCTTACAGAGAGTTCTAATTGGTGAGAAAGAACAGTGGAAGATTAATGAAACAAGTCTTGGAGCTTCATAGTGGATCTTGTTTTAAGAGACAAGTGATATTATGACGGGTGTTCACGTTACAGAACTAGAGTATATTTTGTACTTGATAAGGTTAATATGGTGACATATTAATGAAATAGGGTGGCAACGCGGAGAAATCGCCCCTACAAATTATTGTAGGAGGTGTTTTTTTTACGTCTTTTTGTAAAGTGAAGCGTAGTTTGGCTGTGTACCAAATATTAGTTGAACTTATCTAGCAGTGTAGCTGATGTAGCGCTCCAGCCTGAGTAGGATGGAGTGTTACATCAGGTAGATATCAGATTAAAGTTAGAAGGAGTGTGTACTATGGGAAAATCAGATTTACAAAGACCTATGTTCCCTAAGAGAGCTATTATAACTGCGGGTATGCCCTATGGAAATAAAGAGTTACATTTCGGACATGTAGGAGGTGTGTTTGTTCATGCAGACACCTTTGCAAGGTTTTTAAGAGACAGGATTGGAAAGGAAAATGTTATATTTGTATCAGGAACAGATTGCTATGGTTCACCAATTTCAGCTAGCTATATGAGGGCCGTGGAAGAAAACAATTATAAAGGCACGATAGAAGATTATGTTAGAGAAAATCATCATAAGCAAAAAGAAGTATTAGACAAATATGAAATTAGTCTAGATTTATATGGAGGGTCTGCATTAGGTAGAAGCGGAGAAATCCATAAAGAGTTATCTGAAAAAATATTTAATAAATTGTATCAAGAAGGATATTTAGTTAAACTAAGTGACCCACAATTCTATGATACTGATTTTCAAGTGTTTTTAAATGGTCGACAAGTGGTTGGAAAGTGCCCTATAGAAGGCTGTGCATCAGATAAAGGATATGCTGATGAATGTGCCTTAGGACATCAATATATGCCAAGCGAATTAGTGGAGCCTAAAAGCACTTTATCAGGTAAGACTCCAGAGTTGAGGGATGTAACCAATTGGTATTTCAAACTAGAAGATTACAATGATATTTTAAGTGACATGGTAGGAAATTTGAGAGAAACTTCTAATTGGCGCAAATATTTATTAAATACTATTGAAGAGTTCTTAAAGAAACCAATTATTTATGTAAAACGTAAGGAATTGCAAGAGGTTTCAGATATAAGAGAAAAATTACCTAAGCACTCAATAATCGATGACAATAAAAAGCCGTCTATATCCTTTGTATTTGATAGTCTTAAGGATAGAGATTTAGCTAGAAAAGTACTTGTGGAAAAAGGAGTTCATTTTAGAACAGGCAAAACCTTAGTACCATTTAGGTTATCAGGTAATGTTCAGTGGGGTATTGATGTGCCTGACAAAGATAATCTTAAGGATTTAACCTTTTGGGTATGGCCAGAATCACTTTGGGCACCTATTTCTTTTACTAAAGCCTGCCTTGAAGCTAGAGGAAAAAATCCTTCAGAATGGGAAACATGGTGGACTTCTAAGGATTCTAAGGTATATCAATTTATAGGGGAAGATAATATTTATTTTTATGGAATTGCTGAAATGGCAATGTTTATGGCCCTCCTTGGAATTCATGACCAACACAAGGTAAATTGGGAGGAGATACAACTTCCTCATATAATTGCTAATAATCACTTACTATTTATGAATAAAAAAGCAAGCAGCAGTGGAGCAATAAAACCACCTATGGCAGGGGAACTATTGGAGCATTATACAGCAGAACAATTGAGAATGCACTTTTTAAGCCTTGGATTATCAAAGAAAAGTGCTAGCTTTGTTCCACAGGCTTTTATGGAAGAAGGCCTTAAAGAAGGAGCAGATCCAGTTCTAAAGGATGGCAATTTGCTTACCAATGTGCTTAACAGACTTATTCGTTCATGTTTTTATACCACCCAGAAATATTATCAGGGAGTTATACCAGAAGGAGAAGTTAGCCATAAAATTATAGAAGAATCCAACAAGGCCATTATTACCTATGAACAGCATATGTATAACCATGAATTTCACAGTGTAACCTATGTTCTAGATAGCTATATTCGAAGTATGAGCAAATATTGGTCAAATAATATGAAAGTTGCCGATGTCAATGAAGATAATGACCTTAGAAAGCAAGTCCTTATAGATGGATTTCATGGGGTAAGAACTGCTATCACTTTGCTTCATCCCATTGCACCAAACAGTTGTCAATTAGTAAGAGAATACTTAAATGTAGGTGAAGAACTTTGGGATTGGACTTATATATTTGACCCAATATATAAATTCATGGAGGATAGGATGAATCACAAGATAAAGTACTTGGAGCCACGAGTAGATTTCTTCAAGAAGCACAAGAATCAGATTTCTATTTAGAATACTTTTGTTAAAAAATCATAATAAAGAACAGAGCTGTGGAACTAAATGATTAGTACACAGCTCTATTTTAAGAAACCATAAATTCGGGTCACTATTTTTACAAAATATGTTATAATAAAAATTAGAAAAACACAATGTTAAGCTCACATTAGAATTGTTATTAAATAAGGATTTGAAAGGATGATAGGTAAATGTTGGAATACAGATATGATACTCAACTATTGATTGAAGGAAAGAATCTTGATGAAGACGCTATAAGTGAATATTTTATAAATAATTTTAAAGGGGACTGTTTACTGGCTGTAGGTAGTGAGGAGCTTATTAAGATTCACTATCACACTAATGAACCATGGAAAATACTAGAATACTGTTCTTCTTTAGGTCAGATATTTGATATTGTAATTGAAGATATGGAGCGCCAATCACAAGGTCTTAAAGGTTAATTATGTCATTAAATCAGTATAGAAATCAAGTTAGAGAATTTTTGATTAAAATGGGATCACTGAATGGTGATAACCATGAGAAATTGGCTTGGCTAAGTGAAGAATTTGAATTATTAAAAAAGGCTATAAACACTTCAGAAAGGGATAAGATTCAGCATGAAATATATGATATGTTATATTTGTTGCTTGAAATAGCTGCTGACAATGATTTTGATTTAGATAAACAGTGGGAAGCAGGAACTAAAAGAAAAAAAGAAAAATATTTAAAAGATTAAAGCGATATCATAGGAGGTACAAATGGTTAAATTAAAGATAGCTACTAAGGATGACTTAGGGACAGTGGCACAGTATATGTCAAAAATAAATGCCGTTTTACATATGAGATCAGCTTACATCGAAACAGATGAAAGAGAAATTCTAGAATATCTTCAGGAAATCTATATGGAAAACCCTAAAGCAATATTGTTTCTTGAGGATGGCACTGAAATTATAGGGGCAGTAGCTGGGGATCTATGCTGTGATAACCAGACAATTGAGGTTATAGGGCCCTTTATAAGTCCACATATTTGCCAGGACAAGAAATATGGACAAGATATGATAGAAGCTATGAAAGCATTAGCTCCAGGATATAAACTACAATTCTTTATTGATATAAAAAATATGTTTATAGATCAGCTAATTCTAAGAAATAATGGTAAGAAAACCAGACAGCATTGTAATATGGTATTGGAACTTGAGGATTGGTACAAAGAGGACAATACAAATAAAACACCAAATAATTGTATTAAATATACCAATGGGGCAGATGAACAAAAAATAATAAAACACCAGATTGAAGAATTACATGATAAATTATTCCCAAGATCATATTATAATGGTTCAACTATGATGGACATGCTAGACAATAATCATATTATAAGTTACTGTGTAGAGGAAGGTAGAGTAGTTAGTTATGCTTTTTACAATACTGAGGATGAAGGATATTTAGAATTTTTAGGCACTAACCCTATGGATAGATGTAAAGGATATGCAAGTTCATTGCTTCAACAGGTATTTTCTATTGTAAAAAGCCAGAAATGCAAAAGGATAAAACTATGTGTAAATGTGGAAAATCATAATGCTATTAGGGTGTATAAAAGGTTAGGCTTTAAAGTTACGGAGAAGAACCAAGCATATATTCTTGAATAATTCAGGAAATAAGCACAAGGGAAGGAAATGATCTTAATGGATATTGAAAGGATATTAGATGCCTTTAGAAAAAATAATTATCAGGTATCCTATTTTGAAAACAAGGAAGAAGCTGCACAATACATTGATAAGGAAATTAATAATAGCACAGTTGCCTTTGGAGATTCTGAAACCCTTATAAACATAGGGTTGTACCAACTTTTGGCAAAACATAATGAAGTTCATGATCCAAAGCATGGGGAATTCTTCAAAGAGGCTAAAGATGGTATGAAAACTAAGTACTTTATAACCTCTGTTAATGGTGCAACTGAGGATGGAATAATAGTGAATTTAGATGGTACTGGAAACCGTGTGGCTGGGACTCTTTTTGGTCACCAGAAGGTATACCTTGTATTTGGAGTGAACAAAATTGAGACTAACTTGGATAAGGCCCTTTGGCGCGTTCGTAATGTTGCAGCACCTAAAAATGCTAAACGTCATGGCTTTAAGACACCATGTGCTGTAAAAGGAGATAAATGTTATGATTGTAGTAGTCCAGATAGGATATGCAATGGTCTTATGATTCATTATAAAAAGATGCGTCATGAAGATATGGAGGTTGTAATTATAAATGAAAACTTGGGGTTATAAAGTGAAATTTAGTTTCAGGTGGAATTTGGACTCCACCTAAATATCAGATAAATAGAGGGATGTATCAAAATTATAAATTATTTTGATACATCCCTTTAATTTAGAATTTAAAATTAAGGTTGTAATTCTATTGATTTGTTCTCCATATTGCTACGTCTACAATCCAATGGATTTAGGTTTATATGATGAACAGTTTCACCTTCACAAGGGTTCATTATAAATTTGTCTAGATGAACTCTTCCATTTGGAGTATTTGCAATAACGGAAATAGCTCCATTTCTTTTGTATTGAACCCAGTTAAAACCATCAGTTATAACATTATCTAAATCTTCAGAAGAAATTAAAGCCTTAGAATGTGGTATGTCATACTTATCAGTTAGAATTATGGCAATGGTATCATCGTCAACCTTCTCATACTGATTTTTTTTGGTTCTTGAGACTATTTCTAAATTAGATTTTCTGTTGTCTAACATATTTCCATTAATATGTTTAACAGGAGTTTTGGCATTAGTATTTAAAATAAAAGTTTCAAGACTTTGTTTTAAAGGCTTTGCTCCTTTTACTTTGCTTATATTTTGAATTGTATAAGCATTAAAGTCTTTATGCCACTCCACAAACCAACATCCCATTGATTTAATTCTATCTACATCATCCACGTCTATTTGGAAAACCAATTCACCCCCATCTTTTTTCAAAGCAGTAATAGAAGCAATGGATCCTTCAATACGAAATCTATTGTTAAAAGTTTTATAATTCATTAAGTGTGTACCCTCTTTCATAAGTATATATGAAAAGTATAACAGAGAAGGAGCAAAATTGATATAGAATTACAATAGGTGACTATATCGTTGCAGCAACCTTCTATGTTAAAGGGTCTAATGATTACATATTTTCATTTATTAAATTTTTGTACTGAACTGAATCTTGGTACAGTTCATCTTTAAGCACATTCTTCTTTTTCTTAACTGCTATATAAATTTGATAAGCAAAAACCATTAAATTTACAACTAGTGCAATTATACTAACGGTGTAGTAAGCCGTTGCGCTATGGGTTGAAGCTACAGCGTATTTACTTTGTACAAAAAAGTTAGGAATTGTAAGCATCAACATCATATATAGTGCAAGAGTATGAACACGATGTTGGGCCCAAGCGCCTTTTTTAATCGTGAAGGCTGGTATTGTACATGATAGTAATAAAGCCATGCTGTAGAAGGAACGGTCTGTTAAGCAATTATATACATATGCAAAGTTCCAAAGATCATATGCTATAATCCAAAACCACATCATATCTGGCCAAACTAATGTATGGCGTTTATCCTTTGTGATAATGATTCCAAACCATCCGCACATAGTAACTAGATTTAATATACCGGCAATTGCATTCATTGCGTTCCATGGTCCACCCATATAAAACATACCATCTATTGTCCCTTGCATTCCCATGACTTGAATTTCACGGAAAACAGCCTCTAAAATATTGATACCTAATATGGCAGGTGGAAAAACATAGTACCATTTTGGTGCTGTGCCATCCTGCATCTTCTTTGAGAAACGTAGCCACATACCTATATAACATCCAGCTAGAGCAGAATACACTTTTGCCCAAGCAAACCAATTGGCAGTTTGAGATCCTGTCCCAACTCCTGATGTTTTTGGCCACACAAAAAATGAAAGAATAATAGGTAAAATAATAAAAAATATGATTGCAGTTGTCTTATTGTACCGTGTGATTTCGTTGAATAGCATTAATAACCCCAAAATCAATAGCCAAACTAACCACGAAGACCACGGAATTGATTGAAATAAAAACATCATATCTCCCCCTTGAACTTGATGATTAAATCATAGTAGAGGGTTAATTAATTGTCAATACAAAGTTTTATAAATATTAAAACAATTATCAAATATGGAATATACTATGTAACAATTTGTTGTGGAACTGCAATTTGTTTAGGATAAGGGAACTTTTCTTTTAAATAATCCAAGAGAAGACTCACCTCAAGGGGCTGTTTATCTTGCTTTAGAACGGAACAATATAGATAGCCAGGAGTGGGAGTTCTTAACTCTTTGATAATAATATTAGGATTGGTAATTAAAGATGCCATTTTTGCAGTAACTGTTCCTATACCCCTATTTTCTTGCATGCTGTTTATAATGCTAAAACTATAGGAAGAAGAAATTACAATTCGGGGATTTATACTAGACAATTGGCAAAGGTAATCAAATAGCTCCCTTAACGAATTTTGGGGAGAGCCAGTAATAATCTTCTCCTCATTCAAGTAAGAAAAATCTAAAGGATCTGGGTATGAAGATAAAGGATGATCTTTATGAATGGCAGCATACATGAACCCCTCAGCCAATGGAAAGCTATCAAGGGCAGTGGTATCAAAGGGGTTTACTAAAAAGGCTAAGTCCAACTCTTTTTTTCTTAGATTATCGATGCAAGTTTCCTTTGGAAACTCAAAAATATTAAATTCTATTTCAGGATGATACAATTGAAATTCACGTAAAAAGGAAGTATCAGTTGCATTGGAAACACCAATAGCAAAGCCAATAGATAAGGATTTATTTGTAGACAATTTATGCCTTTGAATTTCCTTTAAAGATTCGTTATAAGTATCATATATACTGGTGTAATAAAAATGAAGTTTATTAGCCATATCAGTAGGAATGACCCCATTTTTAGAACGATGAAATAAAGTCACATCTAGCTCTCTCTCCAATGACTGAATTTGTCTGCTTAATCCCTGCTGACTTATATATAAACGTTTGCAAGCTCTAGACATATTTAATTCTTCATAAAGAACAAGAAAGGATTCGAGAAATTTAATTTGCATATCACACCTCACAATAAAAAATTGTTAAAGTTTAATAATTAATTATATTCTACAACAAAATGTTGTAGATGTATATAAAAACATTGTTTTACAACCATTTACATATAAGATAAAATACAGTCAAGATATTATAGAAATTAAAATTCTATTGGGGGGAAGTAAAGTGGCAGCAAGAAAAAAGATTATTAAGCTAGCAAAAAAAATGGCTGGGCCAACAAAAGCATTATTCAAAATCGATGAAAATGCACCAGAATACTATGTATTGGACTGTATTGTAACCGATGAAATGGCAGAAGTTGCATTAGCTATGGAGCTTAGGAAACCACAGACCCTTGAGCAAATTGCAAAAAAATGTGGAAAGCCTTTAACAGAAACAAAGGATCTTGCATATAAGTTAGCAGATGTAGGGGCTTGTATCTTTCATAGTGAAAATGGACAGGATGTATTTGAACTAACAGTGTTTGTTCCAGGGGTTATGGAAAAAACAAATGCAAATCGTGAATCTGCAGAAGCACATCCTCAGATTGCAAAGGCCTTTGAAGAGTATGCTCGATTAAGGGGTGGGGTGTTGTCTCCTAATATGCCAATAGGAATGGGGCCAATGAGGGTTATTCCTATTGAATCTGCTATTGATGGAGATACTCGTGTGGCATCCTTTGAAGAAATATCATATCACCTAAATAAACACAACAAATTTGCAGTGGCACCATGTACATGTAGAGTATCTAGAAGGATTTTAGGTGAAGCTTGTGGGGTTTTAGAAGATGAGTTATGTATACAATTAGGAGAAGGTGCAGAATATTATATTCGTACTGGAAGAGCTAGGGAGATTACAAAAGAAGAAGCCATTGAAATTATTAAAAAGGCAGAAGAAAATGGATTGATGCATTCAGTACCTAATATTGATGGTGCAGATACCCTTCATGCTATTTGCAATTGTGATGGGAATTCATGTTATTCTATGAGAAATGCATTATATTTTAATTCTCCAGATATGATTCGTTCAAACTATGTAGCAAAGGTAAATACAGATAATTGTGTTGCTTGTGGGCAATGTGTGGAGAATTGTCCTATGAATGCTTTAAAACTTGGTCAAAAATTGTGTTCTACAACCCCAATTATTCATAAAGATTCCTTGAATCCACGAGATCATATGTGGGGTGAAAAGCATTTTAACCCAGATTACCGAAACACAAGAGAGAATGTAGTGGACACTGGAACATCTCCTTGCAAAACTCAATGTCCAGCACATATTGCAGTGCAGGGATATATAAAGTTAGCTGCCCAAGGAAGGTATATGGAAGCTCTTGAACTAATAAAAAAAGAGAATCCACTTCCAGCAGTTTGTGGTCGAATCTGTCCAAGGAAATGTGAATCAGAATGTACTAGAGGAGATATAGATGATCCAATTGCCATTGATGAAATTAAAAAATTTATTGCAGATAAAGAAAAGCAACAAGAAACGCGTTATATTCCTAAAAAGATGCATGAATATGGGAAACCAATAGCAGTAATTGGGGCTGGTCCTGGGGGGTTATCTTGTGCTTATTACCTTGCAGTAGATGGCTATAAAGTAACAGTCTTTGAAAAACAAGAAAAATTAGGTGGCATGTTGGCCCTTGGAATACCTTCTTTCCGTTTAGAGAAGGATGTAATCCAAGGAGAAATTCAAGTTTTACAACAACTGGGGGTAGAATTTAAAACAGGAATTGAAGTAGGGAAAGATGTAACATTAGATCAATTAAGAGATCAAGGCTTTAAGGCATTTTATGTTGCTATAGGGGCACAGGATGGTAGATTGCTAGGTATAGAAGGGGAAGACAACAGTGATGTTATTACTGGTGTAGATTTTCTCCGCAATGTGAACTTAGGCAAGGATGTTAAGCTAAATGGAACTGTAGTTGTCATTGGGGGAGGAAACGTAGCCATTGATGTAGCGCGAACAGCAACAAGAGTAGGTGCAGAAAGGGTTCAGATGTACTGCCTAGAGTCTGCTAATGAAATGCCTGCATTGCTAGAGGAAATTCAAGAGGCAAATGAAGAAGGAATTTCTATTAATAATTCTTGGGGGCCAAAGCGCATTATTATTGAAGACGGCAAGGTTTCAGGTGTTGAATTCAAGAAATGTATATCAGTATTCGATGAAAACAAAAGGTTCAATCCTCAATATGATGAAAAGGAAACCTGCATTGTGTCTGCAGACTATGTTTTAGTATCTGTAGGTCAAGGTATTAATTGGGGACAGCTCATGAAGGGAACTGCAGCAGAGTTTAATCCAAATCGCACTATAAAGGCAGATGGATTAACATACCAATCAGCACAAGAAGATGTATTTGTTGGGGGAGATTGTTATACAGGTCCCAGATTTGCCATTGATGCAATAGCTGCAGGAAAACAAGGAGCAATTTCAATTCATCGTTTTGTTTGGGAGGGTCATAGTTTAGTTTATGGACGTGACCGTAGAAAATATCATTCATTGGATAAGAAAGAAGCCATCTTAGAAGGATATGATACAACGCCAAGACAAAAACCTGGGCATAATTCTAGTAATGAACATACATTTAAAGATACGCGATTAACCTTTACCGAGGAACAAGTTAAAGCTGAAACTTCTCGTTGTTTAGGCTGTGGAGCGGTGATACTGGATCAGAATAAATGTGTTGGCTGTGGAATGTGCACAACTAAATGCAAGTTTGATGCTATTAAATTATTTAAGAAATATGATAAAGCAGGTACAACCTATGAAGGCCTTCCAGTGAAATTAGGAATGAATATGGCTGGACGTGTAGGAAGGATTGCAGTACGTGCAATTACAGATGCTATCAAGGGCGACAAATAGTTTAGTCACTAGGGAGGAATTACTATGCACGAATTAGGTGTAGTTTTTCAAGTAATAAACACCGTGGATAGGATTGCTGATAAAGAAGGAGTAGATAAGGTTGGTGCCATAGTCCTTCAGATTGGGGAACTATCCTCTATGATTCCTATGTATGTTGAAAGCTGCTTTCCCGCAGCTATTGACGGGAAACCTCGCTATGAGAATACAAAATTAGAAATAGAAGTTATTCCTGGAGAAGCAAAATGTACACAGTGCGGAGAAATCTTCAATGTAAAACAATATGAGGGGTACTGTCCTCAATGTGATAGTTTTGATAAGGAACTTATAACTGGAAGAGAATTTATTTTAAAAGAGATTCGGGTGTAATATAGAAAAGCAATAAAGGGGATGTATCAAAATAATTTAATTTTGGTACATCCCCTTTATTTAACATTAGATAAGAGCATTTAAACCATTAACTGTAGTTTGTTCATCTTCGTTAACAGGAATAACTATACACTTTTGACCGTCAATTATTTGTGATTTTATTTGAGGTATTTTCTCGGGCCTTACTTGAAGGATAACGTCATAGTGAGGTGCAACATTATTAGTTTCCGAATTTGAATCATCAGCTTCTTCTAAATTAATTTCAGAAATTTCTTTTACAAGGATATCTTCTTCATTAATTTCTTGTGATGATTCATTATTGTTATCAATAACAGCTTCTTGATTTGCTCGTTGAAGTTTAG
Organism: Clostridium sp. UBA5530; assembly: GCA_002423705.1. GTDB lineage: Bacteria > Bacillota > Clostridia > Clostridiales > Clostridiaceae > Clostridium_X. The sequence continues at coordinate 14,243 of DINW01000041.1, forward strand.
TTTGAAGGATTTCTACTTGTTTTTCAAGGTGTTTTTCCTTTTCTCTTTGGGCATTTTCCTTAAGAATCTTTGAGTCGATTAAACTTTCCGCTAAAGGAAGATCCTCACCAAAGGTTTCCATATAAGATTGTTGAATTTTAGAGGTAATTTCTTCAGGAACACCACTTTCTGATAAATGATTTTCAACATCCTTCTTTGTTAGGGTTATAGGATCGCAATCCACATCTTCATACATGGAATTGTATTCATCTATCATTGCATTTAAGTTATCTTGTACTTCCATAAAAACTTTATCAGCCTTTTTTTCATCAGCACTAAAGGAATCTTTAATAATTGATTGGAAGGTTTCTTTTTGAATAACAGCGGTCTGTTTTGAATAACAGCCTAAAGCATTTTCCATAAGTTCAGGGTGTGTGTCCTTTGCATTTTTTGTGTAATAGATAACAGAGTTAACGTCTGAACTACGATTAATAAAACCAGGGAAAACGAAGCCATTAGTGGGAGCATCAACTACCCAATCTCTAACACGTGCCTTTATTTTATTTTCCTCTTCAAAGTATCTAAGACCAGGATCTGAAAGGGAAACAGGACATATTGCACATAACACATATTCATATACCTCCTCAGATTCATCCAGCTTTAAATTATCCTTGGTTTTGGTAATAACATCATAGGCATCGTGAAAAATAAGTATTAAAAAGTTCCCAGTATAATCATAGTTATTTATGATGGAATCATAAAAATCGTCAAGGAGATCATCATTCTTTAGTTTACTGTTTTTAAGTTGCATTAGAGAGATTTGTTTTTCATTTATAAGATCTTCATTAGTTGGAAAGTTAAGTTCTAAAATATTGTTTCCAACGGTTCCAGACAGTACTTTTTTAGCAATATCTAAGTACTTAAAGTATTCATCTTCATCCAAATTTAGAAAGGTTTCTCTAAATTTTAGAATAATGTGCTTTTCTCCATTAACATAACATCCACACATTTTAGTGAAGGTACAATGGTCTTTTTTTAAACGTTTTTTCAACTCAAGTATATCTTTTTTTCTCATATATAAACCTCTCAATCTAGACTTTAATAGTTATCAATATTAAGTATAGTATTTTTTTTGTATTAATTAAAGATTTTAATCTTATTTTAATCTTTCTTATATTTCAGATTAATTTTGTAAAAGTATTATATAGGCATAGTTAAGTAAGTAATGAATTTGAGGAGGTAATATAATATGGAAAGAAATGAAATAATCGAAACTTTAATGAAAAAGGCTAACGTAGGTCATGAAGAGGCAGAAGAAGCACTAGAAAAGTGCAATTGGGACCTTTTAGATTCTGTTATATACTTGGAAAGAAGAAGAGAACAAAATCAGCAAATTGCTACTAGGATAGAGACAAAAGAAGAAGAAGGCAAAAAGGATCATAGCCAAAAACAGGATGATAAATGTGGCGGCATTGGAGATGTTATTGGAAGAATATTTAAGTTCATAGGAAAGTGTATAAAAAAAGGAAATGAGAATTTCTTTGAAGTGAGAAAAGAAAATGAGAAACCAATAAGAATATCATTGACCATATCAGTGCTTTTATTGATATTTTTAACAATACCTATTGCAGTATTGCTAATCATAGGATTGTTCTGCGGATATAAGTACTCAATATCAGGAACCAATGTTAATTACCATGGAGTAAACACGGTCTTTGAAGAAGTAGCAAAATCAGCAGATAATGTAAAAAAAGATTTCAAGGAAGGATATGAAAAATAGTATAGAGACTTGATAAAGAGATTTTGAAGGGTGTTCAAAATCTCCTTATTTTTTGTGGAAGTCTTAGGTAAAATGATATAATTTAATAATTAATAAGAAATTTAAAACCATGGATAAGGAGGTTATTTGTGGATAAGCTTAAAGCTGTAAATAAATTAAGAGATAAAGCTGATATAAGTTATGAGGAAGCAAACAGTGTTCTGGAAAATAATAATTGGGATGTATTGGATTCAATTGTATATTTAGAAAAACATAAAAAGATAAAGGCACCTTCAGTCAGTATATTTTACACTAATGAATTTAAAGAAAACTGCACTAACCAAGAAGAAGCAGTTGCCATTATTAAAAATACAAGGAAAAATAACTTTAAGGAGGAAGGTAACTTTCAGGGGCTTTTCCAAACTATATGCCAAATTATAGATACTTGTAATAATATCTTTCTTGAAATAAATCAAAAAGGCAGGAGACTTTTAAAGATTCCCGTTACAGTAATAATAGTACTTATACTTTTTGCTTTCTGGATAATAATACCTTTGGTTGTGGTTGGATTATTTTTCGATGTAGGGTTTTTAGTGTCAAGTAAGAGAATTAGTAGGGATAAAATAGATAAAATAAACAAGGTTTTCAACCAAATGTCTAAGAAGGTTAAAGATATAAAGGATAAATTTAAGAAGGAGGTTAGTGATGACTAGAATTCTGATTGTTGAAGATGAAGAGAGAATAGCAAGATTTTTAGAGTTGGAATTGAATCATGAAGGATACAAAGTTATAAAAGCGGACAATGGAAGGATAGGTCTTGAAATTGCACAGCATGGTGAAGCTGACTTAGTTATACTTGATGTAATGCTTCCTGAAATTAATGGCCTTGAAGTGTTAAGAAGGCTTAGAAGAACTTCAGATGTTCCTGTAATAATGCTTACTGCAAGAGATGCTGTTATGGATAAGGTGTCAGGTCTAGATGCAGGAGCCGATGATTATATAACCAAGCCCTTCGCAATAGAGGAGCTCTTAGCTAGAATAAGAAGAGTGCTTAAAAACACAGTAGTGTCAGTAAAAACACAGGAAAGTTTAATAAGCTGTGGATTATTAACATTAGATAAAATGAAGTATAAAGTAATGTATGATGGTCAAGAAATTGAACTTACTAACAGGGAATTTACACTGCTGAAAATATTAATGGAGAATAAAAACATAGTTTTAACTAGAGATGTGCTTATAGAAAAGGTATGTGGATATGATTATATTGGGGAAACCAATGTAATAGATGTTTATGTGAGATTTCTAAGGACAAAGATTGATGACGTATTTAATACTAAAATAATAACCACAGTTCGTGGAGTAGGATATGTAATAAAAGATGAATAAGAATAAAAAAAACAAAAATGTTACATCTATTGCAATAAAAATTAATGCTATCTCTGTAAGAAATTTATTTTTTAAGTTTGTTGCACTTAATATATGTTTAATTGTTATTTTAATAGGGATTTGGTGTATAGACAATGAAAACAATTTTTATGGGGAAATAGCACAAAATGCACAAAGATCCTTTCATTTATATCCTATAGAAGAAGCTAAATATACAGTAGTGTGGGATAATGGAAAGACTATGGTTAGGGAGGCTAGTGCTTTTCTATATTTTGTTAAAAAAATAGTTATTTTACTAGGAGTTATAGAAGGAATATTTTTATTAGAGGAAATGATATTTGGTACAGCTAAAATCAGAAAACATTTAAAACCTCTTAACGAAATAGCAGAAACAGCAAGCAGGCTTAGTAATATGGTTTTGGATGAAGAAAAGTTTCAAAGTCTTGAAGATGCCATATCTAAAATCAGTCCTACAGCTTCAGATGAAAGAATATGCATTGGAGATAGTGACCTCCAAGGGCTAGAGGATGCCATAAATAAATTATTAGATAGAATGAGAGAGTCATATAGACAGCAGGCAAGATTTGTTTCAGACGCATCTCATGAGCTTAGAACTCCTATTTCTGTAATTCAAGGTTATGCAAACATGCTGGATCGTTGGGGGAAAAATGATGGTAATGTATTAGAAGAATCCATTGATGCAATAAAATCTGAATCGGAAAACATGAAAAATTTGGTTGAGCAATTATTATTTTTAGCTAGAGGTATCAATGGAAAAACTCAGCTTACTTTAATGAAATTTTCACTTAATGATATGATAAAAGAGGTTTTAGAGGAATCTCAAATGATAGATAAAGATCATGAGTATATCTATATGGATTCAGGAGATGCAAGTGTCTATGGAGATGTAGCATTACTTAAACAGACAGCTAGAATATTAGTTGAAAATGCAGCTAAGTATACAGAGCAGGGGGAAGCTATTATCCTTAGGGTAGGAAAAAATAATAAGGATGAACCATACTTTTCTATTCAGGATAATGGAATAGGAATGGATGAAGGTGACGTTCCACATATATTTCAACGGTTTTTTAGAGCAGATACAGCAAGGATTAGAAAAAACGGGGGTACAGGACTTGGATTATCCATAGCAAAGTGGATTGTTGATAACCATAGAGGATATTTCGGCGTCCTAAGCAGAAAAGACATAGGAACAAGGGTAACGGTGTTTTTACCACAAAAATTATAAGAAAAAAATGTATTTATACAATAAACCCATGAAAACTAACAAGGGCGTAATTAAGATATTCAAAGCTAGATAAATTTTTATATTAAAGGAATAAATAGCTTTGAATATTTTAGTGCCCTAATATTGATTGTGAAAAAATAAATAGCTATTATCTATAAGTAGCTATATGTATAATGTTATATATATATTTTTTTGTCAAGTGAGACTTATTTTGGGGGAATGTGAAATCCATGAAAATAATTAGTTGAACTTATCTAGGGTAGTAGATACTGTTATGTCCAGCCTGAAGAGGGTGAAGAATTACAGTAACTAGACATGGGATTAGATGGGGGAATAAATATGTTAGAGAAGATGGATAGTTTTTTTGAAGCAAGGATTGAGGGTTATGATGAGCATATGATAAACAATGTGGAAGGTTGTAAAGAGGCCTATGAAAAAATGGCTGAATTAATACCAGATCATTGCCTAAATTTACTGGACTTAGGTTGTGGTACAGGCCTCGAGCTAGATGAAATCTTTAAGAGAAATCCTGAAATTAAAGTGACAGGGGTAGATTTAACTAAAGCTATGTTAGATAAACTTAAAGAAAAATATAAGGGTAAAGAAATAACATTGATAAATGAAAATTATTTTGATTATAACTTTGATTATATGAAGTATGATGTTGTAATATCATTCCAAACTATGCATCATTTTTATCATGAACAAAAAGTTTATTTATATACTAAAATTTACAACTCATTAAAAGAGAATGGAAAATATATTGAATGCGATTATATGGTATGTGATCAAAAAGAAGAAGATTATAATCTTAGTGAATATGAAAGAATAAAGAAAGATTTGGGCATAGAGAAAAATGAATTTTACCATTATGATATACCGTGTACAATTAGTAATGAGATAGAAATCCTTAGGAAGGCGGGTTTTAGAAAACCTAAGATGTTATGGAGAAAAGGAAACACAACAATAATAGAGGCTATTAAAAGCATAGAACTAAATAAGGATTGATATATATAATTGGTATGTTAAAATTATATATATTAAACAATAATTTCAAAGAGGTGCACATATGGAGATTATAAAGCCTGAGGAAAAGTATTTTTTGGAATATTTCAATGCATGTAAGGAATCCTATGAAAACAATATAGAGGAATGGATGCCTTTTAATCCTGAAAATTATGATGCATGGAAAGAGCGTATATTAGAAACATATGATAACTATGAAAAGGGTGAAAACATTCCAGAGGGGATGCCAAGAGTATACACTTATTGGTGTGTTGAAAATAATGCTTTTATTGGAGAGATACAATTGCGGCCATATCTTACATATGAAGAAGCAACAAAATGGGGACATATATCTTATGCAGTACGGTACTCCCAATGGGGGAGGGGAAATGGTACTAAATTATTAAAAACCGCCATAGATAAACTCCATAAATTTGAAGTTACAGATGTATATGTTGCCTGTCATAAAAGCAATGATGCTTCAATAAGAGTTATTGAAAAAAATGCTGGAACATATGTAAAAACTATAGTTGATGAAAAGGGAATAGAGGAAAATGTTTATATAGTGAAATGATATCACTAGATAAAATAAAATTATTAGAATATAGGGGGCTGATATTATGAATTTCAGGATTATCTCATTACCACCTTTTAGAGCTGCGTCCTCAGGGGTGGATAAAGATTTTGATTTTTCTTCAGAGGGAATCTTAGGAAAGTTTGATGCATATTTTTCCAAGATTAACCTATTGCCACGGGATGACTTTATGCCACGGGACTTTTTATTTTTTGATCCTATAGAAGGAGGCATGGTTTGGTGGTGGGCCTTAAATGAGGACATGGATGCTAATAGTTATGATGTGGTTGACTTTGAAGGTGGATATTATCTGACCTATGCATATAAAGATGGTGATGAGGACATGGATAATCAACTCCATAATGAAGCCATGGACTATATTAGAGAATCTGAACTATTTGAATTAGATGAGCGTAAAAACCACTATACCATGGGTCATATCATAACACCTAGCAATATTATCAAGGCACAAGGATGGGCTCAGATGGAGACATTTATACCAATTAAGTTGAGGACGGAATGTAATAGCTAAGTTTTAGGGGGAATTTGAACTCCAACTAAATATTAGTTGAACTTATCTAGGCATATAGTTACTTTTATCTGCCACCTGAATAGGGTGAAGTAGTACAGCATGTAGACATTAACGCAACAATCTTAACAATGATTGACAGTATAGGTTAAATGAGGTATTATAAAGAAGGAAAATTTAATAATATAATTACAGTGCATGTGGAATATCATGCTTAAATGGGAACACGGTTAGAATCCGTGACAGTCACGCTGCTGTATGGTGAACGAAAGCCCAAGAATGTCACTGGAGAGAAATCTCTGGGAAGGCGGGTAAGTAGGTTGAAGCTAAGTCAGAATATCTGCTGTAATTACAGACAATGTTTATCCTTTCGACAGAAAAGGATGTCTGAACTTTAGTAAACACAGATTTGAGGATTTAAATATGTATGTTCTGTTGTAAACATTTACAGAAACATGTGTAGTTGCTATTAAGTGTATTAGTAAAGGAAACTGATGATTTTAAGACAGGCTGTCGAAGGACAGTCTGTTTTTTAATTTTCATTAAAGAGAAAGGGAGAGAAGGAAGATGAAACAAACTAAAAGGATTATGTCTATCTTGCTGTGTTGCTGTTTGATGATGAGCTGGCTTTTTACAGCATTTCCAAAGGTAGCAAAAGCACAGAGAATAGGCAGTAAACAGACCTCAGTAATTGCAGATGTAGAAGTTGGGCTTATAATCAATAGCTTAAGTGAAAGAATTACAGAGAGACCAGTTGATCTCAAGGTACCCTATAGTAAGTTTAGTGAGCTAGGATTACAAGTTAGCAATGACGATCCTGGCTTCATAACCCCACTACATGTACTTGCACAATACTATATTCAGAAAAAAGGAGCTACCGTTGATAATATAAAACAATACATCGATATAAATACTGATGGCATAGTGAATAACATTGAGGATATCAATGGTATTGATAAGGGAAATAATGCTGATGCACAGTGGGTTTGCAGTGCAAGCTTTAGTGATAATGCCACTAATAATTTTACTACCTCAGAAGTAACATCCCAATGGGGAAAAGCTTCAGTATATTTTTATGGCATAAGTAAAGCAGAAACCAAATTCGTAGCAAACGGAAATACAATGATAAACGCTGCTGCTGGAGTACCAGGAGATATTTATTTGAATGTAAGCTCTTATAATAGCGAGGACTCAACATTAAATGCCATGGATGGTGCAACGACCTTAGTAAAACGAATTAATGATGATGGATCTAAAGTTGTAATATCACCAAACGAAGGAAACTATACTTTAGATGAGATAAAAGATAATGCTCTCAATTTTAAATTTAATGAAATAGGGAATTATGAAATATACCTTCAGAAGATTGACGGTAATAAAAGACTTTCAAATGCCTCTTATATTTTAGTTAATGTAGAGTCTAAAGAGCAGTATAATTTTAAACAAGATTGGGATTCTGTGAATTGGCCTGAGCACAATACAGTTATGGGTGGTAATAGAACTAATGGCATGATTACTAGTGGAATAACTGTAGTTGGCACATACGGGCAAACAAAAGTTCATTGGAAGAGTTCTGACGAGAGCATTATAAAAATCACCTCTGATTATGATAAAGATCGTCTTCTCTATGAAACTACCAATATGGGTCTTGGGGATAGAGAGGTAGAAATTACAGCCAATGCTGTGGATCCCTCAGGGAAAACTTATAGCAAAACATTTATGTTAACAATCTTAGGTGTAGACACAACAAAATTATCAAATTTAGAGGTTGAAGGAATTCCAAACTTTCATTTTGTAGAAGGAAAAGGAACTTATCGGTTTACTTTAGATAAAAATATGAGAGAAATCAAGGTTATTGCTACCCCTCTAGCCACAGATTTGGGATCAAATCTAAAATTAAAGGTTGGTAGTCAGCAGTATAAGTTTGGAGAACCTATCACCTTTAAAATTGATCCAAACAAAGTATTGAATTCTTTTTCTATTATAGTAGAGAGATATCATTCCAAAGGGTTTAGCGGAGCCTTAGCAGTAAGCAAAAGTACTTATACGATTGAATTTTATAAGTCAGCAACAACTTTACCAGCATATGATGCTTTTTATGGAATGGCACGAGTTGATAGCAGTAATAGTAGTATTGTAAATGCATTGACTCCCAGAAATATAAATGATATTGATGTAGAAGCCACCTGGGAAAAGGCTATTCGTAAAAATGGTGATGGAATGATGGGATGGGGAAAATGGACCTATCCAATTGTGGTAGATAAGCATATTTATATAGCGGTGGATCAAGAACTTCGTAAATATGATATGGATGGAAATTTAGTAAAAACAGGTGAAATAGGCACAACCGTATTAGGTGGAGGCTATACAGGATGGCTTGCTTATGGAGATGGAATGATCTTTGTTCCTATTGGTTCAGCAGTATATGCCTTTAACGCAAACGACCTCTCACCATTATGGAGAGGAGATACAGGAATACACGCATCTCAGAGTAGTGCTCCTGTTTTATATCACAATGGTTATATTTATTCTGGAATTACTACAGGTGGAGGAAATCCCCCTACTGGTGGTTTCTATTGTATGGATGTTATCGATGAAAATCCAGATAATCCTACGGAGAGGAAAGATGCTATATGGACTATAGAAGGCCCTAGTTTTTATTGGGCAGGAGCTTGCATAGCAGGAGATTACCTAGTTGTCCCTTGTGATACTGGAGATGTTTATTCAATAGATTTAAAAAAATCTATTACTCAGAAAAAGGCAGTTATTGTGGATATTTTAAATATGAGTGACAATGATAATGTGGGGGTAACAAGTTCCAAAGATAGAGCTCAGAGAAGTCGAATTCGCTCATCTGTACTCTATGATGACCAAAGAAATACAATTTACTATTCATCTTATAGTGGAAACTTTCATGCTGCAAAGATTGATAATGGAAAATTTCAAAAGGGAAAAAATAATGAGAACGTTAAAAGTCTTTCTTTAGGAGTATACAACAACTCTTCAGTTACCTTTAATGGGAAAGTATACGTTTGTGGACAAAAAGGACTAAATGTTATTGATGCTGACACCTTTAAGTTACTTTACACAGCTCCTTTTGAGGCTGGAGAGGAAACTCAGCTTGGGAGCCTGACTCTTTCTACAGCATATGCAAACAAAGAAAATGGACAACAGATATATTTATATTTCAACACAAATACCAACCCAAATAAAATTTATGTTTTCGCTGATAATGATAAAGCAGCTTCTGGCATAGTAAAAAAGTTATATGAGGCTAAAACTTATCCTCAATATTCCACCTCTAATGTTGTTGTGGCAGATGATGGTTCATTGCTTGCAGTTAATGACTATTGCTCTATGTTGCGTATTAAAGGTACTGCAACTATAGAAACTTTGAAACAGGAGAAATATGTACAGACAATGATTAACGACCTTGGAGACAAACTTACTGATGAAAATGAAGAAGCATTTTTAGAGGCTGAAAAGGCTTATACTGAATTGACTGAGGCTCAAAAAGGACAAATAGACAATGCAAAATTGATAGCATTTAGATCACAATATAATGAAAAGCATAAGGAGCATAAAGAAAATAGCACTAGCCAAGGTAAAGGGGAAGAAAATAATTTAGACAAAACAATAAACTCACCAGACACAGGTGATAAAACATCTATCCTTACTATTTTAATAGCATTAATAGGGACCATAGAGGTTATCATATTTTCCAGAAAGAACAGAATTCATAGATTTACATCCAAGTAATGATGATTTCATGGAAACAACATAGATAACAGAAGATATAACAATTAATAGACCCACTATATGGATTTTATTCATATAGTGGGTTTACTAACTGCTAAAAGGCCAGTGAAATAAGGCTAATAAATTTAAATAGCCATAGATTAAATAAAAAATCCTTAGTCTTCAATAATCCAATATGGCATGTCCAGTGATTCCTTTGACTCTAAAGGTATTTTTACATCCTTTCGTAATGGGCCATATAAAGTCTTGTGGTTATGCATCAGGGTTGTTATTTCTGACGGATCTAAGGGGCATAGTGCACCAAGAAGTAAAGCTTGCCAGCCCATACCGCAGGTGGCCATCTTATATACGGCCTGAAACCCATTTCTCTTATAGAAAGCTATTCGTCTCTCACGAATAAGGTTTTCTTTTAGATTGTCCCCAGGTACTGGTAATTCTGATTCTACAATTATGTATCTGTCTTTGTAGTATTCTTTAAGTAAGGATAAAAGTTCACTACCTAAGCCCTTATTTCTGAGATTTGAAGACACTCCAAGATAATCTAGAAGTAATAAATCTGTGTCTATAGATTTCCATATAGTTGCATATCCTAGCATTTGTTCATGAGGACATTGGAATAATCCTAGTAAATCATAGCACCTAGAGTCTTTAAGTGATAGAATATAGGACAAAGGCTTTCTTTCTTGAGGATTAAAATCTTTTTGAAACTCTGTTGTATACCAATATTGAATTTCTGCATCTGTCATAGGACGTAGCTTTAAAGTGTTCATTATTATAAACCTACCTTATTAAGAACTTATTGAAATTATAGCATATATTGTAACAAATGTGGGGTTTAATTATAGTAAAGCTACTTAAAATGCTAGATAGGACAACTAGATATTGGTAATATGAGGTAGACAAGGTATTTGCCAAATGATAAAATATAACTTGTATGAAATTAGAATAAAATATGATATTAAAGGGTGATAAAAATGGTAATGGTTCGTTTGAATCTAGGCTTTTTTAGAGTCAGGAAAACACCAGCAATAAAGCTCTATGCAGAATCAGTCTTATAGACAATGGCCATAAATGCATAGAGAACAATAATTTAAATGGCTATATTCATTCTAATTTTGAAATTTTAATGAGTCTGATTTTGCATCCTTAGCTATTAAAAAGTAAGGGAGCAATTAGAATGAAATATGTAAATGCTATAGAAATATTACCACAAAGTTTGCTTAATGAAATTCAGAAGTATATAGCTGGTGATGTACTATATATTCCACAGGTTAAAGGTGAGAAAAACTCATGGGGGAGTAGGACAGGTACAAGACAGGAAATTATTAATAGAAATAAACAAATTAAGTATGAAAAACATAATGGAAAGACCATTGATGAACTTATGGTAAAGTATAATCTTTCCTATGATACAATTAAAAAAATCGTATATGCAAAACACAGGTAATGTTTGAAACCTCCAATATAAACTTATGTTTCTATTGGAGGTTAATTTTATTTCATGTCTACCAGAGGTAGCACTCCCTTAATTAGTATGAAAATCAAAATAAAACTGTGCAGAAAACAATTATAATAGTTGTTTGCCTTTAACAATAATCCCCAATGGTTTATGATAAATTAAGAACACCAATACAATATTGGATTAAATTAGGGGGATCAAAGGAAAATGAAAAATTTAGAAACCAATAGATTAATTATTAGAAGTACTAAAAAAGAAGACACTGATTTTTGCTTAGATATATGGTTGGATGATGAAATGGGAAAATATTTATCAGACCCGCCTCGTGAAAAAGCAAGTGAAACTTATATGGAATGGAAAAGCACTGTAGAAGTTTATGATGGATGTTATTATTTTGTTGCAATTTCAAAAGAAACTGGAAAATATATTGGAACATGCAGTGCTGTACCAAGTCAAGATCAAGAGCACTGGGATCTAGGATATGGTATTTATAAGGACTATTGGCGTCAAGGTTATGCTACAGAAATGATAAAAGCACTAATTGATTTTTGTCATACTAATGGTGGGAAAAAGATAACTGCAGATGTGGCAAAAGAAAACATAGGCTCAAATGAAGTGTTGAAAAAGCTTAACTTCTATGTAGAAAAGGAAGGTGCTTTTAAAAAATCTTGTACTGACATTATATATGATGATTATACATACAGACTTGATTTGTAACAGTATGTCAATTAATAAGGCTATATCAAAACCATGGAAACATGAAGATTGATACAGCCTTTAATTTTTATTGTAAAATAATATATTATTAAATATCCCTGAATTTTAGTTGAGCTCTATAGTTAACATAACAAAAATGTAAACTTAATGAAATGTACTTCAATTGATGATATAGCTAGAATTGTATAAAATGAATTACAAGGAACCAAGTTAAGGTCATTGCTTGAACTTATCTAGGGTATTAGCTGTTGCTATGTCCAATGTGAAGAGGATGAAGTGTTACAGCACATAGGGATTAGATTAAGAAAAGGGGAGAGTCATAAATGAAGAATATATTAAGTGTAGAGAAAATTGAGAAGTATTATGGTAGTAAAGAGAATGTTACAAAGGCCATAGATAATATAAGTTTTAAAGTGGATCATGGAGAATTTGTTGGTATAATGGGACCTTCAGGAAGTGGAAAAACCACATTGCTTAATTGTATATCCACCATAGACAATGTTACTACAGGGAAAATAACCATAAATAATAATGATATTACCAGACTAAAATCAAAGAAATTAGATGAGTTTAGACAAAAGGAATTAGGATTTATATTTCAAGACTTTAACCTGTTAGATACCCTCACAGCCTACGAAAACATTGCTTTAGCATTGACAATAAAAGGAGAAAGTAGTTCCAACATAGATGAAAAGATAAAGTCAGTGGCTAAATATTTGGACATAGAAGAGGTGTTAAGAAAATATCCTTATCAAATGTCGGGAGGACAAAAACAGAGAGTGGCTTCAGCAAGGGCAATAGTAACTGAGCCATCTCTAGTCCTTGCAGATGAACCAACAGGAGCATTAGATTCAAAGTCATCTAGATTATTACTAGAAAGATTGGAAAAGCTCAACAAGGATTTGAATACTACAATTCTTATGGTTACTCATGATTCCTTTACAGCTAGTTATGCTCATAGAATACTCTTTATTAAAGATGGAAAAATTTTTAGTGAGCTAGTTAGGGGAAATGATACTAGAAAGGAATTTTTTAATAAAATTATAGAAGTTATAACCCTACTTGGAGGTGATGACAACAATGTATTCTAAGATAGCTATAGGAAATATAAAAAAGAGCTATAAAGATTATACTATATATTTCTTAACCCTGATTTTGGCTGTTTGTATATTTTATAGCTTTAACTCTATAGATTCACAACAAGCTCTTACTGGTGTAAAAGCCTTAAAGGCAGAGTATATAGCCAAGCTCACAGAGATTATTTCCTTGGTATCAGTGTTTGTATCAGTGATATTAGGAGGGTTGATATTATATGCAAATAATTTCTTAATAAAGAAACGTAAAAAAGAGTTAGGAATATACATGACTCTAGGTATGGGAAAAAGAAAAATATCGAAAATTTTAGTCATAGAGACCCTTATAGTTGGAGCTATATCCTTAATTGCAGGCATCCTATTAGGAATAGTTGTGTCTCAGGGGTTGTCAGCATTCACATTAAAACTATTTAATGTTGAAATCAGTGAGTATAAATTTGCTATTTCTACAGGGGCTATAGGCAAAACTATAATATATTTCGGAATAATGTTTTTGCTGGTTATGGTTTTTAATGTGTTTATTATTTCAAAGTATAAAATAATTGATTTATTAGCTGCAGGAAGAAAAAATGAAAAGATAAAGTTCAAAAATCCATTTATATATTTAGTTACCTTTGTTTTATGTGTGGCATCCCTAGTATTTACATATAAGTATATGTTAAAAATAGGGTTAGATACTAGAGACCCTATGTTTAAACCATTGATAATGCTTGTAGTAGCAGGAACTGTACTATTCTTCTTTAGCTTGTCTGGAGTGATACTATATATAGTAAATAAAAACGAAAACTTATATCTAAAGGGTTTAAACATATTTGTTGTAAAACAGATAAATAGTAAAATAAATACAAATTTTATATCTATGTCAGTAATATGTTTAATGCTATTTATAACAATGGTTGTATTATCCACAGGAATAAGCTTTAAAAAAGGTTTTGAAGCAGGGCTTGAAAAGGAAACACCCTTTGATGCAAGTATAATGATTACTAGGAATGATAAACAAGAAAGTTTAGAAAGTATATTAAATAAGATTGACTTTAAGATAAATAGTAATGAAGAATACGCAACCTATAATGAGTACCTATCGGGATTAGAGGTTGGGGATTTACTGTCAATTACAAATAAAGAATATGACGACATTGAAGCAAATCTCCTTAAGATATCTGATTATAACAAGATGCTAAAACTTAGAGGAAAGAAAGACATAAGTTTAGACACCAATGAGGTTTTAATTATGTCTAACTATAATGTATTGGTTAAGCCTGTAAATGAAAGGCTGAAGAATAACAGGAAGATTAATATGAAGGGCAAAGAATACTCCATAAAAAATGATGAAATAATAGAAGAAAATTTATCAAACTATATTATGGCAAATAATCTTTTTACAATAGTAGTAAATGATGAAATCATAGATGGGAATAATAAAATCGCTATTTCAGGAATCAATGTAATGTATTCAGATGATAATAGAGAGGAAAACAATAAAAAATATAGTGAAGTAAACAAGAATTTTATAAAAGGTAAATATGAAGATATAGATCCTATTTTTATTCATGCTCTGTCAAAGGATGACAGATATATAAATGCAGAGAGCGCAACAACATCTATATTGTTTATTGGGATATATTTAGGACTAGTATTTTTAATAACCAGCATGGCTGTACTGGCTCTTCAACAATTATCGGAAGCTAGCGATAGTATTGAAAGATATAGAGCATTGAAAAGAATTGGGGCCAATAAAAAAATGATAGATAAGACTATATTTACCCAGACTCTTATATATTTTAGTCTACCAGTAATATTAGCATTAGTTCATGCTATTGTGGGTATTACAATGGTTAGTAAAGAAATAAGTAAGTTTAGTCAAATAGATATTAGATTTTCAGCTTCAATAACAGCCTTAATCTTTGTGGTGATTTATGGAGGATATTTCTATACAACCTATGTTGGATATAAAAACATAGTAAAAAATAATATTTAGTCTTATAATATAGTTATTAAGGTTATTAAATTTTGCTGCTCAAAGTTTAATAGCCTTATCTTTATATAATGGTATGATTATATAAAGATAGGACTTAAGATAAAGTATGGAGAAATCTCTATTTAAGTTTAACTTTGATTTTAAGAGGGGAGGAAGAAGTGGTGAGAAAAATTATTATTATTGAAGATGATGAAGTTATGAGAGAAGAATTGCAGAACTTCTTGAAGCGATATGGATACCAAGTAAGTATTCCAACAGAATTTAATAACATAATAGAATATATAAAAGGTGAGGAAGGTGACCTTATATTATTAGATATAAATCTTCCAGCCTTCGATGGTTATTATATATGCAGGGAGGTACGCAAAGTATCAGACATACCAATTATAATAGTTACAAGCAGAGATAGTGAAGTTGATGAATTAATAAGTATGAACTTGGGAGCAGATGATTTTATAACTAAGCCCTATAATACAGAAATATTATTAGCAAGGATAACAAATTTATTGAAGAGAACCTACGGCAATTCAAAGACTAATAATATATTAAATTATAAAGGTATCAATTTAAATCTTTCAAATGCTACAGTAACCTATAAAACTGAATCTTTGGAGCTAACCAAAAATGAAGTTAAGATACTTTCATATTTAATAAATAATAGAGGAAATATAGTAAAGAGAGATTCTCTTATGGAACATTTGTGGAAAGCAGACTACTTTGTAGATGACAGTACCTTAAGTGTTAATATTAATAGGTTAAGAAAAAAGCTTGAAGAGATAGGTATAGAAAATCCAATAGAAACGAGAAGGGGATTAGGGTATATTATGCCATGAGTATAGGAGAATTTATTAAAGATAAGATGATTATAATAGTATGCAATATGATTTTATTTATTATATTAGCATCTATAATGGTAGTTATTAACACTGATATTATTGTAATAGTGTTTATGTTTTGCTTGTGGTTTTTTCCTATGGGGTCATATATGGCCTTAGAATTTATAAAGTATAAAAATTATTACAATGAAATTGAGGCCATGTTAGAAAAGTTAAATAAAAAATATCTAGTTCCAGAAATGATAAAAGAAGCAAATTTTGTGGAAGGTGAGAAACTCAATAATATACTAAAGGAAATAAGCAGAGACATGCATGAAAATGTGAAGTATTACAAAGATATGCAAGAGGAGTATAGAGAATATATAGAGGCATGGGTCCATGAAATTAAGACTCCAATAGCATCTGCAAAATTAGTCATTGAAAATAACAAAAATGAAGTCACTGACAAAATAGACCTTCAGCTAGATAGGATTGAGAGATTTGTAGAGCAGGTTCTTTACTACTCCCGCAGCAATAATGTTGGAAAGGACTATATTATAAAGCAGATTGATCTTAATAATATAGTTAGAAATGTAATAAAAAGAAATTATAGAGACTTTATTCACAAAAAAATAAAACTAGATATCCAGGATACTAGTGAAGTAGTATATAGCGATGGAAAGTGGACAGAATTTATACTTAATCAAATAATAGTAAATTCTATAAAGTATTCAAGAGATAAAGAGCCCATGATAAACATCTATTCAATTAAGGAAACTAACTCAGTTATGCTAATTATAGAGGATAATGGAGTTGGGATAAATCATAAGGATATAAATAGAGTTTTTGAAAAAGGATTTACTGGAGATAATGGAAGGAAATTTAGTAAAAGTACAGGGATGGGGCTTTATCTGTGCGAAAAGCTTTGTACAAAATTGGGATTAAAAATTGCCATTGATTCAGATCCCGAGAAAGGAACTAAGGTAACGTTAATATTCCCGTTATCATCCATGGCCACATTTAGAGATGATTAAGAGCAGAGGAGTTTTTGTTTACCTAGTGTAACACTCCACCATCTTTAGGTTGGAGTGTTACAGCAGGTACCATTCTAGATAAGTTCAACTGTCCAAACTCCACCCCAATGTTAGTTGAACTTCATAATAAAGGTGTAGGCAAAAGTTCTTTTTTATATAGTAAAATAGCTAAACCATAAACTATTTCATATAAAATTTGTATATAGCATATCCAATTAGACAGAGAGTAGCTAGTCCATAAAATATAATAAATATTTTTGAAAATTTACTTGCGGTAACTTCTCTTTTTTTATAATCTTCTCTACTTAATTTTTTACTAGGATAGACACCTATAATCAGAGAAATAATAATAAGATTTATCATGGTCAATAAAGTATCTAGTCTGATAAAACCAGGAGAAATCTCGAAAAACTTTACTTTTAAAATTTGAGTCACAGTCAAAACAACACTTATACCTGCTGATAAGTAGCATATGGCATTTAAAATTTTAATATTTTTAAACTTGAAACATATTGCCAGTCCCTTGATATATAGAAAGTAAAATAATAAATAAAGTACACAAAGGGCATTAATAATAATTAGTATTATATGAGGAGATAGCATCACGTTACCCACTACCGATTTATACAATGTATAACATATGAAAAATATGATGGTTACTAAATTTGACCATTTTAGGGCATAACTTTGAGCTTTTTCTTCTAGTTCGTCCTTATTAATAACCATATAAACAATATAACAACATACAATAATTACAGATAATATTAGATGTAATTCAAATTGAATTTTTTCAACATTAGTCATGACCTTCTACCTCCAACATTTCGAAAACTTCGTTAATAGTTTTATTAAAATAGTTAGAAATTGAAAAGGCAAGTTTCAATGAAGGGTTAAAAGTTCCCCTTTCAATTTCTGATAAAGTACTTCTATTAATGCCTAAGTCAATAGCTAAGTCTTCTTGTGTTATGCCACATTGGGTTCTTAATAATTTAATTTTTGTATTAAATAACTTTGCTCCTCTTACCACAATATCCCTCCTACACTTATATAATACACTATTTGTTGTATATATACAACAAAATGTTGGATATATACAACAAGAAATATTGTCTCCCACCAAATATAAAAAAACTCTATATACTAGGTTGTAAACATCTAGTATATAGAGAAATATTATTTTTAAACTATATTTGAAAAATAGACTCTTCATAATTTGATACATAATACCTTATATTGGTTCTGCCACGTTGAATTATAGTGTGTCCTTCAGCCTCTAGCTTTATCTTTTGAGCTTCTACTCCTCCAGGATATTTAGGATTTAATTCACCTTTTGCCTTTAATGTACGCCAGTAAGGAGTTTTATTTGTATCCCTTTGCTCACTTGCCCAAGCAGCAATAGAAACAAAAATTCCAGCTGTGATTGGGTCGGTAAAGTCAGCATGATTTTTCTTTGCTAAATATTCTCTAATCTGACCTACTGTGATTACCTTTCCATAAGGAACTTTTTTCATTATTTTATCGTAATCTATAGGTGGTGAAAAAAACATTTTTGAACCACCATATTTTTTAATACTTGATTCATCTGTAATAATCTGTACCTTGGGCATGTCTTTATTATTGTGTAACATAGTATTGAAATCTTTATTTTGTTCATTTGACATCTTTAACCATCCCCTTCAATTAAAGGATAATTTATATACGATGTAAATGCAATGAGGCAGTTCTATTTTTTATCTTCGGCGTTACATTGTTTATTAAAGTATTTGTCCAAATCTTTTCTAATATTATCTGGAATCTTTTTTTCAATTGGAAATACCGCTGAGTTAACAATTAAATCACTGAACTCCTTAGCAATCACTGTAGTTTTTTCTAAAGCTTCAGCATCTAGAAAATCAATAATATCATTACGTGAATGGATAAATGCTCCACCGACAGGGGCAAAACGAGCAAAGGTAACCGATGGAATTCCAGCATCAGCAAAGGCTGTAGAATCACTTGAATATATATCTTGCTTTACATCCAAAGGAAATCCTTTGATTTTAGCCATATGATCAATATAATCAACTAAGCTTTGTTCAGCAGTAACTAAAGCAGACTCTTTTCCAAGTATTGAACCGCCAACGTCCACATTAATCATTAAAAGATGCTTTTTAAGTTCATCTTCATGAGATTTTAAATAAGCTTTACTGCCTAGAAGACCAACTTCCTCGGAACCATACCATACAAACTTTAGAGTTCTTATTGGTGGATTTTCTTTGAAATGTTTAAGAAGTTCCATTATGATCACTGAACCAGCACCGTTATCATGTACACCTGTACTGAAGGGAACACTGTCATAATGAGCCCCAAAGGATATTATTTCTTCAGGATATTTAGAACCTTCTATAGTTNNATCTTCAGCAATTACCTCTACTTTAATTTTAGAAGCTTTATTTTTTACCATATGGAAGCAGTCTTTCATTCGCATATTTACTGCAGGTACTTTTCCATATTGGGTATTTTTTTCACGTAATCTGCCTATAGAAATATCGGTTTTATCTTCTTCATCCATTACAGTACCACACATGGTTATATACCCAGCTATACCACATTCTATAAGCTTTTTATAAAGTTTAGGGTTAGGGCGTTTGTTTATAAGCACAAACTTCCCTTTAATATCAACTAAGTTTGCATCAAGTCCATCTTCTACATATACGAAATCTGTAGTTATACCACCTTCAGCAGTACCAACAGAACAATTAAATGGAGTAATTTCATATTCTTTTTCATATGGTTCAATTACCTTTAGAGACGCCTTTTTTATTTTAGAAGAAGGTACTTTAAAATCTTCTAAGTGGCCAGTGTAGCCTATTGAGGATATTTCTTCTAATAAAATGTTTGCAGCTTCTAACTCTTCAGCAGAACCACTAGTTCGGATAAAAGCAATTCTTTTTAAAAGTTCAAATTCTTTCTCACTATTAATTGACATAACATTTTCCCCCCTATGTATTATTATAATAACCACCATATAACTATTAATGAAAATATGCAGCACTCAGTTATCAATCTGGGTTATTTGTATTTTTCAAAGAATAGAGATAATAACAATTAGATAAATATGTTTCTCATGTGAAATTCCTAGAAAAACTGAGTTCAATCTAACTGTGGGGTTTAATTATAGTATACTAGACTTCACATTAAATTGAAAATAATAGGAAAATATTCTGATATGGAAAACAAAAAACTGTATTAACTAGTAATTATTAAAGATACATTAGGTGAAACCAAGGTTTATTTATCTAGGGTTACAGCAGATACAAATCAGATAAAGAAGCAATTTCCAATTCATATAAAAACAAGCTAAGGATAAAGAATAATAAAATGTTGTAGGTATAAACTAAAAATAATACCGTAGCATTTATAACAATATTAGAGAGAAGAGGAGAAAAGATGGAGGATAAACAAGTATTAAAAGGGCAAATCAAACTAGATAACACCTACACAAAGCTTCCACA
Source organism: Clostridium sp. UBA5530 (assembly GCA_002423705.1). Lineage (GTDB taxonomy): Bacteria > Bacillota > Clostridia > Clostridiales > Clostridiaceae > Clostridium_X. The sequence goes on from DINW01000041.1 coordinate 35,071, forward strand.
TATATTTTTTTCTAACCAGATGCCTAGTCACGTACCTAATCCTAAATTAGTAGTATTCAATTGTACGTTGGCAGAATCCATAGGACTAAATTCAGAATTTCTCAAAAGCAATAGGGGAGTGGAAATATTATCCGGAAATCGTATTTTTGAAGATTCTGTGCCAATAGCACAGGCATATTCAGGACATCAATTTGGATACTTCACTATGTTGGGAGATGGAAGAGCACTATTACTAGGAGAACATGTAACTCCTGATGATAAAAAAGTAGATATACAATTGAAGGGCTCGGGCAGGACTCCATATTCAAGAGATGGAGATGGAAAGGCTGCATTAGGACCAATGTTAAGAGAATATATTATAAGTGAAGCAATGAATTCTTTGGGAATTCCTACAACTCGTAGCTTAGCAGTTGTGACTACTGGTGAATCAATAATGCGCGAAGAATGTCTTCCAGGGGCAATATTAACTAGAGTGGCTTCCAGTCATTTGAGAGTGGGTACCTTTCAATTTGCATCTAGGTTTGGAGATATTCAAGACCTTAAAGAGTTGGCTGATTATGCTATAGATAGGCATTTCTCAAATATAAGAAACCAAGAAAATAAATATCTTTGTTTATTAAGAGAAGTAGTGAAAAAGCAAGCTAGACTTATAGCAAAATGGCAATTAGTTGGATTTATCCATGGAGTTATGAATACCGACAATATGACTATTAGTGGAGAAACCATAGATTATGGACCTTGTGCATTTATGAACGAATATAATCCTAATACTGTATTTAGTTCTATAGATATTGAGGGTAGGTATTCATATGGCAATCAACCTAAAATCGCTCAATGGAACCTTGCTAGATATGCTGAAACACTATTACCATTGATACATGATGATGAGAATGAAGCTTTACAGTTAGCACAAAGAGAGGTTTCTAATTTTTCTAAAATCTATCAGAAGAATTGGTTTCATGGTATGCTATCTAAACTTGGGATATTCAATGAGGAACCTGGTGATGAAAGTTTAGTTGAAAATCTTTTAATTATAATGAATAAACAAGGAGCGGATTATACAAATACCTTTCGACAATTAACTCTAAATAGAAAGGAACATATTAAAATGACTGGAACATTAGAATTTGATATGTGGTATAAAACATGGCAGGAAAGATTAACAAGACAAACTGAATCTAGCAGTCTATCAAAACAACTTATGCAAAGCTCTAATCCAGCAATAATTCCACGTAATCATGTAGTGGAAGAGGCATTAGAAGCTGCAGTAAAAAAAGGTGACTATGGGGTAATGAATAAATTTTTAAAGGCTCTTTCTAAACCATATGAATATACAACAGAGCAAGATTATTATTCTAAACTACCTAACCACTCAAATCAGCCCTATAGAACATTTTGTGGAACATAAAAAGTTTACATTAGGTTCCAATTGTCATAGAAGAGATATTTTTATCTCTTAATTTTAGCACATAATTTCCAGTAAGATCATAGCAACAATTGCATAGTATTTAAAATAGTTATCATTCTACTTAAATTCTACTGATTCTACCTAGAGTAGGTTCAGATATAGTAGGTTTTAAGTTATCATGTTATTAAAGGAGTGATAATTATGGATACTAAAAAAATCGGACAATTTATAGCAGAAGCTAGGAAAAAGAAAAAAATGACACAGACGGATCTTGGATCACAATTGAACGTAACAGATAAAGCAGTGTCAAAGTGGGAGTGCGGAAAGTGTCTGCCAGATAGTGCATTGTTTGAAGACATAAGCACAGTGTTAGAGGTTTCAATGAATGAATTATTAAAAGGTGAATATATTGACACAGAAAATAAAGAAGTAGAAAATAATAGAAGTATACTCTTGTTGCTAAAAGAAATTGAAAAATTAAAAAGGAATAAGTCTCTAGTGGGTGCTTTATGTGCTTTAGTGATATCATTCATTACAGCAATTTATTCCTCCATATGGAATCCAGGTACAAAGGGATATGAACAATTTTTTTCAGGATTTATTAAAGCAATCAGCGGAGGATGCCTTCTTATAGGTATTTTTCTTATATTTCATGCTTGGGTGAAGTACTCATCAGATTAAGTGAAAAGTATAATCCGTTAATATCTGTTAAAAAAATAACGGGAAGGTAATGATAAGACTCTCTATAATAGGATTTAGGAGGTAAAGCAATGGACTGGGTTAATAGAATGAACGAAGCCGTTGACTATGTAGAAGGTCACTTGACTAGTGAAATAGACTTTAATGAAATAAGCAGGATAATGGCATGCCCCTTTAGTATATTTCAAAGGTCATTTATTCAAATTACTGGGATACCATTATCAGAGTATATTCGGCGCAGAAAACTTACTTGTGCAGCTTATGAATTGCAAAATACGGATAACAAGATAATCGATATTGCTTTAAAGTATGGTTATAATTCTTCTGATGCATTTAGTGTAGCCTTTAAACGTATCCATGGAGTTACACCATCTAAGGTAAGAAAAAATAATGTAAGGCTTACATTCTATTGCCGTTTATACTTTGCACTCACTATTAAGGGGGTTGATAGAATGGATTATAAAATAATTGATAAGGAACCTTTTAAAGTAATTGGTATAAGGCGCACCACACCATATGGGGGTGGTACATGGGCACTTGTGAAAGATGATGGAAGTGCCGAAGCTATGAAGGAACTGGGTGGACATATATGTGACTTAGGATTGTGTTTTGGTTTTGACCAAGACGGCAGCAATGATTATATGTGTGGAATCCAATGGGACAAAGAGGATGTGGAAGGCTTGGAAAGTTATACTTATCCATCTGCCAGGTGGATAACTTTTCAGGCTAATGGAAAGGTGTCTGGTCAGGTCCTTAATAATACATGGCAAAGGATTAATAATGAGTTTCTTCCTCAAAGCAAATACAAAAAATCAGGGTTACCTACCATTGAAAAATATATACTATGGGATGAAGCAGCAGATATTTGTGAGGTGGAAATATGGATACCAGTTTCACTAAAATAACAGTAGAGTTTTAATAAAAAGCATAAGTTTGTGTTTAAAAGTAGTAGTGTCCAAGGACAAGCTGCTACTTTTTAATGTATTTTAGATAGATTAATATTATTGACAAAATACATTTAGAAGAATAAAATGTTAGAGTGCTAACAAATTGGAGGGAAATAAGATGCAAGGTCAAAAACATGTGGGTTTTGAAATAAGGACCTTATCTAATTTAGTGAAACGTAAGGTGGATAATTTAGTGTCCAAAAAGTATGGCGAAAACTTAACGGGGATACAAGGTTGGGTTATAGGCTATGTTTATGAAAATAAGAATAAGGAAATTTTTCAAAAAGATATTGAAGAAGAATTCTCTATTCGCAGATCAACTGCCACAACTATACTTAAGCTCATGGAAAAAAACGGTTTTATAACTCGCGCGCAAGTTGATTACGATGGAAGGCTTAAAAAAATAGAACTAACTGAGAAAGCTATAAACTTCCATGAAATGCTTAAAAGGGATATAGAAAAAATTGAAGAACAGATAACAAAAGGTTTATCAGAAGAAGAAGTTAATAGTTTTTTTCTTATTGTTGAAAAAATAAAAAGGAACTTGTAATATGTGAATAAATTTATTTTAAACATATTGTTAGTGTACTAACAGTTACCAAGCTAACAATATGAGGTGAAACTTAGTTTCAGATAATCTTTGAACCATATGGCAACTTAGTTTTATATGCTCTTATGTTAATTTAAACAGGCTAGAGTATTATAGCAGGGACATATGATAGGAATAAATAAGGAGGAAATCATGATAAAAATATTATCAAAATCTATAAGACAATATAAAAGAGATTCAATTTTAGCACCCATATTTATGGTTTTAGAAGTTTTAATGGAAGTAATCATTCCTTTGTTAATGGCAAATCTCATAGATTTAGGAATTGATAAGGGTAATATGGACTATATTATAAAAATTGGAATAGCCCTTATAATCTCCTGTGGAATGTCATTACTATTTGGAGCTTTATCTGGAAAATATGCAGCAATTGCTTCAGCAGGATATGCCAAAAATTTGAGAAAAGATATGTATTACAATATACAAAATTTTTCTTTTTCTAATATAGATAAATTTTCTACCTCCAGTTTAGTAACACGTTTAACAACAGACATTACTAATGTGCAAAATGCCTATCAGATGATTATACGTATAGCTGTAAGAGGGCCTATTATGCTTGTGTTTTCATTGATTATGGCGTTTAGGGTTAGTCGAAAACTTTCTCTTATATTTCTTTGCGCCATACCTGTTTTAGGGGGAGGATTATATTTAATAATAAGAAATGCTCATCCAATAATGGAGAGAGTATTTAAAACCTATGATAAATTAAATAACGTGGTTCAAGAAAATTTACATGGAATAAGAGTAGTTAAATCCTTTGTTAGGGAAGACTTTGAAGATGAAAAGTTTGGTGTAGTTTCAAAAAGTATTTACGATGACTTCAATAAAGCAGAAAAAATGATAGCTATGAATGGTCCCTTGATGCAGTGCATTATGTATACATGCATGATCTTAATTTCTTGGTTTGGAGCTAGATTGATTGTAAGTTTAGAGATGACAACAGGTCAGTTAATGAGTCTAATTTCCTATGCAATGCAAATTTTGATGAGCCTTATGATGCTTTCAATGGTTGTTGTAATGATTATAATATCTCGTGCCTCTGCAGAAAGAATAGTAGAAATTCTTAAGGAGAAAAGTGATTTAAAAAATGGGGACAATCCTATTTATGAAGTTAAAAATGGAGATATATCATTTAGTAATGTTAGCTTTAGCTATACAAAAGATATAAACAAATTATGTCTTTTAGGAATAAATATAAATATTAAATCTGGAGAAACCATTGGAATTATAGGGGGAACAGGAAGCTCTAAGTCAAGTTTTGTTCAACTTATACCACGACTATATGATGTTACAGAAGGTGAAGTTATGGTGGGAGGAGTTAATGTTAAGGATTATGACGTTGAAACCTTAAGAAACCAAGTAGCCATGGTCCTTCAAAAGAATGTGTTATTCTCAGGGACTATAAAAGAAAATCTTCGTTGGGGTTGTGAAGAGGCTTCAGACCAAGAATTAATCCGAGTTTGCAAGTTAGCTCAAGCTGATGACTTTATAAGATCCTTTAATGATGGGTATGACACATATATTGAACAAGGAGGAACCAACGTATCTGGGGGACAGAAGCAACGTTTATGTATTGCAAGAGCCTTGCTAAAGAAACCTAAGATACTTATATTAGATGATTCCACCAGCGCTGTAGATACCAAGACAGATGCTTTAATTAGAAAGGCATTCAAAGAAGAAATACCAGATACAACTAAAATAATAATTGCTCAACGTATTTCTTCCATAGAGGATGCAGATAAGATAATTGTTTTAGAAGAGGGAAAAGTTGATGCAATTGGAACCCATGAAGAACTTCTAAAATCAAATATGATTTATCAAGAGGTTTACAATTCTCAAATGAAGGGAGGTATGAAGGATGATGAAGAATAAAAGTGCAGCAGCAAAACATGGCAATAGTACAAGAAAAAGGCCTAAAGCTAACAAGGCTACAATGAAAAGGCTTCTTAGTTATCTTAATAGATACAAGATTCAAGTTACAGTTGTTATCCTTTGTATTATTGTAAGTGCTTTGGTAGGAGTGGCTGGATCTATGTTCTTGCAGACTCTAATTGATGATTATATTGAACCTTTATTATTGCAAGCCAATCCAGTATTTACGGAACTTTTAAAGGTCATAGTAATTATGGCTATAGTTTATTTAATAGGGGTAGTATCAACATTTTTATATAGTCGTCTTATGGTTACAATTTCCCAGGGAATTTTAAAAGAAATACGTGATGAAATGTTTGCTCATATGCAAAAGTTACCCATAAAGTATTTTGATACCCATACTCATGGAGATATTATGAGCCATTACACAAATGATACAGATACCTTAAGGCAAATGTTAGCCCAAAGTATTCCTCAAATTTTCTCATCGGTTATAACCATTGTATTGGTATTTTGCGCAATGGTTTATACAAGTATATATTTAACAATATTCATTGTAATATCTGTTATTTTAATGATGAAGGTAGTAAAGAGGGTTGGTGGAAATAGTGCTAAGTATTTCGTAAAGCAACAACAATCAATAGGTGCTATTAATGGATATATTGAAGAGATGATCAACGGACAAAAAGTAGTTAAGGTATTTTGTCATGAAGAAAAGGCAAAGCAGGGCTTTGATAATCTCAATGAAGAACTATGCGAAAATTCAACAGAAGCTAATAAATTTGCTAACATATTGATGCCTATTATGAACAACTTAGGTAATTTACAATATGTATTGCTAGCTATATTCGGTGGAGTTCTGGCTATTAATAATATTGGTGGATTAACTCTTGGGGGAATTGCTGCTTTCTTACAGTTAAGCAAGAGTTTTACCATGCCAATAAGTCAAGTATCACAACAGTTTAATGCTATAGTTATGGCTTTAGCTGGGGCAGAAAGAATATTTAATCTTATGGATGAGAAAGTGGAAGTGGATGATGGATATGTTACCTTGGTTAATGCTAAATATGAAGATGGACAACTAGTAGAGACTAAGGAGCATACAAATTTATGGGCATGGAAACATCCCCATGAAGATGGAACAATAACATATACTAAACTCACTGGCGATGTTAGGTTCTTTGATGTTGATTTTGGATACAATGAAGAAAAGATTGTACTTCAGGATGTAACTTTATATGCGGCACCAGGCGAAAAGCTGGCCTTTGTTGGGGCAACAGGAGCGGGTAAAACAACAATAACAAACCTAATAAACAGGTTCTATGATATAGCAGATGGAAAGATAAGATACGATGGAATAAATATTAACAAGATAAAAAAGGATGACTTAAGACGTTCTTTAGGGATAGTACTTCAAGATGTGAACCTATTTACAGGGACAGTTATGGACAATATAAGATATGGTAGATTAGATGCAACGGATGAGGAATGTATAAAGGCAGCTAAAGTAGCCAATGCTCATGGATTTATTTCAATGTTACCTAATGGATACCACACCATGTTGACTGGTGATGGAGAAGGCCTTTCTCAAGGACAAAGACAGCTTATTTCCATAGCCAGGGCCGCAGTAGCGGATCCTCCAGTAATGATACTAGATGAAGCCACATCAAGTATTGATACTAGAACGGAATCAATAGTACAAGCTGGTATGGATGCTTTAATGCATGGCAGAACTGTATTTGTTATAGCTCACAGATTATCAACTATAAAAAATTCTGATGCTATTATGGTTCTTGAACAAGGGAGAATAATTGAAAGGGGAAGTCATGAATCTTTAATAGAAGACCATGGAAAGTACTATCAATTATATACCGGAGCATTTGAACTAGACTAGAAAGTTTAAGATGCTATCACTGAAATAAGTGGAGTGTATATAAAAAATAGATAGCATTAAGCTACCACTCATTGTATGAGAGGTAGCTTTTGTATTAAGTGAAACTTAGTTTATGGTGTACAGCAGGTAGACATCAGATAAAAGACAATATAGAAATGATTATTATACTTTCTGTAAGCAATGGAAGGGTTATAATATTTATGAACATGTAATACATATATTTTGCCATTTGAAAAGTATTTATATTCCAAGGGTATATTTTAAAGGGGGAGTTGGTATGGCAATTGAAATAAGAAGTTATACAAGTGAGAAAGGATATTCCCATGATTTTCGAAAGGTATGTGAATTTTTGATTCGTATAAATCAGAATAAGGTCATCACACCTAATTATTTATGGGCAAGATGGGTGTGGCAGTTTGGTCCATATATGAGTATGCATAATCTATCACATATTGGGATTGCTGAGGATAATGGCAAAATCATTGCCTTAATCACCTATGAAAATGATTTAGGAGAAGCCTATTTTTGTCTTGATGAAGAATACTCTTATTTAAAACTGCAATTAATAGATTATGCTGTGGCCAACTTAAATTTAAATGGCAAAATTAAAATAACTTTGCCAGATGGAGACTTGGGATACCAGCAAGCGGCTGTTCAAAGAGGATTTATAGCAACTTCACAAAAATCAACGGTGGCTCGGATAGATATTAATAACAACAATTATACACTTCCAGAGGGGTTTAGCATCATGAGTTTTGACGATGATAACTTTGATGCTGACCGATATTACTCTGCCATATGGAGAGGCTTCGATAATAAGCGAGAGCGTAATGAAATTGAATTAGAAAGCATGAAAAACAGAGAAGGATTTCATGCTCCATATTTGGATATGAATTTGCGTATAATAGTTATTGCCCCTAATGGCGACTATGCTGCCCACTGTGGTATGTGGTGCCTCCCTGGTAGTGAGTATGCCTATGTTGAGCCGGTCTTTACATTGCCAGAATATCGTAAAATGGGATTAGGGAAGGCGGCTGTTCTTGAAGGCGTTAAACGGTGCGGAAAACTGGGAGCAAAACAAGCATATGTGCTTTCATCTCAACAATTTTACTATAATATTGGATTTTACCCTATCCAGAATGAAACATGGTGGGAAAGAAAAAATAACCTATAACCATATTTACAGTGAACCGTGCCATAAATGACATTTATAGCTTTAGGCATTAATATAACTTGCCTAAGGCTATTTTTGCTACTAAAAAATACTCTATCATAAGCAATTATATTTGAAAATTTGTTATAATAAGGGGGGGATTAAAATACTTGAAGGAGTAAATTTAAAACAAAATTATAATTATAAGGTGGTATGAAACATGAAAGTAAGAAAAACAGTTAAGGAGGATATTGACCTCCTCATAAAGATCCGTATGGAATACCTATTTGCAGAAAAAGGTGTGTCTTCTTCGGAAGAAGTTCAAGATATTAGAACGAAGTTAGAAGAATATTTTACTAAACACCTTAACAAGGAATTTATTGCTATCATTGCCGAGGATGAAAATGAAGTATTAGCAACTGCATTCATGTCAATGGTGGAAAGACCTCCATTGATAGCATTTTCATCATATCTTGTGGGTACAGTATACAATGTTTTTACATACCCCCAATATAGAGGGAAAGGAATTGCAACAAAAGTTATGACTGAACTTTTATCAGAGGCAAAGCTGTTAGGCGTTGCCGCAGTTGATTTAATGGCAACTGAAAAAGGCAAATCATTATATAAAAATCTTGGATTTCAAGTATCAAATTATACATCAATGAATAAGTTCCTCTAACTCCCACGAAATAGGCATAATGAGAAATTATTATAAGATATTAGAAATTAAAGTCCACCAAATAATTTGCTAGACTTTAATTTCTAATATATCAATCACTTTATCATAATCTTTTAGAATTATAGTACCTTCCTGTATGCAATTTCACCATTTTCCAGTGAAATATCTTTTGTTTTAAAAAAACCTTTCCTAAGATAAAACGAAATGGCTTTAGAGGATGGGGTAATATCTATATATTTGCCACCTAGTTTGATAAGTTCCCTTTTCATAAGTAGATACGCATCTGTTCCAAATCCACAGTTTCTAAATTGCGGATATATATATAAATTTCCAATTAGGCATTTCCCATTTTCATCGATATAGCAAATGTAGTCACAAAACCCTATATAAATATCATCCTTTAATATTTTGCATACATGAAATTTATTATGATTTCTGTTAAATACATTCAATATATTTTTATGATAATCCTGACTTTTAATGTGAGCTATTACATCTTTCAAATCACTATCACTTGAACATAGTTCAGAAATATATTTAATGTATACTTCAAGATATGATGTCCATTCTGTACAATCATTTAGGTTAAACTTGGATAAATAAATCAAAATATATTCCCCCTATTTATGGACTAGTCCAAAATTTAAAGTAATTAGTCTTATAATACTTTTTTGGATAATAGTATTATACCATCACTCTAAAATGGATTGTCAAAACTTTCCCATTGATTTTTGCGGTAACTTACAAATTACTTTCTGAGAAAGGTAATTTTAAATTTTATATTATATTAGAGAAAGCAGTATTTGTGAATTGGCAATTTTGAGTAAAATCCCTTTGGAATCAAAGGAGATATTTAGTGAAGGATTGATTGGATACTTCTTAAGGATACATACCCCAAACCTGTTCCAAAGTTGAAGGAATTTGGATTGTTTGGCACAGAGGTTTCTTCAAGTACTGGTTATTGTTCAAGGGACCATTATGGTGTGTTTGCCGAACTTGATTTTAAAAATATAATATCAACATTGTAATTATGAACTTAAAGTGTGAAGTGAATCTAAGCTTTAGGTGGAGTTTATACTCTATCTGAGGCTTAATTTTATTATAGATATAAAGAAGACGTTAAATATATTTTATTTACAGAATATGCTATAATTTAAAATACAATGAATGTTTAGCATAAACTAGATAAGTAGGGGAGGAAAGATTTTATGAAGAATACCTTTGGAGAAATTAAGTTGTTTCAGGTTAAGCCAAGTAAGATTAATGACTTTGAAGTATTAATCTCAAAAATTGTGAAAGAGCAAAAAAATCAAGCTGGTTGTATTGAGGTTAAGTATATAAAAAGGTTTTACGTAATGGATGAAGTAGGGGTTGAACCTAGAGAGTTAACTAAGGTAGTGAAGAGCGTAAAGTATTATTCTTGCTGGGAATTTGATTCAATAGAAAATTATACTGTAGCTACAAAATGGTTCTTCGAATCCTATGAAAAAGAACTTTCCAAACTATTAATTATGCCATTTGATATAAATTGTGGTTATACAATTATTTAGGGGGTGGTGTTTTGAAGGATATTGCATATTGCGGATTAAAATGTAATGAATGTCCTATTTTTATATCCACAACAGCTAATGATGACTCACTTAGAATTAAACTGGCTAGAGAATATTCAACTAAAGACTGTACTTTTAGTAAAGAAGATATGAATTGTTTTGGATGCCACTCAGATAAAATTAATCATAGCAAAATGTGTGGTCAGTGCAAGATGAGAAGTTGCCCCAATACTGATAAACTTTCTAGTTGTGCGGAGTGTATCAATTTCCCTTGTGAGCTAATAGAAAGGTATGTGCCTGTGGGTACTGAAAATAGAGAAACTTTGGATAAGATAAATGTCCACCTGAAATTAAGCTTTACTAGATGAATATTATAAATATATATTGGAGGAGGATAAAATGAAGAGAGAGTTAGGAATTGCCCGTTGTGGACTTGCTTGCTGCTTGTGTTCAGAAAATACTAAGTGTACGGGATGTAATACGGGACAATGTTCAGGCAGGGAATGGTGCCAAAATCGTAAATGTTCTATAGAAAAAGATATAAAAGCTTGTTATTTATGTGAAGAACAGTGTCGTAAGGGACTTTTAAATAAGGTAAAGCCCTATGGATTTACTCTATTTGTTAAGAGGTATGGACTTCAAGAACTTCTTGATTGTTTAGAGAAAAATGAAAAGAGTGGAATAGTATATCATAGAGAAGGAATAAGTGGAGATTATGATGATTTTGATGATGTTGAAAAGCTAATATCCTTCATTAAACTTGGAAGTCGATAAAGGAAAATTTATAGTTGGAGATATATAATACTAATATAGTTACAAGGGGAAAATGGAGATGAAACTTTTATATAAAGAAATAAATGATAGTGACCATGATGCGGTAAAAGAAATACTGCTTCAAGATAGAGAAACAAGTGAAGAATTTTTGTGGGCATTGCAGAATAAACCGGAAACATTGACTGTGGCATATACAGAAGATCAAATTGTTGCATTAGCACTAATAGTACGAGGAAAAAGGCAATCTTGTTTAATTGTATTTGTAGTACCACAATACCGAGGAAAAGGAATAGGACAATCTGTAGTTCAGTACGGAGAAAATAGGCTAAGCAGAGAAGGAAGTGAAATCGTTACAAATTTTCATGCTGATAATGAGGTATCCAAAAGATTCGAAAGGAGATTCGGCTATGAGAGAGAACTTTCAAGTGCTTATATGAAACACACAAAGGGGTTATTTCCAATTAGCCCGCTTCCTATAAGGTTATATACTGATGAAGACTATGAACAAAGCCATGCTTTGTATGCAAAGGCATTTCATGAAATGCGTATTAAGGTTGGAGATTTTCCTGATTCTGTTGTGGAGTTACCAAGTGAAAGAAATCGCCAAGGGTGGAAGGCAGATGCAGATAATCGATTTACATACCAAGAAAATGATGAAATTGTTGGACATGGACATTTAGAAGGCAATGAGATTGGCAGCATATCAGTAAGAACAGATTTGCAAGGACATGGTATAGGGAAAAAATTTATGATGTACTTATGCAATGAAATATATAGTCGAGGTTATAAAGAGGTGTTCTTATGGTGTGTTATTGGAAATAATGCTAGAAAGTTATATGATAGTCTAGGCTTCACAGAGATATACATAGCAGAATTCGCCTGCAAGAGCATCCAGGCCAAGAATATTAATGTGTAAATTATGGGGATGTTATTTGTGATGATAAGATTTTAATTTGGGAGGAATTCAATGAGATATTTATTTGAATCAGAACATTTAAAATTTAGAAGGTTTGAACTAACAGATGCAGATAAATTATATAAAAACCATTTAGAAAAAGAATTAAGGCAATGGATTCCAAATGAAAGTTATGAAAATATTGAGGATACAGAGGAAGCTATACAGTTCTATATGAATTGTGTGAACAAAAACCAATTACCATTTGTTTTGGCCATAGAATCCAAAAAAAGTGGTGAACTTATTGGAGATGTAGGTGTAAATGAAGTAGATGCTAATATAGGAGAAGTGGAGATTGGATATAGTATTTGTAAGAATTATTGCGGAAATGGATTTGCAACTGAAACAGTAGCTGCAATGACAAATTTTGTAGAGAAGACTTTTAGAATAAAGGTTCTCTACGGACGAGTTATGAAAGGAAATATTCCTTCAACTAAGGTTATGGATAAAAGTGGGTACAAATTCATAAGAGAAGAATTTGGTGCAGAAGATGACCCCTATGGCAAGGGAATGCTAATATATATAAAGGAGATATCAAGTGAAACTTAGTTTCAGGTGGAGTTAATATGATTGAAGATAATAATATAGATAAAAGGAATGTTCTTGATGAAAAACCATTTTCTTATAAAATTACTAAGGATAAAAAAATTTTACTATATTGGCATGGAAAACAAGTAAGTATCTTACGAGGTAAACAAAGTCAACGATTCATAGAAAAAATAAAAAATGCGGACACAAAAGAGGAACAGTTAATAATGGCTAAAATAACTGGAAACTTTAAGCATGGAAATGAGAAAGATAATAAAAAACAGTAATTAATATTATGTGAGGTAGAAAGTTTTATATTCCTAATGATGGTAAAATGAAATTGCAATTTTTCCATGTAGATGATTTATGTAAAGTTATTGAAAAAATATTAGATAAGCATCCAACTAATCATATATTTAATGTTGGAAATTTTAAATCAGTGGATATTAATACATTGAAGAACATTTAAAATAAGGTTGGAATGAGTATAACATAAAAGGATGTCTAAATGGACATCCTTTTTAATCACAATAATTTAAAAACTATTCCTAAAGTTCACTTATAACTGTGTTAGTGATATGATTTATTAGTCTATTTCTATAACAAAAGATTTTATATTTTTTGCTATCTTTTTATACTCATGATTATGAACATAGTGACTGCATTCCAAGTCAATTAATTTACCTCTTTTACTTTTATTTATATAATCATTCTGAATTTTTTTCCACTTCTCTTCATTCCAACCTGTCCCATTTCCGTTAGAGCAAAACATTAAAATGGGGATATCTACTGTTTTACCTTTATCTACTATTAAAGCATTATTTTTGATTTCCTCAACTTCATTAATCATTGTTTTAGTAGCAGTTTTTCTATAAAATACAGCTTTATATATTTCCTTTTCTTGTTGACTTAAAATTCCGTATTTTATAGCTTCACTTTCAGATATACCTGGTAAAAATCTTGTTATACCAATCTGTGAGGCAAATGCACTAATTTTTATTAAAGGCATATTAATAGAATAATCCAAATATGCATTAGGGACCGACATATCTAATCCTATGATAGCTCTTACTTCTTGAGGATATTGCTGTGCCCAATATAAAGCCTCTATACCGGACATAGAATGTGGACATAATATATATGGTCCTTTTACATTAGCTTTCTTCAATGCTTCTCTTGATTCACTTAATATATCTTGTATAGTTCTCTTCTCATCAACAATATCGCTAAAACCATATCCAAACTTCTCTATTACAACAACTCTATAATCATCACTTAATTGAGAATATAAAGATTTAAAATCAAGAATTGGCGAACTGGTTCCCCCACCAGACATGAATACTAATGTATTATCACCTTCTCCTTCTATATAAATACTCATCTTATTTCCATTTACCTCAACTGTTTGTCCTAATGGTTTCAATAAAACATCCTCTTTTTTCAATTGTAATTTATGATTAATATAGCTTATACCTATAATAATTAATACTATCATAATACTTATAAAGAATATTTTCATAATTTTTTTCCCTATTTTCATAGTGTTTACCTCATAGTTAAACTTTTCAGCAATTTCATTAGAAAACTAAATCTTAGTTAACTTACAGTTTAATACAATTACTCATCAATCATTATATTTATTGTACACTAAAAACGTTAAAATCAAAACAAATTTTACCTTTTACATATATAGTAGCTGTCTAATCTTAAAATCTTTTATTAAAGATATAAAATGTGTTGAATTAGCATGAATAAAGAAATTCTTAGGCTTATTCCTTTCCATTTCTGTTTTAAATAATTAGCTCCATTTATACCCAAATAGGTAGTTAGGATCTTTGTTGAAACCTCATTAAATTTCTTTATATATCTCTTTAAGCTACTATGAAAGGCATCAATTCTTTAAATTTTATAAACATCTACAATTTATTAAAATAAAGCCTTAAAGCTGACTTAATGACAAATTTCAAATTTATGAGCAACTATTATATTAGAAATATCTCAATAAGTATAATTTGAATAAAAATAATATGATTGTAATATCTATGAAATTCAACTATAATGAAAACATGTAAAATAATTCTATAACTCTAATAATTTGAGAGGGGTTGATTAAATTATGGTAGAAATGAATAAGGTGATTGATCAATAATTTAATAAAGTGAGTATGCTATTTTATTTATGTTTATTTAGTGTACTCAAAATTGTAACCCTTTGTAAAGAATGTATGGATAACACTTACCAATGGGTAGGTGTTTTTTGTGCTCAAAAAATTGGAGGTAATATGATGAATTTAAATGAATATGGTTGGAAGGATATATACAAATTTGAATCTGAGGAAAATGGTAAATTCATTTATGGACGTATCGTTGAAATTCAAAGAGAATTTTATAAGGTAGTATGTGAATACGGAGAAATAAATGCCAAACTAAAGGGAACCTTTTATAAAAAAGATAAGGAAAATGATTTCCCGGTGGTAGGGGATTTTGTCTTATTAAAATTTAATAAAGATGGAATTTCGGTGATACAAAAGATTTGTAATAGGATTAGTTCCTTTGCAAGAACGGATTTTTCAGGACATGCAGTAGGATATGTTAAGACAGTGAAGAAGCAAGTATTGGTAGCCAATTTTGATTATGTATTCATAATGTCTTCTATGAACAAGGACTTTAATATAAACAGAATAGCTAGGTATTTAAGTGCAGCTTTTCAAAGTGGAGTTAAGCCAGTAGTTATTTTAACAAAGGCAGATATTTGCAATAATCCAGATGTATACATTTCTCAAGTTGAAGATATATCTAAGGATGCTGATATCATTACTATTAGCTCAAAGACAGGCTATGGCTTGGAAAGGCTTAATGATTATATGAAGTTTGGAAAAACTATAGTGTTATTAGGATCTTCAGGGGTTGGAAAGTCCACATTAGTAAACATTGTTGCTAGAGAAACTGTAATGCTAGTAAATGGTATAAGGGAAGAAGATTCCAAAGGTCGCCATACTTCAACCCATAGGCAATTGATTCAACTAGGTTCCAAGGGAATGGTAATAGATACACCTGGAATTAGAGAATTAGGGATGTGGGATTCAGAAGATGGTATTAATGATACTTTTTCTGATGTGACAGAGCTTTTTTCATGTTGCAAATTTAGAAATTGTAGCCATAACAATGAGCCAGGGTGTGCTGTTAAAGAAGCAATTGAAAAAGGAAAACTATCTAGTGAGCGTTGGAATATGTACTGTAGGCTATCCTATGAAAATAAATGGGGTATAAGTAAGAGTGCATATACGAAAAAAGAGAAACTCCATAATAAAATAAGGCAAGGATAGGAGAGAGTTAATGATTAGACTAGATCATAAGGATTTTAAAAAGGTAGCTAAATTAGTTACATCAGAAGACGAACTATCCGTGTTTTCTGTTGTATATGGAGAAAAACCAGGTGACATATATGTAAATAACGTGGATAATCCCACAGTTGCGTTGATAAAAACCAGTGAATGTAATTTAATTGCTGGTAGTACAAAGGATGACAAATTTAATTCAGAGATATCTTCACAGTTAGATTTTTGGGATCAACTGGTCCCTGATTCTCAGGAATGGATAGATATGATACCCATTGTTCATAAGAACAGATTTATAAGAAAGTATAAAAGAAGACGCTATATATTGAGTAGTGAAAATTTTATAGAGTGTGATATAAAAATTAAAGAAGGGT
The DNA here is from genome assembly GCA_002423705.1 of Clostridium sp. UBA5530. Classification (GTDB taxonomy): domain Bacteria; phylum Bacillota; class Clostridia; order Clostridiales; family Clostridiaceae; genus Clostridium_X. Next base: position 51,851 of record DINW01000041.1, read on the forward strand.
ATATATTGGAAAGGGTAGATATATCTATACTAAGGCGAAATATTTTTGAAAATTCGGATAAACTTCTAGATTGGGTAGAAGGTTGGGGCAGTGATGACGAATTTGAAAAATATGGTATGGGGTACCTAATACGGAATAGTAAGACTATTGTAAGTTGGTCATTAAGTGACTGTAGTTTTCAAAACAAAATTGCCATTGGAATATATACAGATGAAAGATATAGACATAATGGATTTGGAAGGGCAGTTGTGACTTCTACTATCAAAGGGGGTTTTTCTGGAGGTTATACGGAGGTTCAATGGCTTTGTGTTGATTCCAATAAAGGGTCAAGGTCCATAGCAGAAAAATCAGGATTTACTTTAAAGAATTTCTATTATTCATTTTCCTCATATGCTCCAATTGAAAACTTAAAGGATTTATCTGAAGAGGAATGGCATGGATGGGGTGAATATTTAGAGAGTTCATCAAGAGAGGAAGAGTGTCTCATATGGGAAGCTCTTTATGCATATATAAAATCCAATGATGTTGGGAAAACAGTTGATATTATGATAGACATGAAGACAAAAGGAATTGCTATAGACTATTTAAGGTTTAAAAACTATATAATTAAGCTTCAGAATTATGGTATATGCTCTAATTTTAATAATAAAATTTGGATTGACTTTTTAAAGAAAAATTTGGTGTAATATGAAAGTATCCGTAGGTTTTTATAGATAAATCTACGGATACTTGCTAACAAAACTGGCATTGGGTTTAGATAAGTCATAAGACAATATAAATAAGTTAGGATTAGCTATATTTTATTGTTTTCCTGGGATTTTTTATAACCAATCAAATGTTCACAGCAATCATCATACATTGCATTTTTTCTAACTTCACAAAGCAAACTAGGATTAAACCCCTCAACAAAGTCTGGGTCACCAGCACAATGAAAGTTATACATTAAATGGGACAGCCCTAGTTCTTTAGCTAATACTCCGATTCGGCAGCAGGTAGCACATCTTCTAAAAAGTATATAGTGGTCGCTTTTTTCCACTATTGAATCTTCACCACAAAATGGGATTATATTATTTAATGAATTATTACCTTGAGAAACAGCAAATTGATGACCGGCATTTAACCGTTGTTCCCTGTCTAAATTCCTTAATATTTCTATAACTTCATCACCATATTTTTCTTTGCACAAATTTATTATATTGGCTGTTTGTTTCATATAGAAACCTAAAGCTTCTTTCCAAGCATCTTCTCCATCTTTAAGTATTTCTATAATCTCATCACCAAAATGAGATCTTAGGGCTTCAGCAAAGGAAATAGCTCTTTCCATTTGAAATGAATGAATAGCATCAAAAAAATAAAAAGATTTAATTAGAGATTGAAGTTCTTCACTTTTATCAACCATGGGTTAACCTCCTTATACTCACTTGATGTCTATCTGATGTAACACTCCATCCTCTTTATGATGAAGTTTCAAATTTATCAAGGCCTTGGATATTGTTATATGAAGTAGACCTCAGATTAATTGAATAGATACAAAATATTGTAAAAATGTATTGACTAATTTAGGAATTAAGTATATAATAAAATTAGGGAAATATTGATTAATTTTACAAAAATCATATTCATATTATATTCCTATAGAATTTTATTGTCAATAATTACTTAAAGTATATCTAAAGCAATCATAAAGTTTATAATGATTGCTTTTTATGTTTATATTAAAATCATCGGAGGTGTAATTATGGATTTTAGGAAAGTCTTTGATAGTATTCCTGAAAACTTTGATAAGTGGAGGACTCGATATTGTGATGAACTTTTCCGTGATTTGATAAAATATTCAAAACTGGATTCTGAAAAGACAGCTTTGGAAATTGGGCCAGGTACAGGGCAAGCTACGGAACCCATATTGAAAACTGGATGTTCTTATTTAGCTATCGAACTTGGCGAAAATCTTGCAAGGTATACAAAGAATAAATTTAGTTCCTATGATAATTTTCACATTGTAAATGCTGATTTTGAAAATTATGATTTCAATAATAAACAGTTCGATTTAGTTTATTCAGCAGCAACAATACAATGGATACCAGAGAACATTGGATTTCCAAAGGTTTATAATATATTAAAAAGCAGTGGAACCTTTGCCATGATGCTAACGAAGACAGATGAAAGAAGTGATAATGAGCCTTTGTATCTTAAGATACAAGAAGTATACTCTAAATACTTTCATCCGGAAAAAGAATATACTTCAAATTTAAATTACAATAACACCACAAAATATGGTTTTACTGATATTGAATGTCATAAGTATCATAAAACAAGAGAATTTAATGCAGATGAGTATGTGTCATGGATAAGCACCCATGCTACCCATATAACTCTACAGGAACCTTATAAATCAAAATTTTATGAAGGCATCAAGGATGCTATCATGAGTTTTGGAAATAGGATAGTTCTTTACGATACAATAGTGTTGTATTTGGCAAGAAAGCCGTAAGATTAAGTGAAGCTTAGTTTAGATTCCACCAAAATGCTATATAAACTCGTATACTATAAATAAAAGTCCAGCAAAGTACTGCTGGACTTTTTAATATACACTTCATAATACATATTCTTCTATAGCTTTCATAACACCATTTTCAAAATTACTTTTTGCAATGAAGTTTCCATATTGTTTTACATCATCATGGGCATTTTCCATGACAAAGCTATAATGTGCAGCTTGAAGCATCTCTATGTCATTATAGAAGTCACCAAATACCATTGTATTATCATAGGAAATATGAAAGTCTTTTTGAAGTTTTTTTAGGGCAGAGCCCTTATCTATGTCTTTGTTGTTAATGTCTACCCATACAGCACCAGAAATAACTACTTTGTATTTATCACCAAAGAGTTTATTCAAAGGTACATATGAGTTTTCTTTAGATCCATTCAAATCGCATATTGCTATTTTAAAAATGTCATCATCTACGTTTATAAGATTTGGAACTACTTTTTTATTTATATAATATTTATCAATTTCTTTTTCAGTTTCTTTTGAACATGGACTATGATAAGCCCCTTTAGTTCCACATAATACAACTGCAGCATTAGGTATGTTGTTACAAGTTTCAACAACAGAGTTTACAGTGTCCTTGTCCAAAATACTTATAATAGGTGGCTGTCCAGGTTCAGCGATATAGGACCCGTTGTCACAGATAAAGTATAAATTATCTGAGTGTGGTTTAAAGTTATCATATAGAGTAGGGTAAGAACGGCCACTAGCAATTACAAACTTTATATTTTTTTCTTTTAATTTGTTTAAAATAGAAAAAAAGTTTTTAGGGAGATTGCCGTTTTCATCTAAAAGTGTTCCATCCATGTCAGTGGCAATAAGTTTAATCATAAGTTTCACCTCATATTATAGATTTGAGACTAATATGAAGTCCCAGTTTGATAGAATAAAGAATCTAAATATATAAATTGAAATTAATTNNTTTGAGCCATAAGATTTTTTCAATTATATCTAGCGAGAACTTATCTAGTTCCCGCTAGATATATAAAATATAACGCTAAGCATTACCCTATAACGCTACTTTATATCTTATTCTAATACTATTATAGTATAGTAAAACAATAAAATCAATTATAAATAATAATAAATAATAATAAACAATATAAATAAATAATAAGTTATTAGGTGAGACTTAGATTTAGAGAATTTACAACTTTATGTTATCTCCAACTTAAAGAGGGTGGAGTGTTACAGTAGCTACGACCCTAGATAAAATATGTTATAATTATATTATTGCAATACATGAGGTGAATAGGATGTTTTTGGAAGAACGATATAAAAAGATTTTAGAGAAGGTTCAATTAGATGGACGGGTTACTGTTAAAGGTTTGTCCAAAGAATTTAAAGTAACGGAAGATTGTATAAGGAAAGATTTACGAGAACTTGAAAATAGGCAAAAACTAAAAAGAGTTTATGGTGGAGCCATAATTCAAAGAACTCATGAGGATATAAAGTCCATTGATGAAAGAAAAAATATAAATCTTAAAGAGAAGAAAAAAATTGCAGAGAATGCAGTGAGTCTTATAAAAGATAGGGAAATTATCTTTTTAGACACCTCTACTAATAATCTTGAAATATCTAAGGAATTGAATAAATCTAATAAAAAGGTAACTATAGTTACAAATATGATTGAGATAATTTTAGAGCTTAAGAATAACCCTAACATAAAGGTAATATGTATAGGGGGACAATTTAATAGAGAGGTAGGAGCCATAGTTGGAGCTGCTGCTGATAGATATATAAAAAACTTCACCTATGATAAGGCTTTTATAGGGGTCTGTGGCATCAATAAAGATACCGGATACATAAGTACTGCCAGCTTGGAGGATGGAACAACTAAGAAAACAATAATTGAATGCTCAAATAAAAGCTATTTAGTTATGGAAAAAGAAAAGTTTAACTATGACGAATTCTATAAATTTGCTACATTAGAGGACATTGCAGCAATAATAACTGAAGATGGGTATATTTAAATCTGTTAATAAACATATGGTTAATACAATTGTCATTGGAGTCAAGAAATAAAATTTCTTGACTTTTTTGTTTTTAGAAAACC
>DINW01000073.1:0-87589 GCA_002423705.1 Clostridium sp. UBA5530
AAAGTTATTTTGATACAGCCCCATTTATTTGTATAGAATAAAAAAACTAAATCATAGAGAAATTTGTCTTAAAATAAATATATACAAAATATGTGTTTAGAGCATATGATTATTAGTAAGAGATTAATTTATCTGATGTCTACCTGCTATAATACTCCACCATCTTTAGGTTGGAGATAACAGCAGCTACGACCCTAGATAAGTTCAATTAACCTTCAGTTGGAGTTGAAACTCCACCTGAAATTAAGTTTCACTTGATGTTAAAATTTATATAGAGGAGATTAAGGGAATAAAGAGATGAAAAAGTATATTAAATACTTAGCTATTGGTTTAATAATTTTCTCTGTTATCTATGCATTTATAGATAAACAACAAGAAAAAAGAAAAGTTGCTCAGTATCCAGCCTCAAATTATAGTAATCCTAAAGGAAATACCCAAGTAAAAACTATTCCACCAACTAATTCTACTAATAAGACAGTGCCAAATGCTCCGAAGAAAAAAAGTATATGTATAATTTGTGGTGGAAGTAAAGCATGTAAGATATGTAACGGAAGAGGTATATACTCTAATTATGGTTTTAAAGGACCATGTACTGGATGTGATGATCGTGTAGACTCTGTAGATGCAGATGGAATTAGGCGTGGAAATGGAAAGTGTTCAGCATGTCATGGAACAGGTTTTAATTAAAGGTGAGAATATTAAAAAAATAACAAAATATAATATATTTTAAAAAAATACTATTGCTTTTAAGTATATTATATGATAAGATTAAACATAGGTTGACGTAGTAGTATTACGTTGATGAGATTTAATACTGATTTAAATATTCTCTTTTAGGAATCTAGAATCAATTTTAAATCTTATAAAATTTTATGAAAAAAAAGGAGAATGTTTAAATGGCAGATAAGACTTTAGTTTGCAAAGATTGTTCAAAAGAGTTTGTTTTCACAGAGGGAGAGCAAGCATTCTACAAAGAAAAAGGATTCGAAAATGAACCTCAAAGATGTCCAGATTGTAGAAGAGCAAGAAAACAACAACAAAACAGAGGATTCAGAAGATAATATTTGAATTTAAGAACCTATAAGACTTTAGTCTTATAGGTTTTTTGTATATATGAAAATAGGAGGTAATGATGAAAAGAACTTTCAAAAAAATATTAATATCACTAACTCTAATGATTTTCATAACTTCCTTTGAAGCAAAGGCAATAGATAACATAGAATTTAAAGGTGTTTGGTTAGCCACAGTATATAATATAGACTGGGATCAGTCAAATCCTAAAGAGGTATATATAGAGGATTTAAATCTTATAAAATCAATAGGACTAAACACAGTGGTATTTCAGATAAGATCCATGGGGGATGCTTTTTATAAAAGTCAGTATGCTCCTTGGTCTAAATATATAAGTGGCAAATTAGGAGAAAATCCTGGGTATGACCCTTTAAATTTTGCTATAGATGAAGCTCATAAAAGAGGCTTGAAATTTCATGGGTGGTTTAATCCCTTTAGAATTTCTACAGATCCAGATTTTGATTTAAACAAATATATAGATGAACTACCTGAAAAAAGTCCGTTGAGGGCAAATCCACAGTGGATAGTAAAATATACAGGTGATCATAAAGTATACCATTGGATTAATCCAGGAGAACCTGAAGCTAGGAATTATATTATCGGAATAGTGAAAGAAGTGATTGAAAATTACAACATAGATGGAATACATATAGATGATTATTTTTATCCATATAAAATTGATGGAATTGACTTCCCAGACCAGGAAACTTTTAAAACATATGGGCAAGAATATTCAACTAAGGATCAATGGCGAAGAGATAATATAAATAAGTTTGTAAAAGATTTAAGCCAAGAAATAAAGACAATTAATGAAAAGGTTGAATTGGGGATAAGCCCCTTTGGAATATGGAAAAGTCGAACTGTGGAAAGGAAACAAGATGTAAAAGTAACAAGCAGCTATGATGATCTATATTGTGATACTGCAAAATTTATAGACGAGGGATGGATTGATTATGTAGTTCCACAAATATATTGGGATTTCAATAATGAAGACACACCATATGAAAGAGTTGCTAAATGGTGGGAAGAAAAATCTAAAGATAAAAAGATTAAATTGTATATAGGACATGGAACCTATAAAGATTTTTCTCAGGGAGAAATAAAAAGGCAAATTATCTACAATAAAAGTAGCCGTGTTATAAGGGGAAGCTGTTTTTATAATATGAGTAGCCTAAGAGAGAATAAGAACAATGTACAACAACAAATTAAAGAGCAGTTTAGTGAAGATAATAATAAAGTGCTTGTAAAAGAACATGAAGATGGCATTCAGTTAGGAAAAGAAAAATCTAATAAATGTGAAAAATTAATTTTACTCGGCTCTAGCACATTACTTGTAGTAGCAGTAATAGTTATTAAAATTAAAATAAGAAAAGACAAAATTCATACACCGCATATGTAGAACAAAAAATCTAAGGGGCGCTAGCACCTTAGATTTTTGCTATTTATAGAATTTAACACCTGGTAATAGTACTTTAAAGGCATCTTCAGATTTTGAATTTATAAACTTAGTTTTACCTTGAAAAGCATTTCTCATTCGCTTGAAACCTCTTCCATTGTTTAAAAATCTATTGCAATCATCTAAAGTTATAAGCTTTTCATAGAGCCACATGTTTTTCTTATTGTAGTTTATCTTTTGTCCTCTTACATTGTCTTCTATCATTTGGCCTGGACTGTTAATTATTACACTATTTGGTGAAATAGTTATTTCAATGGATCTGTTTATGGAAGAATATTCCCTGTATAAAATTGCATTATTAACACCTTCTATTAGTGCATCTACGGGATAGGCTTTTGGCAGGACTTCTTTTAAAAATTTTTCAACCCTGTCTATCATGGATAAGAGATTACCTTGAATTATGTTAACATGATAGCTATCTTTGGTGTCTTTGTTCACTATTCTAATCATATTTTGAGGTACGCAGATGCTATTATGATCTGAAAACACCAAAAGACCTCCTAAAGTACATTTTTCAATGCCTGTTTCTTTATCGATATGAATTATATTAGTGCTTTCTAAAAGAAATATCTTATTTTCCTCAGTAACAGTGATACCTTTTTTAGCAAAATACTTTTCAACTAATTTCATATTCAAAAGATTAATATCACTTTTTATTATTGGGCAAGTTTCCATAGAAAAATCTAGGTTTTCTTGGAAAGCCTCTATAAGTTCTTGTTTTCTCATAGTATCTGTAGTAGATCCTCGTCTGGTATAAAAAGCCCCTGTTTCTCTCACTTGATAGGGTTTTTGTCCACCATCATATATTGTTATAATTCNNTTCTTGAAAATCAGATATATCTACAGATATAGGTATGGGAGGTTCGCATCTAGAAGTTATAATTTGTTGTATTTGTTCTTCAGAAAATAATTCATTTTCCATTAAGCCAATTATATTCTTTGTTTTATCTTCTACACCAACTACAATGTAGCCTCTACCACCTCTAGAATTAGCAATGGCGCAGACATCCTTAGCTAGTTCTTTTTTGCCACTTTCATATTCTAAGAGGAGCTTTTGCTTAAAGTCTAATTTTAAACCCTCGTTTCTCTTTATGAGAGATAAAATTTTTTTGCTATCCATAGCTTACTCCAATCTACTTAAAGTTGAAAACTATATATCTAAGGAGCTTATCCATTCTTTTAATTTTAATATATTTTCCTCAGTATGATTCCTTAAAGGGTCAAAGAAGTCTATTTCACCGATAAACCTGTTATTAGGAAAAGCTTTTTTAAAGTTAAGGAAACATTTGCTAACGCCGCCGCCACCATGACAAGCAAAAAGAGCAATGTTTTTATTTGAGATAGAATGCTGTTCAATAAAGGTATTAAAAGCTGTTGAATAGGTACCTACCCATATTGGAGTACCTATAAATATTGTATCATATTTATCTAAGATTATATCCTGGTTTAATAACATTGGTTTTTCTTTGAAAAGAATGCTTTTTCCTCCCCAAAAATATTTATTTAATTTAGAACTGGAGGAAGAAAGTTCTTTCTTAGGTTTTAACTCTAATAAATCACCATTAGTTTCTTGTGCTATGGTTTTAGCTATAAGTCTTGTATTGCCATCTAAAGAATAATAAATGATAACACTTTTCATAATATCAACCTCTCTATATATAAATTCATATATAAAAATTGTATTACAATATGTGGTGCTGTCAATAGTGAATATTTAAGGAATTATATCCTTAAGTTTGGAAAAGATAAATATACATATCAAGTACACATGAGATAAACTTAAGAAAGGGGTAAAAAGTATGAAGAAAAAACTAAAAAATCAATCCATAAAAAGCCTTTATATATTAGGGTCAATTGTAGTGGGGACAGCTATGGTAGCTATAGCGCTAAATAAAAGTTGTAATAAGAAAGAAAAGAGATTAGTAGATAATATAGATAAGCATAACAATTATGGTGATAGGCAGGTATATTTAATTGGCGGGGGTCTGGCATCTATGGCAGCAGCGGTTTACCTTATAAGAGATTGCCACTTTAAGGGGAAAAATATACACATTTTTGAAGGGTTAAAGATTTTGGGAGGAAGTAATGATGGTGCTGGAGATAGCAATAAGGGTTACATAATAAGAGGGGGGAGAATGCTGAATGAAGAAACTTATGAAAACTTTTGGGAACTGTTAAGTACTATTCCATCCCTAGAAATGCCAGGCATGAGTGTCACAGAGGAAATCCTGAATTTTGACCACTTGCATCCAACCCATGCTCAAGGAAGGCTTGTAAATAAGGAAGGAATAATAGAAGATGTATCCGCTATGGGATTCAATACAATGGATAGGATGGCTTTAGGAAAACTAATGGTTACCCCAGAAGATAAGTTGGATAACATAACTATACAACAATGGTTTAAACATACTCCTCACTTTTTTACAACAAATTTTTGGTATATGTGGCAGACTACTTTTGCATTTCAGAAATGGTCTAGTGTGTTTGAATTTAAAAGGTATATGGAACGGATGATATTTGAATTTTCAAGGATTGAAACTTTAGAAGGAGTAACCCGTACTACTTACAATCAATATGAATCGGTAATACTTCCTTTAAAAGTTTATTTAGAAGATTATGGGGTAGAATTTAATGTAAATGCAAAAGTAACTGATTTAGAATTTAAGGAAGGAGAGGAAATTCAGGTAACTAAAATTTATTTATATGATCATGGAGAAGAGAAGGTTATAGAATTAAAGCCTGAAGATGTATGTATAATGACTAATGGATCTATGACAGACAATTCAACTCTAGGAGACTTTAAAACGCCACCGGAATATGATGACTCAATACCTATGTCGGCAGAACTTTGGGCAAAGGTAGCAAGCAAAAAACCTGGTCTTGGAAATCCAGCTCCATTCTTTAATAATCCATTAGAGACTAACTGGGAAAGCTTCACGGTAACTTGCAAAGGAAATAAACTCTTAAAATTAATAGAAAAGTTTTCAGGAAATATTCCTGGAAGTGGAGCATTGATGACCTTTAAAGATTCTAATTGGCTTATGAGTATAGTGGTAGCAGCTCAACCTCATTTTACTAATCAACCTATGGATACTACTGTATTTTGGGGTTATGGATTGTATACCTTTAAAGAAGGAAATTATGTAAAAAAACCCATGATGAAGTGCACTGGGGAAGAAATTTTAGTAGAACTACTGCATCATCTTCACATGGAAAACCAAATATCAGAAATTATGGATAGTGTAATCAATGTGATTCCATCTATGATGCCCTACATAGATTCTCAATTTCAGCCTAGAAAAATGAAAGATAGACCTTATGTAGTACCTAGGGGATCTAAAAATTTTGCAATGATAAGCCAATTCGTAGAAATTCCAGAAGATATGGTTTTTACGGAGGAATATTCAGTGAGAGGGGCAAGAATAGCTATATATACTCTTTTCAATGTTACAGATAAAAAGGTTATTCCTGTAACTCCATATAAAAAAGATCCTAAGGTGTTAAAGGCAGCGTTGAAAAAGGCATATACTTAGAAATATTTAAAACAAATATTTCACACAAATAGAAAATAGAAATAAATTCTAAAATTTGTTGATTTTATTTTAAGTAAATAATTGTTCTGGATTATTTAGAGAAGAGAATAGATTCTACTTTAATCCAGAATGATTTTTTTCGTTGCTTTTTATTAAGAAACGTTGACAAAATATTATAAATATGGTATATAAAAATTAGTGTTAGCACTCGAAACTAAAGAGTGCTAACAAAACATAAAGAAATTTAAGTAAGAAAGATGTTATATACATATAATGTAAAAGATAATTTTACTTTAGCATATCTAAGGACTTTTACATTAAAATTAAAGGTTATTTATGAAGGGAGAGACTTAAATTGGAAACAAAGGAATTTAAAGCTGAGTCAAAAAGACTCTTAGATCTTATGATCAACTCAATTTATACCCATAGGGAGATATTTTTAAGGGAACTTATATCTAACGCTAGTGATGCCATCGACAAAGTATATTATAAAACTTTAGTAGATGAATCCTTAAACTTTGATAAGGATAAATACTACGTAAAAATAGATGTAGATAAGGAAAATAGGATTTTAAAAATATCTGATTCTGGTATAGGAATGACTAAAGAAGAACTTGAGGAAAATCTTGGTGTAATAGCAAAGAGTGGTTCTTTAGAATTTAAGAAAGAAAATCAATTAGAAGAAGAACATGATATAATTGGTCAATTCGGAGTAGGATTTTATTCTGCATTTCTAGTTGCCGAAAAAGTTACTGTAATAAGTAAATCATTTGGTAGTAATGAAGCATATAAATGGGAGTCTAAAGGGGTAGAAGGATATATTATTGAACCTTGTGAAAAAGAGGGCTTTGGTACAGATATAATACTTAAGATAAAAGAAAATACAGAGGATGAAAGCTTTGATGAGTATTTAGAGGAATATAGAATAAAATCTATAATAAAAAAATACTCTGATTTTATAAGATATCCAATAAAGATGGATGTAACTGAAAGAAAACTTAAAGAAGGAAGCGAAGATGACTACGAGGAATTTAAAGAAGAACAAACAATAAATAGTATGGTTCCCATATGGAGAAAAAATAAAAATGAGTTAACTGATGAAGATTATAATAATTTTTATTCTGAAAAGCATTATGGATTTGATAATCCTATAAAACATGTTCATATAAGCGTAGATGGGGCTGTAAGCTATAATGCTATTTTATTTATACCAGAAAAAACTCCATATGACTTCTATACTAAGGAATATGAAAAGGGATTAGAATTGTATTCCAATGGTGTTCTAATCATGAATAAATGTGGAGATTTATTACCTGATTATTTTGGCTTTGTAAAAGGAATAGTAGATTCAGAGGATTTATCCCTTAATATATCAAGAGAGATACTCCAACATGATAGACAGTTAAAGCTAATAGCTAAAAACATAAAGAACAAGATAAAAAGCGAATTAGAAAATATGCTTAAAAATGAAAGAGAAAAATATGAGGGCTTTTATAAAGCGTTTGGGCGTCAATTAAAGTATGGAATATACAGTGAATTCGGATCTAACAAGGATGTATTACAGGATTTACTCATGTTCTATTCATCAAAAGAGAAAAAGATGGTAACTTTAGATGAGTATGTGTCTAGAATGCCTGAGGATCAAAAATATATTTATTATGCTGTAGGGGAATCCAATGAAAGAATTGAAAAAATGCCTCAGACAGAACTTGTACTAGATAAAGGATATGAGATATTATACTTTACAGAAGATATAGACGAATTCGCTATAAAGATGTTGATGAACTATAAAGAGAAGGAATTTAAGTCTGTATCCAGCAATGATTTAGGCATAGAATCAGAAGATAAAGATAAGGAAAATGACTGTAATGAAACTGAAAATAAAGAGCTATTTAAATATATGAGCGAGATTTTAGAAAATAAGGTTAAGGAAGTTAGAGCTTCAAAAAGATTAAAAAATCATGCCGTATGCCTATCAAACTATGGGGAAATTAGCATGGAAATGGAAAAAATTCTAAGTGCTATGCCAAACAATGAAGGAGTTAAAGCAGAGAAGATTTTAGAAATAAATGTTAATCATGAAGTATTTAAATCATTAAACAGGGCTTATGAAAATGATAAGGACAAAGTAAAACTATATACTAATTTATTATACAATCAAGCTTTGCTTATGGAGGGATTAAGCATAGAGGATCCTGTGGAATTTTCAAATAATATATGTGAAATAATGTCATAAAAACATACCAGATAAGTTAACTTATAATTTTAAAGATTGTCATAGGATAAGATATAAATTCTATGGCAATCTTTATTCTTTAGAGCACAATAAATACCATAGAAATTCATAGATTGCCTTTGCCATAATGATGTGATAATGTATTATATAAGATTCTTGCTAATAGGAGCATTTTAAATATGATAGAAAACCTTAGATATAGTGAAATTTTTAGAAATATGTCTTTAGAAGATATAGAAAAATCTATAGTTTGTGCTAAAGGAATTATTAAAAAATATGAAAAAAATGAGATAATATTTAATCAACAGGATAAGGCTACAACTTTGTATGTGTTAGTAAAAGGCTCCGTAACTATTTGTAAAGATTCCTTAGAAGGGAAAAGGCATATAGTTACTACCATCAATGAAAATGATATTTTTGGAGAAGTATATGTATTTTTAAGAGAAACACCATACAATTATTATGCTATATCAAGCGCTGATAGTCATATTCTAGAAATGCCTAAAGAATTCTTTTATAAGACCTGTTCTAAAGCCTGTGAACATCATTCAGAGATAATATATAATATGCTTGGAATCTTAGCAAAAAAGGCATATTTTTTAAATAATAAAATACAATTACTAACCAGTGGAAGTCTAAGACAAAAAATATGTAAATATCTTATAGAAAATTCTACAAACAACAACTATGTCAAACTAACTATGAATAGAGAAAAATTGGCTGATTTTTTTAATGTAACAAGACCATCTTTATCTAGGGAACTTATAAGAATGAAAGAAGATAATTTAATAGAAGTGGATAGAGATATGGTTAAAATATTAGATATAAAACAATTAAATGAGATATTAAATAAATAGATAATAAAACAGCAAACAGGATATTTAGATTTAAATATCCTGTTTTTGCTGTAAAATAAAATTATATTTCGTAACATATGTTACCGAGAAAAATAGTGATTTATTTTATTATAAGGACAAGAAAATAATCAGTGTTTGGAGGATATGTTTATGGAAAATTTAATGTTTTGCTATCAATGTCAAGAAACAGCAGGATGTAAAGGGTGCACTAAATTTGGGGTATGTGGCAAATCACCGGAACTAGCTAGAATTCAAGACTTATTAATATATGTAACAAAAGGCTTAAGTGAAGTAGTCACAAGATTAAGAGACCAGGGTGAAAAAATAAATAATGACATAAATCACTTAGTAACTTTAAACTTATTTACTACTATAACTAATGCTAATTTTGATACTGAAGTTTTTTATCATAGGGTAAATATGACTTTATCAGCAAAACGAAAGCTTTTAAGTGGACTTAAAAGTAGAAAAAATTTATCAGAGGCAGCTTTATGGGATTTAAAAGAAGATGATGAAAATTATAAAGTTTTAGATGATAAAGCTAAGTCAGTGGGTGTACTAGCCACAAAGGATGAAGATATGAGGAGTCTTAGAGAGCTAGTTACCTATGGACTGAAAGGAATGTCAGCTTATATGAAGCATGCTAATGCGTTAGGATTTGATGATGAAAATATAAGTGATTTTATGGAAAGAGCCCTTGCCACCACATTAAGAGAGGATATTTCCATAGAGGAAATGATTACATTAACCTTGGACACAGGGAAAGTTGGTGTTGATGCTATGGCACTTTTAGATAAAGCTAATACATCTACCTATGGCAATCCTGAGATTACTAAAGTAAATATAGGGGTAGGAAGAAATCCTGGAATTTTAATATCAGGCCATGATCTTAAAGATTTAGAGATATTATTAAATCAAACTGAGGGAACGGGGATAGATGTATATACTCATTCAGAAATGCTACCTGGACATTATTATCCTGCTTTTAAAAAGTATAAACATTTTGTAGGAAACTATGGTAATGCTTGGTGGAAGCAACAAGAGGAGTTTGAAAAGTTTAATGGACCTATTATTATGACTACAAATTGCATTGTTCCGCCAAAGGATAGCTATAAAGACAGATTATATACAACTGGAGCTGCCGGATATGAAGGATGTACTCATATAAATATAAATGAAAATGGGAAAAAGGATTTTTCTAAAGTTATTGAGCAAGCAAAGAACTGCAAGGCTCCAATAGAAATTGAGAAAGGAGAAATAATTGGTGGATTTGCTCATAATCAGGTTTTGGCTTTGGCTGATGATATAGTAGAGGCAGTAAAATCAGGAGCTATAAAGAAGTTTTTTGTTATGGCAGGATGTGATGGTAGGGCAAAATCTAGAAATTATTATACTGATTTTGCTAAAGCATTACCTAAAGATACAGTAATTCTAACAGCAGGATGTGCAAAATACAAATATAATAAGCTTAACCTTGGAGATATAAATGGAATCCCTAGAGTGCTAGATGCTGGACAATGTAATGATTCATATTCTTTGGCTCTAATTGCACTTAAACTTAAGGAAGTATTTGAATTAGATGATATTAACCAATTGCCTATTGCATTTAATATTGCATGGTATGAGCAGAAAGCAGTAATAGTTTTGTTATCATTATTATACTTGGGAGTGAAGAACATTCACCTAGGGCCTACTTTACCGGCCTTCTTATCACCTAATGTGGCTAAAGTGTTGGTTGAGAATTTTGGAATAGGTGGCATTTCTACTGTAGAAGAGGATATAAAAATGTTTTTAGAATAAGAAATAAAAATAGAGCTCATTTAAGGGCTCTATTTTGCATATCAAGGGAAAACTAGGATCAGGTGAAGCATTGCAGTAGATAGACATGAGATAAATAAAAGCTAGAATAGTAACCATTTTATATCTAGAAAATATTATAAATATTATTAATTAATTTGAGGAACTTATGGGATGCACTGGGAATTTTATAAGCGAAGAGAAAAAAGAAAAAAAGTTATATCCTGCATTTAAGAATGATATTGGAGGAAGAAAATATGGATATATAGACTACAAAGGACAGTTTATTATTGAACCTAAATTTAACGTAGCCTACAATTTCAATGAACATGGAACTGCTATAGTAGAAAATAATCAACTCTTTGGATTAATCAATATGAAAGGCAAATATATATTAAGACCTATATATGATAGCATCAATGAATATAAGGATAATAGAGCAGTATATGTTACAAAGGATGGAATGGGAGTTATTAATGAAGAAGGTAAGGTTATAACGAAAAAAAATTATGATTATGTACAAGATTATAGTGAAGAAAGAGCAGTTATAGGTGAAAATCTTGCTGATGGCACATATGTATATGGATATGTTGACGTTGAGGGCAATGAGGTCATAGGATTACAATTTCTAGAGGCTTCTAGCTTTAAAGATGATGTGGCTTTGGTTAAAATGAAAAATGGACATTTTGCATTAATTGATAGAAAAGGGAAACTAATATCAGATTATGATTATAATTATGTAGGACAGTACGGAGATGGACTTATGGTTTTTGCAGAAGGTCCTATGGGTCCTTATGGATATATAAATAAAGCAGGTGAAGTTATTATAAAACCTAAATACAAATCAGCAGAAGGATTTCAAGGAGGAATAGCAAAGGTTAGTGAAAATGACACCTTTATTGGTCCTTATGGAGCTATAAATATGAATGGGACTTATATATACTCCCCCATATATAGTGATATAAAGTATTTAAATAGTAATAGAGTAGCTATAGGAATGAATTTAAGTGAAGATAAATATAATTCAACCAGTATATATGCTTTGGGGGATGTTAAGGGAAGGATTATTACAGATTTTAAGTATCTGGATATAGGCTTATATCATAAAGGAGTTACCTATTCTTCTAATGAAACAAAAACTTTTTTTATAGACAAGGAAGGGAATGCTATAAAAAGTCTTCCTGTGGTTAAGGGTAGTGGGGAACTTTTAAAAGATGAAGATATAATAATAGGCAAAATAGACTATGAAACTTATTATTTAAAACCCAATGGCAAAGTTATTTATGAACCTAATACAAAAATTCCACTTAGCTACAAATATTCTGTGGAGAGAAAAAAATTTAAACCTAATATAAATTATTTGATTTACTATCCTAAGGTAAAAATGGTAAATAAAAATATAGTAGAAAAAAATATTAATAAAAAACTATGGAAACTATGTTGCTTTATGCCAGGTATCGATGAAGGTGTAGAGAAACATTGTGGATCTATATCACCTCAGGATGTTTTAGACTACTCTTACTATGGTGATTTTATAGTTGAATTCTATAGAGAAAATCTATTAGTGCTAGATATAATGGGATATTATTATCCATTTGGAGCAGCTCATGGAATGCCCTATAGAAAAACTCCTAGTATAGATTTAACAACTGGAGAATTTTATTCTATAGGAGATTTATTTATGGGAGGAGTCTATTGGCTAGGAGAACTAAATAAAATTATAGAAGACATGATAGCCTCAGATCCACAATATGAATATATATATAAAGATGGATTTAAAACCATATCTTTTGAACAAGACTTTTATGTAGATGATGAAAATTTATATATTTACTTTCCACCCTATGAAATAGCACCATATTCAGCAGGCTTTGTAACCTTTAAAATACCCTTTGATAATATTCAAGGTATGATAAATAAAAGAGGAGACTTTTATAAAGCTTTTAATTAAAGGGGAGATGGTGGTGTAAAAATATACTTTTATTTTTAAAGGACACTGAAAACTTTAAATTTTTCAGTGTCTTTGATTTTGTGTACCATTTTTTCTATAAAAATTATTATAGGAAAAGGATATATAGGGAATTTTATATATTAGTAATAAATCTTAAAAGAAGAGAATAATGAATTAATTCATTGAGCCTGGAAGAAAGGATGTTTATTATGATAACAAAAAAGATGAAAGAAAGAAAAGAGCTAATAGAAAAAGTACAGCACTTAAGTCCTTTTGAACTAAAAGATCAACTTATAAAACTGGCTAAGGATTCAGAGAAAAAAGGAATATGTACCATGCTTAATGCAGGCAGGGGTAATCCTAACTGGACAGCAGCTTCGGCAAGAGAAGTTTTTTTACATTAGGAGATTTTGCAGTAAAAGAAACTAAAAGGACATGGGATATTAAAGATTTAGCAGGAATGCCTGAAAAGAAAGGCATATATTATAGATTTAAGAACTATATTGAAGGCAACAAAGAATCCAAGGAAATAAACCTTTTAAAAGAAATTATAGATTATGGAATAAAGGTTTATAAATTTGATTCAGATGAATGGGTCTATGAACTTGTGGATGGAATTATTGGAGATCACTATCCTATGCCAGATCGTATGCTAAGATACATTGAAAGGGTAGTTCATGATTATCTTATAAAAGAAATGGGAGGTAACATATGTAGTGAAACCACTCATGACATATTTGCTGTAGAAGGTGGAACAGCAGCTATGTGCTATATATTTGAATCCTTAATTAGTAATCATTTAATAGAGAAGGAAGACACCATTGCTATAATGGTACCTATTTTTACACCATACTTAGAAATGGCTAATTTACCAAGATATAATTTTAATGTTATTGAAATCTATGCTTCAGAGATGAATGAGCAAGGGCGCCATACCTGGCAGTATCCTAAGGAGGAATTAGATAAATTAAAGAATAGTGACATAAAGGTACTATGTGTAGTTAATCCAAGCAATCCTGCCTCTGTAGCCATGAAGGAGGAATCTATAGAGTACTTAAAAAACATAGTAAAAGAACATAACTCTAATTTATTAATCATAACAGATGATGTCTATGGAACTTTTGTAGATAAATTTAAATCCCTAATGGTTGCTATTCCATATAATACTTTGGGAGTATACTCATATTCAAAATACTTTGGAGCTACAGGATGGCGATTAGGGGTCATAGTCCTTAGTCATGACAATGTATATGATAGATTAATAAGAGAAATTCCAAAGGAGTACACAGAAGAACTTAATGAACGATATTCTTCCCTTACAACGGAACCAGAAAAAATTAAGTTTATTGATAGATTAGTGGCAGATAGTAGGCAGGTAGCACTAAACCATACTGCAGGATTATCCACCCCCCAACAGGTACAGATGGCTATTTTTTCTCTATTTGCTTTATTAGACAAAGAGGACACTTATAAAAAACAAACAAAGGATATATGTTTTAGAAGAAAAAAGCTTCTTTATGAAAATCTAGGTGGGTTTCCAATGAATGAGGACAAATTAAGTACTTCATATTATAATGAAATAGATTTATTGGTATGGGCTAAACTGAAATATGGGGAGGAATTTGTAGATTATCTTAAAGAAAATTGCAATCCTTTAGAATTTTTATTTCAGTTAGCAGAGAAATATGGAATAGTCCTATTAAATGGCAATGGTTTTCAAGGGCCACAATGGTCAATACGTGTGTCCTTGGCAAATTTAAAGGATGATGATTACGTGAATATAGGTAAAGCAATAAACACTGAATTCGCAGAGTATGCTAAGGAATGGAAAGCCTTTAAGTGGTAATTAGAAAATTAAACCCCCTATTAAGTTTTATGAATCCTTAGGAGCAGAAACTATGAATCAATGGACCATGTATAAATTAAATAGGTGTGGAATAGATCCATTAAATAAAAGATAGTTTTCATATTATTATAAGGGAATGTTATTGCTTTATTGAAACAAGCAGTAATATTCTTTTTTTATATATACTTTAAAATATTACCATGATAAATATTGACATTTATGCTAAATGAGAATATATTCTAATTGATATATGTAATTAGATAGTAATCTTTTAATGTGGCAAAAAGGTTTGTTGTTACAAAATATGAAATATTAATTTTCGATGAAATAAAATATTATAGAAAATAGTTTAGTGTTAATTTAGATTTATGGGAGGATTTAAAATGAAAAAAAAATTATGTATAGGTGTAGTTATAGCTATGCTTTTATCAATGACTATGGGGTGTGGCAGTACTAAAGAAAAAGAAAATCCAATTAAAGTAGGAATGGAGTTGGCATATCCACCTTTCGAGACCAAAGATAATGATGGAAATCCCATAGGAGTAAGTGTGGATTTTGCAAAAGCTATAGGAGAATATTTAGGAAGGCCAGTGAAAATAGAAAACATAGCTTGGGATGGACTTATCCCAGCATTGCAAACTGGACAAGTAGATATGGTTATATCATCCATGACAATAACTTCTAGTAGACAAGAAAAAATTGATTTTTCAAAACCCTATGCAAAGGCATTATTGGCAGTTCTTACTAATAAAAATTCTGATATTAAGAAAATAGAAGACTTAAATAAAACTAATAAAAAGATTGCTGTAAAAAACGGATCTACAGGATATATGTATGCAAAAAATAATCTGAAGAATGCAGAACTTATTGTTTTGGCTGATGAGAGCGCCTGCGTCACAGAGGTATCTCAAGGCAAGGCAGATGGATTTATATATGACCAATTGACTATTTATAGAAATCAACAAAAAAATATGGATACAACTGCTGCTATCTATATACCTTTTCAAGATGTAGAATATTGGGGAGTAGGAATAAAAAAGGACAATAAGGAACTGCTAGACAAGGTAAATGAATTTATTGATAAGTTTTATGAAAAGGATGGATTTCAACCAATTACAGATAAATATCTTTCAAAGGAAAAAGCTGATTTCGATAAGCTAGGATTCCAATGGTTTTTTAGTGATATGAAGAAAAAGTAAATCATAAAAGTAGGTGACTAATAAAATTGTCAAAAATATTTTTTAGAGAAAATCATAAAAAGGTTACTAGATTACAATTGATAATAAATGGATCTATAGCATTTATGGTCTTGGTGCTGATATTTTATTTCTCCATTAAAAAAATAGGAATTGATCTTAATTTTTCAGTATTAATTGATTTCAAAGGAAGAATATGGCAAGGGTTTGTAATGACTATAAAATTAAGCATAATAAGTCTTCTATTTAGTTTGATTTTAGGGCTTTTATCTGCAATGGGAAATAATAGCTCATTTTTACCTATATCTTATTTATGCAAAATTTATGTGCAATTTATTAGAGGTACCCCTTTAATAATGCAGATATATTTATTTTTCTATATCATAGGTACAGCATGGGGTGTGACAAATAGGTTTTGGTCAGGAGTTATAATTTTATCTATATTTGAAGGGGCCTATATATCTGAAATAATGAGGGGAGGCTTTCAAGCTATAGACAGCACTCAGTTAGAAGCAGCAAAATCAGTTGGCTTTGATAATAAGCAAACTATGAAACTTGTTGTATTGCCTCAATTGGTGACAAAGGTATTACCAGCATTGACAGGACNNTAAAAGACTCCTCTTTGCTTTCTATAATATCTGTAATTGAACTTACTCAGACCTTTAGAGAAATAAGCGCCACAAATTTTGCTATGTTTGAATGTTATATATTTCTAGGTATATTATACATGTGTCTTACTTTGCCACTATCTACTTTTACTAGGTGGCTGGAGGGGAAATTTAGATATGAGAATTAAAATTAAAAACTTAAGTAAAAAGTTTAATAATGAAAAGAATGTTATTGAAAACTTATGCTATGAAGATGATATAACATCTTTAGCAATTATAGGTCCATCAGGAGGAGGAAAATCTACTTTGCTAAGAGTTCTTGGGGGTTTAATAAATCCTACTTCTGGACAAGTATCTATAGATGGAAAAGAAATTATATGTGAAGAAGAATATCTTCTTAATTATAGAAGAAACATAGGCTTTGTATTTCAAAGCAAGGGCTTATTTCATCATTTAACAGCCATGGAGAATATAACAGTTCCATTGATAAATGTACATGGCTTAAGTAAGAAAGAAAGCCAAGAGATAGCGGTTACACTTTTAAAGCGGTTTGCCTTGGAAGAGCATATGGACAAATATCCAAGTGAATTATCAGNNGCTGTTGCACCTAAGCCAAAATTAATATTGCTAGATGAACCTACAAGTGCATTAGATCCAGAGCTCACTACAGAAGTATTAGACATGGTAAATGAATTGAAAAAGGATAATTTAAACATAATTCTTGTAACTCATGAGATGGGCTTTGCCAAAAACGCATGTGAAAAAGCTATGTTTTTATATGATGGTAAACTTTTAGAACATGGTCAAAGCAAAAACCTTTTTTTAAATCCTCAAACTGAAGAACTTAAAAAATTCTTGAAAAAGGTTTTGGAATGGAATGCATAAAATAAATTGATTAATATAGTAAAATTTTCATAAAATCACTTGATTAGGTTATTTTTTAAGGATATACTCAAATTGACAATATTTTATCAAATAAAAATTAAATATGGTAGATAAAGGTACAAACTTTTAGGTTTGTTTAAAAGGGAAATAAGTGAAAGTCTTATACGGTCCCGCCGCTGTAATGGGGAGAAGCTTCTTAAATATGCCACTGACTTAAAGTTGGGAAGGCTGAAGTAACTAAGAACCAAAGTCAGAAGACCTGCCTTTATTCATACACCAAATACTCTACGGCAGATAGGGGGTGTCAAATTCAATTGTACAAAGGTAATTTTATTTTTGTACTTGTTGTTATGTTGTCTTTGCGCCTCCCAGCTTTTAAGCTAGGAGGCACTATTATTTTAATGGGGGTATTATATGTTTAAAAGTGTAAAAGAATTTATTTTTATCAATATTGGGATAGCTATGGTGGCTTGTGGAATGTATTTTTTTCTAATGATAAACAACTTAGCTACTGGTGGAGCTAATGGGTTAGCTATAGTTATAAATTACTTTATTCCTGATACACCTGTGGGAATGATTATGATCATTATAAATATAGTGTTATTTATAATAGCATTTCTTTTTATAGGAACAAACTTTGGTATTAAAACCATATACTCTAGTCTGGGGGTATCTATAATGGTTTTGATTCTTGAGAAAACCGTCAATTTAAAGGAATCTATTACAGGAGATTTATTAGTTGAACTTATATTTGGAATTATTATATCAGGCCTAGGAATGGCTATTGTATTTAATCAAGATGCATCCACAGGAGGAACTGATATTATAGCTAAGATATTAAATAAATTTTTCCATATAGAACTTGGAAAGGGAGTTCTTCTATCTGACCTAAGCATCACATTAGCAGCAGCCTTTGCCTTTGGACCCAAATTGTCCATGTATGCCATGCTAGGAGTTATTATGAATGGATATATTATTGATGGTTTTATTGAGGGCATCAACATGCGAAAAGAAGTTACTATAGTAAGTGACAAGTATAATGAAATTAACTATTTTATCATAAATGAATTATGCAAGGGATCTACCTTTTATAATGGAAAAGGAGGCTTTTCTCATAAAGATAAGAATATAATCGTAGTAGTAATAGGAAGAAGAGAATTAGGAAAATTAAAAAATTATATTGACGAAATAGATAAAGACGCTTTTATAACAGTAAATAATGTTTATGAAGTATTTGGAGATGGATTTAAGAAGCTTACCCATTAATATGAAAGGAATGAAACGGGTGGAAGGTAAATATTATTGCAATTATTCCAATGAGAAGAGTAAAAAAATAAATGATATGAAAGAAGCTCTTTTTTCCATTAGCCATATGATAATTAAAGATGAAGCAATGCTAGATGTATTAAAAAATGCAAATAAAATTTCAAATACTGACATAACAACTTTAATTTTTGGAGAAACAGGGGTAGGTAAAGAAGGAATAGCCAAATATATTCATTATAACAGTTCAAGAAAGGATGAATCATTTATAACTATAAATTGTGGAGCTATACCAGAAAATCTTATAGAGTCTGAGCTTTTTGGATATGAAACAGGAGCTTTTACAGGAGCTAANNAAAAACAATTTGAAAAAGTTGGTGGAGTTACTTCAATTTCTGTAGATATAAGAATAATTGCGGCTACTAATAAAGACCTAAAAAAACTAATAGATATGAAGATGTTTAGAGAAGATCTGTACTATAGATTGAGCGTATTTCCCATAATAATACCTCCATTGAGAGAGAGAAAAGAGGATATAAAGGCATTAATTAATTATTTTTCAGAAGATATTAACACAAAATATAATTCTAATCGTAGCTTTAGTGAAGAAGCATTAGAATGCTTATATAATTACCATTGGCCAGGAAATGTAAGAGAACTTAGAAATATTATAGAAAGCCAGATAATAATCAGTGAAAGTGATATTATTCATAAAGATAGCTTACCTCATGAATTTATTGGTGTAACTATGGAACAGGATTATATTCTTAGCATAAATAATTACTCTATAAAGGGATATAGTTTAAAGGAAATAATGAAGAAAATAGAAATGGAAATAATTAATGATGCTTTAGAGAGATATGGAAGTATAGGAACTGTAGCTAAGGTGTTGCAAATAGATCCATCAACTTTGATGAGAAAAAGAAAAAAATATTGTAAAGAGGATAATGTCAAATGAAACCTAGTTTTAGATGAAGTGTTACACCATGTGAATATCAGTGAATAATTGGATATTCCAATTCATGTAGAAATAATTTTGAATAATTCCATGCAAAATTGCCAGATTGCATTTTTGCACGGAATTATGTAAAGCCTTGAAATGAAAGGGTATTTAATCATATATACTATTTTTGTTGCAAAATATCAGCAAAAATAGTATATATGATTTTTTTTATTGTTTAAAAATCAATATATAGTAAGGAGTTTAGTAAAATATATAGCAATCTATTTTTGGCACAATAATTGCTTTTAATATTTATAGTTGGTCCATGGATAAACTTATACTAATAAAATGGCAAGGGGGAATAGAAATGTCTTTAATGACAAAGGAACAATATATAGAAAGCTTAAGAAAATTGAATCCTAAAGTATATTTATTTGGAGAATTAATAAAAAATCCTGTAGATCACCCAATAGTTAGACCATCCTTAAATTCTGTAGCAATGACCTATGAACTAGCAGAGAAAGAAGAATATAAAGATGTAATGACAACTATTTCTCATCTTACTGGAAGAAGAATAAATAGGTTTTGTAACATTCATCAAAGTCCTGAGGACTTGATAAGCAAGGTCAAAATGCAGCGTTTGTGTGGTCAGAAAACTGCTTCTTGTTTTCAAAGATGTGTAGGAATGGATGCTTTTAATGCAGTATATAGCACTACCTTTGAAATAGATGAAATTCATAATACAGATTATCATGAAAGATTTAAAAAGTATATGATTTATGTCCAAGAGAATGACTTAGTAGTTGATGGAGCCATGACCGATCCTAAGGGAGACAGAGGATTGGCTCCAAGTAAACAAAAGGATCCTGATTTATATCTTAGAGTAGTAGAAAGAAGGCAGGATGGAATAGTAGTAAGAGGAGCTAAAGCACATCAAACTGGCATGGTAAATTCTCACGAAATCCTAGTAATGCCTACTATTGCTATGGCACCAGAAGAAAAAGATTGGGCAGTAGCTTTTTCAATACCAGTAGATGCAGATGGCATAATTAGTATATATGGGCGTCAGTCTTGCGATACTAGAAAAATTGAAAAAAATGCAGATATAGACCTTGGAAATGCTAACTTCGGAGGGCATGAAACATTAACCATATTTAATGATGTGTTTATACCAAATGAAAGAATATTTTTAAATGGAGAAACTGAATTTGCAGGAATGCTTGTAGAAAGGTTTGCAGGGTATCATAGGCAAAGTTATGGAGGCTGCAAGGTGGGAGTAGGAGACGTATTGATAGGGGCAGCGGCAGTGGCAGCGGATTATAACGGAGTAAAAAAAGCTTCTCATATAAAGGATAAGCTTATAGAAATGATACATCTTAATGAAACTTTATATAGTTGTGGAATAGCTTGTTCCTGTGAAGGTTGTAAAACAAAGTCAGGAAATTACCAAATAGACTTGTTACTAGCCAATGTATGTAAGCAAAACATAACAAGATTGCCATATGAAATAGCAAGGTTGGCAGAGGATATTGCAGGTGGACTTATGGTAACGATGCCTTCGGAAAAGGACTTTAAAGACCCAGAAATAGGACCATATATAGAAAAGTATTTAAAAGGGGTAAGTGAGATTCCTACTGAAAATAGAATGAGGATTTTAAGGCTTATTGAAAATATAACATTAGGAAGTGCAGCAGTAGGATATAGGACTGAGTCAATGCATGGAGCAGGATCTCCTCAAGCTCAGAGAATTATGATTTCTAGGCAAGGAAATTTGGAAGAGAAAAAGAATTTAGCAAAAACTATTGCTAAGATAAAAGAATAGTTTATAAAAGAGGTTTGAGATATGGATTGGAAACAGTTATATAAAGAAAAAATAGTTTCTGCTGATAAAGCAGCAGAAAAGATTAAAAATAATACAAGAGTAGTTATAGGACATGCAGCAGGAGAACCTAAGGAAGTTATTAATGCTATGGTAAGCAATAGCCATAAATACAGCAATGTGGAAATAGTCCATATGGTGGGAATGGGACAAGGAGCTTATGTAAAAAAAGAAAATCAGTGTAGTTTTAGGCACAATGCTTTTTTTACCGGACCAGCAACAAGAGAGGCTATAGCAGAAGGAAGAGCAGATTTTACTCCTTGTTTCTTTTCAGAAATTCCTAAACTTTTTAGAGAAGAATATTTAAAGGTAGATGTAGCTATAATTCAAGTTTCTATGCCAGACGAATATGGGTTTTGTAGCTTTGGAATATCCAATGATTACACAAAGCCTGCGGCAGAATGCGCAAATATTGTTATTGCGGAAGTAAATATTAATATGCCTAGAACCTTTGGAGATTCTTTTATACATGTAAAAGATATAGATTATATAGTTGAAGTTAATTATGACCTTATTGAAATAAAACCAGGAATTCCTGGAGAAATAGAAAAAGCTATTGGAAGAAATTGTGCTGAAGTTATAGAAGATGGTTCAACTCTTCAATTAGGAATAGGAACTATACCAGATGCTGTATTGTTATTTTTAAATTATAAAAAAGATCTTGGAATACATTCTGAAATGATATCTGATGGGGTAATAGATTTAGTTCAATCAGGAGTTATCAATAATAAAAAGAAAACACTACATAAGGATAAAATCATTGTGAGCTTCCTTATGGGAACTAAGAAAGTTTATGACTTTGCAAATAATAATCCAATGATAGAAACCTATTCTGTAGATTATGTCAATGATCCTTATATAATAAGCAAAAATAACAATATGGTATCTATAAACTCTTGTATAGAAATAGATTTAATGGGGCAAGTTGCTGCTGAGTCCATTGGAATTAAGCAATTCAGCGGAGTTGGAGGACAAGTAGACTTTATAAGAGGTGCTAATATGTCAAGAGGTGGAAAGTCAATAATAGCAATGCCTTCAACAGCAGCTAATGGAAAAGTATCACGTATAGTTCCATTTTTGCAAAAAGGAACGGCTATAACAACTTCTAGAAATGATATTCACTATGTAGCTACAGAATATGGGATAGCAGGCCTTAAGGGAAAATCTTTAAGGGAAAGAGCAAGAGCATTGATAAATATAGCTCATCCTTTATTTAGACCTGAACTTATAGAGGAGTGGGAAAGAAGATTTAACGATAAATTTGATTATTTTATCTATTACAAAGTTCATAAATAGAAATAAGATAAGTAAGGAGTTAAATTCATGGTATATATAAATGAAAATTGGTGCAAGGGATGTGAACTATGCATAGATATTTGTCCTAAAGATGTATTAGGAAAAAGGATGATGAAAGCAGTGGTAATAGAGGAAAACAAGTGCATTAGTTGTGGATTATGCGAAGAAATATGTCCAGATTTCGCAATACAGGTAAGGAGATAAAGATGAGTAATTTAGTTTTAATGCAAGGCAATGAAGCATGTGTAGTAGGAGCAATTAAAGCAGGTATGAATTTTTATGCAGGATATCCCATAAGTCCCGCAAGCGAAATTGCTGAGATAAGTTCTATAAAATTGCCAGAGGTTGGAGGAAAGTTTATACAAATGGAGGATGAAATAGCAGGAGTTGCGGCTATAGTAGGAGCAGCTTTAACAGGAGCTAAAGCTATGACAGCCACCAGTGGTCCCGGGTTTTCTTTGAAACAAGAAGTTATAGGATATGCGTCCATGGCAGAATTTCCATGTGTAATAGTAGATGTTATGAGAGGAGGTCCTAGTACTGGATTACCTACCTCTGTATCTCAAGGAGATGTTATGCAGAGCAGATGGGGAACCCATGGAGATCATCCTATTATAGTTATAGCTCCAGACAGTGTAACATCAACCTATGAATTAACTATTAAAGCATTTAACTATGCTGAAAAATATAGAGTTCCTGTGATTTTATTATTAGATGAAGTTATTGCTCATATGAGAGAAAGTGTTTATTTGGAAGAAAATATAGACGTTATAAATAGAGAAAAACCACAAAAGGAGAAGAAATATCTTCCTTATGAAAATACAGAAAACTTGGTCCAACCTATGGCATCTCTTGGAGAAGGATACAAGTTCCATGTAACTGGTTTAAGTCATAATGAAAAAGGATATCCATCTAATTCTAATGAAGTTGCTAGAAATTTATTGTATAGGCTTTTAAGAAAAATAGAAAAAAATAGAAATAAAATATATATTTATAATGAAATTAATATAGAAAATTGTAATAGTCTTATTGTAGCTTTTGGATCTACAGCAAGAATTTGTAGGGAGTTTGTTGTAAGTAAAAAAATAGAAAAAGTAGGTCTTTTTATTCCTTATACTATATGGCCATTCCCTGAGGAAGAGATTTTATCAATTTTAGAAAAAAATCCAATAAGAAATATATTTGTGCCTGAATTAAATGCTGGTCAACTAGTAAGAGAAGTTGAAAGAATAGTTAAAGGTAAATGTAAAGTTATAGGAATAAATAATTATTGTGGTGAGATTTTTAAACTTGAGGATATAGAAAAGGCTATCATGGAGGAAGAAAAATGAAAGATGAATTGATGGAAAAATATTTAAGAAAGGATTGCCTTCCTCATATATGGTGTCCGGGATGTGGCAATGGAATAATAGTAAGTGCCCTAGTAGAAGTCATAGACTCTTTAGATGTAGACAAAGATAAAATATGTATTGTATCAGGCATAGGGTGCTCATCTAGGGCAGCTCAATACATGAATTTTGATACAGTCCACACATTGCATGGGAGAGCTATTCCCTATGCTGAGGGTATTAAATTAGCAAATCCTGAATTGGAAGTTATTGTTTTAACAGGAGATGGGGATTGTTCTGCGATAGGAGGAAATCACCTTATTCATGGATGTAGAAGAAATATAGATTTAAAGGTTATCGTGTTTAATAATAGTATCTACGGTATGACAGGAGGGCAATGCTCACCTACTACACCGATAGATGCAAAAACTACTACCACAGAAAGTGGAAACAAATGCAGACCATTTAATATATGCAAATTAGTAGAAGCAGCAGGAGCAACCTATGTTGCTAGAACTACAGTAGCCCATTATAAACATATGGTTAAAGTTATAAAAGGAGCCTTTAATAAAAAAGGATTTTCAATAATAGAAGTGTTGACACCTTGCCCAGTACAATTTGGCAGAAATAATGGTTTCAAAAAACCTTCTGATATGATAAAAAAATTAAAAGAAGAGGCAAATAAAAAAGACAATGAATTTTATGAAATAGGTGTATTTAAAGATACTGTAGAACCTGAGTATATAAAAGAATACATTGAAAGTTTTTAGGAGGGAAGCTATGAGTAAAAAAGAGATATTATTCACAGGTCTTGGAGGTCAAGGAATAGTTAAATCTGGAGTAATATTAGCACAAGCAGCAGTATTAGAGGGAAAACATGTTGTACAGACTCAAAACTATGGACCTGAATCTAGAGGAGGATGTTGTAGAGCAGATGTGATAATTTCAGATGATGATATATGCTATCCTAAAGTAGAAAAAGCAGATATAATATTGGCTTTAAGCCAAGGAGGATTAGATAAATTTTCTGCCTTAACTAAGGAAGATACTATAATTATTACTGATAAAACTATAGAAAGTAAGAATGAAAAGAATATATTGAAGTTTGATATTTTTAAATGTATTGATAATGTTCTTAAAAATCCTCAAGGAATAAATATATTATGTTTAGGAATTTTAGCAGCTGTAACTAAGGATATAGAATATAAAAATTTAGAAAAAGCTATCTGTGATAATGTTCCTAAGAAAACAATAGAAAAAAATTTGCTTGCTTTTAATACTGGAATAAATATGGTGGCTAAAGCTAATTAAAATATAATGATGGAGGGCAAAGATGGAAAATAAAGATTACGTGGATCAATTAATTAATAAGGCTAACACTGCTCAAAAAGAATGTGAGGATTTTGAACAACATACAATAGATAAGATAGTTAGAGAAATAGGCAAAGTAGTTTATGATAGGGCAGAAGAGCTTGCAAGAATGGCTATAGAAGAGACAGGAATGGGGGTATATGAAGATAAAGTAGCTAAAAATAGAGGAAAATCTAAGCTTATATGGAATAACCTTAAAAATAAAAAATCAATAGGAATAATTGAAGAGGATTTAGAGAATGGAATTCTAAAAGTAGCTAAGCCTAAAGGGATAATAGCTGCTGTTACACCATGCACAAATCCTATTGTTACACCTATGTGCAATGCTATGTTTGCTTTAAAGGGTGGAAATGCAATAATTATAGCTCCTCACCCTAGAGCAAAGAAGTGCACTAAGTATGTAGTAGAGCTTTTTAATGAAGCTTTGTCTAACCATGGTGCACCACCAAATTTAATACAAACCATAGAAAATCCTTCTATAGAACTGACAACAGAGCTTATGAAAAAAGCTGATGTGGTCATAGCTACAGGTGGAATGGCAATGGTTAAGTCAGCTTATAGCAGCGGAAAACCAGCATATGGAGTTGGAGCAGGTAATGTCCAATGTATAATAGATAGAGATGCAGACATATCGGAGGCTGTAACTAAAATAATATCAGGTAGAATATTTGACAACGGAATAATATGTTCAGGAGAGCAAAGTGTAATAATTCCTAAAGAAAATTATAAGAGAACTATAGATGAGTTTAAAGGAAAAGGAGCTTATTATAGTGAAGATGATAATGTGATAGAAAAATTTAGGCAAGCAATGTTTAAAAATGGAATTATAGATGGCACTATAGTTGGACAAAGTGTTGAATTTATTGCAAAATTAGCAGGAGTGGAGGTCCCCAAGGATACTAAAGTTATAATTTTAAAAGCTAAGGGAAAAGGTCATGAAGATATATTATGCAAAGAAAAAATGTGTCCTGTAATGGTGGCCTTTAAATATGATAACTTGNNAAAGGACATTCCTGTGCTATACATTCTAATAATGAAAAGCATATAGAGTATGCAGGAAGAAAATTAACTGTAAGCAGACTAGTAGTTAATCAACCATCATCTACGTCGGCAGGGGGAAGTCTTTATAATGGCTTTGCACCAACTACAACCTTGGGATGTGGGTCATGGGGAAATAATAGTATATCAGAAAATTTGGATTATAAACACTTAATAAATATTTCTAGAATTGGATTTTATAATAAGAATGCTTATGTACCAAGTGATAAAGAAATATGGCAGTAGTTCTGAATATGAAGGAGTAAGATTATGAACTTAATAGAGATTAAACCTAAAATATTAAAATTTCAATGTTGTAAAGAATTTAAGCAGGCTTTCCAACTAGGAGAAGAGGATTTAATATTTACTAATAAATTTTTGTATGAAAATTTTTTAAAAGACTTAAATACTAAAACAGGCTATATCTTTCAAGAGGATTACCAATTAAAAGAACCTTCAGATGATATAATAGATAAAATCATAGAGGATATTCGCAATAAAAATTATAAAAGGATTATAGCAGTAGGAGGAGGGTCCATCATAGATATATCCAAGGTATTAGTTTTAAAAGAAACTGGTACTACTGAGGAGATATTTGATAAAAAGGTTCCTATAATTAAGGAAAGAGAACTTATAATTATCCCTACCACTTGTGGTACTGGTAGTGAGGTAACAAATATATCTATATCAGAAATAAAATCTAAGGGAACCAAGATAGGCTTAGCAGTTCCAGAAATATATGCTGATTATGCTGTGCTTATACCAGAACCTGTAAAAGATTTACCCTATGAGTTTTTTGTATATAGCTCAATAGATGCTCTTATTCATGCTATGGAGTCCTTTGTTTCACCTAAATCTAATGCTTATACAGAATTGTTTAGTGAAGAAGCAATAAAAATTATAATAAAGGGATATAAAGAAATTATAAGTGAAGGAAAAGATTACAGAAAAGAAATTATTGAAGATTTCTTAATTGCTAGTAATTATGCAGGCATAGCCTTTGGAAATGCAGGGGTGGGAGCAGTACATGCTTTGTCATATCCATTAGGAGCTAAATATCACGTTCCTCACGGAGAAGCTAACTATCAGTTTTTTATTGAGGTATTTAAGATATATAATGAAAAAAGTCCTAGTGGAAAGATAAAAAAACTAAATTCTATTTTAAGAGGGGAACTTGAGGTTTGGGAAAATAAAGATATATATTACTCATTAAGCAAATTATTAGAAAATTTAATTCATAAGAAAAATCTAAAGGAATACGGTATGGAAGAAAAAGAAATAGAAATATTTTCTGAAAGCGTTATAAATACTCAGCAAAGATTGTTATGTAATAATTATACAGAAATAAATAAAGATGAGATTAGAAATATTTATAGAAAGTTATATTAGTTAAATAAAATAAGGGCTGTATCAAAACCCATTGGTAGAATGGTTTTGATACAGCACCTATTTTTAAATTAATTAAAATGCCCAGTTACCATCTTTGAAGATTTGAATTTTTTTACCTTCATAGGTTTCTCCAATTATATCTAAATCTTTAGAGCCTACCATGAAATCAACATGAGTAAAGGATACATTAGCTCCAGCTTCTTTAAGCTCATCTTCATTCATATTTTCACTGCCCTTAATACAAGTTGGATAAGCTTCACCTAAAGCAAAATGGCAGGAAGCATTTTCGTCAAATAAAGTATTGTAGAATATTATGTTTGAGTTAGAAATAGGAGAGTTATAAGGGACTAAAGCTACTTCTCCTAAATAATGAGAACCCTCATCGGTTTCAATTAACTTTTTTAAAGAATCATAGCCGGTTTCAGCAGTAAAATCTACAACCTTACCATCTTTAAAAGTTAATACAAAATTGTCGATTAGATTTCCACCGTAGTTTAAAGGTTTTGTACTAGCTACTTTCCCATTAACTCCATTTCTTGTAGGAAGGGTAAAGACTTCTTCTGTTGGCATATTAGCTACAAAGTATACTTTTTTCTCATTGAATTCTCCACCACCACACCACAAGTGTTTTTCAGGTAGCTCTACTAGCAAATCAGTTTTACTTGAAACATAATGGAGAGATTTAAAGTGATTATTATTTAAGAATTCTATCTTTTTATTTAAATTATCTAAATGTTCATTCCAAGCTTCTAAAGGATTTTCCTTGTCAACCCTTACTATTGAAAATATGTTTTTCCAAAGCTTTTCTATGGCATCTTCTTTTGAAAGATTAGGGAAGACTTTTTTTGCCCAACCTTCTGTTGGAATAGAAATTACACACCAGGAATTGGCGCTGCTCATAAGACGCTCTCTGTAAGCTTTAAGAGCTATAGAACTAGCTTTTATGGCCTCTTGAATTCTATTGGGATCTACATTCTTAAATATTTCTGGATCGGAAGCTGAAATAGAAAGAAAGGCAGCATCTTNNTCCCAAGGGGAAAACTCTTTAAAGGTTTCAAAGGGTGCCTTTAGATATTTTATTAAGGCTAACTTTTCATCATTCCATCTAACCTTAACATTTTTTGCTCCACAATCATAAGCTACCTCTGCAATGTTTCTAACAAAAGAAGCAGCCTCTATAGGTGCATTTACAACAAGAGTTTGATTTTTTTGAAGGTTTATACCTGTGCATACAGCTAGTTTGGCATATCGTTTTAAATATTCTTCCATAGACATAACATCATCTCCTTTATAAATTTTAAATCTGTAAAACTTAGAAGAAATATACATATTAATTATATTAAATATATCATATAAAGTATATTATTGCACAAAATATTATTGCTGTGCTTACTGAAACAAATAGATTTTTGTAATTTATTAATAAATATTTAATGAAAATTAGTAATAAATCAAAAATCTTTAAATAAAACCTTGCATAATTATTATAAATATTGTATAAATAACGTAGAAGTGAATATTCAATAGAGGTAGAGGAGCAATGTTTAAAAGTACTATAACTGAGGTAAGCACGNNACCGAAGCACACAATAGATGCTTTTATATTGTGTTGCTGGGCATACATAGAACATATGTATGACTGTCACAAAGAAATTTTGTGGAGGACTATCATCTGATAATCTTATAATATATTAAAGAAATTTTATTCCTTTGATTATTATTAAGACCTTGGGTGAGACTCAAGGTCTTTTTTATTTTTACCTCTTAGAATTTTCACAAATACTTTACTAGGAGGAAGAAACATATGAACGGAAGAAGAAAAGTTTTTTTATCAATCTTTGTATTAACAATTTTATTTTCTACAACTATAGCATTTGCTTCAGAGGGCAGTGGGGAGGTAGCAAATACCGTAAACTTTGGTATATGGAGTATATTACCCCCTCTGGTAGCAATAGCTCTTGCTTTTATAACTAAAAATGTAGTCATATCATTATTTATTGGGACTATGACAGGGTGCGTTATGCTGCAATTGAACGGATTTAATATAATAACAGCTATAATTCAGGGATTTCTAGATTTTGTGCAAAGAGCATTAAATTCCATAGCAGATCCATGGAATGCTGGAATAGTTCTTCAAGTTTTGGCTATTGGAGGAGTTATAAATTTAGTTGGCAAAATGGGAGGGGCAAAGGCTATAGCGGAAGCTTTGTCTAAAAAAGCTAAGACACCAAGAAGTGCTCAGGTTATAACTTGGCTATTAGGAATATTGGTGTTCTTTGATGATTATGCTAATTCTTTGATAGTAGGACCAATAATGAGACCTGTATGCGATAAGATGAGAATATCAAGAGAAAAATTAGCTTTTATAATTGATGCTACAGCAGCTCCAATTGCTGGACTTGCCATAATATCTACTTGGATTGGATTGGAAGTTGGATTGATAAAGGATGCTTTTGCTACAGGCATAGGACAAAATGTAGATGCTTTTGGCGTGTTTTTGCAAACCATACCCTATAGATTTTATAATATATTAATATTAGTTTTTGTATTGATATTAGCTGTTACCTTAAGAGAATTTGGTCCTATGCTAAAATGTGAAAGAAGAGCAAGAAAGGGAAATGAGGTTTCTGACTGCAGAGATATGAATATGGATAGCAATTCTGAATTAGAGCCTAAAGAAGGAGTGAAGTTAAGTATATGGAATGCTATAATTCCTATAGGAACGCTAATAATATGTGCATTAGCTAGTTTTTATTATAGCGGATGGAATGTACTTATGGCAGGAGAGGATATAGCATTACAAGAGGCTATGAAAGCTTCACCTTTAGCCTTCGCATCTATAAGAGAGGCTTTTTCTAATGCAGATGCATCTGTGGCATTGTTCCAATCTGCATTAATAGCTAGTATTGTAGCCATAATAATGGCATCGGTTAAAAAAATCTACAAAGTATCAGAAGCAATAGAAGTATGGATAGATGGGATGAAGGGCCTTTTAATGACAGGGGTTATTCTTATATTGGCATGGTCTTTAAGTTCAATAATAAAAGATTTAGGAACTGCTACGTATTTAGTTGGTATTTTATCTTCTTCAATACCTAAATTCTTATTGCCATCAATAATATTTATTTTAGGAGCGGTAATAAGTTTTGCTACAGGTACAGCCTATGGAACCATGGGAATACTTATGCCCCTTGCTATACCATTAGCTTATTCTATATCACCTGAAATGGGTTATGTAGTTATAAGCACTTCAGCGGTTCTTACAGGAGCTATATTTGGAGATCATTGTTCTCCAATTTCAGACACCACCATATTATCATCTATGGGAGGTGGTTGCAAACATATAGATCATGTAAGCACACAAATGTCATATGCCCTGTTTGTTGCAGTTATTACTATATTATTAGGATATATACCAGCAGGCTTAGGAATTCCTATCTATATAGTATTGCCTCTAGCAATTATAGGATTATCAGCCATTACTTACTTTATATCTAAACCAGTTCAGGATGCTGAAGAAAGTGTATCAAGTGAAAGTTAGCTTCATTGACATATTTTAAATTACTGTGATAACATAATATCTGTTCTTATCAATAATTATTAGTAAAGAAAGGATAATGCAGATGACAAAAGAAAATAAAATGGGAACAGTTCCTGTATTTAAACTTATTGTAACTATGTCATTACCAGCTATGTTTTCAATGCTAGTTCAATCCCTTTATAATATTGTAGATAGCATGTTTGTTGCTAGAATAGGGGAGGAAGCTCTTACAGCGGTATCACTGGCATTCCCAATACAGGCATTAATAATTGCAGTAGCAGTAGGTACAGGAATAGGTATTAATTCCCTTGTATCTAGAAGGCTAGGAGAAAAGAGAAATGAGGAAGCTAGTAAGGCTGCAACTCATGGAATTATCTTAGGTATATTCAGTTGGATAATTTTTGCTATATTCGGTCTGGCTTTTTCTAGAACTTTTATAGAGGCATTTACTACTAATCCTAAGGTGATACAAATGGGATATAATTATCTATCTATAGTTACTATCTTTTCCTTTGGAGTGTTTATAGAGATAAATCTAGAAAAAACATTGCAAGCTACTGGAAATATGATTTATCCTATGATATTTCAATTAATAGGAGCTATTACAAATATAATTTTGGATCCAATTTTTATCTTTGGATTATTTGGGTTCCCTAAGATGGGCATATCAGGAGCAGCGGTAGCAACGGTTATAGGGCAAATACTTTCAATGGTTTATGCAATCTTTATAGTATTTAGAAAAGATCATGCTATACACATAACCTTTAGAAATTTTAAGATATCAAAAACAACCATAAAAGACATATATGGAGTAGGATTTCCATCAATAGTAATGCAATCTATAGGGTCTGTACTCATAATGGGATTAAATTCTATACTTATTACATTTTCAGAGGCTGCAGTGGCAGTGTTAGGTGTATATTATAAATTACAATCTTTTGTATTCATGCCCGTATTCGGATTAACCCATGGAGTGATGCCAATTATGGGGTATAATTTTGGTGCTAAGAATAAAAAGAGATTATTGTCAGCTTTAAAGCTAGGAAGCATTATAGCATTAACTATAATGGCATTGGGAACTATATTATTTATGGTTTTTCCAAAAGAACTACTTATGATTTTTAATGCATCAGAAGAAATGCTTGATATAGGAATTAAAGCTTTGAGGACCATAAGTGTATGCTTTATACCTGCTGCTCTTGGAATTATGTTTTCAACATTATTTCAGGCTGTTGGATCTGGTGTAAAGAGCCTTATAGTATCTGTTTTAAGACAACTTGTCATAATTTTACCAGGAGCTTATTTGTTATCTAAAATAGGATTAGACTATGTATGGTTTGCGTTCCCTTTAGCGGAGATAGTAGCTTTACTTGTTAGTGTTATAATGTTTAGAAAATTATATAAGGAAAAATTGAAAAATCTTTCAGAAGAAGTATTCAGTGAAACTTAGTTTTAGGTAAAGTATTACGGCAGTTAGGAATAGATAAAAAAGAGAAAGTCAATATTGGATTTATTGACAAAATATGAAATTTTATAGTATACTCTAAATAGAAATCACGAAGGTTTCTTTTTAGAGTATATTTTTATCATATGGTAAAGAAAGATAGAAACTTAAAAATAAACCCACGAAGGGATTCATAAGAAACCCTTCGTGGGTTTTTATTTTGGGAGGATGATGAAAATGCATATGGCAGATGCTTTGATTTCACCAGCAGTTGGTGGAGTTATGTTAGTAGCAACGGCAGGAACTATGGCTTATTCTATAAAGAAAATAAAATATGAGGGTGATGACAAAAAGATACCATTGATGGGAGTAATGGGGGCCTTTGTGTTTGCTGCTCAAATGATTAATTTTTCAATTCCGGGAACAGGTTCTAGTGGCCATCTAGGTGGGGGATTACTTTTAGCCATATTACTAGGTCCTTATAGAGCATTCATTACTATGGCATCTATACTTTTAATCCAATGCTTATTTTTTGCAGATGGAGGGATTTTAGCATATGGGTGTAATGTGTTTAATATGGCTTTTTATGGATGTTTTATAGCATATCCATTAATTTATAAAAACATAATAAAAGAAACTACCTCTAGAAAAAAAATATTTACTGCATCTATAGTGGCATCAATAATAGGGTTACAAATGGGGGCATTTAGTGTAGTTATCGAAACGTTATTATCGGGAAGGACAGAGCTACCTTTCGGAACTTTTGTAGTTTTAATGCAACCAATACACTTAGCCATTGGTGTAGTAGAGGGAATAATCACTGGAGCAATTATTGCTTTCATATGGAAGGAAAATCCGGCAATTTTGGATATGGCATCAAAAGAGAAATCTATTGATAAAGGTGATATGAAAGGTATATTGATAAAACTTATGATTGCAGTAATTATAGTAGGTGGAGCACTTTCCTGGTTTGCTTCTAGTCATCCAGATGGGTTAGAGTGGTCTATGATCAAAACAGCAGGAACAGCAGAATTGGAAACTAAAGAAAAGATTCATGAAGATTTTGGAAATATTCAAAAGAAAACAGCCATATTGCCTGATTATAATTTTAAATCTAGTGAGGATACAGAAGAAAACAACCAAGAAGATGCTTGGCCAGCGGTTAATATAGGTACCAGCATTTCAGGGCTTATAGGTGGTGCAATGACTCTTATTTTAGCTATGATTATAGGAATTATAATAAAAAAAACCAAGAAAAGCAATAAGAATATTGAAGGTTAAGTTTTATCTAGTATATATTTGATGTAACACTCCAACCTTTTGGGATGGAGTGTTATATCCATAAGACCTAGATAAGTTGAATTAAGCTTCAGAAGGCTTTAAAACTCCAACTGAAGCTTAGTTCAACTTGATATAAAATAGTTATAGGGTGAAGGTTGAGGATAAAATGGAGTCTAAATTTAAATCAATTCATGGAATGAATAAACTAGATGAAGTAGGTGGAGGAGATACAATAATTCATAAAATAAACCCCTTAGTTAAGCTGATAGTTACTATTACATATTTAGTTGTAATTCTATCCTTTCATAAGTATAGTGTATCTCAATTAATTCCGTATGTTTTTTATCCAGTTATAATCATAGTTTTAGGAGAAATTCCACTTTTGATGATATGGAAAAGAATTTTATATGTGATGCCTTTTATAATAATCCTTGGTATTTCCAATCCCATTTTTGATAAGACAAGTTGGTTTATGATAAATGGAATTATGGTATCTAAAGGCTGGCTTTCATTTTTTTCTTTAGTAATAAAATGTATTTTAACTGTAACAGCTGGTATAATTTTTATAGGTACTACTAAAGTAGAGGATATAGCTTTAGCTTTAAGAAAAATTTATATACCCAAAATTATGGTGACACAAATCATACTTACCTATAGATACATAAGTGTCCTGGGGGAAGAGGTAGATAGGATAAAAAAAGCTTACTCATTAAGGTCACCTTTAAAACCAAGAATTTCAATTAAAGATCTAGGTTCTATTTTAGGACAGATGCTTTTAAGATCCTTTGACAGAGCTAACAGAATATATGACGCAATGTTGCTTAGAGGATTCCACGGTGAATATGATTTTGGAACAAACAAGAGATTGGACTTGAAATCTTTTTTATATTTTTTTGGATGGATAGCATTGTTTTTTATATTGAGATTTTTAAATTTGTCTCAAGTTATAGGAAATATATTTGTTTATNNCAACTAACATTCAGTTGGAGTCTATATTCCACCTGAAATTAAGTTTCACTTGATAGGAGTGGTTAAATGATGGATTATTGTTTGCAATGCAAAAATATACATTACTCATATTCTCAAGATACTCAGGTTATAGATAATATTAGTTTTAATGTAAAAGAAGGAGAAAAAATAGGATTAGTAGGAGCTAATGGAGCAGGGAAAACTACATTGCTAAATTTAATATTAGGAATTGCAAGTCCAAGAAAGGGTACTATTATAGTAGGAGATTTAGAGGTAAATAAGAAAAACTTATCATATATTCGAAACAAAGTAGGTTTTGTATTTCAAAATGCTGATGATCAACTTTTCATGCCATCAGTATATGACGACATAGCATTCGGATTAAGAAACTGTAATATCAGCGAGGACCAAGTTAAAGATCAAGTAGATAAAGTCCTTAAGGTGTTGAATATTTATGACTTGAAAGAGAGACCACCATATAAATTATCAGGAGGAGAAAAGAGAGCTGTGGCTATAGCCACAGTTTTAGCTATGGATCCTAAAATTATCATAATGGATGAACCAACTATAGGTTTGGATCCAAAATCTAGAAGGCAACTTATTAATTTCTTAAAAGTTATGAATAAGACGTTAATCATTGCAACCCATGATATGGACATGGTATGGGAACTTTGCTCTAGAGCTATAGTTATGGATAAAGGAAAACTTATAGAAGATGGAAATTCCTCAGAGATATTAAGTAATAAAGAAGTTATGGATAACAGCTCTCTAGAAGTGCCATTGTATCTTCAAGGATATAGAGCTGCTAAAAAAGAAGCATAAATATTTAAAAACCTGTGTTAATTGATTATGAAGGATCATTTAATACAGGCTTTTATTTTTCACGCGGAATTATAACATCAATAGCTATATACATTTAATAATAAATACAACCATAAAGGAATATAAATAACTATAGCTTGATAGAGGAGCAATATAATGTCCAAAAATACAAATAGAGTTATTGATAATGTTCAATATGCCACAGAAGTTAAATGCCCTAAAGTAAATAAAGTCTCTAATACTTTAGCTAAAAGTCTGATTAAAAATGCCATAGATGATATTAAAAATGGTAGAAAAGCTAAGATAAATGCTATTTGGCTTGAAACCTCAGGATGTTTTGGAGAAGTTATATCTCTATTGAATGGGGAAGATCCAGATATAGTATATTTATTAAGAGAATTGGTAAATATGCAATACTTTGGAACCATCCAGGGAGACCAAGGAGAAATTGCTTTTGATAGGATACTGGATACGTTGGATACAGAGTTTATTTTTATTGTGTGTGGTGCATTACCTAGGAAGGATGGAGGTGTATACACAAGAATAGCAACTTACAATGGAAAGCCTATAACAGCTATTAATGCTGTATCAATGATAGCCCCTAAGGCAAAGCATATTATAGCCGTTGGAACCTGCGCTACCTTTGGAGGGCCAACAGGAGCAAGACCTAATGTATCAAATGCTGTTTCAATAAGTGAATATTTAAATCGTAAAGATATAATAAATATACCTGGGTGTCCAGCTAATCCTATATGGACATTGGGAATATTAGCATATATTATATCTTACGGTATCCCAGCCTTAGACTCCTTGGGAAGACCTAAAGCTTATTATGGGGAGCTTATACATGATATATGTGAGAGAAGACAATATTTTGATAGGGGAGACTTTGCTAAAAAATTAGGGGAAAAGCAATGTATGTTTAAATTAGGATGCAAAGGACCTATTACTCCAGCCTACTGTCCTATAAGCAGATGGAATAATAGTAATAATTGGCCTATTGGAGATAACACTCCTTGTGTAGGATGTGCAGCTCCAGGATTTCCTGATGATATGGAGCCATTTATAACATATGAGGGAGGGGTATAGTGAGCAAGATAGTTATAGATCCAATTACAAGAGTTAGTGGACTATTGAGTATAGAGGTGGAAATTAAGGAAAACAAAATTGTTGACGCTAGAAGTAGTGGAGGACAATTTAGGGGCTTTGAAAAGATATTTGAAAATAGACCACCCTTAGACATAATAACACTAGCACCACGGATATGTGGAATTTGTTCAGTTCATCATACTTTAGCTGCTACGCTAGCTTTAGAGGACGCCTTAAAGGTAGCTCCTAATTATAATGGAGTAGCCATAAGAGAGATAGCTGATGGATTTGAATTTTTGCAGAATCATTTAAGACAGATATATCTGTTTGCTTTTCCTGACTATGTAAGAATGACCAATATAAATCCATTGTTCAAAACTGAAGATTACGGAACCTATGACTATAGATTACCTGAGGATATTACCTATAAAATAAATGAAGATTATTTCAAAGCAATTAAGTATAGCAGAGAAGCTCACAAAGCTGTTGCCACATTGCTAGGCAAGGTGCCCCATAGTCATGGAATATTTGTAGGAGGAGTCACAGTAAGAATGGATATTCCCCAACTAGAATCTTGCAAATATGCAGTAAGGATAATAAAGGATTTTATAATAAATGATGTTATTGAAGATATTTATATTATAGCTGATTACTATAAAGATTATTATAACAAGGGTAAAGGACCAGGAAACTTCATAAGCTATGGGCTTTTCAATAAAGAACCAGATAAGGTTAAATATCTAGAACCAGGGGTTAAGATAGGTAAAAGGGTGGAACCTCTGGATATAAAATATATAAATGAAAATATAGGGCACTCGTGGTTAAAAGCTGATAGCAATGAAATTAAACCAGGAATAGATAAATCACCTGAGGGAGATCCCTATAAGGAAGAAGCTTATAGCTGGGCTGGAGCAGCTAGATATAAGAGATATGCAATGGAAAGTGGTCCTTTGGCTAGGATGATTATAGGGAATTACTATGATAACGGAGTATCTGTAATGGATAGATTAATTGCTAGAGTTTTAGAATCTAAAAAAATATGTAATCATATTGAAGAACTGTTGAAGGAGGTAAAGTTAGGAGAACCTTATCAAGAACAATGGAAAATACCTGAAAAAGGAAATGGCATAGGATTAAAAGATGCTTCTAGAGGAGCACTGGGACATTGGGTTACTATAGAAAAGAGCAAGGTGTTAAACTATAATATAATTCCGCCATCTATGTGGAACCTTGGGCCCACAGATGAATATGGAACAAAGGGAACTGTAGAAGA
Source organism: Clostridium sp. UBA5530 (assembly GCA_002423705.1). Lineage (GTDB taxonomy): Bacteria > Bacillota > Clostridia > Clostridiales > Clostridiaceae > Clostridium_X. Next base: position 38,362 of record DINW01000073.1, read on the forward strand.
AGCGTTGATTGGTACAGAGGTCAATAACATAAAAAATCCTGTTGAAGTAGGACGAATTGTTAGGAGTTTTGACCCTTGCCTAAACTGTGCTGCCCATGTGGTAAGTGATAGATATGAGGATATTACAATAGATATAGTATGATGAAAATTTTTGGAGTTGGAAATATTTTACTGAGTGATGATGGTATAGGAGTTAGGGTAGCCCAAGGGTTGAAAAAATCTATAGAGAATATTGATAATAGAGTAAAAGTTATTATAGGAGAAACAGATTATATGTATTGCATAAGTGAAATCAATAAAGAGGATTTAGTAATAATTATTGATGGAACTTACTTTAATATTGAGCCTGGACAGATAACAGTTTTACCTTTGGACATGTTTCATGAGAAGGTAAGAATTAGTAAGTTTCAACATGAAGAGAGCTTACTGAAAGTTTTGACAAGAGAATTCGGTGAAATCAGAGGGTGGATAATAGGCATAGAGATTGAGTCCATTGATTATTCATTAGATTTATCACCTACCTTGGAAAAAGACTTTGATTATATATGTGAAAAAGTTTTTATTGAGATAAAGAAACTTTTGAAAGGAAATTTATATGCATGAGATTTCTATAGTATATAAAATTATGGAAATGATAGAGGATATTTGCAGAAAAAATAATATTTTAAAGGTTAATAAGGTAATATTGAATATAGGAGAGTTTACTGCAATAGAAAAAGAAACTTTAAGTTTTGCTTTTAATAGTTTAAAAAAGGACACCAACTGCAGTGAAGCATTATTGGAAGTGAATTCAATCAAAGCAAAGGCCTATTGCAAAGTATGCAAGGAAGAATTTTTTATAAGTTTTATCAATAGACAATGTCCTAACTGCCATACTTACAGTGACAACATTGTGAGTGGAAAAGAATTCTTATTATATAGAATAGAAGGGGAAGAGGGGTATGAAAGAGATAATTGCCAATGAAAATATATTCCATGATAATGACAAAATAGCAGATGAATTAAGAACTATATTTAAGGAAAGAAAGATATTAACAATAAACTTTTTAGGATCTCCTGGTGCGGGAAAAACTAGATTACTAGAGAAAGTAATAAATATTATGAAGGACAAAATCTCCATCTCAGTCATAGAAGGAGATTTGTATACATCAAAAGATTCACAAAGAATAGAAAAGCAAGGAGTTAATGTGATTCAAATCAATACAGTTGGAGGTTGTCATCTAGATGCTTCAATGATAAAGAAAAGCATTAACTATATAAATATAGAGAAAACAGACCTGATAATAATTGAGAATGTAGGGAATCTAGTATGCCCAGCTTCTTACGATTTAGGGGAAGATATGAGGGTATTAGTAATGAGTGTTACAGAAGGAAATGATAAACCATTAAAATATCCAACTATGTTCCAAAAAGCATCATTAGTTATAATAAATAAAATGGATTTAATAGAGTATACAGATTTCAATTTAATGGATTTTTATAGAGATTTATATCTAGTAAATCCTCATGTAAAGGNNAAAGGTAATAGAGACCTCTTGCACTAAAAATTTGGGCATAAATAAGGTAGCACAAGGCCTTTATCACGAAATCAAAATAAAGAAGAATGAGAACATATGAAAAGGTTTAATTTATTGGTTGAGGGAATAGTTCAAGGGGTTGGATTTAGACCTTTTGTATATAAAACAGCCATAAAATATCATATTCAAGGTAAGGTTATGAACTCTCAGCAAGGGCTATATATAGATATCCAAGGAGAAGAAAAAAATATAGAAAAATTTATACAGGAGCTTAAAGAAAAGGCTCCTGTTTTAAGCTATATAGAAAATATTCAAATGAAAGAGAAGGAACCTCATTTAATCAACGGATTTTATATAGTAGACAGTGAAAGAAGTAATGATGGGTTTACATTTATTCCTCCGGATATAGGTACCTGTAAGGAGTGTATGAAAGAAGTAGAGGATATTAAAAATTCTAGAAGGTATGAGTATGTATTCACTAATTGTACAAATTGTGGGCCAAGGTATTCGGTAATTACAAAGTTACCCTATGATAGGAAGTATACTACTATGAGCAGCTTTAAAATGTGTAATTACTGTGAAAAAGAGTATATAAGTCCCAATAATAGAAGGTTTCATGCAGAACCAACTTGTTGCAAAAAATGTGGACCTAGCCTTAGGCTTCTAAACAATTTAGGTGAAGATATTCAATGTAAAAATGTATTTTTAGAAGTCATAGAGCTAATAAAGAGAGATAAAATTTTAGCTATTAAGGGTATAGGTGGATATAATATAGTTTGCAATGGACATAGCTATGAAACTATTGCAGAATTAAGGAAAAGAAAGAGAAGATCAAGAAAGCCTTTGGCAGTTATGATGAAGAACATGGATGTGGTGAAAAAATATTGTAGTATAAGTGAAAAAGAAGAGCTTGCATTAAAAAGCCAGCAAAGACCCATAGTGCTTTTAAATAAGCTTAAGGATTCATTGCCATATAATATAAGCTTTAATAATACTAAATTAGGAATAATATTACCATATACACCTCTTCATCATTTTCTGTTTGATGAAAATATAGATGCATTAATTTTCACTAGTGGAAATATAAGTAACAGTCCTATTATATATGAGGATGAAAGAGCCTTACAAGAGTTAAGACATGTAGTAGACTTTTATCTAATCCATAATAGAGATATAAACATGCCTATAGATGACAGCGTAATAAGTGTTATGGAGGAGGAAGAAAGGATTATAAGGCCTGGAAGAGGATACTATCCATTATATGAAAGATATGGAGAATCAGAAAAAATTCTAGCTTTGGGAGGAATTTTGAAGAATTCTATAGGGTTAAGTTGCCATGAATATGCAGTGTTGAGCCCATATACTGGAAATGTAGACACCCTAGAGGGATATAATAATTGTGTGAAAAATATAAATCATTTTAAAGGTATTTATAATATAGAACCTGACATTATTTGTTATGATATGCATCCTAATAATAGCTTTAACAGCTATTTAGAATCGTATAATTGTAAAAAGATAGGCACTTATCATCATCATAGCCATATAGCAAGCTGTATGGCAGAGAATAATTTTAAGGGTAAGGTTATTGGAATAGCCTATGATGGTGTAGGCTACGGAGAAGATGAAAAATTGTGGGGAGGAGAATTCTTAATTTGTGACTATAAATCTTTTCAAAGAGTTGGACATATAAACTACTTGCCCTTGGTAGGAGGAGATAAGGCTACAAAATCTCCATGGATTATAGGAGTAGGCTTAGTATTTAAAGCCTTAGAATTAAATTGCAAAAATATAATGGATAATGTACCTGAAGTTTTTAAAGAAAAAGAAGTATCATTAGTGGCAAAAATTATAGAAAAAGATATAAATGTTTTCCAAAGCTCTAGCATAGGAAGATTATTTGATGGAGTAGCTAGTCTCTTAGGATTTATAGAGGATGTATCCTTTGAAGGAGAGGCAGCCATATATATGGAGAACCTAGCTAAGGGTTGCACAAATAAGGAATACAGAGATAAGAATTATTCTTATGATATTGAATGGAAAGAAAATTATGTAATTAATACAGACAGCATAATTAAAGAAATTATGGGGGACTTGGAGAATCATACTAAATATGAAGCTATAGCATTAAAGTTTCACAATTCCATAATAAACTTTTCAGCTGATATGTGTATAAGGCTTAGGGAAAAATATAATATAAACACAGTGGCATTGAGTGGGGGAGTTTTCCAAAATGAAATACTGTTTACAGGAATATACAAAATACTTAAAAAATATGACTTTGAAATATTGACTCATAAAAAAGTTCCTTGTAACGATAGTGGGTTAGCCTTAGGACAACTATTTATAGCAAGAGAAATACTGAGAGGTGAAAAAAATGTGTGTTGCAATACCTGGAAAGGTCATTGAGATTTATGATAGAGAGGCATTGGTGGAGTTTGGTAATGTAAAAAAACTGATAAATACAGATCTTATAGAAAGGATAGAAATAGGACAATATGTTTTAGTTCATATAGGATGTGCTATAGAAAAGATAGATGAAACTCAGGTGGAAGAAACCTTAAGACTATTTCATTATCTTGGAGGTATATAAAAATATATGAAGGATTCAAAGATAGGAATAGCATTAGTAGAAAGAATAAATAAAGAAGTAAGGAAGGAATTAAGCATAATGGAGGTTTGTGGAACTCATACTAGAAGTATAGCAAAGTATGGCATAGATAAGATTCTCCATGATAAGATTAGGCTGTTATCAGGGCCTGGATGTCCCATATGTGTTACTGATGAAAAATATATAGGACATGCCATAGAATTAAGCCAAATAGAAAATGTGATAATAGCAACTTTTGGAGATATGATGAGAGTTCCAGATATTGAGGGTAGATCCTTAGAGGAAGAAAAAGCGAAAGGTGCACAAGTTGTAATTATATATTCTCCTCTTCAATGTATAGAAATAGCTAAGAAAAATCCCTATAAAGAAATAGTATTCTTAGCAGTAGGATTTGAAACAACAGCTCCTATTATAGCTTTAATGTTAAAAAAGGCTAAGGAGGCCAATATAAAGAATATATCTATATTGAACTCAATAAAAACTATGCCTAAAGCTATGGAATATTTAATGTTAGACCGAGAAATAAAGGTAGATGCCTTTATATGCCCAGGGCATGTAGCCACTATTATAGGAACTAATCCTTTTGAAATTTTGGGCAAAAAATATAATAAATCTATGGTTATATGTGGGTTTCAGGATGTAGATATATTAGCTGGCATATTGGAAATTGTGAATATGATTAACAATAAGGAATGTGGTTGTAAGAATTTCTATAAAGCAGTTGTTAAAAAGGAAGGCAATCCTTTGGCTAAAGCTTTAATAGATGAAGTATTTAAAAAAACTAATGGTATATGGAGAGGAATTGGAGTCATAGAGGAGACAGGTTATGATTTATCAGAAGAATATGAATATTTTAATAGTTACAATAGGTTTAAATTAGATAGAAGTTATAAACCTGCAAGGGGGAGTTGTATATGTGGAGAAATATTAAAAGGTAAAAAAAGCCCAAAACAGTGTAGCTTCTTTGGAAAACAATGTATTCCTTCAAATCCTAAGGGACCATGCATGGTTACATTAGAAGGTACCTGTGGTATTTACTATGAAAGAGAAGAAACTCAGTAGTATATCTTTTAGGAGGAGATTGTATGAATGTAGTTACTTTAAGTCATGGGAACGGTGGTAGAGAGAATTATGATCTTATAAATAATATATTTTGGAAACATTTTAATAATCCTATACTAATGCAAAAAGGGGATTCCACTATACTGAACCCAATAACAGAAAATATAGCAGTAACAACTGATAGCTTTGTGGTAAATCCTATATTTTTTCCAGGAGGTAATATTGGAAGCTTAAGCATTTTTGGTACCATAAATGATTTAGCAGTAAGGGGTGCAAAACCATTATACATTACCGCTGGATTTATAATAGAAGAAGGTACAACCTTTGATGAATTGGATAGAATTGCTATGTCTATGAGTGAAAGTGTAAAGGAAGCAGATGCATATATTGTTGCAGGGGATACAAAGGTTGTGGGAAGAAGAGAAGGTAATAAGGTATATATAAATACTACTGGAATAGGGACTATAAGAAGAGATGTTGTTGAGCAACTTAATCCTAAAAATATACAAATAGGAGACAAGATNNTAAGGTCTAGGGTTAAAAGAAGATATATATAGTGATTGCTGCAGCTTATATGATTTAACCAAAGAAATATTAGAAAATAGTACGGGAGTAAGATTTATGAGAGATGTTACTAGAGGGGGAATTGGTACTACGTTAAATGAAATCATAGGCTACAGCCATAAATCAATGATTATATATGAAAAATGCATTCCTGTTAGGGATGAAGTAAAGAATATCTGTGAACTTTTAGGCATTGATCCTATATATTGCGCTAATGAGGGAAAACTTATATGCATTGTAGCTAAGGAAGAAGCATATAAAGTTCTTGAAATCATGAAAAAGAATAAAACAGGTAAAGATTCAGCCATTATAGGAGAAGTAATTGAGAAAAGTGGAGAAAAGCTTTTCCTAAAAACATATTTAGGGAGCAAAAGGGTTATAACTATGGCTTCAGGACAACTTATACCTAGAATATGTTAATATGATAAACTAACCCTTAAATAAGCAATAGTGCTATTATCTGCATCCCCTTTAGGCTAGAGACATAATAGCAGATTGAATTTGATAGGGTTAGTTTATTGTTTTTACAACCATAGCTATGAAATAAAAATTAAGCTATAATATTATTGTATATAAATTATTTCTAAAGCTTTGGGAATTAAAAAGGATGATGTTTATAATGAAAACTATAGAAGTGAATCTTAAGGAAACTAAATATAATATATATATTGAGAACAATATTATTTGTAAAATTGGTGAAGAAATAAAGAAAGTTTGCAATGGTAATAAGGTAGCCATAATTACAGATCATAATGTAAAGGCTTTGTATGGAGAAGATCTAAAACAGCAAATAGAAGATAGGGAGTTTAGTGTTAGATTAATATCTATAGATCCGGGAGAAAAAAGTAAAAATCTTAAAAATCTTGAAAAACTATATGAAAAGCTTTGCCACTTTAATCTTACTAGAAATGATATTATTATAACCCTAGGAGGAGGGGTGGTAGGTGATATAGGTGGCTTTTTAGCGGCAACATATTTAAGAGGTGTGCCATACATACAAATACCTACATCTATTTTATCCCAAGTAGATAGCAGTGTTGGGGGAAAGGTAGGTGTTGACTTAGCATATGGTAAAAATTTAGTAGGAACCTTTTACCAACCTAAGGCTGTATTTATAGATCCAATGGTTTTAAGTACCCTAAGTGAAAAATTACTTTGCGATGGATTAGGTGAAGTTGTAAAATATGGATTTATAAAGGATAGAACTATAATAGATGATCTTATGAATTGTAAAGATTATAATGAACTTTTGCAGCATATGGAAGAAATAATATATAAATGTTGTGACATAAAAAAAACCTTTGTGGAAGAAGATGAGAAAGACTTAGGAGTTAGGATGGTACTAAACTTCGGTCATACTATAGGCCATGGCATAGAGAAATATTTTAACTATGATAAATATAGCCATGGTGAGGCAGTGGCTATAGGCATGGCTAGGATAACTGAGAAAATTGAAAGTAAGGGCATTGCGAAAAAAGGAACTTTTTCTACTATGAAAAAGGTTTTAGAAAGATATAATTTGCCCTATACCATGCCTGATATGGATAAGAAAGAACTGATAAGGATATTGTCCATGGATAAGAAAAATTATAGTGGATATATAAACTTAATTTTAATAGAGGATATTGGTAAGGCATTTATAAAAAAGGTATCTATAGATGAACTTGAAAATTATATATAAGAAAGGTTGAGACCGTAGTTTATGATGGATATAATGATAAACCCTAAGGTTCTTCAAGGAGAAATTTCTGTTCCCTCATCTAAGAGTTTATGTCATAGGGCATTGATAAGCTCCTCTTTAGCAGAAGGTAATAGCAAGATTTCCAAGGTGGAGTTTTCAAAGGATATAGATGCCACCATTGGAGCCTTAAAAACTTTAGGAGTAAATATAAAAGAAGATAGATTTTTAGGAGAAATATCAGTAGAAGGTTCTGGAAAAATAAATCCAATAAGCAATAAAATTAACTGCTTTGAATCAGGATCTACTCTTAGATTTTTAATCCCACTAGCATGTACTACTGGAATTAACATTACTTTTACAGGACAGGGAAAACTTGTAGAAAGACCACTTCAAGAATACTATAAAATATTTGATAAACAATTTATTAATTATAGCACTAATCATGGAAAGCTGCCCTTGACTGTAAATGGCAAGATAAGTCATGGGGAATATAAAGTTAGAGGAGATGTAAGTTCTCAATTTATAACGGGGCTTTTATTTGCATTACCTATCTTAAAAGGAAATTCTAACATAACAGTCACTACTCCCTTAGAGTCAAAGGCTTATGTAGACTTGACCATAGATATACTTAAAAAATTTAAAATTGAAATAGACAATAGGGATTATAAGAAGTTTTTTATAAAAGGAAACCAAAGATATGAGAAAAGTGAATATGCTGTTGAAGGTGATTTCTCTCAAGGTGCTTTTTGGATTATAGCAGGGATTTTAGGTGGTAACTTATGGTGTTGTGGAATGAATACAGATTCACTTCAAGGAGATAAGGTTATTTTAAAAATAATTGAAAAAATGGGAGGGAAAATAGTCATAGATGGGAAAAAGATTAGAGGGGAGGAATCAACTACTAAGTCAGAGATAATAGATGTATCTCAGTGTCCAGATTTGGTTCCAATAATTACAGTTTTAGCAGCCCTAAGCCAGGGAACTACAGAAATAATAAATGCAGGAAGGCTTAGATTTAAGGAATCTGATAGATTAAAGGCTATAGCTACGGAGTTAAATAAAATAGGTGGAAATGTAGAGGAAAAAAGCCAAGGGCTCATAATAAAGGGAACAAGATTCTTCACTGGAGGTATTGTGGAGAGCTGGAATGATCATAGAATTGCTATGGCTATGGCAATTGCATCTATTAAATGTAAGAATCCCCTTATAATAAAAAATGCAGATTGTGTAAATAAGTCTTATCCAAATTTTTGGAAAGATTTTATGAAAGTGGGAGGTGAAATTGTTGAGTGGCACATGGGGAAATAGTATAAAGCTATCTATATTTGGTGAATCCCATGGCGAGGGTATAGGAATAGTTATAGATGGAATAAAGCCAGGAATAAAATTGGATTTGGATTACATATATTATGAAATGAAAAGAAGGGCTCCAGGGGAAAGTACATTAACCACTGCAAGGAGGGAAAGGGATGATTTTAAGATATTAAGTGGATACTTTAATGGCAGAACCACAGGAACTCCTTTAGCTGTAGTTATTTTTAATCATAGCCAGAATTCTAAAGACTATGAAAAAACAAAGAATTTGATGAGGCCTAGTCATGGAGATTTTCCTGGATATATAAAGTATGGAGGCTTCAACGACTACAGAGGTGGAGGCCATTTTTCAGGGAGGCTTACAGCACCGCTGGTATTTGCAGGAGCTATATGTAAAAAAATATTAGAAGACCAACAGATATTCCTAGGGAGTCACATTAAATCTATAGGAAAAATAGAAGATGATAGTTTTGATTTTACTAATATAAACAAGGAAACTTTAAATATGTTGAAGAAATCAAGAATACCTTTACTAAATGAGGGGATTAATGAAACTGTTGAGCATGCTATTGAAGAGGCTAAAAAAAACAAGGATTCATTGGGTGGCATTGTAGAGGGAGCCGCTATTAATGTTCCAGTTGGAATAGGAGAGCCTTTCCTCAACTCATTAGAAAGTCAGCTAGCTAGTTTATTGTTTTCTATACCTGGTGTTAAAGGAGTGGAGTTTGGACTTGGATTTGATATAACAAGATTAAAAGGGTCTGAGGCTAAAGATGAATATTATATGAAAGGAAACAATGTTAAGACCTATACTAACAACAATGGGGGCATACTAGGAGGAATATCTAATGGAATGCCAATAATATTTAGGGTAGCGATAAAGCCAACGCCATCTATTGGGAAAATACAAAAAACTATAAATGTAGATAAAATGGAAAATCATAGCATCGAAATTATAGGCAGACATGACCCATCTATAGTTCTTAGAGCAATACCCGTAGTAGAGGCAGTTACTGCTATAGCCTTATTAGATTTAATTCAAATGTAGAGGTGAATACATATTATGAAAGATTTAAACTACTTAAGAATGAAAATAAATGAAATAGATGAAGAAATGATAAAACTTTTTAGAGCTAGAATGGAAATTGTTTCTCAAGTTGGAGCATATAAAATAGAACATCATATGGAAGTGCTAGATGAAAATAGAGAAAAAGAAATTTTTGAAAAACATACAGCAAATATTGAGAATATAAATGAAAGACAATTAATAGAAGAATTTCTTAGAAATATCATCACATTGAGCAAGAAAAATCAACAGAAATTAATGCAAAGCAAGGGTGTGAAATAAATTATATGAAAGAGCTTTATGGACTGATAGGTGAAAAATTGGGACATAGCTATTCACCTTTTATACATCATAGTATAATGAGAAAAACAAACATAGTAGGAGAGTATAAGCTTTTTCCTATAGAAAAACAGTATGTAAAGTCTACAATATATAACTTAGCTCAAGATAATATAAAAGGATTAAATGTGACTATACCATATAAGGTGGATATAATTCCATATCTTCATGGAATATCCAAAGAGGCGAAAAACATAGGTGCTATAAATACAATTGATCTTAAAGATAATACTCTAATTGGATACAACACGGATTACTATGGATTTGGTAAAATGCTAAAAAATTTTCATGTAGATGTGAAGAACAGAAAGGCAGTAATATTAGGAACAGGAGGGGCTTCTAGGGCAGTAGTTCAATATCTTCTAGATGAGGGGGTAAGAGATATTGTTTATATTACTAGGAAGCCCATAGAAGATAAGACCTTTAAATATATAGGATATAATGAAATAGGAAGTTTAAAGAATCAGGATATGATAATAAACTGTACTCCCTGTGGTATGTATCCCAATATAAATAATTGTGCCATTGCTAAAAAAGACTTGAAGGAATTTTCTGTGGCAATAGATTTGATTTATAATCCGGAAGAATCTGTGTTTTTAAGATTTTCTAAGGAGATGGGAATGGAGAGTATTAATGGATTATATATGCTGGTGGCTCAGGCTGTTAAATCTCAGGAAATTTGGCAGAACAAAATCATAAAGGATACGGTAATTGAGGGAGTTTACAAGGAGATGAAGGAACTGTTATATGGAAAATTATAAAAACTATATTCAATTAAGAGAAAAAAATATAGTCCTTATAGGAATGCCAGGTTGTGGAAAGAGTACCATAGGGAAAATTTTAGCTTCTAAAATAGGTTATAAGTTTGAGGATTTAGATGATTACATAGAAAGTATAAGTGGTAAAACAATAAGGGAATTATTTTTAAAGGGAGAAGAAAATTTTAGACAATGGGAACAGAAAGCAGTAACAAAAATACATGATAAAACAGGAATGGTCATAGCCACAGGTGGTGGTATCATAAAGTCTACCTTTAATATGAATCTTTTAATGAAAAGAGGAATCATAATTTTTATAGATAGACCTGTAGAAAATATAATGAAAGATATAGATATAAAAGCTAGGCCTCTTTTAAAAGATGGTGTTGAAAAACTATATGATCTTTATGATGAAAGATACCATATATACAAGGAATATAGTGATGTGGAAATAAATAATAGTGGAACTATTAAAGAAAGTATAGATAAAATTTTAGAAAGTATAACTTAAATGATATTATATTTTGAAAGGAAGATATAGGTTGTATGAAGATTATGATTATAAATGGGCCTAACATAAATTTGACTGGTATAAGGGAGCAGGATGTATATGGAGACAAAGATTACAATGCATTATGCAATTTTATAAGAGAGAAAGGTAAGGGTTTAAACATTGATTTGGATATAGTTCAAAGCAATGTAGAGGGAGAAATAATAAATGAAATACATAGAGCATACTTTGAAAAATATGATGGAATCGTAATAAATCCAGGAGCATATACTCATTACAGCATAGCAATTTATGATGCATTAAAATCAGTAAATATAAAAGCTGTAGAGGTGCATCTAAGCAACATTCATAGTAGAGAAGAATATAGAAAAAAATCCGTTACCTCGGGAGCTTGTATTGGACAAATATCAGGATTCGGTTTTTTTAGTTATGCTCTAGCATTAGAAGCTTTAATGAATAGTTGTATTAAAGAACTATAAAAAATAGCTTTTTAATATACCGTATTTAAGTCATGCCTTGTAATGCTATAGTCTCTTTAGGTTGGAGTGATTATAGCAGGTAGACATGAGATAAAATAAATATTCAAAAAATTCTAAATATATAGTATAATATAAAATAAAAGTTTATATATTAGATATCTTATATTAAACAAGAACAACATTATTGCCATGAAAGTTGTAATAGTGAGCTTAAATTTACGTAAAAGCATAATTAGGAGGCTAGTAAGATGATAGATAGAAACAATCCTATGCCATTATACATTCAATTAAAGGAAGAATTAATTAAATCAATAATAGAAGGAAAGTGGGAAGTGAATTCTCAAATACCAACAGAACAAGAACTTATGAAAACCTATGGTGTAGGAAGGGCAACTGTGAGGGAAGCAATATCCTTGCTTGTAAACCAAGGATATTTGTGCAAAAACCAGGGGATAGGAACTTTTGTAATACGGAATAAGCCTTCTCTGGGATTTGAACCTCTTATAAGTTTAAGCTTTACCCTGAAAACAAAAGGGTTAAAAGGTGACAATGTTGTGTTGGACAAGTATCTTTTTTTAGCAAAGGAGGAAATATTAAAAAAATTAAAATGGAACAATGAAAAAAATTGTTTGTATATTAGAAGGCTAAGATCCGTAGAAACAATACCTATTGCTATAGAAACATCTTACTTTTCTGAGGAATTTAATGATTCAAGATTAGATAAAAAATATTTGGACTCTATAACAGATATTATAATCAAAGATTTAAAGGTTAAGATATCAAAGTTTGAACAAACTTTTATACTAAGGCCTTCTACTAAGGAAGAACAGGAATTATTAAAAATATCAGAAGAAAGTCAAGTGCTTTTTATGGAAAGATGGATATATGCTGAAAATAAAGAGGAGCCCTTTTATTATTTAAACTTCATAGTTCCAGAGAATCTATATTTTTTACCATTACAAAGTTTTTAAACTTGGAATTCTTCGGTGGGAATGGACATAACTTATAATATAATATTAAGACGTCCGAACGTCCTAAGGAAGGTATGAATTATGAAAAAAAATGTCTTGGAAATAGAAAGAAAAATAAATAAGGAAGTAGACAAAAAAGTTTGTTGTAGAGAATGGCACTCATCCATTGTTTTAGAAGGAGAAGTAGACAGTTGGGACAAAGTGATAGCAAGTGGAAAATTAGCAACAAAAAAAGGATATAAAGCAGTAGTAAATAAAGTCACAGTTAAAGACCTAGATATTCCTTCAATAAAATTACCAATTTTAAAGGATGATAAACTTGAAGGCAAAAAAGTTGATGTTCTTATAATAGGAGGAGGAATAATAGGTTCGGCAATTGCAAGAGAGCTATCTAAGTGGAACATTTCTATTTTAGTAATAGAAAAAGAAGAAGATTTAGCAATGCATGGTTCCTCAAGAAATGATGGAATGGTACATCCAGGTATTGAACCACCTATTGGAAGTAAAAAATCTATTTTCAATGTAAGAGGAAATGAACTGTATACTAAAATAACAAAAGAGTTAGATGTACCCTTTAAACGATGTGGATCAACAGTGTTGTTTGATAAAAATCTGTTGAGAATAGGTAAACCTTATTTGATGAGAAGAGCACATAAGGCAGGAGTAAGGGGTGTAGAAGTTTGGGACAAGGAAAAAGTAAAAGCCGTTGAGCCTAATATATGCGATTGTTTTGTAGGAGGAGTCCACTTTCCTACAGTAGGAGTATTGTCACCATACAAGATGACATATGCTTTCGGTGAAAATGCAGCCTTAAATGGGGTTGAATTCTCTTTTAATACATCAGCTCTGTCTATGAAAAAGAACAATGATAGGATTACAGAGGTAATAACAAATAGAGGAACCATATTTCCTAGAATAGTAATTAATGCTGCAGGGGTTTTTTCAGATAAAATAGCTGATATGGCAGGAGATGGTTTTTTCACTATACATCCAAGGAAAGGACAAACTTTGATATTAGATAGTAAAAAAGGATATTTGCTCAATGGAGTTGTGGCTAAACCTTCATTAACTATAATAAAAGGAAATACCAAAGGTGGAGGTCTAGTAAAAACTATTGATGGAAATCTTTTAGTAGGACCTGATGCCTATGAGCAACCTTTTAGAGAGGATTATTCAACAGATAAGGATCATATAGATAATATAATAAATAGACATTTTCCACTTATAAAAGAGTTATCAAGACAAGATATAATAACCTACTATTCGGGTATTAGAGCTTCCACCTATGAAGAAGACTTTATAATAGAAAGATCGGAATATATAAAAAATTTCATATATGCAGCGGGTATACAATCTCCAGGAATAGCATCGGCACCGGCTATAGCAGAAGAGATAGAAAAGATAACTTGTAATGTTTTAAGAGAAGAAGGAGAAATTAAAATGAAAGAAAAATGGAATCCCTATAGAAAAGGAATTCCAGAAATTAGACACATGTGTTTTGAGGAAAGAGCTAAGCTAATAAAGAATAGACCGGATTATGGAGAAATAATATGTAGATGTGAGGAAATTACAAAGGGAGAAATAGTAGATGCACTAAACACTCCACTACCAGTAACCACTGTAGATGGCATAAAAAGAAGAGTAAGGCCAGGTATGGGAAGATGTCAGGGCGGTTTTTGTACTCCTCATGTGATGAAAATAATTAGCGAAGTTACAGGTGAAAAACTTATAGGTATAACTAAAAAAGGAATGAATTCAAATATGCTAATGGAAGAAGTACAAAATATTCAACATGAGAGGGGGGATAGGGATGGAGAATAATAAAGAATATTTTGATACAGTGATAATTGGTGGAGGGCCAGCTGGACTTTCAGCAGCCATATCTTCAGCAGAAAATGGGTTAAGTCCGTTAATAGTTGAAAGAGAAGAAAGATTAGGTGGAATACTTAAACAATGCATACATGATGGATTTGGTATAATAACTTTTAATAAAAGATTAAGTGGACCGGAATATGCTTCACGATATGTTAATAAGGTAGAAGAAATGAAAATACCTACATGCACTAAGACTTTTTTAATAGATGTAGAAAACCATAGAGATATGTTTAAATTAACTCTTAGTAATGGTACTGAAGGTATATTTCAAGTAATGAGCAAAACTTTAATATTAGCTACTGGTTGTAGAGAAAGAACAGCAAGACAAGTCTTTATAAATGGACATAGGCCAGCGGGAATATACACTGCAGGAACAGCCCAGTATTTTACTAATATAGAGGGGTATTTACCATGTAAAAGGTGTGTAATCTTGGGAAGTGGTGATATAGGTCTTATTATGGCAAGAAGATTAACATTAGAGGGGACTAAGGTTATTGGAGTTTACGAAGCTAAAATCACTCCTTCTGGTTTAAGTAGAAATATGGTTCAATGCTTAGAAGATTTTTCAATACCATTATACTTATCCCATACAGTGACAAAGGTTTTTGGTGAATATAGAGTAGAAGCAGTAGAGATATGTAGGGTCAATGAAAATATGGAACCTATAGCTGGAACAGAGGAAATAATTCATTGCGATGGTCTTATATTATCTGTAGGATTAATTCCAGAAAATGAAATACCACAAAAATTAGGAATTCCAATAGATTCTAAAACCAATGGTCCTTTTGTAGACCAAGATTTTATGACAAAGATGAAAGGAATATTTTCATGTGGCAATGCTCTTCATGTAAACGATTTAGTTGACTATGTCTCAGAAAGTGGTAAATGTACTGGACAAGGAGCATATAACTATATAAACAATTTTAATAAACAAGAAAATATTTCATTACAGTATGAAGAAGAAAATTTTGCATATGTTGTGCCCCAAGAGATAAATCTACTTTCTAAAAACAAGAAAATAACAATGTACTTTAGAAGTAAAAAAATCAGAACAAATGTAACAGTAAATCTCATAGTGGATGGTAAGGTAATAATGACAAAAAAATATATTAATATGAGACCACCAGAAATGGAAAGACTTCAATTAAACATTGATGAACTTAATTTAAGTAGTGATTCAAAAATAAAGTTAATTATGATTAATGAATAGGGGAATTGATATGGAGGATAAAAAAATCACATGTATAGTATGTCCTAATAGTTGCCAATTAACAATATCAATGAAAGATAATCAATGGGAGGTTAGAGGGAACTCATGCAACAGAGGGCGAGATTTTGCTATAGGTGAAGTTACAAATCCTAAAAGAACAGTTTGCTCTACGGTAAAGACTGTATTCAAAGAGGTGCCCAGGTTATCAGTAAGGACTGATGGAGAAGTGCCTAAGGAGAGTATACATGAAGTTATAAAGATTCTAAGTACAGTTGTAGTAAGTAGTCCCATAGAAATAAATGATGTGGTTGTGGAAAATATTTTAAACACAGGAATAAATGTAATAGCTACTTCAGATCTAAAATATATGTTAGAGAGGTACTGCAGGAATGGAAAATAAGTATGTTTTAGCCATTGATTGCGGAACTCAAAGCATAAGAGCACTAATTTTCAATGAAGTTGGAAATATAGTAGGGAAAGAAAAATTAGAGTTTAAGCCATACTATTCTCCTAAACCGGGGTGGGCTGAACAGGATCCGGAAGTTTGGTGGGGAGGCCTATGTATGGTTTGCAATGCTTTAAAAAGTAAATGCCAAGATATATGGGATAAGTTACTATGTGTAACCATAACTACCCAAAGAGATACGGGAATATGTGTTGATAAAGATGGGAAAGCTGTAAGGCCTGCAATAATTTGGTTGGATCAGAGAATGGCTCAATGCAAAGAGTCTATTAGTAAAAAATATTATGTAATGTTTTCTTTAATAGGCATGAAAAAGGCTAGTATAGTGTCAAGAAGAAAATCTAGATCTAATTGGATAAAGGAAAATCAGCCAGAATTATGGGCAAAAACTTACAAATATTTATTGTTGTCTGGTTATTTGAATTATANNCATATACCATTTAATTACAAACTGCGAAAATGGCCTGAAAAAGATATGGATTATAGGTGGGAAGTTTTTGGAATTGAAAGAGAAAAACTTCCTGATCTAGTAGAACCAGGAGAGGTGATTGGACAAGTTACCTTGGAAGCATCAAAAATGACAGGTATAAAAGAAGGGTTAATGGTTATAGCTTCAGGATCTGACAAAGGATGTGAAACACTAGGGGTAGGATGTAAAGACTTACATTGTGTAAATTTGAGTTTTGGAACCACTGCTACAGTTCAAAGCATGTCAAATAAATATTTTGAACCTATAAAATTTATGCCTGCTTATCCAGCTTGTTTGAAAGGATATTTTAATCCGGAGTTTGAGATATTCAGAGGATATTGGATGATAAGCTGGTTCAAAAAGGAGTTTGCAATACAGGAAGCTAAGGAGGCTGAAGAAACAGGAGTATCTGCAGAAGAGATACTAAATAAGAGACTAAATGAAATTCCTCCAGGTTCCCATGGATTAATGTTGCAACCCTACTGGGGACCAGGATTAAAGCTACCAGAGGCAAAAGGTTCTATTATAGGATTTGGAGATGTTCATACTAGAATTCATATATATAGAGCTATTATTGAGGGAATAAACTATGGTCTTTTAGATGGCATAGAAAAGATTGAAAAAAAATCTGGAATTAGAGTTAATCAGGTTATGGTTTCAGGTGGAGGATCCCAAAGTAATGTTATATGTCAAATAACTGCAGATATGCTTAATAGAAAAGTATTTAAGGGGCAAACCTATGAAACCTCAGGGTTAGGAGCAGCTATGGTTTGTTTTGTAGCTTTAGGTATTTATAAAAATCACTTTGATGCCATAGATGCCATGGTTCATTATGAAAACGTTTATGAACCTAATGCTGAAAATGCAGCAGTATATAAGGAACTATTTAACAAAGTATATAAAAAAGTATATCCAAGACTTAGAAGACTGTATTTAGAGATACAACAGGTAACACATTACCCTGATATATAAAGAAAAGGAGAGAAATTATATGAGTAATAATAAAGAACAATTTACACCAAACTGGTTTGAAGAGATGCCCCCGGAGGAATCTTATAGATCCATATTTAAATGGGGAGATCCTAAAGAATTCAAACATCCTAATCATAGATTATATGAACTTATGAAAAAGACTTTTAATATGACAGATGAAGATTTTAAGATACCACAGAACATGGGTCTTGAAAAGGTGAAGTATGATAAAAAGGTTAATCTAAGAGAAGAACAATTAAAGGTATTTAAAGCTATAGTTGGAGAAGAAAATGTAAAAATAGACGATTATTCAAGATTGCAAATAGCTTATGGTAAAACTATGGTAGATTTAATGAGGTTAAGAGAAGGAATAGTAGAAAATATACCAGATGTAGTTTTGTACCCTAGAACTAAAGGAGATATAGAAAAAATAGTGAAATTCTGTAATCAACAGTTAATTCCTGTATATGTTTATGGAGGAGGATCATCAGTTACAAGAGGAGTAGAGTGTGTTAAAGGCGGTGTATCTCTAGATATGAGGGTACACATGAATAAGGTTATAAAATTTAATGAGATAAATCAAACTATAACAGTAGAACCGGGAATGTCTGGTCCAAAGTTAGAAGAAACCTTAAACAATGCTAAAAAATTATTTAATGCAAAAAGAGCTTATACTTGTGGGCATTTTCCTCAATCCTTCGAATATTCATGTGTGGGAGGTTGGGTTGTTACAAGGGGAGCAGGCCAAAATTCCACATACTTTGGTAAAATAGAAGATATGGTTATATGTCAAGAATATGTTACACCTTCAGGAAATATACTGACTGAAGAGTATCCAGCGGCAGCCACAGGACCATCTATTGATGAAATCATGATGGGAAGTGAGGGAACCTTTGGAATATTGGTGTCAGTGACATTAAAAATTTTTAGATATATGCCAGAAAATCAGAGAAGATTTAGTTATATATTTAAAACATGGGAGGATGGAATGAATGCTGCCAGAGAAATAATGCAGGGACAGTTTGGATATCCATCCGTCTTTAGGCTATCAGATCCAGAAGAAACAGATGTTATGTTAAAACTTTATGGAGTAGAGGGAACCCCTATAGATAAAATGATGAATCTGAAAAATTTCAAGCAAGGAGAAAGGTGTTTATTTTTAGGTTTTACTGATGGAGAAGAAGCCTTCACTAAGGTTGTAAAGAAAAAGGTTCATAAAATCTGTAAAGCTTATGGAGCTATGTACACAACAGGATATGTTACAAAGGCATGGGAAAAGGGAAGATTTAGAGATCCATATATGAGAGAAGATTTACAGGATTATGGAATAATGACTGATACTTTGGAGTGCTCAGTTTCGTGGGATCAGATGAAATACGTTCATGAAGGTGTTAGAAAATACTGTAAGAGCAGACCCAATACCATATGTATGACCCATATGTCCCACGTATATCCTCAAGGAGCAAATCTATACTTTATATTTATAGCCAAAATCAATAAAATAGATGAATACCTAAAATATCAATATGGAATTTTAGATAATATACAAAAGTATGGGGCTGCAATGAGTCATCACCATGGAATAGGTAAAATGACGGCTCCATGGCTTGAAGCACAAATAGGGAAAAATGAAATGGAAGTATTTAAAGTTCTTAAGAAACATTTTGATCCTAATAATATAATGAATCCAGGTGGAACCTTAGGGTTGGATTTAGATGAAGATGAAAAAAGAAATAATAAATAGATAATTAAAAAAACATAACAAAGGAGTATATAAATTCCAATAAGCAATTTATATACTCCTTTAAATTTCTCGAATTATAGCTTTAGATTCAAGAGCTAATAATTAACTAATCAATATTTATATACATAATACATATGAAATAATCAATCCAAAAATTAAATAAATATTGACAAATAAATCATTATAAGTATAAAAATTCAAAGAAACCATTTAAAGCTTAATATAATAGTTCTTTTATCTATTATATTGAATTGCAGTTAAAAAATCCAATTTCATTAAGTACATATTTGAAAAACAAATAAATGATTTCTGTAAAATAAGAAAAACTAATTGGACACATTTTTACTATATTCATATAATATACATGTTTGTTACATTACTACAATATTTAGGGGGAAAAAGCATGAGAAAAAAATTTATAGCATTATTGACATCAATTATGGTGCTAACATTAGTGGGGTGTTCTTCCAATAGTAGCTCCGGTACTAGTGATAAGAGTGCACAAAAGGATGTACCAGAGCTAACTGTAAGTTGGGGAAATGAATTACATACAGGGGTAATGAATGTGGTAGTGAAAAAACCCGAGGTATTTAAAACTACAGGGGTATATTTAAATCCCCTTTCAAAAGACAAATTTGAGCTAATGGAAAATGATAAAAAAATTGCTACATTGAACTTTGTTGTAAGTAAGGGTGGGTCAGAAACAGCTAATTTAATGAGCCAAGGTCATGTTGATTATGGATTCGGTTCTAACACAGCATTTTTAACAGCGGTAGATAATGGAGCTAAGTTAAAGATTGCTGCACCTTTCCAAAGTGATGGTATAGCCTTAGTATTTCCAAAGGGAAGCAATTTAAAAACTTGGAATGATGTAAAAAAACATATTCAACAATCTAAAACCCCAGTAAAAATAGGATATCATTCTCCAGTTAGTGGGCCAAGGATAGTTATAGAATCAGTATTGAAAACTCAGGGATTAAAGGTTACTGAAGATCCAGCAGATATATCAGCTAATGTATTGCTAGTAGACCTAAAAGGGTCAAATAATCTACTTCCATCTCTAACAGGAAAGCAAGTAGATGGGTGGGTTGGACCTTCCCACCATCCAGAAGCGGCTGAAGAAAAGGGAGTAGGTGAGATAGCTTTAACATTGAAAGACTTTCCTGAAAATGGACAATGGAATGACTTCCCATGTTGTGTGTTTGCGGCTACAGACAAAGCTATAAATGACTATCCTGAGGTAACTAAGGCAATGACAAAATTGGTTAGTGCCAATGCAAAATATTGTACAGAAAATCGGGATGAAATGTCAAAGATAATGGCAGAAGTTATAGGAGTATCTGAAGATACAGTGAAAAAATGCCAAATAAATTTTTTTACTAATCCATCTGATAAATGGTTAAAAGGAATAGAAATTTATGTTGAAAAGTTAAATGAAATGAATAAATTTAATGGAGAATTAAAAGGGGTAAGTTTTGATAAAGTTAAAGAAAAGGCATTTGATTTTAGGTATTTAGATAATAAGTAATTATAAGAGCTTCCTAATGGTATTAGGGGGCTCTTTGAAAGTGGGGGTGAAGTAATTGAAAAAAAGAAATTTTAAAGCCATGTTATATGGGATTATTGTTCCAATTCTATTTGTGATTTTATGGGGGATACTTTCAAAAAAAATTGGCAATGAGGTAATTTTACCTAAAATAACTTCTGTATTAAACAATTTTGCCCATGGAACTGAAGACTTTATAGGCTTGGGATCATTACCTACTAACATTTTAGTAAGTCTTATAAGGGTAATGTTAGGATATGTTGCAGGGGTTATACTAGCAATACCATTAGGATTGCTTATGGGGTATAAAAACAATATATACGGATTATTCAATACTTTTATTAATATTTTTAGACCAATACCACCATTAGCATGGGTTCCCTTAGTTCTAGCATGGTTTGGAGTAGCAAGTTTTGCTACTGTGTTTAATATTCAAGGTGGAGAAGTACAGGCCTTTTTAAATAATTTTAAATTTTCTATGGTTTTTATAATAGGTTTAGGTACATTCTTTCCTGTACTAACTAATACTATATTTGCAGTAAAAACTGTACCCAAGACTTTGATAGAATCAGCCAAGGTTTTAGGAGCCAGTGAAAAGGATATATTCTTAAAAATATTGCTTCCAGCATCAGCTCCAACAAGAATAACGGGTCTAAGAACAGGACTTGGAATTGCTTGGTCTTGTTTGGTATCGGCAGAAATGCTACCAGGAAGCTTATCTGGAGTTGGATATTTAATAACTCATGCCTATGAATTAGGAAGAACAGATTTAGTAATAACGGGAGTTATATGCATAGGAGTTATAGGAGCAACATTAGATTTTATATATAGAATTATAGAAAAAAGACATTTTTCGTGGCAGAACAAAATGAGATAGGAAGTGAAATTATGGATAATTGCATAGATATTAAGGGATTAAGTAAAACCTTTGTAACCAAGGAAAATATACAGGTAGAAGCCTTAAAAGATATTAATTTTTTGGTTAAAGAAAATGATTTTATCTGTATAGTAGGTCCATCGGGATGTGGAAAATCTACCTTACTTAGAATAATTGCAAGCCTAGAAAAGGCTAGTAAGGGAAAAGTTACATATAAGGGAAAAGATATTAATGCGCCAACATCAGATATAGGAATGGTATTTCAAAATTATTCCCTTTTGCAGTGGAGAAACGTATTAGACAACATAGCTTTAGGGCCTGAGTTTAATGGTTTAACCAAAAACCAAAGAAGAGATATAGCACGAAAGTATCTTCATATGATAAATATGGATGAATTTGAAAAAGCATATCCCTATGAATTGTCAGGGGGAATGCAGCAAAGAGTTGCTATAGCTAGAGCATTAGCAAATAATCCCCATGTTTTACTTATGGATGAACCTTTTGGTGCCTTGGATGCATACACCAGAATATTGCTTCAAAAAGAACTTTTAAATATATGGGAAAAAAATAAGAAAACTATATTATTTGTAACCCATTCTGTTGATGAAGCAGTATATTTATCAGATAGAATTATAGTTATGAGCAAAAACCCGGGCACTATAAGAGAAGTTATTGATATTAAAATGGAAAGACCTAGAGACAGAGGAAATATAGAGTACGCTCAGATAACATCTAATATATTAAATATGTTGGAAGATTAAGCATTATACAGTAAACATATAAGAAAGAATATAGAACAAATTAACGGATAAAAGCATATAAATAATATAAAGCTTCTACATATACAAATATTAAATAAAGGTGGTTATAGTATGGAAAATACCTTTAGTAAAAGTTTGAGAAAACTTAATGAACATTTTTCTATAATTATAGCTGAACTGGAACATTGTTCTTTAGAGGAAATAGAAGAAAATGTAGAGGATTTAATCAGTGATATTAATAAATTTATAGAGGATGCTGAAAGAGTGTACGAAAGAAGAAATAATATTGTAAGGGAAGAAAAGGAATTTAACGATTATCAACTACAGTATATTTATAGTTATGATGAATTAGATGATGTATTAGAAGATTTTCAAGATGCTTTTCCTATAAGTTAACAAATAGAGAAAAGCTTAAAATATAGGACATGTATTTTGCAGAATACATGTCCTATATTTCTAAGTACAATTTAAAAAAAGTCTAATGTGAAAGCATACTGACATAGCCAATTTAAGTAATTAAGTGTAATTAAATTGAATAAAAATTAAATTAATTGATAATTTAAAATTAAATACCATATATTAGGAAAAGCTTATTAATATGAGGTTTATCTCAGTTTATGAAGTTAAATTGATTAAACATAGGTTTACATAAGTTACACCATTTTACTTTATAGGGCGATGATAGTAAGATGATTTATGAGCCATGAGGAAGTAAAAATAATGTTAATTGGCATAATATTATCTTTTGGAGGAAAGTAAGATGGATAAGAAAAAAGTTGTATTAAGACAGGAAGTTTATAAAAATGATGCAGTAAAAATAATAGATTGGCTAGAAGATGATGAAGTAAATAGATATCTTAATGAAAGCTCAATGGCTAGCAATGATGTCAGATATGTGGTAAATAACATAAATATGCCTATATTAACTCACATTTTTAATCAAAATGGTAGTTTTTTTATTATAGATAAGGATAGAGAACCTATAGGATTTTTAAAGCTAATTCCTAAAGGAAAAAACATGGAGATGGTTGTGGCTATAGGAGAAAAAGAACAGTGGGGAAAAGGATTAGGACCTTGTGCTATTTTTGAAGGACTGAAGGAAGCTTTCTTCAACTGGAGAGTAGACGAGGTAGTAGCTAAGATAAAAGATAGTAATCATCGTTCTAAGAAAGCTTTTACAAAGGTAGGCTTTGATGAGGACGTAAAATTAACAAAGGAAATCCAATATTCTATTTCTATGAAGAACTTTTTGAAGATAGCAGCATAAAGAAAAAAATATATTATTTATAAGAGGTTATCGCAGGACTAATTAGGTAGTTGAGCTGTAACCTCTTTTTGTTATGCTTTGGACAATAAATTTCATGGAAGATATAGATGGTTATTCAGGTATAGTGGAATAGTAGCACAATTAAAAATATAATAAATAGTCGTATTATGTTATAATATTTTTAGTTTCACTTTATAAGGGGGAGTAGTATGTATAGATATGAGGACTTAATTTATTTGAAGGAAGAAAAATGCCAGGGGTGTAATAAGTGTATAAGTAATTGTCCCATTTTTGAAGNNTAATGTTGCTTATATCTCAAAAGATGGGAAAAACAAGGTTAAGATTAATGGTGATAAATGTATACATTGTGGTGAGTGTATAAAGGTATGTGATCATGAAGCAAGGGATTATAGAGATGATATGTTAGAATTTCTTGAAGATTTACACAATGGTAAAAAAATTTCCCTAGTGGTAGCCCCAGCTATAAGGTCTAATATTGAAAATTACAAAAATTTATTAGGATATTTAAAATCTGTAGGAGTTAATTTAATCTATGATGTTTCTTTTGGAGCAGATATAACTGTTTGGGCATATTTAGAAAAGATGAAAAAAGACAATATAAAAACTATGATTTCACAACCGTGTCCACCTATAGTGAATTTTATTGAGAAGTATGAACCAGATCTAATAAATAACTTAGCTCCAATACATAGTCCATTACTATGCACTGCTATCTACATAAAAAAATATAAAAAGGTATTAGATGATATAGCATTCTTATCTCCGTGTATAGCTAAGAGGGATGAAATTTATGATGATAATACTAATAAATATGTAAAATACAATATAACCTTTAAGAAACTTATGCAATACATAGATGAAAATAATATAGATGTATTAAAATATCCTTCCGTAGAATTTGATGATATAGCCTGTGGGCTTGGAGCATTATTTAGCAGGCCTGGAGGGCTAAAAGAAAATATACAGACAGTTATGAAGAACGAAATATGGATAAAACAAATAGAGGGACAACATCATACATATAAATATTTAAAGAATTATAAAAAAAATGTGGATCTAAACAAACCTGTTCCAGGATTAATAGATATACTAAATTGTTCTTATGGATGTAACTTTGGAAGCGCTTCTAGTAATGATGAGACTTATGTAGATTTAAGTGAAAATAAATTTAATAATATAAAAAGGGATAAATTAAAAGATAAGGAGGGAGTATTTAAAATATCTCGTGAAGAATGGCTATTTAAGCATTTTAATAAAAATCTTAATTTAGAGGATTTTGTAAGGCACTATAGCAATCGCAAATCAAAATCTAGTATTATAGATCCTACAAATGAAGAATATGATGAAATTTTTAAAAGGTTGAATAAACTTAGTGAAAACCATAGAAATATAAATTGTTCATCCTGTGGGTATAATTATTGCAAGACTATGGCAAAGGCTATATTTAATAACTTAAATGTATACTCTAATTGTATTGACTATAATAAGAAGGAAATTATAAATGAACAGGAAATACTAGAAAGCAGAGAGCATGAAGTAGAATTATTAAACAAATTTAATCATCTTAATGAGAAAAAATTAGAGGAAGCTGAAGTTTTAAATAAAAAAGTCAAAGAAATAATAAATGCTATTGAAAATATGTCTGTTCAAAACACTGAAAATGCAAGTTATATTGAACGAATTAGCGGTGAAGCTAGCGACATGTTTGATACTTCTCGATACTTAAAAGAAAGAGTGGAGAAAATTGAAAAAAATTTGAATAAGTTTAGTAAAGCATCTGAAGAAATAGTAAGAATATCAAATCAAACTAACCTATTATCTTTAAATGCATCTATAGAAGCGGCGAGAGCTGGAGAAGAAGGCAAAGGTTTTGCTGTAGTAGCCAATGAAGTAAAAAAACTTTCTGAACAATCTAAAGTAGTTTCAATCTCTACGAAAGCTGACCAAGAAGACATGATTAATATTATGAAGGAAATATCTGAAGTTTCATATGCTCTAGAAAAAAAGATTTCTATAGTAACAGATTCTATTGAAAGTATTTCAGGGTACCTGGAAGGGATAGCGGCTACTAGTGAGGAGGTATCTGCAACAGCATTAAGTTTAATAAGAGAATAATAGAATAAAGAATACATAAAAGATGGGTTGGTTAAATAAACCAGCCCTAGATTATAGTGAATTTTTTAAATAAGTTTAGGTCTTAGTTTAACACTTAGTAAAGATGCTAGAACAATTTTCAATATATCTCCAGGAATAAAAGGAAGTACACACATAATTAGGGATTGATATAAAGTGTTTTTAGTAATAATCATAAACCATGTTGTACCTAAGATATAACACAGAATAATGCCTAAAGTCATAGAAATTAAATAATTAGGCATTTTTGTTAAACCTTGTTTAGTTAAAAGTCCAATAGCAAATGCAGCTACAACGTATCCTAAAATATAACCACCTGTAGGACCTACTAAAATCCCTATACCACTAGAAAAGTTAGAAAAAACCGGGATACCTAAAATACCAAGAAGAATATATACAATTTGGCTTAAAGCTCCATTTTTTGAACCAAGAAGAACCCCGGATAAACAAACTCCTAAGGTGGCAAGATTTACTGGAACGGGGGTAAAAGGAAGTGGAAGGGCGATTTGAGATAGTATTCCAGTAATTGCAGCTAAAAATGATATTAGAATTAAATTTTTAGTATTAAATTTCAAGATTAATCCTCCTTGTATTGTAAACTTATAATATATAAAAAGTTTACAATGCAAAAATTCATATGTCAACCATAAAACAGGATAAATAAGATATATCCTTAAATATTATTTGCATTCAAAGATATATCTTATTATTTTAATAAAATTATTCATATTTGCAAAAGTTATTTGAATATTCTTTAAATTTTAAATTTAAATTATCTAAGTTATTTTTAATGTCGTCCATATCATTGAAGTTAGCTATATTATCTATAAGTTTATCCAGAGTAATGGATATATTTTCTTTTGTTTTGTTTATTTCATTAACTATATAAGTTAATTTTTCCATATCATTTATTTCATTGCAATGTTTGCACTTAAGGACTCTAAGAGGATCCTTATTAGAATTTGGGTCTTCATAGAAAGTAATCAACTCAAAGGTATCATTGCCACAATGCTCACATCTAACCTTAAACAAATATATCACCTCTATTTTTTTTATTATCTATATTATATTTTATAATATAGATATTTACAAGAATATGTAAAAAATATAATAAATGAATAAAAATCATCATAAAAGTCAATAGATAAATAATAATATAATAATAATATATAAAATAAATTATAAAATTAACAATAAGACATTATTAATTTTATATATTTAACAAACTATATAATTGAACTAGAAAATAAAAATGTACATATACTATAACAAAAGGAAGTAGTAGGATTAATTTTGAGAGGAGCATTAAAATGAAAACCTTAGCGATAAAGATAACTCTTAGAGCTTCCTGGTGTCATTCTTTAAAAGAGAAAAGAATGGTAGTTAGAAGTATAATTCAGAAATTAAAAAATAAATTTAATATATCAGTGGCTGAAG
This sequence comes from Clostridium sp. UBA5530, assembly GCA_002423705.1. Lineage (GTDB taxonomy): Bacteria > Bacillota > Clostridia > Clostridiales > Clostridiaceae > Clostridium_X. The sequence continues at coordinate 66,010 of DINW01000073.1, forward strand.
TAGAAAATCAAGATATACATCAAAGCATAGTAATAGGTATTTGCGCAGTAGGGAATGATAGCAAACAATTAGATTCCATTATGAATAATATAATGAACTTCGTTGATGAAAATTCAGAAGCAGAAGTCATTAATGTAGAATATGACTCTTACGTTTTTTAAGTATAACCATGGAGTACTTTGGCAAAATTAAATATATAAAAGGTACTTAAAGGAGTGAGAGATTTGCAGTATAATGTGGCAAGTAATAATTATATAGTAGTAACACCTAATGGTGATGTGAAAGGATTTAAGGAGGAGAATGAGGCGCATAATTTCATTATTGGATACTATGAAAGAAAAGTAGATAAATTTTCAGATGATATGGAAATGACTTATGAGGATTATTCTACAAACCCTATAGAATCTACTATTGATATATGTATAGGATTAGGGGTCAATGAAGGAGATTGCACAATATATGACTTAGATGATTTTATAGATAAAATACAAAAATCTGATATGTTTGATGATGAAAAAGAAGAAGTCATATCAAAGCTACTAAAAACAAATGTGGAATTGAACGTTATTGATTATGAACTTTTTGGAATTCTTAGGGATGTTACAGTTATACCTCATAGATAAATTTTCTATATAATCAAAGGCTACATATAAAAATGTGGCCTTTGATATTTTACAATTATAATAGTATAAAAATTACAATAATGAGCAAAAAAATAACTTTTTAATGGTANNAGATTTATATATAAAAAGTAGTATAATAAATATTAAATAATAATAAATAAAATTAAATAATAATTATTAAATAAGGAGGACATAAAATGAAAGTTAAATTTCAAGGAAATCCAGTAACATTAGAAGGAAATATGGTAAAGGTAGGAGACAAGGCTCCTGATTTTATTTTAGCTGATAACAAACTTGGAGCTGTTACATTAAGAGACACTAAGGGAAAAAGAGTATTTTTGACAGTGCCTTCAATCGATACTCCCGTATGTGACTTAGAAGTAAGAACATTTAATGAGGAAGCTGCAAAGTTAGAAAATGTAACTATATATACAGTATCTATGGATTTACCCTTTGCTCAAAGTAGATGGTGCGGTCAAGCAAATATAGATATTGTAAAAACTTTATCAGACTATAAGGATAGGACTTTTGGAAAGAATTATGGGACTTATATAAAAGAATTAGGACTTTTAACTAGAGCTGTATTTGTAGTTAATGAAAGGGATGACATTATATATGTTCAGTATTGTGAAGAGATAGGAAATGCACCTGATTATGAAAAGGTTATAGACATATTAAAGAAATAATGAACATGGCAAAAGGGCTTTCTTTATAATAATTTCAGATTCAAAGAATAGATAATCATACTAGTGCTTTGAGAAAATTTTATTAGAAGGAGGCTCTTTTTAATGTATTTAGCATATTATAAACATGGAAACACATAGTTAGAATAAAAGTACTAAATTAATGAAAAATCTTTTTCTTTTCTATTGGGGTTATTAGAGTATAATATTCATAAGAAAGCTTTTTATCTTATATAAGAGGGAGAAGATTATGGAACTTTGGGATATCTATGATTACAATAGAAAGAAGACCGGACAGACTATTATGAGAGGTAAAAAACTTCAGCTTGGTCAGTACCATTTGGTTATTCATGCCTGGATAATAAATAATAATGGAGAAATTCTAATTCAGCAAAGAGCTCCAAAGGTAGAAGTTTGGCCTAACATGTGGGCAATGACAGGTGGATCAGCTATAGAAGGGGAAGAGAGCATTGAAACTTGCCAAAGGGAAGTTTACGAGGAACTTGGTATATCTATAGAAAATGACAAAATTGAATTAGCTTTTACCATAAAAAGAAAAGATAATTTTTGTGATGTTTGGATTATAAAAAAAGATTTTGACATTGAACAATGTAATCTTCAGAAAGAAGAAGTAAGCAAGGTCATGTGGGCTAAGAAAGATAGCATTAAAAAGCTTATAAATGAGGGAAGGTTTGTAAATTATAACTATATTGATAAGTTATTTGCATATGCGAATATATAATAATAATTATGTTTACCATTATTTAGGAATGTAGCTTATAACTAGATCACAAGAAAAAGCAGGTAATAAAAACTATCCATAAAATATGGAAAGTGTTTATAATCAAGTATAATAAGAGAAGTGTATTTATTATCCTATGGCAATATTTAAGTTGATTATTTGAAGCTTTAGCAATTCTTAAACTTATAAAATACAATAGAATGCCAGGAATTATAATTTTTACTATTATACTGCGAGAAGGAACAGAAACTACACTCTTCATGAAAAAATTTTCTTCTACAAAAAATCCTGTACTTAAAAGAATAAGGGTAAAAAATAAATCAAAACAATTCAAGATGTATAGTATGATTAATTTTCTTTTAATAGTCACTGAAAAAATGTTGATGGATTTCATAGCTACAAAACCTCCATGCAATAATAAGGATTGTCTATCTGCTTTAACACTGAACCCTTTTTAGGCTGGAGATAACAGCAGTTACCACCCTAAATAAGTTCAACTCTACCCCAAACTAAGTTTCATTTTATATAGCTTATTCTAAAACAGTAATAAATATAAATACTTTTTTAAAATAATATAATGAGGAGTGAGAGCTATGATTTTTATTATGTCTCCTAGTAAAACTTTCCATGAAAATATTAAAAGCCAGGAATTTAATATAGATAACATTTTATTTCCTGATAAAACAAAAAATCTTGTGAAAATTATTAAAGAATATTCTGCTGAAGAGCTTGCTGAAATTATGAAAATATCTAAGGAATTAAGTGAAATAAATTACAACAGATATAAAGAACTAAGACATGAGGGCCAAGGATATAGAGCTATAGATTATTTTTATGGAGAGGCATTTAAAGAGTTAGATGCTAAATCTCTAAAAAAAGAAAGCATAGATTTTGCTCAAAGGCACATGGCTATATTATGTGGATTATATGGTATAATAAGGCCTTTAGACATTATAATGCCATATAGGTTAGATGTGACATGTAAACTTAATATAAACAATAGTAGCTTATATTCATTTTGGAGTGAGTCAGTAACTAATCACATAATGGGAAAAATAGGATCCACCCCAGGGGAGAAGGTTCTAGTAAACTTATCATCAAGTGAGTATAGCAACATGTTAAATTTAAAAACTGTGAGAGAAAAATATAAGATAGTCAATATAATATTTAAAGAGGAAACTGAAAATGGGTACAAGATTATAGGAACTTATGCTAAAAAAGCTAGAGGCAAATTAGCAAGGCATATTTTAGATAATAAAATTGATAATGTGCTAGAAATTAAAAGCTTTAACTCCTATGGATATTTATTTACACCTGAACTATCTAATGAAGATACGATAGTATTTACAAGAAAAAGATAAGGAGAAAAATATGGAAAAAGTAGTGGTGATTATGTATATTTGTATAAATATATATATGTTTTATATTATGTATAAAGATAAGAAGTTGGCTAAAAACCATCAGTGGAGAATAAGTGAGAAAAAATTATTATTAGGTTCAATAATATTTGGTGGACTAGGAGTATTTTTAGGTATGATAATTTTTCGACATAAAACTAATCATTTAAGTTTTAAAATCATAAGTCCCTTAATGAGTGTTATTCAGATATTAACATTAATATACTTATTATAGGAAGTAGAAAAAATTTTAAAATATCTACTTCCTATTTTTATACCATGTGTGCCTAGGATAAATGGCAAAAAACATCTTAATATGCTAATTCAATATTTTTTGAAATTCTAAGGTATATCCGTTGGGATCTTTAAGGAAAAAAGAATATACGGGAAAGTCATCATGATGTTTTGGAGAAGAAATTATTTCACAATCTTTATTTTTAAAAATTTCATAATGCTTATCTACATCATCTACATCAATGCAATTAAGAGATATGCAGGGGCCAGATGCAATAGTAGTTCTTTTAGAGTATTGGCAGAAGCCTATATAACCATAACCAGTATCAAAAATTTTACAATTTCCTTGATCACTGTGTAGTTTTAATCCTATAATATCTAGATAAAATTTTGTAGTTTCATTTATATTAAAACAAGGGAAAAATATAACGCTAGACATAATAGACATATTTTAAACCTCCTACCGTATATTTAATAATTAAAATAATTATAACATTATCAATAGTTAATCTCAATAAAGAAAGTATTGACAAGAGATATATGGAAGAATATAATAATAAAAAATAAGAAAATTCAGTGAAGGGAACAGTAAGAATTAATAAGTATCCAAAGCGAGTGAAGGATGATGGAAGCTTCATGAGAAAGTTAATGCTGAAGGACATCCTGGAGAAGTTTGATTGAAATTTTAGTAAGTCAAACCGTATTTCCCACGTTATAGGGACCTAAGATAACTTTAAATTTGAGTTTGTCAAGTAGGATGGTACCGTGAAAGTGACCTTTTGCTCCTATAGGAGTAGGAGGTTTTTATTTTTATCTAAATTTAAATTCATATTTAAGTTAATAAGGGTGGCACCGCAATATTTTGCCCCTTAAGTATAATGCTTAAGGGGCTTTTAATTTTGAAAGGAGATATTAAAATGAAAAGAACAATGACTAGAGAACTATGCCTTCATTTAAACGAAGGAGTATTGGTAAAAGGGTGGGTTCAAAGGATTAGAAAACTTAAATCTATAACTTTTTTAATTTTGAGGGATAGAAGTGGTGCTGTTCAATGTGTAGCATCTAATGAATTCTTAGAAGGTATGGATTTAGGATTAGAGACTGTGGTAGAGATACAGGGACAAGTGAAAGAAAGCAATAATTCATTAAATCCTTTTGAAATAATCATAGAAGATATAAAAATAATAAATAGTCCTAAAAAAGAGATCCCAATCGAAATAAATAAAAAAGAATTAGATATAAATTTAGATACCATGCTAAATAATAGAATATTAAGTTTAAGACATGAGAGCAAAAAGCTCATTTTTAAGATACAAAATATAATAGTGCAAGGTTTTAGAGAATTTTTAGAGAAAGAAGATTTTACTGAAATATTTACTCCTAAGCTTGTGGCGGAAGGCGCAGAAGGAGGAACAGAAATGTTTCAGGTTAAGTACTTTGAGAATAAAGCATATTTAGCTCAAAGCCCCCAATTTTATAAACAGATGATGATAGCAGCCGGATTTGAGAGGGTTTTTGAAATAGGTGCTGTTTATAGAGCAGAAGAGCATAATACTAATAGACACTTAAATGAATATGTGAGCATGGACTTAGAAATAGGATTTATTAAAGATGAGAAGGATATAATGTATCTAGAAGAAAGCCTAATAAAATATATTATTAAGAAATTAGAGGAAGAGGGAAAAGAGTATTTAAGTAAATTAAATATAGAATTACCTAAACTTCAGGAACATATACCTGCCTTAGACTTTAATGAAGCTATAAATATATTAAGACAGCAGTATGGTAAAAAAGGTTTAGAAGGAGACTTGGATCCTGAAGGGGAAAAGCTTATAGCCAAATATGCAAAAGAAAATTTTGGCAGCGAATTTGTGTTTTTAACTAATTATCCTAGAAAAAAGAGACCCATGTATACAATGCCACTAGGAGAAAATGGAACTCATAGCTTTGACTTACTGTTTAGAGGAGTGGAAATAACTACAGGAGGACAAAGAATTCATGAGCATGATATGTTAATAAATAACATTAAATACAAGGGACTAAATCCAGAAAATTATAGTAGTTATACTGAGGCTTTTAAATATGGGATACCACCTCACGGAGGCCTTGCCATAGGATTAGAACGAATAACATCACAGCTACTAGGCCTTTCTAACATTAGAGAAGCATCATTATTTCCAAGAGATAGAAATAGGTTGGTTCCATAGACTAAATAATAAAACTCTTTGCTTTATGAATAAAATGGAATTTAATTTAAATTGATACTTTACTAAGATAAATTGACAGCGTTATTGAAAATGATATACTGAAATTGTGATGTTTGAATATTAAAATAATTTTAATTATTAAGAAAAGAGGGGTACTATGTTTAAAAGTTATGGGGAACTAAAAAAATATGTGGAAGATAATGATATAAAGATAATTGACTTTAAAGTAATAACTCTTCCAGGTAGGTGGAATCATCTATCAATACCATCTGAAAGATTAAATGAAAAGTTATTTACTGATGGAATAGGCTTTGACGGATCTAGTTATGGATATTCTAGTATAGAAAATTCAGATATGTGCTTTATTCCTGATTTTACAACAGCCTTTATAGATCCATACTGTAATATAAAAACATTAAGTATGTTAGCAAATATATACACGGTAGGACAAAAAGAAGAAAGGTTTTCTGGGGATCCAAGATATATTGCAGAAAAGGCTAAAGAGTCTTTAAAAAATTCAGGGATAGCAGATGAATTTGTCATAGGGCCAGAATTTGAATTTTATATCTTTGATCACGCAAGTTTTGAGATAAGTCATGAGCATCAGGAAGTTACTATAGATTCTAAACAAGCTTATTGGAATAGCAATAATAAAGAAGAGAACAACGGATATAAAATGCCTTTCCAAAAAGGATATCATATGGGGTTGCCTTATGATGTTAATAACGATTTAAGAAGCAACATGACACTAAAACTTGAAGAAATGGGCATAGATGTTAAGTACCATCATCATGAGGTAGGTGCAGCTGGACAACTTGAAATAGAAGTAGAACTTGGAGAAATGTTAAAAATGGCAGATGCAACCATGATGGCAAAGTATGTTATTAAAAATGAATCTATAGCACATGGAAAAACTGCTACATTTATGCCAAAACCTTTATATGGTGAAGCAGGTAGTGGAATGCATGTCCATATGCTATTAAAAAAAGATGGACATAACTTATTTTATAATGAAGAGGGATACTCTAAACTAAGCCAAGAGGCATTGTATTTTATAGGAGGAATATTAAAGCATTCTAAGGCATTGTTAGGATTTACCAATCCATCAACTAACTCGTATAAAAGATTAGTGCCTGGCTTTGAGGCACCAATCTCTATATGCTTCGCTACAGGTAATAGAAGCTCAGTAATAAGGATACCTGGATATGTAAAGGAGCCAGAAAAACGTAGGTTCGAATTTAGACCATCAGATGCTACATGCAATCCTTATTTGGCCTATTCAGCTATTTTAATGGCTGGAATGGATGGTATAATCAACAAAATTGACCCAACCCAAGAAGGCTTTGGACCTTATGATGTAAATGTATTTGATTTACCAGAAGAAGAAAGGAACAAAATAGAGGCACTTCCAACTTCTTTAAACGGTGCATTGGATGAATTGTGGAAGGACCATGAATTCTTGCTTAGAGATAAAGTGTTTGATAAGTACTTTATAAAAAATTGGATAGATTATAAGTATAATAATGAATTTTTAAAAAGCAACAATGTACCTTCTCCTATAGAATTTCAACTTTATTACGATTTATAAGATATAAATAATAGGTATATTTCTTGAGAATTTCAAGAAATATACCTATTTTTAATATATTTATTTAGTCAGTGCATTTACAGCCCATATAAGGCGTAATATTTTTAGACTTTATCCATTGACTCCATGAGGTTTTATAATTATCTTTATTTTCTTTGGTATAACTATAAAAATTTTTTAAAAATTCAGTTCTCTTGCTTTCTTCAGGTCCTCTTTCTAATATCAAATTTTCGCTGCCAAGTAAAAACTGTCTAAAGATTATATCTTCAAAGGAAACATCTTTAGAATTTCTAACCATATCATACATAGCTAGAAAAGTGGTGGTTCTACCAATGCCCTCTTTGCAATGAAAATGAAGCCAAGAATCTTTAGGAAGAGAGTTTATAAAACTAATAAAAAAGTCAACAGCTTCATCAGTAGGGCGTTCTCCATCGGTAACGGGAATTCTTATGTAGTCTAGACCTTTATTTTCTACTAAATACTTTTCATCATAGACTTCATTAGCTATTATTGGTCCAGGACTATTATATGGAGTAACAGGCTCATTTATAGTTATGCTAGATAATAATTTTTTTTCTGCAGCAACAACTTCTTTAGGAGATAGGCCTTTATTTAAGTTGTCCCGCAAGCCCATCCAACTTATAGCAGAACCATTTAAAAAACCATGGGACTCTTGTCTCAAATCCACTACAGTAAATTTTTTACCTATGGAATTTTTTATTATGTCTATGGAATTGAAGGTAAACTCAGAACTTCCAGAAGCATTCAATTCCTTTAGTCCTTTCAAACTTGGAATATTATTGGTAGGATTTATTTTATCAGAAGTCTTTCTGAAACTATTAGGTAGTTCACCATTATTGTTGAAATCTATAACCAATCTAACAACTTGATTATCCTCAATAGCATATATGGAAGTAAAACTTAAACATATTAAAAATACAAATGTGCTAATGAAACATAATATCTTTTTTTTCACAATATACCTCCTCTACATAAGAGATGTTTTTAATTAGTATATAGCTTAAAAATATAATTATTCATTTAGAAAGGTTTTTAATCAGTTAATATATAGATATTGCTTTTTTTAAGTATAGTATTTTTAGAATCCACCATGGCAGCATATACCTCTTTGTAGTCTTTTAATGATGAAGAGGAAACCTTCAGGGTGGAATCATCTATAAAAGTAGTTTCAATAGAATCTTTACCTAAAAAAATTTTAGTATGCTCTGTAAATCCAGAACCTTTTAATATAATATTCTCATCTTGTCTTATATGAGAAGAGATAAATAAAGGATTAATACCTAACTCTATATCTGAAATATTATGAGGAAATATATTATTGAAGTAATAGTTTTTGCCATATAAAAAATCATACTGCAAAAGCCTAAAGGCTTCCATATAACCATCATAGTCCTTAAATATGTTGTGAAAGCTATTAATAGCTCCAGAGACACCTATCATATTTAGAGCTTTTGTGCTTAACATATATGCTTCTATATTTTCATCAAATTTTTTGCAACCTATATTATCCCATATTACATAAGGTGTTTCATATCGTTTGCTATTTTCTAATGATACAGCATCCAATATACTATAATTCTCTCCTAAAGAAGGAAGGTGATCTCCATAAAACACAACAATAGAAGGTTCTTTGGTGGTATATATATAATTTACAAGGTTTTTTACAAATTCATCTACTTGTTGGAGCTGATATAAATAATTTTCTAGAATTATCTTATCAGACTCTGAAAATGGACCTTCTACTTTAGGACCTTTTTCATTTATGATTTCAGTAGGATATGGACCATGAGGCTGAAGGGAAATAGTAAATATAAAATCCAGTGAGGGGTTTTTATTTAAAATCTTTTCTATTTGTTCTGTTAAAATTTTATCCTCATACCATCCTCCAACCTTCACTTTATTAGGTATAAATTCACCACTAATAAATCTTTCAAAACCTAAATTCCTAAAAACGTCTATTCTATTATAAAAATTCCCCCAATAACTATGAAGGGCAGTGGTACTATAACCATAGGACTTAAGTATATGTGCTATGGATTCAACAGGAGAAGTATTTAACTTTTGAACGTAAGGAGTGCTACCAGGGTGTAAAAAATCCATATTTAGGCCTGTGAGGACTTCAAACTCAGTATTGGAAGTTCCACCTCCAATAGAAGAAACTTTAAGAGTTCCAGAGGAATATCTTTTACTTAGGGATCTAAAATATGGGATTGGATCTACAGAAAAATCCACATTGTTTAAAATAAGGGGATCAAAAAAGCTTTCCAACTGTACTATTATAATATTAGGTAGGGCAGTAGGTGAAACTAAGGGATTTAAAGTATTAACCCTTTCAATCTCTTCTTTTATAGAAACTATATTTTCTTTGGAATATTCCTGAGGTTCCTTAGGATTCATAGCAACTACGGTTTCAATGAAAGAATAAGGAAAGCCATAGGTATAATAGGATTGTTTTACGTCCCATAGTATAGGCTTTATATGGAGAGCAGTAATCATAAATTTTGATATAAATGGGAATAAAACTATATATAGTAGCACAATATAAAGGGAAATTTTGTTTTTAAAACGATTTTGGTGTCTTTCTTTTTTCCAGAAGTAAAATACTAAAAATACAGAGGATGATATAAGAAGAATAATGAATATTATATCCGTACCTTTTAAGTATTCTTTAGCTATGCCTGTAGCCTCACCTGCTAAGAAAAAATCTTGAATCATTAAAGGATCTCCTCTAAAGTTGGTTTTAATACCACTAGCGAAGCTTAAAAGTACCCATAGGGCTGCATATATACAAAATAGCATTTTTTTTCTTTTAAAAAAGAATATAAAACTGCTAAAGAATATTAAAAGCAGCAAATTAAATACCCAGATAAGGGGATTGGCAAGTATGTAGCCTAAAGCAGAATAAAGGCTGGAACGTTGTAAAGATTCTATGAATATGCTAAGTATTATATATAATAAACTCCAATTTAAAAAAGTTACTTTTTTCATATAAAAACTCCCTTCATAGATATAGCTAAAACCCTATAATAAAGTTTTAGCTATATCTATGAATTTTATAAGAGTTTTTTTAGATATATTTCTAACAGTCAATTCCTTTTCTTGATAACACTCCTTTTTCATAGTAGTGTTTAACTTCCATCATTTCTGTGACCAAGTCGGCCATATCAATAAGTGCTTTAGGGGCATATCTTCCAGTTATTATTACTTCTACATTTTCTTTTCGATGCTCAAGTATTCTAAGAGTATCCTCCAAATCCAGAAGGTTAAAGTGCAGAGCTATTGCAAGCTCATCCAAAATAACTAAATCATAGGTACCTTCATTTAAAATCTTTTCTACTCTTTTCAGACCACAATTAGCTAAAATTTTATCTTCTATAGAAGGAGCTCTGTTAATAAAACACCCTTGGCCTAATTGCTCTATGGTTATATTGGGAAAATATGTATCTAAAGCCGTTTCACTATACTTCATATCTTTAATAAACTGCCCCACATAAACTTTTCTGCCACAAAGGAGAGACCTTAAAGCAACGCCGAAGGCAGCTGTGGTTTTTCCCTTGCCATTACCAGTATAAACATGTAAATAACCTTTCATAAACAAACACATCCTTAAAGACTTTTTTTAGTTATATAAGTTTCGATGATTTTGCAATATTCTAAAGAATTTATAGTCAACAAGTCTTCTTCACTAATATCTACGGATATAAAATCTCCTGAATTTAATAAAATCTCCCTGCCAGTTAGTATAAAGTTACAGATACCTTCATATATATAAAATCCCCTATTGCAGTAACATAGATTATCTTCTTTATGCAAGTTTAGAATTTTTCTTTTGCCTTTATCCAAAGAGAAACTAGAAACACTGCCATCATAATTATTTTTCAACATTAAGTTGAAATCTATAGCTTTACCATAACTTTTAGTATTCCAATTACCTTTAAAACTATGGGGCTTAAAATTTTCTAGCTTAATCTTAGTGTCTTCATTATGGAGTAAAGTTACATCACCTTCTAAAATCATTATTATCCTATTTACATTAGGAAGGACAGTGAAGGAAGATTCTTCTGTGTCAATGGTAGCAGAACTTAATCTCCAGTTAAAGTCTAAGGATTTATATTTGGAGCTATGTGGGTATATAGCTATTTCAGTGGTGACCCCTCCAGACCAATTAGCTGAATTTTGAAGTTCTTTTTTTATTAGATTTATAGTATTCATTTGTAATTTACCTTCTTTCAAATAATAAAGCTATATATATATTATTATACTATGATAAGTCTATATTTAAAAAATAAAAATTGATATTGTTATTTTAAAATCTGTATGGTATTACCTTAATAGTGAAGTTATTTTATGGTATAATTTTCACAACGACCAAAGTAGAAAATAAATAATAAATAAAAGGGGGTACTACTATGGAGTTAAAATGGAGTTTAAAAGAATTATATGAATCTTTTCAATGTAATGAGTTTAAAGAAGATATAAAAAAATTAGATTGTTATATTGAAAAAATTAACACTTTTGCAAATGAAGCTACTTTAAATCATGATGATGAGGCTGAGAAATTAGAAAACTATATAAATACTTCTAAAAAATTCGTTGATTTAGTATCAAGAGTTGGCTCTTTCACATCATTAACATTAAGTGTAGAATCTAAAAATGTAGAAGCATTAAAATATTCAGATATAATAGACCAAAAACTCAGTCTTTTAGCTGAAGCAGATACAAAGATGAGTAAGTGGCTAGGAGATGTAAATAACCTTGATGCTATTATAGAAACATCTGATTTATTAAAAGAACATAAATTTTATTTAAAAGAAATAGTTAGAAAAAATAAATATATATTAGGTGAAGGCGAAGAGGCCATAATAGCTCAAATGAAGAACAATGGGTCTAATGCATGGTCCAAATATAAAGATCTTTTGATATCAAACCATAAGGTGGATATTGAAATAGACGGAGAAAAGAAAAGTCTACCTTTAACAGTTGTATTGAACATGGCTTATGATAATGATAAAGACCTTAGAAAAAAATCCTATGAGGCAGAGATAGCATCTTATAAGGCTGTAGAGGATGGAGTTGCTGCAGCTTTGAATGCAATTAAAGGAGAAGTAATAACGGTTTGTAATTTAAGAGGATATTCATCTCCATTAGATATGACATTGGAAGAATCTAGAATGGATAGAGAAACCTTAGATGCTATGTTAACAGCTATGAAGGAGAGCCTACCTGTATTTAGAAAATACTTAAGAAGGAAGGGTGAACTTCTAGGATACAAAAATGGTCTTCCATTTTATGAAATGTATGCACCTGTTATAAAAAAAGACATGAAATATGACTACGAAGCAGGGAAAAAATTTGTTGAAAAAAACTTTAGAACTTTTAGTGACCATTTAGGAGATTTTGCTAGAAGAGCTTTTGATAACAGTTGGATAGATGTATTACCTAGAGAAGGAAAAGTAGGGGGCGCATTTTGTGCAGGGTTGCATAGTTTAGGTGAAAGCAGAGTTATGCTTAACTATGGAGATAATTTTGGAGATGTAGTTACAATGGCCCACGAGTTAGGCCATGGATTTCATGGGGAATGTTTAAAAAATGAAAGCATACTAAATGCAGACTATCCAATGCCATTAGCTGAAACAGCTTCAACATTCTGTGAAACTATAGTAAAAAAGGCAGCCATAAAAGAAGCTGACCAAGATGAAGCTTTTGCTATATTAGAAAGTGAAATAGGAGATTGTACCCAAGTAATAGTAGATATATACTCAAGATTTCTATTTGAAAGTGAAGTATTTGAAAGAAGAAAAGAAAGTTCTATGACTGCAGAAGAATTAAAAGAAATAATGTTAAAAGCTCAAAAAGAAGCTTATGGAGACGGGCTAGACGAAAATTTCTTACATCCATACATGTGGACATGGAAACCTCACTATTACTATGCAGATGCTAATTTCTATAACTTCCCATATGCTTTTGGCCTTCTTTTCGCAAAAGGACTTTATGCAGAATATTTAAAGAGAGGTAAGGAATTCACAAAAGCATATGAAGAATTGCTTGCATTGACTGGAAAGAATATGATAGCTGATGTAACTAAAGTTATGAATATAGATATCCACGATATTAACTTCTGGAGAAATTCATTGAAGATAATAGAAGAAGATATAAATAAGTTCTTAGAACTAAGCTATAATAGATAAATCTTTTTAAAAAACCAGTGCTGATAGATAAATGCTGAAACAAGGAAAAATATAATAGTTGAAAAATTAGTTTTTATTAAAAGAACTATTGATATATTATGGAATTAAATAGTATATCAATAGTTTTTTACTTTCTAAAGATAATTTTTAAAACAAAATATTATTATAGCCTTAATGATATCTTAATGCCAAGTAGTGTGAAATTCAGTACTGCTGTTTAACAATCTGTATAGTATCTTTAAAATAATTACTATTTTCTATGATATAATTTTGCCATGGAAAATAAGGAAACCAAGAGATAGAATTTACACACATTAAGGTTTAGGAGGATAAAAACATGGACTCAATAGAAAGAAGAAAGATGATTTTAAAAGGAGATGTATATAAGGTAATATTAACATTGGCTTTACCAATAATGATAAATAATTTAATACAAACTTTATATGATTTAGCTGATGGAATGTATGTAAGTGAATTGAGTTCAACCCACTTTGCCTCAACTTCCTTTGTATGGCCTGTAAACTTTTTATTTATATCTATAGGAATAGGACTATCTATTGCTGGTACTTCCATATTGTCTCAGCTTGTAGGAGCTTCTAAATTTGATGAGTGCAAAAAATATGCCAGCCAGTTAGTGGCGATATCTTTTATAACATCTATAGTATTTTGTGCAGTGGGATTCCTAGTGACTCCATTTATAGTTAAAGCTATGGGAGCTACTGGTGAGTTAGCGCAGTATAGCATAACATATTTAAAAATAAGCTTTTTGGGTATGCCATTTATGTTTTTATTCAGCAATTTTAATTCTATAATGACTGCTCAGGGCAATACTATTGCCCCTACAGTTCTTAGTGCTATAAGTGCCATTGTTAATGTGGTTTTAGATCCTATTTTTATATTTAATTTAGATATGGGAATTGCAGGAGCAGCATGGGCAACTTTAATAGCAAAAGCATTTTTGGTGGTATGTGGATTCTGGATGTTAGTGAAATCTTCAAAAAACATGATCAAAATATCCTTTGTGAATTTTAAATTTGATAAGCAGGTAATAAATAGAATTGTAAGAATAGCCATTCCATCTTCTGTAGGACAGTCTGGATCTGCACTAGGATTTATGGTGTTGAATAGTTTTATAGCTTCTTATGGGAATGCTACAATGGCTGCTTTTGGAATGGTAAACAGAATAACATCCTTAATAATGCAACCAGCAGGGGGAGTAGGAGCAGCATTAACATCAATAGTTGGTCAAAACCTAGGATATGGACAACCAGAAAGGGTAAAGGAGTCCTTTGAAAAGGCTATGAAACTAACTATAGGATTTTCAGTGATAGGGTGTATGATTTTAATTTTAAAAGATAGTGCTGTAATAAATATATTTATGAGATCTAAAGATGATATGGAAGTTATAAATCAAGGCATAACATATCTTAAATATATATCTGTATCTATGCCATTAATGGGTATTTTTAATATATTCCAAGGGATTTTTCAAGGATCTGGTCATACAAAATATTCTATGAATATGGAAATAGGAAGACTATGGTTTGTAAGATTACCAATGATACTTTTATTTAAATACTTAACCAATATAGGTCCAGTAGGAATATGGTTTTCTATGAGTTTTAGTAATTTAGTTGTATGCNNTATAAAAAAGGAATGTGGAAAAAGCCCGTTGTTAAAATATAAAAAATATTAGAATAAATGTACCAATATAAAAAGAAAAGTGCAGTATAATTTTCAGTATTGAAAATTTGCTGTACTTTTCTTTTTAATATATCTGTTTCACTTTTTTATTGTCATAATTTTAACTTAAACCATTAAAAATGGTTTGGAATAACTCTAATAAATTAAATAAAAAAATACTATTAAAAAACGAAGTATTTATGAAGAATTTTGTTGAAAAATGCAAAAATAAATAAAATAAAAAAGAAAATATTATTTTTAAATTTTCAGAATTTCGGGTTTTGTTTTCAAAATTATGTGATATAATATATAAGGAAAGTCAAAATATGAATTTTATATAGTCATATTTAAGCTAAAAATGGCTTAAATCACATATAAGATGTTAATATTTTAACTAATTTTACGAGATAAATAAAAACAGTTGATACATAATAAGCGAAAACTGTTTTATTAAAACTTATACTAGGGGGGAAATATCTTGTGTAATTGTGGACTAGCTGAAAATGAAAAAGTAAAAGAGTTAGAAGAATTTATAGACAGCAGAGAGGACAAAAAAGCATCTTTAATAGCAATCCTTCATAAAGCACAGAATCTATTTGGGTATATACCACAAGAGATTCAAAGTTTTATAGCTAAAAAATTAAGCATACCTGTGTCAAAGGTATATGGAGTTGTTTCTTTTTATTCATATTTTACAACTACTCCAAAGGGCAAAAATGTAGTGAATGTATGCTTAGGGACAGCTTGCTTTGTTAGAGGGGGAGGAGATATACTAGAAGAATTTTCAAGAAAATTGGGAATATCTCCAGAGGAAACAAGTGAAGATGGAAAATACACTTTAACTTCTTTAAGATGTGTAGGAGCTTGTGGGTTGGCTCCTGTTGTTATGATAAACGATAAAGTTTATGGTAACGTAACCAAGAAAGATGTGGAAAAAATTTTAGAGGAGTATGAGGTGTAATTATGGATAAAGTAAAATCTTATAACGAACTCTTAAATCTACATAATGAATATAAGGATTTAATATCTTTAAGAACCAACGTAGGTGTAGATATATCTAAGTTAAATAAAGAATCTATAAGAAATATTTTGGTATGTGGTGGTACTGGATGTAAATCATCTAGAAGTGATGAAATAAAAGCAGAATTAGAAAAGGCAATAGAACAATATGGGTTGTCAGAATTTGTTAAAGTGGAGATGACAGGATGTTTAGGATTCTGTGAAAAAGGACCAGTAGTACAAATCATGCCTGATGACGTCTTTTATATAAAGGTAAAGCCAGAAGATGCAAAAGAAATAGTTGAAGATCATATAGTAAATGGAAAAATTATTGACAGACTTCTTTATGAAGATCCTAATCTTAGAATCAAAATACCTAAAAGAGAGGATATGGCTTTCTATAAAAAGCAATTAAGATTAGCTCTAAGAAATTGCGGAGTTATAAATCCAGAAGATATAAAACAAAGTATAGCAGCTGGAGGATATTTAGCATTAGGAAAAGCTTTAGAATCCATGACACAAGATGAAGTTATCAATGTTATTAAAGATTCAGGATTAAGAGGAAGAGGCGGCGGTGGCTTCCCAACAGGCAAAAAATGGGAAGTGGCTAAGGCATATGATAGTGATGTTAAGTATATAATTTGTAATGCTGATGAGGGAGACCCAGGAGCATTTATGGACCGTTCTATTTTAGAGGGAGACCCTCACTCAGTGTTAGAGGCTATGGCTATAGCAGGATATGCAGTAGGTTCTAACAATGGGGTTGTGTACATAAGGGCAGAGTATCCTTTAGCAATAAAACGTCTAGAAATAGCTATAGACCAAGCTAGAGAATGGGGACTTTTAGGCAAGAATATTTTTGGTACAAACTTCTCTTTTGATATAGAAATAAAACTTGGAGCTGGAGCTTTTGTATGTGGAGAGGCTTCTGCACTAACAAATTCAAGTGAAGGGTTAAGGGGAGAGCCAAGGAATAAGCCACCACGTACTGCAGAAAAAGGCTTATTTGGTAAACCAACTATAATAAATAATGTAGAAACTCTTGCACTAGTTCCTAAAATAATGAATGAAGGTGCAGAATGGTTTAGTTCTATTGGTGTTGGTAAGTCTAAAGGAACAAAGGTTTTTGCTTTAGCAGGAAAAGTCGAAAATGTAGGACTTGTAGAAGTTCCAATGGGAACTACATTAAGAGATATAATATATGATATTGGTGGCGGAATTAAAAATAATAAAGAATTCAAGGCCGCTCAGACAGGGGGACCATCAGGTGGATGTATACCAGCATCTCTTTTAGATATATCAATGGATTTTGAATCATTGACAGAAATAGGTTCAATGATGGGATCTGGCGGACTTATAGTAATGGATGAAGACAACTGCATGGTAGATATAGCTAAATTTTATCTAGAATTTATAGTTGATGAATCCTGTGGTAAGTGTACTCCTTGTAGAATAGGAAATAAGAGACTTTTAGAGATATTAAATAAAATAGTTGCAGGTAATGGAACAGAAGAGGACTTAGATAAACTCGAAAAGCTAAGCCATATAATCATGGATACTTCTATTTGTGGACTTGGGAAATCAGCTCCTAATCCAGTAATAAGTACTATGCATTATTTTAAAGATGAGTATGAAGCTCATGTAATAGATAAGGCTTGCCCAGCAGGAGCTTGCAAGAAATTAATAAGATATGAAATAACAGAGAAATGTATAGGATGTACAAAGTGTGCACGTAATTGTCCAGTTGATGCAATAGAAGGAAAGCTTAAAGAAAAGCATAGCATAAACCAAGAAAAGTGTATAAAGTGTGGAGCCTGCTTTAGCAATTGCCCTGTAAATGCAGTAACAACTGGAAGCAAGGAGGAAAAGTAGTATGAGTACAGTAAATTTAAGAATCAACGGAATACCTGTTAGCGTAGAAAAGGGTTCAACAATTTTAGATGCTACCCAAAAACTCCATATAAACATACCTACTTTGTGCTATATGAAACTTCAAGATGGAGAACATAAGAATTGCCCAGGTTCCTGTAGAGTTTGTGTAGTAGAAGTAGAAGGAAAAAAGGAATTAGCTCCTTCATGTATAACTCAAGTAAGAGAAGGTATGGAAGTGAAAACCCACTCTCATAGAGCAATTGAAGCCAGAAAGACAATAGTGGAGCTTCTTTTATCAGATCATGCTGAAGAATGCTTAACTTGTGATAAGAATGGAAAGTGTGAGCTTCAAAAGATAGCAGCAGATCTAGGAATAAGAGAAATAACCTACAAGGGAGAAAAGAGTTCTTATAGTACTGATTTTTCTAATCCAGCAATTAAAAGAGATATGAGTAAGTGTATATCTTGTAGAAGATGTGCTTCTACTTGCGAATTGGTTCAAGATATAGGAGTATTGACTCCTTACAATAGAGGATTTGAAACATCTATAGCACCTTCCTTTGAGCTTCCTTTTGAAGAAGCTAACTGTACATTCTGTGGACAATGCGTAGCAGCTTGCCCTGTGGGTGCATTAATGGAAGTAAGTAATACAGATGAAGTGTGGAATGAATTGGGAAATAAAGATAAGTATGTAGTAGTTCAAACTGCTCCAGCAGTAAGAGTAGCATTGGGAGAAGAGTTTGGATTGGAACCAGGAACTAACATCACAGGCAAAATGGTATCAGTATTAAAAATGTTAGGATTTAATAAAGTATTTGATACTAATGTAGCTGCAGATTTAACAATATTGGAAGAAGCTTCAGAATTGATAGAAAGAGTTAAAGAAAAGAAAAACCTTCCATTGTTTACAAGCTGTTGTCCAGCATGGATTAACTATGTAGAAAACTATTATCCTGAAATGATACCACATCTTTCAAGTTGTAAGTCTCCTCACCAAATGTTTGGAGCTCTAGTAAAAAAATATTATAGCGAGAAAATAGGTATAGATCCAAAGAATATGGTTGTAGTGTCTATAATGCCATGTACAGCTAAGAAATATGAATCAAGCAGAACAGAAATGGAAGTCGATGGAATTAGAGATGTTGACTATGTACTAACTACTAGAGAATTGGGGCAAATGGTAAGAAATGCAGGTATAGATGTAAATGCTATAGAAGATGAAGAATTTGATAGTCCATTTGGCGTATCATCAGGAGCTGGAGATATATTTGGAAGCAGTGGTGGAGTTATGGAAGCTGCCTTAAGAACAGCATATGAATGGATTACAAATACTAAGCTAGAGAAATTAGATTTCGAAGATGTAAGGGGACTAGATGGAATTAAAGAAGCTACTATAACTTTAAATGGAACGGAGATTAAAGTAGCTGTAGCAAACAATTTAGGAAATGCTAGAAAAGTAATTGAAAAGATAAAAAATGGAGAAGAAACTTATGCTATGGTAGAGGTAATGTCTTGTCCTAGCGGCTGCATTGGTGGTGGTGGACAACCATACATAAGAGGAAATCAAGATATCCTTAAGGCAAGAATGAAAGCTATATATGAAGAGGATAAGAATAAGGATTTAAGAAAGTCTCATGATAATGAAATTTTAAAGAACATCTATGATAATTATCTAGGAGAATTTAACGGAAAATTAGCTCATAAGCTATTACACACTCATTACAAAGCTAAATAGAAAAATAATAGGTAGTCTTTGACTGCCTATTATTTTTTTGTATAATTAAATTGGTGATAACATGAAATGAAATTTAGATTCATGGGAAGATAGAACTCCATGGCGGATTAATTTAACTTATATAAAGCATTATATATCTGATAGCTATGGTAGTAAGTGTAAGTCAAATAAAATAAATTGGGAGTTAGAATTATGAATTTTGTTTATATTGTTCAATGTAGTGATGACACATTATATACGGGGTGGACAAACAATTTAAAAAAAAGATTGGAGGCACATAATAAAGGAACAGGAGCAAAATACACAAGAGGAAGAACACCAGTTATTCTTAAATATTTTGAGACGTTTTCCACAAAGGAAGATGCCATGAAAAGAGAATGTGAAATAAAAAAGCTATCTAGACAGGGAAAAGAAAATTTAATTAAAGGGAAGTGATATTACAATTATTTCCTTGGAAATAATTGTAATATTACTTATACATAAAAAAGTCAAAGGGATCTTTAGATAGACCTTTAACAGATGCAGAGCTAGCGATGTTTCTCAAATGGTATATTTTATTATCATAATCTTTAGCCTGATTATCTACTACATAAGCATAGTCATAGGAATCCTCTTTAGCCCATTTCATAAAAATATAAGTATGGGATGGAGGCGATGAGGGATTATTAGTGCCACTGGTAGAAAAACATATATCACCAGGTTTTAGATTTTTATAATCGCTATCTTTTCGCCAACCTAAATCTTCTAGAACATTTATAAGTTGAGATGTGTTGCATATATGATTTTCTATGGAGATATTATTTTGGCGAAGGACTTCTGCTAAAAAGTATACACAGGTATTTTCACTGCTACCTTTGTTTAATTCTATAGCATTGTAATAAACTTTTTTCCTATTATCTGTAGAAGACATATAATTGAATAATTGGGTTTGAAAAGATAAATTGCGGTGTTTATTAGAAGGTTTTTTATAGTTATTATAAGTAAAAAGTAATAGTACCATTAGAAAAGGTAATAAGATAAATATTTTTTTGAAATTATTATGTTTTTTTCTATGTTTCATATTAGTACCTCCTAGAATATGATATGATAACATAATAGGATATAAAAATTAAGAATTTATATAAGAATTTATTAAGAATTTACTAAAGATTTAATACTAAAGGAGTAATAACAATATATAATATAAATATAGGAACTTTAAGGAGAGGAGATAGAACCATGGACGAAATAATAGATTTTAATGAATTAAAAAATAAGGCTAAAGATAAAGATGTAGACAAATTTGAACAGTATATATATTCTTTATATTATTCCTTGGCTCAAGGAGAAATAAATATGGGAGAACTGTCTAGAAAAATAATAGAGTATATGGAAGACAATAATATATCCCAAGAAAAGTTTATGAACATACAAAAAAAACTTATGGAAAGATATGGAATAAGTTCTGAAGATATAGAACTTCAAATGAAAAATTTAGGTATAGAACTTCCAGCTATGGGTGAAATGGCAGACTATGAAAAAATGAGAAAGTCTTTAAGTTTTCAAGAAAAATACGATAAAAAAATACAGATGAAACCTATGACATTTTACGTAATAAAAAACAGCATT
>DINW01000073.1:87705-145786 GCA_002423705.1 Clostridium sp. UBA5530
AGGTGCCGTTCTTCACCATCTTAGTACTAGAACATGTAGGACAAGTACTTCCGTAAATTCGCTCTCCAGTAGCAGCAATGGATAAAGCTTTTGTTTCTTTATCAGCACTAATTTCTCTGCTTGAAGATGATGAATTGTCTTTATATGAGGTTTTACTAGGTTTTATTTGACACCTTGAAAAATCTCCAAGTTCAATATCAATTATTTTACTTATTAAATCTGAAATAGAAGATACATACTTTATATATGGATGTTTCTGAACAAATCCATAGGGTTCATATTTTTGCCCTCTTAACATTTTTGCTATATCTGATGCTGGAACGTGATATTGAAGCATAATGGATATAGATTTAGATAGGGAATTTAAAAGTCCCATTATTATAGTACCTTCTCTATCAGTAGTGATATATATTTCGCATATATCACCATTTTCATTTCTGTTTACAGTGGTGTATATCTTTACATCTTCAATTTGAGCAGGATGTGTAGTACCACATCGAATACCTATAGGTTTATGGCGCTTAGTTGAAATAGATAATGCTTTTTCCATAGATTTTGCTTTTAGTAAAAGTTCATTATAACTTAAATCATCTAATTTAGTATCACTATTTTTAGTTAAAGAAGTATTCAAAGGCTGACTAAATTTTGAGCCATCTCTATATAATGAAATACCTTTAACTCCTAATTCCCAAGACATAATTATTATGTTTTTAAAGTCATCCACAGTTGCTATGTTAGGCAAATTTACAGTTTTAGATATAGCTCCAGATATAAGTGGAGTAAGGGCAGCTACCATTTTAACATGGCCTTCAGGAGCAATGTATCTTTCACCAGTACCACAGAGGTTAGCAGTATCAAAGATTGCAAGATGTTCTTCCTTTAGGTGAGGGGCTCCTTCAATTTTACCATCTATTATTCTTTCATATTGAATGCCAGAATCACATACAATTTCTTTTCTAGTAATATAGTGAATTATATCATTAACCTCATCTTCACTATAGCCTAAGTTTCTTAAAGCATAGCCTATAATAGGATTACTAAGAGTCATATAGCCTCCACCTGAAAGTTTTTTATACACCATATGACTGAAAAATGGTTCTATGGAAGTAGCACTACAATCCATGGCAAAGGATATAGTTCCCGTAGGAGCAATTACTGATACTTGAGCATTTCTGTAACCATAGGTTTCACCAGAACATAAGGCTAGATTCCAAACATCCTTTAAAGCTTTGCTCAAATTGTCTAAATTTAAAGATTTTAATAGAGCGTGATTTACTTGTATAGGAATATAATTTAAATTCTCATAAGGAGAATTTAATGCTCCTGCTACTCTGCAATGATTACGTATAACCTTTAACATGTATGGTTTATTTAATTCATATTTTTCAAAAGGTCCTATTTCCTTAGCCATAAGAGAAGATATATAGTAAGAGTACCCCGTGAGTATTCCAACCAATGAAGATGCTAAAGTCCTAGCTTCGTTAGAATCATAAGGAAGACCCATGACCATTAATAAAGAAGAAAGATTAGCTATACCTAAACCTGTAGTTCTAAATAAATAGGTTTTTCTAGCTATATCTTTAGTTGGAAATTGACCCCAATGAATAGAGGCTTCTAAAAGTAATTGATTTAAAGCAATTATATGAAGATAACCTTTTAAATCAAAGGCTTTACTAGAATTATTAAAAAATTTAAATAAGTTTATAGAACTTAAATTGCAAGAGGTATCATCTAAAAAGGCATATTCACCACAAGGATTGGTAGAATTAAGTTTATTATAGTAGCCGTTGACATTCCCATCCTCTCCACCAGGACATGTATGCCAACCATTAAAGGTATCTGAAAATTGAGGTGCTGGATCAGCGCATTTCCAAGCTGATTTATTCAGTAATTCCCAAAGTTCATTTACGGAAATATTTCTGTTTACCCTAGAATCTATTCTTCCTTTCAATTCTAAGGTGCTATTTGGATCTTCTTTTAATTTAACAACTTTCTTCATAAATTCATCAGAGATTCTTATAGAGTTATTGCTATTTTGTCCAGAAACTGTGGAATAGGCTTCTCCTTCAAAATCACCGTCATACCCCATCTTCACCAAAGCTCTAACCTTATCCTCTTCCTTAGCTTTCCAAGCTATAAAGCTTTCTATTTCCGGATGATCTATATCAAGACACACCATTTTGGCAGCTCTTCTAGTAGTACCACCAGATTTTATGGCTCCAGCATTTCTATCAAAACCTCTTAAGAAGCTCATAAGTCCTGATGAAACACCGCCTCCAGACAACTTTTCTCCTTCTGCTCTAAGAGGGGAAAAGTTAGTACCAGTACCAGAACCACCTTTGAAAAGTCTAGTTTCAGTAATGTATTGTTCAGATATGGAATGATCCCCTAGAAGTTTATCTTCTATAGAAAGTATAAAACAAGCGGAGGCTTGAGTGCGAGAATAAGCATCATCACAATTTTTTACTTCCTTTGAGGACTCATCATAATAGTAATTACCTTGGGGGGCTCCCTTAATGTTGTAACTAAGAGCAAGACCGGTATTAAACCATTGAGGAGAATTTGGAGCATACATTTGGTTTAATAGGGCATAAACCATTTCATCATAGAATATAGAGCCTTCTTTTTCAGAGCTAATAAGTCCTTCATTTACCAAGGCTGCTCTCCAAAAGTTAACCATTCTGTGAGCAACTTGCTTCATGCTGTTTTCATAGCCTAATTCATTGGGAACTCCTGCTTTTCTAAAATATTTAGAAGCTATGATATCACAAGCATTTTGTGAATAATCATCAGGAAATTCCAAGTTTTTCATATCAACTAGGATTTTGCCGGTTTTATGGTCTTTAAGAAGTACATTTACCTTTTTCCAGTGAAATAGGTCATACACTGATTTAGAATTATCTTTTTCAAGTTCTTGTGTATAATATCTAATAAAAATTTCTTTAACAGAATTCATAGGGCACCTCCACCAAAATAAAAAAAATATAGGTTTAGACACTAGCTATATATAGTATATGCAAACATGCATATATACAATATATAGTGCAATATTTATTATATAAGAACTTTTTAATTTAATCAATAAAATATATTTAGGTATATTTGATACTATATTATATAATATCATTGTAGAATAAAGGAATTGAAGCTTTAAGAATAATTTTAGATTTGAAAAATTTAATAAAAATGAGGTATAGCAATATAAATTATGATAAACTTATAATTAGTCCAAAGTAAAAGTAAAAGGAGTGAAATCATGATATATTCATTTGAAAATATAGAACCATCTATTCCTAAAAGTGCATTTGTTGCAGAAAGTGCAGATGTAATAGGAAATGTGACTTTAGGAGAGAATGTAAACATATGGTTTGGTGCAGTTCTTAGAGGTGACGGAATGCCAATTACAGTAGGAAATAACACAAACATACAGGATAATTGTGTGGTACATATAACGGACCAAGAATTTGAAACTACAATAGGGAGTAATGTTACCATAGGACACGGGGCAATAGTGCATAGCTGTACTATTGGAGATAATTCTTTGATAGGTATGGGATCCATAATTTTAGATGGGGCCCAAATAGGAGACCATACTTTAATAGGAGCTGGAGCAGTAGTCACTTCAGGTAAAAAAATACCCTCAGGAGTGCTATGCCTAGGGTCCCCAGCAAAAGTTGTAAGAGAATTAAGTGAAGAAGAAAAAAAAGATTTAGAGGATTCTGCAAAAAGATATGTGGAGTTATCAAGAAAGTATAAATAGGAGGAGTTATAGTGGAAATAGGACAATTTAATAAATTAGAAATTTTAAGGCAATCATCCTTTGGATATTATTTAAATGGAGGTACAGGTAATAGCAATGATGACATTTTATTGCCTAATAATAATGCTTTAGGCAAGGAACTACATATAGGTGATGAGGTAAATGCGTTTATATATAGAGATTCTCAGGATAGATTAGTGGCCACCTTGAGAGAACCCTTAGCAAAGGTAGGGGAACTAGCTTATCTTAAAGTAGTAACTAAGTCGTCTATTGGCTCATTCGTAGACTTTGGTCTGGAAAGAGATTTGTTTGTTCCATTAAGAGAGCAAAAATATGATATTTTTGAAGGAAGAAGCTATTTATTTTATGTGTATTTAGATAAAACTGGAAGGTTAGCTGCTACTACAGAAATAGAAGATAAACTTGAAATCTTTGAGAATCCATCAATAGGAGAAGAAGTTACAGCAACGGTTTATGGAATACAATCCAATAATACATTGAAGGTAGCCATAGACAATAAATTTATAGGGATAGTTTTAAAAAATGAATACTATACTTATGTGCATATGGGAGAAATTATGCATTTGAGAATAAAAAAAGTATATGAAGATGGTAAGTTGGGATTAACTCCAAGGGCTAAAAAACTTGAAGAAAGAGATGTGCTACAAGAAAAAATTCTTCAGTATTTGAGAGAAAATCAAGGGGTTATGATTTATAATGATAAGAGTTCCTCAGAGGATATAAGAAGACAGTTTAATACTTCAAAAAATTATTTTAAGATAGCTTTAGGGGGACTTATGAAAAAAAATCTCATAATCCAAGATAAAGATGGAACAAAATTAAAATAATATATTTTGCATAAAAAAACATCCTAGGTAAAAAATAATAAAAAAAGCTAGGGTGATATTATGAAGAAAATATTTGCAATCTTTATTACGTTAATGGTTATGTCCAGTATCAATGTGTATGGAAAAGAAGAGGGTACAAAAGTTCATTTTTTAAATACATATCAAAGTGACAATATAATAGTTCAGGGTAATGGTATAAATTTCATGATAGATTGTGGCTGGAGTTATACTAAAGATTATACTTTAAATTATTTAAAAGAACAGGAAATAGATAAAATAGATTTTGTAATTTTAACTCATTATCATGATGATCACAGAGGTGATATAATAGATATATGTGAAAAAATGAAGGTGCCTAGAGTTTATATGTCTCCTCATAAAAATATATATAAAGATGAACTTGTAGAAAAATTTAATACCATGGGTGTTGAGGTTAACTTTATTACAAATGGATGGACTTTATCTTGTAGTGATGTGTTTTTGAAAGCTATAGGACCAATAAAATGTGATAAAACCATAGAAAATAATAATTCAATAGTGTTACATGGCTTTATTGATAACGTATATTACTTATTTGCAGCGGATATGGAACGTGAAGAAGAAAAGGATATTATGAAAATTCACAATCTTCCTAAGTATGATGTGCTAAAGGTTCCCCATCACGGATTAAATACTAGCAGTACTAAAGAATTAATAGCTAAAGCCAATCCTAGCGTAGCTGTAATAACTAGTGATGGAGAAGAAAGTCCAGATGATGAGGTTATATATAAATTAGAATCCATAGGTGCAGATATATATAGAACTGATAAGAATGGAGATATAGTGATATCAAGACGTTCTAAGGAGGTATTCAAAATAGAAGTAACTCCTAATTCTAAATAAACATATGTGATTTTGGGGGGCAGCAATGATAAAGTTAGAACCGTTAAGTAAAATGACCAAAGAAGAAAAATTAAAGTATATGCTCATATTGGCAGAAGGTCAACTATCTTCTGAAAATGATTTTATAGCTAATTTATCAAATATATCTGCTATAGTGAATGCTGCTGTAGATAAATGTAATTGGGTAGGCTTTTATCTTAGAAAAGAGGAAGAGTTAGTTTTGGGACCCTTTCAAGGATTGCCAGCATGTAATAGAATTAAAATAGGGAAGGGTGTATGTGGCACAGCAGCTATGAGTAAACAAGTTATGAGAATAGAAAATGTTCACGATTTTCCTGGGCATATAGCTTGTGATTGTGCTTCAAACTCTGAAATAGTTATACCTATACTAAAAGAACATAAAGTTATAGGTGTTTTAGATATGGATAGTCCTATTTTAGCAAGATTTACAGAATTAGAAGAAAAGTATTTGTTAAAACTAGTGAATAAAATAGAGAATTATATATAGCAAAGTGAAAAAGAACTATTAAAGAATTAACACCCTTTAATAGTTCTTTTTTATTGGATTTCTACCTATTGCACAATCTTCCTTATTTAAACTGGAGAGAACAGCAGGTAGAACCTTAGATAAAAGAAATATATTAAATTTAATTAGTTTTTAGCAGTATCTTTTTTATTCATACGAACAAATATCTTAGCAATTTCATTTAGGATAAGTGGTGAAACAGCAAAGATGGAAACTGTTAGCCAATCTTTTATGGTTAAATCAAACACATTAAATACATCTCTTAAGAAAGGTACAGTTATTATTACATCCTGTAGGAAAATACCAAATATTATAGAGAGTATTAGATATTTATTGGTAAACAATCCTATTTGGAATATAGACTTTTCTGGATGCCTCATATTTAACGCATGGAATAGTTGGGATACACTTAATACTACAAAAGCCATAGTTTGAGCATGAACTAAACTACCATATTTTTGAAGGCCAAATCTATAAGCAATCAATGTAAGTACACCTATTAAAATTCCATTTAATACTAAAGATACACCGCCACGTTTAAACAAGCTTTCTTTAGGATCTCTAGGAGCATTATCCATAACATTTTTATCTCCAGGGTCTACACCTAAGGAAAGGGCAGGTAAGGTATCTGTTATTAAGTTAACCCATAGTATATGGATAGGTTGAAGTGGAGCATCCCATCCAAGAAGTATAGCCACAAATAAAGCGATTATCTCCCCAAGGTTGCAGGAAAGCAAAAACATTATAGATTTTTTAATATTATTAAAGATATTTCTACCTTCTTCTATAGCGGATACTATAGTAGAAAAATTATCATCAGTAAGGACCATATCTGCAGCACCTTTAGCTACATCGGTACCAGTGATTCCCATAGCTACTCCTATGTCAGCAGATTTTAATGAAGGAGCATCGTTGACACCGTCACCTGTCATTGACACTATGTTGCCATTAGCTTTAAAAGCTTTAACGATTTTAACTTTGTGTTCAGGAGAAACTCTAGCAAAAACTCTTAAGTTATTTACTTTAGAATTCAGTTCATCCTGACTTAGTTTGTCTAACTCAGAACCAGATATAGCTTCACTTTCATCGGTAGCTATATTTAATTCTTTTGCTATAGCCACTGCAGTCTTTTTATGGTCACCAGTTATCATTATAGTTTTTATACCAGCTTTTTTACATAAATCTATAGAATCTTTAACTTCAAGTCTAGGTGGATCGATCATTCCAACTAAACCGATGAATATAAGGCCTTTTTCTAACTCATCTATATCTATATGATGAGAAGGTATTTCCTTGTAAGCAGCACCTAAAACTCTTAATGCGTCTTCAGACATGGAGTTAGATGCTTGCATAATGGTGTCAATTAATTCCTCTGTAATTGGTAAGATATCACCATTTATATATACACCTTTGCATATTTTCAAAATATTGTCTATAGCACCCTTGGTAAAGACCATATAAGAATTTTCACCATAGTAATTTACTGTAGACATAAGTTTCCTGTCTGAGTCAAATGGAGCCTCATTAACTCTTTTATGTTCCTTTTGAAGATCATCCTTAAATATATTGTATTTGACCCCAGCTTCCAATAAAGCTATTTCTGTAGGATCTCCTGTTTTAGAACTTTCAGAGTAGGTAGCATCATTACATAATACTAAGTTTTCAAGCAATAACTTTTCACAATGGTCTTGTATATTTAGATTGTCTATAAGATTCAAATTATTATTAGCATAAAATTTAGTAACTGTCATTTTATTTTGGGTTAAAGTACCAGTTTTATCTGAACATACTATATTTACAGCCCCTAAAGTTTCCACAGCGGGAAGCTTTCTAACTATTGCATTCTCTTTAATCATACGTTGAACACCCATAGCTAGAACTATAGCTACTATGGCAGCTAATCCTTCTGGTATAGCTGCTACTGCAAGGCTTATAGCTGTTAAAAGCATATCATAAAGTTCTTGTCCTTGAAGGATACCAACTATAAACATAAGGACACAAACTCCAATAGCTCCAAAACCTAAGATTTTGCCTAGTTCAGCTAGTTTCTTTTGAAGAGGTGTCATTTCATTTTCTGATTCATCAAGCATTTTAGCAATCTTACCTATTTGAGTATCCATACCTGTAGCAACAGCTATTCCAATACCTCTTCCATAGGTAGCTAAAGTTGAAGAAAAAGCCATATTTATTTGGTCACCCAAAGGAGCATCCTCATTATCAAATTTCTTAGAGCCATCCTTTTCAGAAGGAACAGATTCACCGGTTAAGGCAGATTCTTCTATCTTTAAGTTGGCAGTTTCAATCAATCTTAAATCCGCTGGAATATATCTACCAGCATCAATTATAATTACATCTCCAGGAACTACCTTCTCAGAAGGAATTTCCTTCAGTTCACCATCTCTTTTTACTACTGCCTTAGGAGTAGATAATTTCTTTAGTGCTTCAAGAGCTTTTTCAGCTTTTGATTCTTGAACTACTCCTACGATAGCATTGATGAGGACAACGATAACTATTATAATAGCCTCATTATAATCCTTCATAATTACGGAAATTATAGCTGCGCCAAGAAGTATGAATATGAGAATATCATTAAGTTGTGCAAAAAATAATTGTAACATAGTCTTTTTAGGCTTAGTAGCAAGCTTATTTTCGCCATATTCCTTTAGTCTTCTTTCAGCTTCCTCAGAGGATAACCCTTGAGAAAGATTGGTTTTTAATTGGTCAATAACTTCATTAGATGTTTTTGAAAACCACATATTTTATCTCCTTTCTAATACTTAATAAATTTATTATTCCCTTAAAAGAGTTATATATAATAAAAGACTTATGTATAACTGGTTAGGCTATACATAAGTCTTACTATTTAATACAAAGCCAGATGAATTTCACCGAGTGTTGACCTTGCAACAGGAATAAATCCTGCAAGCTACTCCCTTATGATAAATCTTTAATATATTTAAATTATATATGGTGTGGTACAAGTTGTCAATATATTAAAAGCTATATAGTAGAATTCCACATAAAGCAGCTATAAATATAATCAATATAGGATGTATTTTAGTTTTTAAACTCAATAATAAAATACATCCTCCAATTATTATGGACTTTATATCTATATAAGATGTTTTAGCTAGAGATAAAAAAGCACTTATTATAAGACCTATTAAAGCTGGTCTCATACCTAATAAAGCTGATTTTAATAAAGTAGAATTTTTAAATTTAATTATATAGTGGGTAGCAATAGATACTAATAAAAAGGAAAAAGTCACTACGCCTAAGGTGGCAAACACACTACCTAAAATACCATTTATTTTATAGCCAACAAAAGTAGCAGAATTTATAGCTATGGGGCCAGGGGTCATTTGAGATATACCTATTATATCTAAAAATTCAGAACCATTAATCCAATTATTATTAGTTACAATTTCTCTCTCTATTAAAGGCAACATAGCATAGCCACCACCAAAGCTGAAGGCACCTATTTTCAGAAAGGTTAAAAATAGTTTTAAAATCATATCTATTCTACCGCCTTCCTAAAAAATATAATACCATATAGGGCAGAAGCTAATATCACTATAACAGGATGTATATTAAAAATAGATATTGCTATAACGCTTACTATGATTATAATACCATTAATCCATTGCTTTTTTATAGATTTAGACAGACTTGTGATGGCTATTAATACCATTACAGGAACTGCTGCACCTATACCTAAAAAGGCCTTATTTACTATGGAGTGATTTCTAAATTGCATNNATTATAAAAAAAGATGGAATTACTGTACCTAATAAGGCTAAAATAGCACCTAAAATCCCACCTATTTTATAGCCTATAAATATAGAAGCATTTACTGCCATGGCTCCTGGAAAACTTTGAGATATAACTATGATATCAGTAAAATCATCTTTATCAATCCATCCTTTGGATGAAACTAGTTCACGTTCCATAAGAGGAATCATGGCATAACCTCCTCCAAAGGTAAATGCGCCTATTTTAAAAAAAGTAAAAAACATTTCTATAAGTTTTTTCATATTATTACCTCCAAAATAATTATACTTTTATAATTATTTAAAGGCAAATATAATAATTATAAATAATATATATGAATTTTAGTGTTTTTTGATATAATGTATTTATGGAGAGAAAAGAAAGAGGGATTCTATGGAGATATCTAGAGTTGGAAAAGGAAGAAATGTTTCATCAGGAAGAATAAAAAGAGACACAAAAAAAGATTTTTCCCAAAGTTTTTCTTTTGCAAGAGAGAAGAAGGATCAGGAATATTTAAATGGACTATTAGAGGATATCAAGAAAAGAGGGAATAGGCTAGTTGTAACTAAATGTTATGCTGATGTTAGGGCTTATAAAAGGCTTATAAAGGAATATTTAGAAGGAGTGCTTCAATCTATGTATTCTTTAAAGAAAGACATAAGTTTTTGGCAAACACAGTACTTTATGACAGTAGATACTGTAGATGAGAAGTTAGAAGAGCTTACAGCTATGATATTAGAAGAAGAACATGACAATATAAAAATAGCATCTACCATCGATGAAATTCAAGGACTAATGCTAGATATGTATAGATAGGAAATTATTTTTTAAATAAAAATATTTTACATTGGTAATATAACTTTTGTGAATAGTAAAATTTATATAGGATAAACTAAAAATGGCCTAAGGGCTACGTAGGGATATTTATTTATATTTTGCTACTTATTTATAATAAGTAGCATTTTTTCATATCTACCTAACGTGATTAGTATAATTTCTTTAGCTTGGAGGTAACAGTACATAGGAACTTCCTAGAAATGAAAGTGGACAAAAGAGAATACAAAATAAATCATATACGAAAATTATATAAAAAAATTACATATATAATTCGTGATATAACGAATTATATTATGAAAATTAAAAATAATATTGACATAAAATCATTATGATGATATTGTAAAAGTAAAGAAAGTGATATCCGTATAATTCCTATAATAAGGTTAGGAAGTTTCTACGAGGGGGCCGTAAATCCTCTGTCTATGGGTATTCTTAGGGTTAAGTTTAGCGATAGCTTTAGCCAAGGGAGTACCATACCCTTGGCTATTTTTTATACAATGATTTAGTTGGAAAGGTAGGTAGCTATGATTAAAAAAATACTTTATGTAGAAAAGAAAAAAGGTTTTGATGTAGAGGGTAAGGGTCTTTTAACTGACTTTAAAGAAACTCTATCTATAAAAGGTATTAAAGAAATTAGAGTGATAAATAAATATATAATTCAAGGATTAGAAGATGAAAAATTATTTGAACAATTTAAAAAGGCTATATTTTCTGAAAAAAATGTAGATGAAGTGTATGAAGACAAGATAGAGGTTAATATAAATAGAACTTTTGCAGTAGAGTTTGTTCCAGGTCAATTTGATCAGAGAGCTAGTGCAGCAGAACAATGTGCACAACTTTTGTCAGAAGGACAGCAGGTAAAAGTTAAATGTGCTACTGTTATAGAAATAATAGGTGATATAAAGGATCATGAATTTGAAAAAATAAAAAAATATTATATAAATCCAGTAGATTCTAGAGAAACAAATATATTTAGTTATGATATAGAAGATTATGTAAATGAATCAGAGGATATAAAAACATTAAATGGATTCATAGATATGGATTTAAAAAAGGTAGAAGAGACTTATAAATCAATGACCTTGTCAATGACATTTAAGGATTTTAAATTATGCCACCAATATTTTTGCCAAGAAAAAAGAAATCCTACTATAACAGAAATTTTGGTGTTAGATACCTATTGGTCTGATCACTGCAGACATACAACTTTTTCTACAGTATTAGAAAAGATAGAAATTGAAGACCACGCATATACAAAAGCTATAAAAGATACCTTTCATGACTATATAGACTTAAGAAAAAATTTGAAAAGAGAAAATAAGGATATGACTCTTATGGATTTAGCAACTATAGGAGTTAAAGATTTAAAATCTAAAGGAAAGCTTCAAGGATTAGATGAGTCAGAAGAAATAAATGCTTGCACAGTGAAAGCGCAAATAGATACCAGTGAAGGTAAAAAGGACTATTTGGTTTTATTTAAAAATGAAACCCATAATCATCCTACAGAAATAGAACCTTTTGGAGGAGCTGCTACATGTTTAGGTGGAGCTATTAGGGATCCATTATCGGGGAGAGCCTATGTATATGGAGCTATGAGAGTGACAGGTAGTGGAGATCCTAGACAAGCAGTAGAGGATACATTAAGGGGGAAGTTACCTCAAAGAGTAATAACAAAGAGAGCAGCCAAAGGATATTCTTCCTATGGAAACCAAATAGGTCTTACAACAGGACAAGTTTCAGAGATATACCATGAAGGATATATTGCAAAGAGGATGGAAGTTGGAGCCGTAGTAGGAGCTGTTCCAAAAGAAAATGTAAGGCGAGAGGAACCAGAAGAAGGGGATATAGTACTTTTGCTAGGTGGAAGAACTGGAAGAGATGGTTGTGGTGGAGCTACAGGATCTTCTAAAGAGCATAATGTAGACTCTATAGATAAATGCGGTGCAGAAGTTCAAAAAGGAAATCCAGTTGAAGAAAGAAAAATTCAAAGGTTCTTTAGAAATAAAGACATAGCTAGGATGATTAAAAGATGTAATGATTTTGGAGCAGGTGGAGTTTCAGTTGCAGTAGGAGAACTATGCGACGGACTAAAAATAAATCTGGATGCAGTACCTAAAAAATATGAAGGTCTTGATGGTACGGAGCTAGCTATTTCGGAATCTCAAGAAAGAATGGCTGTAGTAGTTGAAGAAAAGGATGTAGAAAATTTTATTCAGTTAGCTTTAAAAGAAAATCTAGAGTGTACAAAAATTGCAGCAGTTACTAGTGATAAAAGATTGAATATGGTGTGGAGAGGAAAATCCATAGTAGATTTAGATAGAGGGTTTTTGAATACTAATGGAGCAAAATCTTATACAGAGGCTTTTATAGAAGCACCTTCAAAAAATGGGTTTTTCAATAAAAAAATTGAAAAAATACAAGTAAAGGAAAAGTGGATTCAACTCTTAAAAAATTTAAATGTGTGTAGTCAAAAGGGGTTAGTTGAAAATTTTGATTCTACTATAGGGGCAGGAACAGTACTTATGCCTTTTGGAGGAAAACATAGTTTAACACCATCAGAGGGATTAGCTATTAAAGTACCAGTGCTGCAAGGAGAGAGCTATACTGCTACTCTTATGACTTATGGATTTAATCCATATATATCACAATGGAGTCCATATCATGGAGCTATATATAGCGTAGTAGAAAGTGTGTGCAAGATAGCAGCATTAGGTGGAGATTATAAAAATATATACTTAAGTTTTCAAGAATATTTTGAAAAACTAGGTAATGATAATAAAAAATGGGGTAAGCCTCTGGCTGCTCTTTTAGGAGCTCTAAGAGCTCAAAGGGAACTAGGAATAGGAGCTATAGGAGGAAAAGACAGTATGTCAGGGACCTTTGAAAAAATAGATGTTCCTCCAACTTTAATATCCTTCGCTATGGCACTAGAACATGTGGATAATGTTACTTCTCAAGAAATAAAAAGTATAAATTCTAAAATAGGTATAATAAAAACTAAAAAGGATCGAGAAGGAATAATAGACTTCAATGATCTTAAAGAAAATTTAGAAACTCTAAAGAAACTTATAGATGATAAAAAGGTAATCAGTGCTTTATCCCTAAAAGAGGGAGGAATTGCAGAAGGAATTACAAAGATGTCCTTTGGAAACAAAATAGGTGTTACCATTAAGGATACTATAGAAGCTGAGGAATTGTTTAGAGAAAATTATGGATCATGGCTAGTAGAAATACCAAAGGATATAGAAATCAATGGTGTTGAAATAATAGCACACACTCAGAAAGAAGAAACTATAGATTATAGAGAAGAAAAGTTATCTATAGAGGACCTTATAAAGGTATGGGAAGCACCACTAGATAGTATTTTCCCAATAAAGGATTCTTCTATTGTTGAAGCTAAAGAGGTCTTATTTAAGGGACAATCTATAAATAAGCATGTGGGAATAAAAAAGGCTAAACCCAGAGTTATAATACCAGCATTTCCAGGAACTAATTGTGAGGAAGATAGCAGAAAGGCCTTCGAGAAAGCTGGAGCAGAAGCAGAAATCTTAATCTTTAAAAATATAAAAGAAAATCAATGGAAAGAATCCATAGAGAGTTTAAGGAGAGCTATAAAGAGTAGTCAAATTTTAATGTTACCAGGAGGATTTAGTGCTGGAGATGAACCAGATGGATCAGGAAAATTTATAGCTAATGTTCTTAAAAATCCAGTAATTAAAGAAGAAATATTAGACCTAATAAATAATAGGGATGGCTTAATACTTGGTATATGCAACGGATTCCAAGCCCTTATAAAAGTAGGATTATTACCATATGGAGACATAAGGGACATAGATGAAAGCTCTCCAACCTTAACTTTTAATAACATAGGTAGACACATGAGTTCTATAGTAAGAACAAAGGTTGTATCTAAAGTTTCACCATGGTTCAATGAGGAAGATTTAGGACAAATAAATTCAGTGGCAATATCTCATGGTGAAGGAAGATTTGTAGCATCATCAGATATGTTAACACAGTTAATAAAAAATGGACAAATTGCTACTCAGTATGTAGATGCAGATGGTAAGATAGCTAAAGAAATGCCTTACAACCCTAATGGATCAACTTATTCTATTGAAGGAATTACAAGTGCTGATGGAAGAATATTAGGGAAAATGGGACATAGTGAAAGAACAGGTTATGGTTTATATAAAAATATAGATGGAAATTATGATTCAAAGATTTTCTTATCAGGAGTAAATTATTTTACTAAATAGTTTAGGAGGTTAATTATGAAAGTTGCAATTTTCTTTGGAAGCAAATCCGATACGGAGAAGATGAAGGGGTGTGCTAAAGCTTTAAAGGAATTTGGAGTAGAATATAAAGCATTTGTTTTATCTGCTCATAGAGTACCAGAAGCTCTAAGCGAAACTTTAAAAACATTAGAGAATCAAGGCTGTGAAGTGATAATTGCAGGAGCTGGGCTTGCTGCTCATCTTCCAGGAGTAATAGCATCTCAGACAATATTGCCAGTAATAGGAGTACCTATAAATGGAGCTATAGACGGATTAGATGCTTTGTATTCCATAGTACAGATGCCTAAATCAATACCAGTAGCTACAGTGGGAATAGACAATAGTTATAATGCAGGAATGCTGGCTATAGAGATTTTGGCTATAAAATATGATGAAATTAGAAAAAAATTAGTTGATTATAGAAAAGACATGAAAGAAAACTTTTTAAAAGATAATGGAGAAATAGAATTATAAAAATTGGAGGGATTTATTATGAAAAAAGAAATGCTTTATGAAGGAAAGGCAAAGAAAATTTATGCTACAGACAAGAGTGATGAAGTAATAGTTTATTATAAGGATGATGCAACAGCCTTTAATGGGGAGAAAAAAGGTCAAATATCTAACAAGGGTATATTAAACAACAGTATAACAGCTATAATTTTTGATATGTTAAAAGAGCACGGAATAAAGACTCACTTTATAGAAAAAATCAATGACAGAGAACAGCTATGTAAAAGGGTTGAAATAGTTCCATTAGAAGTTATAGTTAGAAATATTGCAGCGGGATCTATGGCAAAAAGGTTAGGTGTGAAGGAAGGAACTCCATTAAAAACTACTGTCTTTGAAATAAGCTACAAAAATGATGATTTAGGAGATCCCCTTGTTAATGATTATCATGCAGTGGCTTTAGGCTTAACTACTTTTGAGGAGCTTAAAGAAATATATGCTATGACAGCTAAGATAAATGATATATTAAAAGAGTTCTTTAGTGTTCAAGGCATAACTTTAGTAGATTTTAAGTTAGAGTTTGGAAAGTTAAATGGAGAGATATATTTAGCAGATGAAATTTCACCAGATACTTGTAGATTTTGGGATTCAAACACTGGAGAAAAGCTTGATAAGGATAGATTCAGAAGAGATTTAGGAAATGTAGAAGATGCTTATAAAGAAATTTTCAGCAGAATAAAAAAATAAAGGTAGGTTTTAAGGATGACATGGCAGCTAATTGATTTAGAAGAAGATAAGTTAAAAGAAGAGTGTGGAGTCTTCGGTATATTATCTAATGATGATCTACCAGTAGGTAAACTTACCTATTATGGGTTATATGCTCTTCAACATAGGGGTCAAGAGAGTGCAGGAATAGCAGTGGCTAGAGAGGGCAATATATATTGCCATAAAGATATGGGTCTTGTTACAGAAGTTTTCGATGAAGAGATTTTAGAGGAATTAACAGGGAACTCTGCTATAGGACATGTAAGATATTCCACAGCGGGAGATAGTCTAAAGTGTAATGCTCAGCCACTATTGACTCATGGAAAACTAGGAGATATGGCTATAGCACATAACGGAAATCTTACTAACGCAGATACACTAAGGGATCTTTTGCAAGATGGTGGCTTTATGTTCCAAACTACCACAGATTCTGAAGTAATATTAGGATTGATTGCAAGATATGCAAATAAAGGTATAGAAAAAGCTATATTTAATGCTATGCAAGTGGTAAAAGGATCCTTTGCTATTGTGATTCTTAGCAAAGATAAGCTTATTGGAGTAAGAGACAATAATGGAATAAGGCCATTATGCATAGGAAAGGTAAAAAATAGCTATATATTAGCATCTGAAAGTTGTGCACTAGATGCCATAGGCGGAGAATTTGTAAGAGATGTAAAACCAGGAGAAATAGTGGTTATAGATAAGAATGGTATCAAAAGTATTAATCCATCAGAAAAAACTAATTGTGGCACATGTTCCTTTGAACATATATATTTTGCTAGACCAGATAGCATAATTGATGGAATAAATGTATATGAAACTAGAGTGAAAACTGGAGAAATTCTTTATGAAGAATGTCCTATAGATGCAGATATAGTAGTTGGAGTCCCTGATTCAGGTATACCAGCTGCAGTAGGGTATGCTAAAGCTGCCAACATACCTTATGAAACTGCCTTTGTTAAAAATAAATATGTGGGAAGAACCTTTATTGCACCAACTCAAGAGATTAGAGAAATGGCTGTGGCATTGAAACTTAATCCATTAAAATCCGTAGTGGCAGGAAAAAGAGTGGTTCTAATAGATGATTCTATAGTTAGAGGTACTACATCTAAAAAGCTTGTTCAACTTCTTAGAAAGGCAGGAGCCAAGGAAGTACATTTTAGGATATCGTCACCGGTGGTTAAATATCCATGTTATTTTGGTATAGATACCCCTTATAGAAGTGAACTTATAGGAGCTAATATGTCCATAGAAGACATAGGAAATACCATAGGAGCAGATACATTAGGGTATATAAGCATCAAGGGATTGCTTAAAGCTTTAAACAAAAATGAAGGATTTTGCTTAGGCTGCTTTAGTGGAGAATATCCAGTGGCACCACCTATGGAAGCTATTATAGAATAATATAAAGGAGAATTAGTATGATAACATATAAAGATGCAGGAGTTAATATTGAAGAGGGATATAAGGCAGTGACCTTAATAAAGGATTATGCTAAAAGTACTATGAATTCCTTAGTTTTAAATAATATAGGTTCCTTTGGGGCTATGATGGAGCTACCAGAAGGATATAAAAAACCAGTTCTTGTATCAGGAACCGATGGAGTTGGTACTAAACTTGAAATTGCATTTAAGATGAAAAAGTATGATACAGTTGGTATTGATTGTGTTGCCATGTGTATAAATGATATATTATGTCATGGAGCAAAGCCTCTATTTTTCTTGGATTATATAGCTTGTGGGAAATTAGAAGCTGACGTGGCTTCTGACTTAGTAAAAGGGGTTTCAGAAGGATGTTTGCAAAGTGGTGCTGCTTTAGTTGGAGGAGAAACTGCTGAAATGCCAGGATTTTATCCAGAGGGAGAATACGACATAGCAGGCTTTGCAGTAGGAATAGTTGATAAAGATAAAATTATAGACGGACATGATGTAAAGGCTGGAGATACCATTATAGGGTTGCCATCTTCAGGAATTCACTCTAATGGATATTCTTTAGTTAGAAAAATCATTAAGGACTTAGACAAAAAATTAGGAGAAAAAACTTTAGGAGAAATCCTCTTAACTCCTACAAGAATATATGTAAAGACTATAGAAAATTTGATGAATAAATTTCATATTAAGGCTATGTGCCACATAACTGGAGGCGGATTTATAGAGAATGTTCCAAGAATGCTTCCAAAGGGAAAAATGGCAGTAATAAATAAGGATTCTTATAATATGCCTGAGATATTTAAATATATGATGGATTTAGGTGTGGAAAGAGATCATATGTATAACACTTTTAATATGGGAATAGGCTTTATGATATGTGTAGACAAAGAAATAAAAGATGAAGTATTAAAGGAATTAGCAGCCATGGGAGAAGAAGCTTATGAAATAGGCTACATAACCGATGGAGGTGAAGGGGTATGCTTAAAATAGCCGTTCTTGTATCAGGAGGTGGTACTAATCTCCAATCTATAATAGATGCTATAGAGAATGCAGAAATAAATGCAGAAATAAAAATGGTTATTGGAAACAAAGAGGGTATTTATGCATTGGAGAGAGCTAAAGCATATCATATTAAAACTTTTGTAGTAGATAAAAATGGTGAAGATAATTTTCCTGATAGAATATTAAAAATAGTAGATGGACAAGTAGATTTGATAGTATTGGCAGGATTCTTAGCTATTTTAGATGGTGATATTCTAAAGAAGTTTAACAATAAGATAATAAATATACATCCTTCGTTGATACCATGTTTTTGTGGACCAGGAATGTACGGATTAAAGGTTCATGAGGCTGTAATAAAAAGTGGAGTGAAATTTTCTGGATGTACAGTACACTTTGTAAATGATGAGGTGGATGGAGGAGCCATATTGCTTCAAGATATAGTGCCAGTTTATTTTGAGGATGATGCTAAATCACTTCAGAAAAGGGTTTTGGAAAAGGAACACAAACTTTTACCCAAGGCTATAAAACTTATAGAAGAAAATAAAGTAACAATAGTTGATGAAAGAATAAAGATAGAAGAATAGAAGGAGGCTTCTTTTATGAATAAAAGAGCTTTAATAAGTGTTTTTGATAAAGAAGGTATTTTAGAATTTACTAAATTTTTACAAAGTAGAAACGTAGAAATTATATCTACTGGGGGAACTTATAAATATCTAAAAGAAAACGGATTAGATGTAATTGAGATTAATGAAGTTACTGGTTTCCCAGAGATGTTGGATGGAAGGGTAAAGACATTGCATCCCATTGTTCATGCAGGCATTCTTGCAATAAGGGATAATAAAGAGCATATGGATATATTAAATGAAAGAAATATTAGAACAATAGATTATGTAATAGTAAACTTATATCCTTTCTTTGAAAAGGTAAGAGAAGATTTGGAATTTCAAGAAAAGGTTGAATTTATAGATATTGGCGGACCAACTATGCTAAGAGCAGCAGCAAAGAATTTTCAAGATGTAGTAGTTGTATCAGATAAGAAGGATTATAAGCTTATAGTAGAGGAGATAGAAGAAAAAGGGGAAACCTCCTTAAGTACTAGAAAAAGATTAGCAGGTAAAGTTTTTAATCTTATGAGCGCTTATGATGGGGCTATTTCAAACTTTTTATTAGAAGATGAAAAGTATCCCGAATATCTTTCTGTATCTTATAAAAAAATGCAAAATTTAAGATATGGAGAGAATTCTCACCAAAGCGCTGCAGTATACTCTTCTACTATGGTAGAGGGAGCAATGAATTCTTTTGACACTTTAAATGGAAAAGAACTATCATACAACAACTTTAAAGATGTTGATATAGCTTGGAAATGTTGTAATGAATTTGATGAGCCAAGTTGTTGTGCATTAAAGCATAATACTCCCTGTGGAGTGGCTATAGGGGAAAATTGTCATGATGCATATATGAAGGCTTATAATGTAGACCCAACTTCAATTTTTGGTGGTATAGTAGCATTTAATAGAAAAGTTGATAAAGACACCGCAGAGGAAATGGTAAAAATATTTTTAGAAGTTATTGCAGCACCAGAATATGATGAAGAAGCTTTGGAAGTATTAAAGACTAAGAAAAATTTAAGGATACTTAGATTTAAGAATTATCCTAAAGATGATAAATATATTGTGTCTGTGGATGGAGCTATTCTTGTTCAAGATGAGGATAAAAAGCTTATTGATGAAATAAAAATTGTAACAGATAAAAAGCCTACAGATGAAGAGATGAAGGATTTAATTTTCGGCATGAAAGTAGTGAAATACGTTAAATCTAATGCTATAGTTGTGGCTAAAGGTGGAGTAGCCTTAGGTATTGGTGGAGGTCAGGTTAACAGAATTTGGCCTACAGAAGATGCTTTAAAAAGAGGTGAAGGAGCTACTATATTAGCTTCAGATGCCTTTTTCCCATTTAGAGATGTAGTAGATACTGCAGCTAAAAAAGGTATAAAAGCTATAATACAACCAGGAGGTTCTCTTAATGATAAGCAATCAATAGAGGCTTGCAATGAATATGGTATTAGTATGGTATTTACAGGATTAAGACACTTTAAGCATTAGTAAGGAGAGGAATAGTTATGAAGCTACTTGTAATTGGTTCAGGAGGAAGAGAGCATGCTATAGCTTGGAAACTGGCTCAAAACTCCAAGGTAGAAACTATATACTGCGCTCCAGGAAATGGAGGCACAGCCATAGAAGAAAAATGTGAGAACATAAATATTAATGGCATAGATAAGCTTTTAGACTTTGCTAAAGAAAAGAATATTGATTTGACCATAGTAGGACCAGAAGAGCCTTTAACCAAAGGTATAGTAGATGAATTTAAAAAACAAGGACT
Organism: Clostridium sp. UBA5530; assembly: GCA_002423705.1. Taxonomy (GTDB): domain Bacteria; phylum Bacillota; class Clostridia; order Clostridiales; family Clostridiaceae; genus Clostridium_X. The sequence goes on from DINW01000073.1 coordinate 108,627, forward strand.
TAAAATATTTGGTCCAGGTAAAAATGGAGCTATTCTAGAAGGTAGTAAAGCCTTTGCTAAAGAGTTTATGAAAAAGTATAATGTTAAAACAGCAGAATACGAAAGTTTCTCTAATGCAGAAGAGGCACTAAAATATATACAACATAAGGAATTTCCTTTAGTTATAAAGGCAGACGGATTGGCAGCGGGAAAGGGAGTTGTAATATGTTATTCTTTAGAGGAAGGTAAAAAAGCTATAGAAGACATTATGATAAGAGAAAACCTAAAGGATGCTGGAAAAACTATAGTTATAGAAGAGTTTTTAGAGGGCATAGAGGCATCTATTTTATCTATAACTGATGGAGAAACTATAATACCATTTTTGTCGGCTAAAGATCATAAACAGATATTGGATGGCAATAGGGGGCCTAATACAGGTGGAATGGGAGTAATATGTCCAAATCCTTATGTTACCAATGATGTTATGGAAAAATTCACTAAAGATATAATGGAACCTACTTTAAAAGGCATAAAAGAAGAAAAAATGGATTTTATTGGAGTAATATTCTTTGGATTAATGATAACTAAAAAAGGAGTTTATCTTTTAGAATACAATGTAAGAATGGGAGATCCAGAAACCCAAGGAGTACTTTCATTAATGGAAAGTGATTTCTTAGAGATTATAGAAAAGGCTCTAGAGAAAAAACTAAATAACATAGAAGTGAAGTGGAGCAATAAAAGTGCTTGTGTAGTTATTGCAGCTTCTTCAGGATATCCAGGAACCTACGACAAAGGCAAGGAAATTAAAATAGGTAAATTGGAAGAATCAAAGGTGTTTATGGCAGGAGCAAAGCTAAAAGATAGTATATTAACTACATCAGGTGGGCGAGTGTTAGCAGTAGTGGCCCAAGGAAGTAATATTAAAGAAGCTAGGGAAGCTTGCTATAAAGATATGAAGAATATATATTTTGAAAATATATATTATAGAAAAGATATAGGAAAATAATATTAATAATAAATAGCAGATACAAGTAATTATTTGTATCTGCTATTAGTAATTTTTAAATAATAAGAATTGGNNTTGAAGCAGTATAATTTATGTTCAAATAAAATTAGAGTTCACTAAAACTTATAAGCTCTATATTAGAAGCGTTCTTAATATACTCTTTAATCCTATAAGAAGTCAACAGTTCAAGTTCACGACTTCGCATTAAATTGTAATGAGATATGGAATTAAGTTCATCATCAACTATAGCTGGATGAGTCATTATTTCCAAAGTCAATTTTTCTTCCCTAAAATCTTCTAGAATTCTTAGTAAATTTTCTGAGGTTACACCTTCATTGTGAAAGGAAGTAGAAAAATAATTAGTGGTTTTAACATTATTTTGATAAATTTTAATTCTTAAATCATCATTTACAGATCTTAAAGGAACATTAAATTCATGAGCTAAAGATATTAAAACATTATGAATTTCTTCATTATATCCATAAAATTGATGATGTCCACTTATATGATTAAGTTTAAGACCTGAAGACAAAAATTTATTTATTTGGCATCGAAGTTCTTTTTCCACTTCATCCATAGAAAAGGAATTTTCCAAAATGTAAGAAAGATCTTTGTGAAATTTACCATCTAAGTCTACTAAAGTAGGTATTTCATTTGGAGGTAATATAGGGTTATAGGTAGTTAAAGATAAATGAATTCCTAGTTCTAGTAAGCCCTCTTCCTTTGCTAATATTATGCTTTCTTTAAAATAAGGAGAATTCACTATCATAGAAGTATCGCTAACAACTCCTTCTTTCATAGCTTTGATTATTCCTTTTGAAACCCCAGGAGTTAACCCAAAGTCATCAGCATTTATTATTAATCTCATATACAATCATCTCCCTTCAATTATATTGTATATTAATATGTGAAAGATTAAAATAATAATTTTATAATTAATTATCTTTTTTTTCTTTATCTTTATTCATAAAAAAACTCATAAAAAATAGGGTTAACAAATCCAAAAAAGTTGAAACTAAAATAAAGAACACTAATCCACCTCTAAATAGAGTTAGTCCAGTTAGTCCCAAAGATCTTATACTAGAATAACCTACGGTTAGAGCAAAAATAGATGTAGACCCTTCAAAAATAAAAGATGTAAATTTTTTATGAGCCATCATATCTAGTCTTTTATCTGGATTAAATCCTATAAGACTTAAAACTAAGTCTACAACTAAAGCAAATAAAAATATCTTAAAACTTAATCCAAATATAGAGGAGGTATTAAAATAAACGGTTTGGCTAGGAAATAAGCTTATAGTAAGCAACAATCCTAAATATATATTCAGAATTGGAATAAATAAAGGTAATAAGCCTAATATGGTAAGTATAAAGTTAAAAGGTTTTTTCGAATTATTCATAAACTTCTCCTTTAATTTTGTGGACATAATATCCATAGAATTATATAATAAATACTCATTATTTTCAACGGATTAGCAAAGAATATGGTAAAATAAATAAAGATACTATGAGACAATTTAACATAAAGGCATAAGAGATTTAGGAATTACAGTGGTGATCTAGAATTATTTATAGTACTCTTATTGAAAAGGGAGAAAACAATGAAAATAAAAGTGCAGATGGTGAAGGTTTTTGGTATATGTAAGGACTATGGAAACTTAGCTGCCATAATAATTGAAAAAGAAGATATTCCTAGGGAGAGAAAACAAAATATAGCTAGAATTATTGGTGTATCAGAAACCGTATTTGTTAAATTAGAAGAGAATACAGCTATTACCATGGAATATTATACTCCTAATAGGGAGATAGGGTTGTGTGGACATGGAACCATAGGAGGGTTAATAGCATTAGAAGAAATAGGTGTTACACATGATGAAAACTACATAGTAAATACTAAGGTAGGAAATATTAAAATGTTTAAAGAAAACCAAATTTACTTTATGAAACAAAAAAATCCAGAAGTTTTTCCTGGACCAAAGGTGGAAGAGATAATTAAGGCATTAAACACAAATAAAATAGATAGAAATCTGCCTATAGAAATAGTCTCTACAGGAGTGAAGGATATTATAGTACCTATAGATTCTAAAGAATCTCTAAAAAATATAAAGATAAACTCTACATATATGGAAATGTTAAGCGAGAAGTATGATGTTGTGGGGGTTCATGTATTTTCAAAGAATAATCATGAGATATATTGTAGAAACTTTGCACCTTTTTATGGAATAGAAGAGGAATGTGCTACAGGTACATCCAATGGGTCGCTATCAGCTTATTTAAATAGATACTATAAGGAAAATTCCTTTGAGTTTAAGCAAGGATTTTTTATGGATAACCCCTGCTTAATATATGGTAGGGTAGTGAATAAACAAATATATATTGGTGGAAAAGGCGCTATTGCAGAAGAAAAAACTTTAAGTTATTAAGGAGGAACTATGAACAAAGAAGATTTTATTAAAATGGATAGTTATATGGCTTTAAGTATATTAAATATGAAGCTTAGAGATGAGTTTTCATCTTTAGAAGATTATTGTGGTTATATGGATATCACTATGGCAGACATAGAAAAGAAAATGAAAGAAGTAGGATATTTTTATGATAGAAATATGAATCAGTTTATAGCTATATAGTAGAAAGTTATAGAAAATTATGATATATTAAAAAGGTATATGAGAAAGATTAAATATTAAATATATCTCAATTTATTTGATGAAAATATCAAGAGAGACTTAATTTCATGTGGAGTTTCAATTCTACCTGAATATTAGTTGAACTTATCTAGAGTCCTAGCTACCGCTACTTCAAACCTAAGAAGGATGGAGATATTAGCAGACAGACATGAGATAAAATATAGTTATGAAAAGGAATGATAATATGGCAGAAGAGTACAATTCATCAAATTTTATAAAAAATATAATTAAAGAAGATTTGGAAAGTGGAAAACATCAAGAAATAATAACCAGATTTCCACCAGAACCTAATGGATATTTGCACATTGGTCATGCTAAATCAATAGTTTTAAACTTTGGATTGGCAGATGAGTTTAATGGTAAAACTAATTTAAGATTTGATGACACTAATCCAGTAAAGGAAGATACGGAATATGTTGATTCCATAAAAGAAGATGTGGAATGGCTTGGATATAAATGGGATAATTTATATTTTGCTTCTGAATATTTTAATATTATGTATGAAAAAGCAATATTGCTTATAAAAAAAGGAAAGGCTTATGTTTGTGATTTGTCCTCCGAGGAGATGAAAGATTTTAGGGGAACTTTAACAGAGTCAGGAAAAGAAAGTCCTTATAGAAATAGAACTGTAGAAGAGAATCTAAGGCTTTTTGAGAAAATGAAAAATGGTGAATTTAAAGATGGTGAAAAAGTATTAAGGGCAAAAATAGATATGACATCACCTAATATAAATATGAGGGATCCTATAATATATAGAATAGCTCATGCAGAGCACCATAATACAGGACGGAAGTGGTGCATATATCCAATGTATGACTTCGCTCACCCCTTGGAGGATTCAATAGAAGGTATAACTCATTCTATATGTACATTGGAGTTTGAAGACCATAGACCACTTTATGATTGGGTGGTAAGAGAATGTGAAATGGAAAAGGTTCCTCAACAAATTGAATTTGCAAGATTAAACATCACTAATACAGTTATGAGTAAAAGAAAGTTAAAACTACTTGTAGATGAAAAAATAGTAGATGGTTGGGATGATCCAAGAATGCCAACTATTGCAGGACTTAGAAGAAGAGGATATACTCCAGAGGCTATAAGAAACTTCTGTAAAGAAATAGGTGTGGCCAAGGGGAATTCTCTAGTAGATGGATTAATGCTTGAACATTTTATAAGGGAAGACTTAAATAAAATAGCACCAAGAACTATGGCAGTGTTAAGGCCGTTAAAAGTCATTATAACTAATTATCCAGAAGACAAAGAGGAAATCCTTGACATAGAAAACAATCCTGATGATCCAAGTCAAGGAAGTAGAAAGGTAACTTTCTCCAGAGAAATATATATAGAACAAGAAGATTTTATGGAGAATCCTCCCAAAAAGTATTTTAGATTGTTCCAAGGAAATGAAGTTAGGCTTAAGGGAGCTTATTTTATAAAGTGTAATGAATTTATAAAAGATGAAAATGGAAATATAAAAGAAATACATTGCACTTATGATCCTGAAACAAAAAGCGGTACAGGGTTTACAGGGAGAAAAGTAAAAGGTACTATACATTGGGTAAATGCTAGGGATGCCTTGAAATCACAATTCAGATTATATGAACCTTTAATGATGGATAGTGATGAGGATGATAATAGAGATTTTTTACAAAAGATAAATCCTAACTCCATAGAAATATTAGAGGGATATGTTGAGCCAAACATGAAAACCGCTAAAGGAAATGATAAATTTCAGTTATTTAGACATGGATACTTTAATGTAGATCCTAAGTATACTAGCAAAGATAAGTTAGTATTAAATAGAATTGTTTCTTTAAAAAATTCTTTTAAGCTAAAATAAATAAAATAGGAAGTCATCCTGGGATTTAAGGATGATTTCTTATTTTTTATAGGGTTAATGTTAATAATTTCTGAAAATTTACAATGGGTATTGATAATGTGCTCTATAAAATATAAAATATAGTAAAGAAGAAAATATTAAAGTTCCATACTTTGAAAGGCTGGTGATTTGCGTGAAAGTGTATAATAAATTAGTAAGAGATAAGGTTCCAGAAATAATAAGGGAATCTGGTAGTGAATGTGAAATCACCAAGGCTACAGATGCCCAATATTTTAAACTTCTAAGGTTGAAATTAAGGGATGAAATGCATGAATTTATAGAAACGGAAAACATAGAAGAATTAGCAGACATAATGGAAGTAATATTCTCTTTAGCTAAGGCTTTAGGATATACAGAGGAAGATTTAATAAAGGCTAGGGAGGATAAGAGAAAAGAAAAGGGCGGATTTGATCAAGGCATTATATTAAAAAACATATTTGTTGAAGATTGGGATTTCACAAGACATGCTGAATAAACTCAGCATGTCTTTAAATTTTGGGATATAATATTCTAAGAGATTTAGGATGAAGTGTGAAAGAAACTTCATTACAAGTAAAGAGTTCCCCATCACTTTGCAAAGTAAAGCTAACAGGACTTTGAATGTTTATGCTTTTTCCAGAAAAAAAAGTTACTTCATCTACATTAGTATGGTTACCACTTAAAGCCTTAGGCAAAACGGAAAGTAGTCTTGTTAATTTACAGGTTTTTACCATACACACATCCAGCTTTCCATCATAGATTGAGGCATGGGGACTAATTGGAATACCACCACCATACTGTGAGCCATTGCAAATAGCTAAAAGAAGGTTGTCCTCTTCAACTAAGTGACCATCTATATCTATTTTCATAGGAATACTTTTAAATTTAAAGGGCGTATAAAATAAACTTATTATGTATGCTAAACCTGAAGGAATAAACTTTTTCTTTTTAAAGAGTCTTGCATTGGATACTACTTCTGAGTCAAAACCCACAGAGGATATGTTTATAAAGTATCTATCATTAGCCTTGGCAGTATCTATTGTTCTTATTTCTCCCTTTACAGTCTTTGATAATATATCTTCATAGTTTTTAGAAGGAATTAAACTTCTTATAAAATCATTTCCTGTACCGCAAGGAATTGTGCCTAATACACTATTAGTGTTTACAATAGCATTAGCAATTTCATTTAATGTGCCATCTCCCCCAAGGGAATATACAAAAATATCTTCATTAGATATATAATTTTTAACTAGTTCTGTAGCATGTCCTGGATATTCAGTAATCTTTATTATATATTGGTCATTGGAATTTTTAAATAGTTTATGTATCTGAGGAATATATTCTAAAGCATGTCCCTTGCCTGCGAATGGATTTATTATAAATAAGTGTTTGACCATGGTTTTCACTTCCTACAAGTAATTTATATATACTAATTAATATATATGTACTAAAATAATTATATATTAATAAATGAAAATTTTAAAGAAATCAACAAATTTATACAAATTTCTACAGAATGAATGGAGGATAAAATGAAATTAGATGGTAAAATAGCATTTATAACTGGAGGATCTAAGGGAATAGGAAGAAGTATAGCTATTGAATTAGCCAAGGAAGGTGCTACAGTTTTAATAAATTTTAGTAAAGATTGCACTAGCGCAGAAAACACAGTAAACTTTATAAAATCTTTGGGTGGTTATGCCATGGCATTAAAAGGAGATGTTTCTAACTACAATGAAGCAACATCAATGGTACAACATGTATTAAAAAATTTAGGAAGAATTGATATACTGATAAATAATGCAGGAATAAGCAAAAGAGGACTTTTTATAGACATGGATTTATCTAGTATTGATGAACTTATAAATGTAAATTTAAAAGGAGTAATAAATACCTGCCATTCTATAGTTCCATATATGATAAGTAGAAAAACAGGAGTTATAATAAATATTTCATCAATATGGGGAAATGTGGGTGGATCCTGTGAGGTTATATATTCAGCAACTAAGGGGGCTATAAATAGCTTTACCAAAGCATTAGGGAAAGAATTGGCTTTAAGCGGAATAAGAGTTAATGCTATTTCGCCAGGGGTGATAGATACAGAAATGAATAGGTGGTTAGAAAAAGAAGAAAAGGCAGAGCTTGAAGAGTCTATACCTATGGGGAGATTTGGGGAAGGCACAGACATAGGGAAGGCTGCAGTGTTTTTATGTTCGGAGNNGTCAAGTTATAACAATAGATGGTGGGTTGATATAAAACACAATGACAAAGGATGTTTTCATAAACTATTTAAAGAGTATGGAAACATCCTTTGTTAATGGCTAAATACCTGCTATTTTTAAGGTGAAAAAGAAACATACTTCATTATTAGAAAGGTTTTTAACACCGAAGTTACTATCATGAAGAAGTAATATATTTTTAACTATTGCTAGCCCTAGCCCTGTACCTCCTAAAATCCTAGTTCTAGCTTTATCTATTTTGTAAAATTTGTCCCAAATATTTTTCATTTCCTCTTGTGGAATAGGAGTTCCAGTGTTTGATATACTTATTTTTATCCATGAATCCGTATGATCAAAAGAAATTCTTATAGTACCATCAGGAGTACAATGATCTATAGCATTGGTAAGTAAATTGGTTATTACCTCTTCGATTCTAAATTTATCGCCGAGAACTATAGTATCCTTATTATCACATAGGAGGGCTATATTTTTAAGTTCTATATAGGAACACAATTCCTTGGTACAACAATTAATTAAGTCTAATATGGAAAACTCACTTATATCAAGCTTAAAAGTGGGAGACTCTAGTTTGCTTAATTCTAGCATATCCATAACCAAAGAGTTCATCTTATGAGCTTCATCAATAATTACATCTAAATACTCTTCTTTTCCACAATTATCAACTACACCATCCTTTATACCTTCAGCATAACCTTCAATAAGTGCTATAGGAGTTTTCAATTCGTGAGATGCATTTGCAACAAAATCTTTTCTCATGTTTTCTAGAATTTTTTCTTTTTCTATATCTTTTTTTAGATTTAAATTAGCTATCTTTAATTCTTCTAGTGCATTATAAAGATTTAAAGATAAGAAATTTAAAGTTTTGGCTAAATTTCCAATTTCATCCTCACTATTTATAGGGCATTTTTCACTAAAGTCTAAATTACTCATTTTAGAAGCTACCTTATTTAACGCAGTAAGAGGTTTAGAAATTATATTAGCATATATTATAGAAAGAATTGCTATAGCTATAAGAGCAAAGATAAACATGTATATAAAAAAATCTTTAATGACTCCACTGGCTTCCTCAATGGGCTGGAATGGAGAAAATGCTATTATTATGCTATCTTTTTCCAGATTCAGAGAAATAGGTGCTATAGATACAATATTTTTCAAATCCAAGTCTGGGTTAGATAGAAGCATGGTTATATTTTCTTCCTTACCCTGCATTATATCTTTAAGGCTACCATTATCTATTATATGGTTTAAAATACTTCTAATATAAGTTTTTGTACTATCATCAATTGAAGACTTTGGATTTGGTAAATAGATTATATCTCCTTCTTTTGATAATATGGCAATTTTAGCATTATTAGAGGATTCGAACTTTTGCATGCTTTTATATAGTTCATAGTTATCCTTAATGTTATAAGAATATTGTAATTTGAAGTTGCTAACATTGCGCTGCAATGTATTCATCTTTCTCCTTAAATAGAAGTCTCCAAAGAAAAAACTTTGAAATAGTAAAGAAAGCAAAAGAAACAGTGCCATAACTAAGGATGTAATTATAAAAAGCTTTGAAGTTATAGTTTTCTTAATCTTTATATTCAAATTTATATCCACTTCCTCTAACAGTAATAATCATGTCACTCAAAGTTCCTAATTTTTCTCTAAGGCGCTTTATATGAGTATCTACAGTTCGTATATCTCCAACAAAGTCATATCCCCATATCTTATCTAACAATAGTTCTCTAGACAACACAGAATTCTTATTGTCGCAGAAAAAAACCAATAAATCGTATTCCTTAGGCGAAAGATATAGGGCAGAACCTTTAATAGATACTTCATGGGAAGTTTTATTTATAGATAAATCTCCCATATTTATTATAGGTTGAGATATATCTAAATCTTCTAGACGCTTAAGTAAGGCTTTAACTTTAGCAGTTAGAACTTTAGGACTAAAGGGTTTAGTTACATAATCATCAGCGCCTAAATCATATCCTAAAAGCTTATCATCTTCTTCAGATCTAGCTGTAACAATTATAATGGGGATGTTTGATACCTTTCTAATGAACTTGCAAACTTGAAACCCATCTAATAAAGGTATCATAATATCTAAAATCACTAAATTAAAGGACATAGAATTAAAAATATCTAGTGCTTCTTTACCATTAGATGCCTCAAAGGTGTCAAAACCTTCTTTAGATAAATAATCCCTTAAAAGTCTTCTCATTCTGGGTTCATCTTCTACTATTAAAAGTTTTTTATTCATAAAGCATACCTTCTTTCATAAAGAAAAGAATTATTTTTTATAGCTCAATCATACTATCCATTTTATTGTGACGGATATTAGCAAGCTCCTTTATCTGTCTAAGTAGAATATCCGTACCTTTTATTATACCCTCATCATTAGGATTGGATATACTTAATCTTATAGAGTTTGTTGGAGAGGACGTATAATAAGAAAACTTACCATCCCTAATTTCTACATTGTTGAGCATTAAAGTATTGTAAAGTTCAGAGATAGAAATAGAAGAAGGAAGATTCACAAAGGAAAAAAATCCATTGTTTGGTATATAATAAGACATTCCCTCTATTGGATTGTTTTCAAAGCTTTGTTTTAATAGCCTTAGTTTTTGACTATAGTATTTTTTAATCTGTACTATATAAGAACTATATTGTCCATTTTCTATAAATTCATTAAGAGCCCCTTGAAAAAGATGTGGGCACCTTAGGGCATGATGGATTTTTCTATTCATAAAGTTATTTTTAAGGCTTTCAGGCAGGGTAAGAGTACCTAATCTCATACCAGGTAATAAGGTTTTAGAAAAGCTCTTCATATGTATAACTCTACCTTGGGTATCATAGCTTTTTAAAGATTTATCATCTTTTTCCCATAACTGGTATAGATAATCATCTTCTAAGATGTAAACATCATATTTGTTTGCCAAATCAACTATAGCCTTTTTTTGGGTTTCACTATAGGAAGTTCCAAGAGGATTGTGGAGCCTTGGAATGGTATAGAAAAATTTAATGTCATTATTCTTAAAAATATTTTCCAATTCATTTAAGTCTATACCTGAAAAAGAACGTTCCAAGGACATTACATTAAAATCATTGATTTTTAAGAATCCTATGTATAAATTATAGGTGGGATTTTCAATTAATATAGTTGTCTTTTTATTAGGAAATTCTAAGAGAGATAAGAAAGCTAAAGCCTCTTGGGCTCCATTGGTAAATTGAATGTCATTTGGAGCAACTTCAATATCTTCTTTTGCAAAGAGTTTTGAAAGTGTAACTTTTAATGGTAAAAAACCTTCAGGGTCACCGTAAGAAAAAAGATGACTTCCATACTTGTCCAAAGATTTATCAATAGAATCCTTAAAATCCTTTGCAGGAAGTATTGAATGGTTTGGTTCACCTGAAGAGAAATTTATTACGTTCTCATCCATTGGTTGGGAAAAAAATGCGTTGTTATTGGATACAAAATATCCACTTTTGGGCATAGCATAAATCAAACTATTTTTTTCTAATTCTGAGTATGCTCGAATTACTGTAGAATTACTACAGCTGAATTTAATGGCTAAGGCCCTTATAGAAGGTAACTTAGATTTGAAATTTCCATTCTGAATTTCTGATTTTATATAATTCATAATAATCTCGTATTTGGTTTCCATAAAAACATCCCCCATTTATGTGTACTGATGATTGATACTAATTTAGTATATAGTCTCACTTATCTAGAGTCGTAGCTACTGCTACCTTCAATCTGAATAGAGTAGAGTGTTACAGCACATAGACATCAGATAAATAACTTCAATATAAAGTATACCATATATTTAGCTCTGTAGTAATACAGAAGTGAATATGTAATTCATATAAATTAATATTTCAAACACCACATAATTAATTATGATATAATATAAAAATAATGTTTGAAATTTTGATTTAAAGGTAATAGTTAATATAGAAGTTAAAGGAGGACAATAATGGGGAATTGGGCGTTTAATAGCAGCATATATACTCTTAATAATGGATTAAATATAATCACAGTAAAAAAGGATACTCAAATATCATCCCTACATTTTGGAGTTAAGATTGGTGCTATGTATGAAAAAGATGATGAGAAAGGAATTAGTCATTTTATAGAACACATGATATTTAAGGGTACTAACTCCATGAACAATGAAGAGTTAAATGATTCTTTAGAGTTACTAGGGGGGGAGTACAATGCCTATACAGATTATGGCTGTACTGTATATAGTATAACTTCTTTAGAAGAGGAAATCTTTAATGGAATAGATCTTATAGGAGATATGATAATGAATTCTTCTTTTCCAGAAGAGGAAATAGAAAAGGAGAGGGGAGTAATTCTTTCAGAAATAAAATCTTCAAAGGATGATACTGAGGACTTTAGTTTTAAAAAAGCCTATGAAAAAGCATTTTATAAAAGTCCTTTGAGATATGATATAAGCGGAACAGAAGAAAATGTAAAAAAATTTGCAAAAAAAGATCTTATGGAATTTTATAAAAAATATTATGTTCCCAACAATTCTTATATAGTTATTGTATCATCTTTAGACCATAAAGTGGTTGTTGAGAAAATCGAAAAAATTTTTAAAAATTGGGAAAGTCATGAGGTTTTATTGCCTTGGGTTGAAAAAGAAAGTAATAATGCTGGAGTTTTTATAACTGAAAAAAATGATTTGGAGCAAAGTACCATAGTATATATATTTGATCTCAATAATATAGATAAGGATATGGAACTGCCATTAAAAATTTTAAGTCATAGACTTGGAGAAAGTTCTAACTCTATACTTTTTAGAGAATTAAGAGAGAACCGGGGTCTAGCTTATGATGTATATACTGATTTAAGCCTAAGTGAGAATATTAAAACCTTATGTATATATACTGCAGTAGATGATGAAAATGTTACAGAAACTATAGAAATAATAAATGAAGCTATATATAATATAAAAAACAGGAAGGTTAAATTTGACAATAGGGCTATGGAAGTAATGAAAAAAGTTCATAAGACAGCGGTGCTATCTACACTAGAAGATTCAACAGATTTAAGCAATTATGTTATGCATCAATCATTAGATAAAGAAAATATATGTGAGTTTATAAGTGATATGGAAAAGCTAGAGAATATGGAAGATGAACACATTTATAGGGCTGCAGAGAAAGTGCTTAAAAATCCAACTATACACGTTTTAAGAAGGAAATACAGAAGGGATTAGTAATGAATAAAAAAATAACAGCTATAGAGGTACAAAAGAACAATAAAGATAAAGTAAATGTTTTTATAGATTATGACTTTGCTTTTTCTTGCCACAGTGAAATTGTGTATAAAGAAGGATTAAAGATAGGAAAATCTATAGAAGATGACAAACTTTTAGATATAGCACATAAAGAAGAATTTACTAAGGCTAAAAGTTTATCATTAAAAGCTTTAGAACGAGGATTGAAGACAGAAGAACAAATAAAGAAGAAACTTAAAGATAAAGGATATGAAGAGGAAGTTATAGAAAAAACTATAGCATTTTTAAAAAACTATGATTTCGTAGATGATAATAGATACGCAAAGCTTTATATCAAAGATAAAATAAAAGCTAATGGTGAAAGCAAAATAAGATATGAACTAATAAAAAAGGGTATATCTAAAAATATAATAGATAAAGTATTTTTAGATGTAGAAAAAGGCACAATAGATGAGGCTATTAGAAACGTAGCTTTGAAAAAATATAATTCAATAAGGAAAAATAATATTGAAGAAAAGAAGATGAAAGAAAAATTATTTAGATATCTTATAGGAAAAGGATACGATTTTTCAAATGCCAATAAGGCAATTAAAGAAATTTTTGAGGATTTCAAGGAGTATTAGTTATGATAGATATATCCTTTAATATAATAACCGTTTTACTTATAGTAATATTTTTATACCCCATAGTAAAAGCCTTTATACATGTCCAGGGTGCCGATGCTTTAGAAGAGGATATATGGGATATAGAGAAAAACATGGCTTTTATTTGCGTTTTTTTTATATCTCTTATAGTTGCTAAAAACATAGTAATACTAAGAAACTTTGGACCTTTATCAAAGTATATTCCTCTTGGAGTTACGAATTTTTTAGATGAGTGGCCTAAGCTTTCTTATTTAATAGTATTGCCTATATCACTTTATATAATATATTATATAGTTTTAGCAATGTTAAAAGGTATAAACTATTTTACTTTAAAGCCACTAGTTTCATGGTTAAATAAATTTTTTAAATCCAGGGGAAAAATAATGAAGAGAATATTAAGCAGTATTTTTAATATTCCTAAAGCTGTATGTTATATAATACTACTTTCTTTTATGCTTAATTGGGCAAGCTTACTTAATTTTNNTGAATGTTGTAGATTATATAATAAACCCTATAACTAAATCATCTTTTGCTCAAAATATACCCAATATAATAAATGATTCATTTAAAGTAGTAGAGGTTAAGGATAGCGACAAACATAATATATTAAATAAAAGCAATGTGGTTGTATACTATAATGGAGTTACCCTAGAAGAAGGCATAAAGTCTAATGAGAATATAAAAAATACAACCTTAGATATTATAAGTGGTACAAAAAACGATAAGGATAAAGCCAAGGTTATATATAACTGGGTAGGAAGTAAGATAGAATATGACTATGAAAAAGCTAAACTTATAATGAGGGGAGATTATTCCATACCATCAGGGGCTATAGCTACATTTAATAGTAAAAAAGGCATATGTTTCGATTATTCTGCATTATATGTAGCTATGGCTAGAGAATCAGGACTTAAGGTTAGACTTGTTACGGGTGAAGGTTTTAATGGAACCACCTGGGTAAGCCATGCATGGAATCAAGTTTATATAAAAGAAGAAAATAAATGGATTAATGTAGACACTACCTTCTATAATGGAGGAAATTACTTTAATTCTAAAAAGTTTAACCTAGATCATAGAGATGTTAATATAGCAGGGGAATGGTAGAAAATTAATAATTTTGAAGTGCACCTTAGATGTTATGAAGGCTATATTAACATCTATAGGTGCACTTTATTATTTGCATGCTCCTTTTTTTAAGTTTTTTGTGATTAGATTTATGGCTTTTTCGCAATCTTTATCATTATTGTCTAAAGCCCAAGCAGTATTAAAATAAATAAGAGCTTTTGGGGTATCATTAAGCATAGCATAACAATAGGCTAGATTAAAGAAATATTTGCTTTCTTGCTTTAATGACAAAGCAGATTTTATCAAATCCAGAGCCCTAGGATATTCCTTTAATTTTATAAAGCACACAGCAGCATTATAATAGGAGCAGGCCTCATTTTCTCTATTTTCAATGGCTTTTTTATAGAACGTAATAGCCTTTTTGTAATCTTTAACATTATAAAGCTCATTTCCTTTTTCAAAATAACTCACAACAAATCCTCCTAAAGTTAATTTCACCTTATAATTAAAATTTTTAACTTTAATTAGATAATTTATACATGGGAACATACACTAAATTTTAATATTATCCATTGAAATTTTTAGTGTATACATTATAATATGATTATTGAAGAAAATTATTCAAAAATTTCTAAATAACTGCCTGAAATATGTAAAAAGTAAAATACTTATCAAGTTCAACTTAGTTTCAGTTGGAATCTGAACTCCAACTGAATACTAGTTGAACTTATCTAGGGTTGTAGCTACTGTTATCTCTAGCCTAAACAGGGTGGGAATAACAGCAGGTAGACATGAGATAAATGTGTCATTGTTTGCTTAAGGGGATGGAAAAATGAAAGAATTTTTAAATTTGGGATTAGATATAGGATCTACTACAGTAAAATTGGTACTTATTGATAAAAATAATAAGGTCATATATAAAAGGTATCAAAGGCATTTAGCAGATATAGAAAATACTATATTAGATTTGGTCAGTGATTGTATTGAAGTTTTTAATGGTGGGGTAACGGTAACCATAACAGGTTCAGGAGGGTTAGGAATAGCTAAAAAGCTAAATCTTCCTTTTGTTCAAGAAGTAATCGCGTGCACAGAAGCAGTAGAAAACATAATACCTGATATAGATGTTGCTATTGAGCTAGGGGGAGAAGATGCAAAAATAACTTATTTTAAAAATGGAATAGATCAAAGAATGAATGGAACATGCGCAGGAGGAACAGGGGCATTTATAGACCAAATGGCTGTACTGCTAGAAACAGATGCAGAAGGATTAAATAATCTATCCAAGAGCCATACAAATATTTATCCAATAGCTGCTAGATGTGGTGTTTTTGCAAAGACTGATATTCAACCTCTATTGAATGAGGGGGCTAGAAAGGAAGATATAGCTGCTTCTATATTTCAAGCAGTAGTAAATCAAAGTATAAGTGGACTTGCTTGTGGTAAGCCTATAAGAGGAAAAGTGGCTTTTTTAGGAGGCCCTCTATATTTCTTGAGCGAACTTGGAGAAAGGTTTAAAGAAACATTAAACTTAAAGGAAGAAGAGGCTATATTTCCAGCTGACTCTCAAATATTTGTAGCTATTGGAGCAGCAATAAAATCTAGAATTGAAACTCCAATCTATATAGAAGAGCTTTTAAAAAAGCTTAAAAATCTAGAAAATGAAAAAAAGATAATACAGGGATTAAGACCCCTATTTAAAGATGAAAATGAATTGTTAAAGTTTAAAGAAGAACATAGCCAGGATAAGGCCAGGAGGAAAGAATTATCTAAATGTGAAGGTATAGGATATCTTGGTATAGATGCAGGGTCTACCACTACTAAAGCAGTGGTTATAGATGATGAATGTAATATTGTATATAGTTTTTATGGCAACAATAAAGGCAATCCATTAAAAACTGTAATAGAGACTATGGAAGAAATATACTCAATGATACCTAAGAATTTTAAAATAGTAAATTCCACCGTAACTGGATATGGAGAAAATTTAATTAAAACCGCATTAGGTGTGGATATAGGAGAAATTGAAACTATAGCTCACTATAAAGGTGCAAGCTATTTTAAACCAGGAGTGGACTTTATATTAGATATTGGTGGACAAGATATGAAATGTCTTAAAATCAGGGAGGGTGTTATAGACAGTATTTCATTAAATGAAGCGTGCTCTTCTGGCTGTGGATCTTTTATAGAAAGTTTCGCAAAATCATTAAATTTATCATTAAACAATTTTGTTAAAGAAGCCATTAATTCTAAAAATCCTATAGACTTAGGATCTAGATGTACAGTATTTATGAATTCAAAGGTTAAGGAAGCTCAAAAAGAGGGTGCTAAGGTAGGAGACATTGCAGCAGGATTATGCTATTCGGTAATAAAGAATGCCTTGTACAAAGTAATAAGAATAAAGAAAATAGAAGATATGGGCAACAATATAGTGGTTCAGGGAGGGACTTTCTATAATGATGCTATATTAAGAGCCTTTGAAATACTCAGTGGAGCCAAAGCCATAAGACCTGATATAGCGGGGATAATGGGTGCCTTTGGAAGTGCTCTTATTGCAAAGGAAAGGTATACCCCAGAATATGAATCTACACTAGCTAAAAAAGAAGATTTAAAAAATATTCAAGTAAAGATATCTATGAGACGGTGTGGAGGATGTACTAATAATTGCCTTCTTACTATTAATGATTTTGGAAATAATAAGAGATTCATATCAGGAAATAGATGTGAAAAGGGTGAAGGAAAGACAAATAAAAACAAGGACATACCAAATTTATATGACTATAAGTTGAGAAGAATATTTGATTATTCACCACTACCATTAGAAAAAGCTAAAAGAGGAACCGTTGGAATTCCAAGAGTATTAAATATATATGAAAACTATCCATTTTGGTTTACATTTCTTACTCAGTTAGGTTATAGGGTGGAGATATCAGATCCAACAACCAAGAAAATATATGAAGAAGGCATGGAAACTATACCTTCAGAGTCTGTGTGCTATCCAGGGAAATTAGTTCATGGACACATTGTAAATTTGATTAAAAAGGGAATAAATTTCATATTTTATCCATGCATACCTTATGAAAATAAGGAAGATAAGACAGCTAATAATAGCTACAATTGTCCTATAGTAACTTCTTATCCAGAAGTTATAAAAAATAATATGGATATAATCAAAGAAAAGAATGTAAAGTTTTTAAACCCATTTTTATCTTTAGCAAATGAAAAGAAACTTTATAAAAGAATATATGAGATATTTAAAGATGAGGGTGTTAACTACAGAGAAGTAGAGTCAGCTCTATCAAAAGCTTTTGAAGAACAAGAAAGATTTAGAAAAGATATCATGGACAAAGGTGTAGAAGCATTAAACTATATAAAAAGAAATAATTTAAAGGGCATAGTACTAAGTGGAAGACCTTATCATATAGACCCTGAAATAAATCATGGAATGGCAAATTTAATTACTTCCTATGGCATGGCTGTATTTACTGAAGACAGCATCTGTACATTTGGAGAAATAGAAAGACCTTTAAGAGTGGTAGACCAATGGGCATATCACAATAGGTTATATAGAGCTGCATCCTTTGTAGCTACTCAAAAAAATTTAGAATTGATTCAGCTAAATTCCTTTGGTTGTGGTTTAGATGCAGTTACAACAGATGAGGTAAAAAGCATACTAAACAGAAACGGGAAAATCTATACAGTTATAAAGATAGATGAGGGAAACAATTTAGGTGCAGTTAGGATAAGATTAAGATCTCTAAAAGCAGCTATGGAGGAAAGAGAAAAAAGAAATTTCCATATAGAGAAGGTAAAAAACAATAATGCTAGAGTTATTTTTACAAAGGAAATGAGAAAGAATCATACTATTTTGGCACCACAAATGTCCCCTATACATTTTCAATTTCTACAGGAAGCCTTTAACACATGTGGATATAAACTAGAAGTGCTAAATGACACAGATTCTACTATCATAGAGGAAGGCTTAAAATATGTAAACAACGATGCTTGTTATCCTTCAATAATTGTTGTGGGACAGATTATTAGTGCATTAAAAAGTGGAAAATATGACTTAAACAATACTTCTGTTATAATAAGCCAGACAGGTGGAGGATGTAGGGCAACTAACTATATAGGATTTTTAAGAAAAGCTCTTAGAGAATGTGGGCTAGAACATATTCCAGTGGTGTCTTTTAATGCAGTGGGGTTAGAAAAGAATCCAGGATTTAAGGTAAGCTTAAAGCTTCTTCATAAGCTAGTGATGGCAGTGTGCTATGGTGATACGCTTATGAGAATTTTGTATAGAGTTCGTCCTTATGAAATTACTAAGGGGTCTGCCAATGATTTATATCATAAGTGGGCTGATAAAGGGAAAAGCACCATAAGGCATGGAGATTTTAATGATTTTAAAAGCGATATAAAATCTATGATTCATGAATTTGATAACCTGCCAATAAATAATATTTTAAAACCTAGAGTTGGACTAGTAGGAGAAATTTTAGTAAAATTTCACCCCACAGCTAATAATAATGTAGTTTCAGTAATTGAAGAAGAGGGTGGAGAAGCTGTAATGCCTGATTTAATGGGATTTATGCTATATTCTGCTTATGACTCTAGCTATAAATATAAATATTTATCTGGATCTAAAACCAAAGATGTGATAAGCAAGGCAGTTATATCTATTTTAGACATATATACTAAGGTCATGAAGGAAGAGTTAAAAGCTAGTGAAAGATTCTCTGTGCCTAGTAGCATATACCATTTAGCTAATATGGCTGAAGAAGTTCTGTCCTTAGGGAATCAAACAGGAGAAGGTTGGTTCTTAACAGCAGAGATGCTGGAATTAATAGAAGATGGGATAAATAATATAATATGTATGCAACCTTTTGCATGTTTGCCTAACCATGTAACAGGAAAAGGTATGATAAAAGCACTAAAAGAAAAGAATCCTAAGACTAATATAGTAGCTATTGATTATGATCCAGGAGCTAGCGAGGTAAATCAATTAAACAGGATTAAACTTATGATGTCTGTAGCATTTAAGAATATAGGATTAAGTGAAAGAAAATCGAAAAAAGTAGAAGAAACTAAAGAAAAGAACATAGGGAGGGAGATATTTCTCAATTCCTAATTAATGTCTTGACATAATATGATATATTATTATATTATAGGTATAAATTAATAAGTGTTAGCTATGATAAAGAGGAGTAGAAGTTTTAAATCTTTTAAGAGAGGGAAATCCAAAGGCTGAAAGATTTCTTAAAGAGTAAACTTTGAAGGTAGCTTTGGAGCTTCTTTGTTGAATTTTAGTAGACAAAGACGGTGTTCTTACCGTTAATTTTTGAGAGCCCATAATAGTGGGAAAAAAGGTGGTACCGCGAGTCTTCGTCCTTTTAAGGATTGAGACTCTTTTTTTTATGTTCTGCAAATATAAATTTAGGAGGAAAATCAATGGAAGAAAATAGAAATATATCAACAACTTATGATCCAAAAGACTTTGAAGAAAGAATTTATAATACATGGGAGGAAAAAAAATACTTTACCCCTAAGGTGGATAAAAACAAAAAGCCATACACAATAATAATGCCACCACCTAATATAACAGGGAAATTGCACCTAGGTCATGCTTTAGATAATACACTTCAAGATATCCTTATAAGATTTAAGAGAATGGAAGGCTATGAAACATTATGGCTACCTGGAGAAGATCATGCTAGCATAGCTACAGAAGTAAAGGTAGAAAATGAGCTTTTAAAGGAAGGTCTAAAAAAGAAGGAAATGGGCAGAGAAGCTTTTTTAGAACGAGTATGGCAATGGACTGATGAGTATAGAGATAGGATAAGACAGCAACTTAAGAAGATGGGATGTTCTGCAGATTTTACAAGAGAAGCTTTTACCATGGATGAGAACCTTAATAGAGCAGTAAGACATGTATTCGTTAAATTATATGAAGAAGGTTTAATATATCAAGGATACAGGATAACCAATTGGTGTCCTAAATGTCAAACTGCTTTATCTGATGCAGAAATTGAATATACGGAGCAAGAAGGAAGTTTTTGGCATATAAAATATCCAGTAGTAGGTAGTGATGAGTATTTAGAAATAGCAACAACTAGACCAGAAACTATCCTTGGAGATACTGCTGTTGCAGTGAACCCTAAGGACGAAAGATATGCCAATTTAGTTGGAAAAAAATTAATATTACCTTTAGTTAATAAGGAAATACCTATAATTGCAGATGATTATGTAGATATGGAGTTTGGTACAGGGGCAGTTAAAATAACACCAGCTCATGATCCAAATGATTATGAAGTAGGAAAAAGACATAACCTAGAGCAGATAAAGATAATGGATGACAGAGGGTATATAAATGAACTAGGAGGGAAGTATCAGGGTCTTGAAAGATATGAAGCTAGGAAGACCATAGTTAAGGATTTAGAAGAGCAAGGATTTTTAGTAAAAATCAAACCCCATACTCACAATGTGGGATGTCATGATAGGTGTAACACAGTAATTGAACCAATAATATCAAAGCAATGGTATGTAAAAATGGCACCTTTAGCAGAGCCTGCTATAGAGGCTGTTAAAAATAAAAAAACAAAATTTGTTCCTGAAAGATTTGAAAAGATATACTTTAATTGGATGGAAAATATTCAAGATTGGTGTATATCAAGACAATTGTGGTGGGGACATAGGATTCCAGTTTGGTATTGCCAATGTGGAGAAATTATATGCAGGGAAGAAACTCCTACAGTGTGCCCAAAATGTGGAAATCATAAATTGAATCAAGATAACAATGTATTAGATACTTGGTTTAGTTCAGCCTTATGGCCATTTTCAACTTTAGGATGGCCTAATAAAACAGAGGATTTAGAGTATTTCTATCCAACTAACACTTTGGTTACAGGCTACGATATAATATTTTTCTGGGTAGCAAGGATGGTGTTTTCAGGCGTTCACAATATGAATAAAGTTCCCTTTGACACTGTGTTTATCCACGGCATTGTAAGGGATTCTGAAGGAAGAAAAATGTCCAAATCATTAGGAAATGGTGTGGATCCATTAGAGGTAATTGATAGTTATGGGGCAGATGCTTTAAGGTTTATGTTAGTCACAGGAAATGCTCCAGGAAATGATATAAGATTTTCTCCAGAAAGAGTAGAATCAGCTAGAAATTTTGCTAATAAGATATGGAATGCTTCTAGATTTATAATGATGAACTTAGATAGAGAAATCATGAATAAATATAAAGAATGTAAGGAATATAGCTTAGCTGATCAGTGGATATTATCTAGAATGAATACATTAATTAAAGAAGTAACGGATAATTTAGATAAATTCGAAATTGGAATAGCTCTTCAGAAAATCTATGACTTTATGTGGACTGAACTTTGTGACTGGTATATAGAGCTTGTGAAGCCTGTATTCTATGGAGATGATGAGAAATCAAAGGGAATAGCATATAATGTACTTTATCATGTGTTAACCAATGGATTAAAGCTTCTACATCCTGTTATGCCATTTATAACAGAAGAGATATTTACTCATTTATCAGATGCTGAAGAATCTATAACAGTATCAACTTGGCCAAAATATAATGAAAAATTTAAAAATGAAGATGCAGAAAATAAGATGGCTCTTATAATAGAGGCTATAAAGGCTATAAGAAATCTTAGAGCAGAAATGAATGTCCCTCCATCTAGAAAGGCTAAGGTAATAGCTTATGCTACTGGAGAGGCTAGAAATGCCTTTGAAGAAGGAAAAGCCTATTTTGAGAAACTGGCTTCTGCATCAACAGTTGAATTTATAGATAATAAAGAAACTTTGGCAAATAATGTAGTATCAATAGTAGTAAAAGGTGGAGAAATGTTTATGCCACTACTAGATTTAGTTGATAGAGAAAAAGAGTTAGAAAGACTAGAAAAAGAAAAAGAAAAATTAGAAAAAGAAATTGAAAGGGTAGAAAAGAAGCTTTCTAACGAAAACTTTGTAAGAAAAGCTCCAGAAGCTGTAGTTAATGAAGAAAAGGCAAAGGGTGAAAAGTATAAAGAAATGCTTAAAGCTGTGGAACAAAGAATAGTAAGTTTAAGTTAGGTGAAGAAAATGAATTATGAAGAAGCAAGGGCTTATTTAAATAACATGGGTAAGTTTGGGAAAAACAAAGGGTTACATAGGACTAAATGTATCTTAAAACATTTGGGTAACCCTCATAATAAAATAAAAACTATCCATATAGCCGGAACCAACGGAAAAGGCTCTACTACAGCTATGATTGCCAATGTACTCATTAAGGCAGGGTTTAAGGTGGGGATGTATACCTCACCTTATCTAGAAGAATTTGAAGAACGAATACAAATAAACAATAAAAATATACCAAAGGAAAAGTTTGCAGCAGTTATGACTGAAGTAGAAAGGGCTATACTTTTGGCTAAAGATGAAGGCTTTGATGCTCCAACGGAATTTGAGGTAATAACTTGTGCTATGTTTAAATATTTTTATGAAGAAAAAATAGATTATGGAGTCATAGAAGTTGGATTAGGGGGAAGACTAGACTCTACTAATGTGATAAAACCTTTAGTTTCAGTGATAACATCAATAAGTTTTGATCATATGGCTATTTTAGGAGATACCTTAGAAAAAATAACAAAAGAAAAGAGTGGAATAATAAAACAAGGAATTCCTATAGTGACTTTTAACCAGAAAGAAGAGATTATAAAAGTTATAAAAAGCATAGCTGAAGAAAAAGATAGTCCACTAATTATGGCAGATGAGAAATACCAATTTATTGATACACAATGGGAAGGCAATCTATATCAAAAAGTTAAAATAACAATAAAAGGTGATGAAAAATCATTAAAGTTGCCACTGTTAGGGCATCATCAAATAGTAAATTGTAGTATTGCATTAAAGGCAATAGAGGCATTGGAAAAGGTACAGAATTTAAACATACCTATGGATGTTAAAATACAAGGTATGGAAACAGTAAGGTGGCCAGGTAGGTTAGAAGTGTTAGGGATGACCCCTTTAGTTGTTATAGATGGTGCTCACAATGGAGATGGTATAAAGAAATTAAAAGACAGTATAGAAACATATTTTAAATATAATAATATGATACTAATATTAGGCATCTTAACAGATAAAGATATAGATATAATGATAAATACAATATGTCCTATATCTGATAGAATTATAGCTGTTACACCTCATAGTGAAAGAGGTGAAATAGGGGAACTATTAAAAGAAAAGATTATGCCTATAAATACTAAAGTAGAGGTAAGCTATGATTATAAGGATGCATTAGAAACGGCTTTAAAGTATGCAGAACAAAATGATCTTATAGTTGTAGCAGGTTCTTTGTATATGATAGGGGATATGAGAAGTATAATAATAAATAAAATGAAAGACTTAGAAGAAGCTTAGACTTTTTCTAGGTCTTTTTTAGTATTAAGGCCACTTTATTTAACAAGCTTTATTGAGAGTAAATAGAATAGTGAAGTATATTTTATCATAACTTACAGATAATAGACTTGTAATAATATATACAAATTTATACTTAGGAGGAAACTATGAAATTATCTCATGATTTGCAAGATAACTTAAGAAAATTGAAGTCTATATTAAATATTGATAAAAGCTTCGATATAATAGAAAGAATTATAGATGTTCATAATACAAAATTTCATATGTACTACTTAGATGGATTCATTAAGGATACTAATTTGGAATATGTTAGAAGAGATATGTATAATCTTAAGGAGGAAGACTTTAAGAAAATAAATGATGCTAAAGACCTTATAGAAAAAGCTTTAAGTTCAATAGAATGCAATTTAGAGACAGAACTAGATAAGATAGTAACATCAATTTTATCGGGGCAAACAGCTTTATTTGGACCTGATTGGGATTCAGCAGTAATGCTAGATTTTAGAACATATCCAGCAAGAGGAGTAGAGGAACCCAATAAAGAAAAAGTCCTTCATGGGGCTCATGATGGTTTTGTAGAGACCATTGTCTTTAATACTGCATTAATACGAAGAAGAATAAGGGATCCACATCTAGTGTTTGAAATTCACTCAATTGGATCTATAAGTAGGACTGATGTAGTGGTTGGCTATATGACAGATAAGGTAAATAAAAAAGTATTAAATCATATTAATAATCTTATAAACAATCTTGATATTAAAAGCTTAACCTTAGGTGATCAAAGTTTTATAGAAGCAGTAAATTCAAAATCTTGGATAAATCCTTTTCCAAAGGTAAGATATACTGAAAGACCAGATGTAGCATCTTGTCAAATTATAGAAGGTAGTGTTGTGGTACTAATAGATAATACTTCTTCCATTATGATATTCCCATCCAGTGTTTTTGATTTTTTACAATCAGTAGATGATTATTATATGCCAGTATTAACAGGGAATTATTTAAAATTTGTAAGAACTATGGTACTTTTAGTGAACTTATTTTTAACACCTATATACGTACTGCTAACGGATAATCCCCAATGGATTCAAAATTCTTTAAGCTTCCTATTGCCTAAAGATCCATATGATATTCCTATATTTCTTCAATTCCTACTTGCAGAATTAGCTATAGATGGATTAAAATTAGCATCGCTAAATACTCCGGATACATTAGGCACCTCTTTATCAGTAATAGGGGGACTAATATTAGGAGATTATACAGTAAATACAGGATGGTTTACTTCTCAAACTATATTATATATGGCGGTGGTGGCATTATCTAGTTTTACTCAGCCTAGCATAGAGTTGAGTTTTGCTTTTAAACTTCTAAGAATACTGTTAGTAACTTTAACTGGATTGTTTGGTATATGGGGTTTTATAATTGGTCTAGTGATAAATCTCATAATTTTAAACTCTACAAAGACTATTACAGGTGAGTCTTATTTATATCCATTGATACCATTTAACAAAGATGCTTTGAAGCATTTGATATTTAGATGGAAAAAAGAAGTGAAAAATAAATAATAAATAATAAGCTGAGAGAATTAAATATGTCTCTCAGCTTATTTTTATTATTTAAGCACAGATTGCAATGCTATAGCAGTTTGATCAGGACAAGATGTATTTTTAGATCCACACTTTATACCTTTTAATCTAGATATAGCTTCCTTTACATCCATGCCTATAAGTAGTTTAGATAACCCTTGAAGGTTTCCATTACAACCACCTTCAAATTCAATAAATTTGACTTTATTGTTTTCCACTTCAAAACTAATTTTTTTAGAACAAACTCCCTTTGGCTCAAAAATGACCATATTAAAAGCCCCCTTATAAATTAAATTCCTATTTGATTATAGAATATAAATAAATTAATGTCCATAGATGAAATTTGTACATATATTAAAATAAGGAATTTAATTTATAAAGGGAGGTGAAAAGGCTTCTACCCTGGAGAAGTTATAATATGGAATATATTTATGTTTGTAACACTGGGTCTCATGATGTATCACAAGTATGCTTAGGTACTCTAATGGAGGAGAGAATTAAATTAAACAATGTTGATGATGAAAAAGTAGGACCTCATGGAATATGCGGTTATAAAGAAAATCTTCTCATCGCTAACAGCTATGATAATACCTTATGTAAGATAAATTGTGCTACAGATAGTATTGAAAGCTACTATATAGGAGCCCATTGCACTGATGTAGCAGTGCAAGAAGATAGTGCTTTTATAGCTTGCGGAGAGGGAAACTGTATTATAGTATTTGACTTAAAAGAAAATAAAATAATATCGGAAATGCCCTGTGGAGTTTTCCCACATAATATTGAAATCTCAAATTCTACAAAGATAGGATTAGTGGCTAATATGCTAAATGATAGTATTTATATGTTTAATTGTGAGTCTAAAGATATTTTAAAAAATATTAGGGTAGGAGCATATCCAACAAAATCAATATTTTTAAATTCATCTAAGGAAATATTAGTTTGCGAAAGTCATTTGGGTGAGGATAAGGAAGGAAGTATATCAATATACTCTACAGAAAATTNNAAATTGTAAACTTATAAAAAGAGCGAAAGTAGGTTTTGCACCGGTAGATATGTGTTTAGATAATTCTTTAGGCATTGTGGCGGTGTCTAACTTTCAAGAAGGAACTATTAGCTTAATAGATATTAGTACCTTGAAAGAATTAAAGAGAATACCTATTGGAGGAATGCCTAGGGGAATACTACAAAAGAATAGGGCCTTATATGTAGGAGATAATTATTTAAACGAATTAAAAATCATAGATATAGTTACAAATAAAATAAAAGTCATACCTTTAGGTAAAGAACCAAACGGTATGACATTTTATTAATCCTCTATGAGGAGATGTATTATTTTAGTGTAGATTTCTACGGAGTTAGCCTTCCATTTATTACAAAGATCGATTGCTTGCTTATTTGAAGCAACGCTAAGTTTTAAGTCCATTAAAATAGAGCCATTTTCTATAGCTTGAAGAGAAACTATAAAGTTGTTATCTTCGCTTATAGTATAGCTTGCATTTAAGGTTAACTCCTTCTTTATTTGATCTATCTTAGTTTTTATATAGTTTTCAATGGATAAAATTTTATTTTCATGAATTCTATTTTTAAAGAAGGAAAGAACGCTAGAACCTTTTTCAGTAATATAAATTAGTTTTTTTTCATTTATGTCTTTATAAGCTAAGAACTCAGAAGAAATCAACTCAGAAATATATTGCTGAAGCATAAAATAATTTATAAACCCATTCTCTAAAACTATATCTGTAAGTTGGCTATTAGAAATAGGAGTTTTTACAGTCTTTATTATATATAAAACTAATAGCTTATTTTCAGCTAACTCTGTAGTACTTTCATACATATGAATCCCACCCTCCAAAGTAAAGTGAAAGTATACATTAATGATTATATTATATAATATTTATACAAAAAATATAATATTAAAGTTGGTATAAAAGTAAATAAAATATGAATATATATAATCAGTGAAGAAATTTCATAGGAGGAATATCTATAAATAAAGTATTAAAAAGATTTAAAATAAACTCAATATTAATTTTGTTTGCTATGATAATGGGTCTTAGTAGCCTTGGATTCTACAAAAATACTATGGTTTCTAATAAGAAACATCCTATTTATAATGTTGAAACCCAAGAAAAAAAACTTTGTATAACTTTTGATATGAATTGGGGCAATGACCATACCAAGGAGATATTAGATATTTTAGATAAATATAATATAAAAGCTACTTTTTTTGTTATAGGTTCATGGATATCCTATGATAAAGAAAATGAAAACATAATAAAAGAAATAAGTCAGAGGGGCCATACCATAGGAAATCATTCCAATAGTCATGCAGACTTTACTAAAATATCTAGAGATAAAATTAAGAAAGAAATAGATAGTGCTGATGAAAAAATTAAAGATATAACAGGAAGGGATACTATACTTTTTAGATTTCCTAGTGGAGCTTATAATGATTCGTCTTTAGAGCAAGTATGGAATAATAATCATATACCTATTCAATGGGATGTAGACAGTGTTGACTGGAAAGAACAAGGTGAAGAAATAGAATTTAATAGAGTTATAAAAAAAGTTAAACCAGGATCAATAATACTTTTTCATAATAATGCTAAACACACTCCAAGAAATTTAGAAAAAATAATAAAAAAATTTCAAGGGGAAGGTTACGAATTTATTAAGGTTGAGGACCTTATATACAAAGAAGATTTTTACATTGATAGTAATGGTAAACAAATTAATAAATGAAATATTGAAATTTACAGAGCAAATGTATTATAATGGAAGAGTAAAGGGTTTTTATATTAACAAAATAGGAATAATTTTTAAATTACAAGAATATTTATTGTTGTAAGAAAAACTAAAACCAAGGGAGAGAGGGGTTAAGATGGACAATTTACTATTAAATAACAAAATTTATTTAGAAGGTACTATATCATCGGAGCTAGAATTTAGTCATGAAATGTATGGGGAGGGGTTTTATACCTTCTATTTAGATGTGATGAGGCTTAGTGATACTACAGATTCACTTTGCATTACTGTATCTGAAAGAATAATAACTAACATGGATCTAAGCATAGGGAAAGATATAATTGTTGATGGACAATTAAGATCTTATAACAAGTTTGTTGATGGATCTAATCGCTTAATATTAACAGTCTTTGCAAGAAATATAGAGCCTTGCTTGGAAAGAAGTAAAAACCCAAATGAAATTTTCCTAGATGGATATATATGCAAGGCGCCAGTTTATAGAACTACACCTTTTGGTAGGGAGATAGCAGATGTACTTTTAGCTGTAAATAGAGCTTATAATAAATCTGACTACATACCAACTATAGCTTGGGGTAGGAATTCAAGGTTTTGTCAGACTTTAGAGGTAGGAGAAAATATAAGAATATGGGGAAGGCTACAAAGTAGAGAATATCAAAAAAAGGTTGGAGACAATGAAGCAATAAAGAAAATTGCGTATGAAGTATCTATATCCAAAATGGAAAAAGTTAACAAGGAATCAGTTTTAGAAGATCAGGGGGCAGTATAGAATAAACAAAGGTATGGAGTTTTACTCCATACCTTATTATTTTCTTAGGTCATCTAAAATTTGTGTTTTATTTTTAGTTTTGTCGTCAACAGTCTTAATTATCTTGGCAGGGGTTCCGGCAACAACTACCCCTTGAGGTACATCTTCTACTACTACAGAGCCAGCAGCTACCACAGAACCTTTACCAATTTTTACTCCTTCTAATATAACAGCATTAGCCCCTATAAGAACATCATCTTCTATTACACAAGGAGTTTTACTTGGGGGTTCTAAAACACCAGCCACTACAGCACCTGCGCCTAAATGCACTCTGTTACCAAGTTTACCACGGGCACCCACCACAGCATTCATATCAACCATGGTACCTTCACCTATCTCTGCTCCTATATTTATAACGGCACCCATCATAATCACAGCATTTCTACCAATAGTAACCTTATCTCGTATTATAGAACCAGGTTCTATTCTAGCATCGATATTAAGAAGATCCATTAGAGGAATAGCTGAGTTCCTTCTATCAGTTTCTAATCTAAAATATTTTATATGAGATTTGGAATCTAATAAAAGGCTAGATATTTCATCGCTCTCTCCGAAAAGTATGTAAAAGTCTCCTGAACCGTACCACTCTATATTACCCATAGGTACATCTTTTAAGTCTCCTCTTATATAAACCTTTACTGGAGTTGATTTTTTAGATTCTTTTATAAAACGAGCAATCTCATAAGGATCTGTAAGGTTATAATTCATTATAATCATCCTTTCTTATGTTATATACATTAACATATTTATTATAATAAAATACCAATGGTATTAAAAGGGGTATTTAAGAAGATTTTATTATAGTAGGCATATTTATTATAATTACATACTATGATAAAATATTATAAATGCTTAAGTTTTAGTAGCAGGAGGTAGAAATGAATAATAGAGTAAAAAAAATAGAGATTTCAGGCATAAGAAAATTTTATAATAAAGTATCGCAGTATCCGGGGGCTATATCTTTAACTTTAGGGCAGCCAGACTTTCCAACTCCAAATAACATTAAGGAGGCTATGGTTAAGGCTATAGAGAACAATAAAACAGTGTATACCCCTAATATAGGAATCCAACCTCTTAGAGATGAAATATCTAAATATTTATTACAAAAAAATATAAATTATAAAAGTGATGAAATATGTATAACTGTAGGAGGTAGTGAAGCACTATATATAGCATTCCAAGGCTTATTAAATGAGGGAGACCAGATTTTAATTCCAAATCCAGCATATCCAGCATATGAAGCCATAGCTAATATTTTAGGATTGGAGATTATAGAATATAGTCTTGATGAAGAGTTTTTAGTAGATATAAATAAAATCACTAAATTGCTAGAGGAAAATAATATTAAAGCTATAGTACTTTCTTATCCAAGCAATCCTACAGGAGCTATACTTACTAAAGAATTGCAAGAAAAGTTGTATAATTTGTTAATAGATAAAGATATTTATATAATAAGTGATGAAATATACGGAGAGCTTATATATGATGATGAATATATATCATTAGCTCAGAAAGAAGATATTTTAAATAAATTTATATATATAAGCGGTTTTTCCAAGACCTTTTCAATGACAGGCTTAAGGCTAGGCTACATATGTGCTAAGAGTGATATTATGAAGGAGTTATTAAAAGTACATCAATATAGTGTATCTTGTGCTCCATCTATAGTTCAGTGGGGAGTTGTGGAGGGATTGAAAAATTCTATGGCAGAAGTAGAAATCATGAGAAATAGTTTTAAACACAGAAGGAATTATTGTTATAAAAGGCTTATATCTATGGGGTTCAGTTGCAACCTTCCTAAGGGAGCTTTTTATATATTTCCTTCAATAAAGGCTTTCAATATGGACAGTGAGAGTTTCTGTGATGCTTTGTTAGAAGATAAGAAGGTAGCTTGCGTACCAGGAAGAGCTTTTGGTAGCAATGGAGATCATTATATAAGGATTTCTTATTGTTATGGTGAAAAAGATTTAGAAGAAGCTTTAGATAAGTTGGAAAGGTGGACTAAAAAATTTTTAAAATAACATAATAAAGTGACATAGTTCTATTAAAAACATAGTATATTATTAGTAATACGTAGTTATATTTAAAGGAATAGCCATAAAGTGAAACTTTATTTCACATACTAAAAATATTTATATATACTAATTGCTAGATTTAATGTATCAATTAGATGTATAAATATTTATTTTTTAATTTATTACCATATTTTGTATTGTTTAACATTAAATGGTGTGATAATATATAAACATAATAATTAAAGACAATATGGATAACTTACCTTTAATTATTAAAATATTTTTAGGAGGAGTGCCTATGGGGAAGTATGTACTGAAAAGAATATTTGCAAGTATTTTAACTCTCTGGGTAGTTATAACATTAACCTTTTTTTTAATGAAGGCAATGCCAGGAGGACCATTTGATGGTGAGAAAAAACCACCTCCACAAGTACTAGAAAATTTAAATGCTAAATATGGATTAGATAAACCTATTACCACTCAATATTACATGTATATAAAAAATCTACTTAAGGGAGATTTGGGATTATCTATAAAATATGAAGGAAGAACTGTAAATTGGGTTATAAAAACTTTCTTTCCCGTATCAGCGAAAATAGGATTATTGTCCGTTGCATTTGCGGTAATATTGGGAATTTATCTTGGAATTGTAGCAGCCCTGAAGCAAGGAAAATGGCAAGATTCTCTGTGTATGTTGATTTCTTTGCTAGGAGTTACTGTACCTAGTTTTGTACTAGGAACTTTACTTATAATAATATTTTCCGTAAAGCTTCATATATTACCGCCAATAGGCATAGATAAGCCATCTAATTATATAATGCCTGTTATAGCTCTTGGAGGATATTCCCTAGCTTTTATAGCAAGATTAACTAGATCTAGACTTATAGAAGTTATAAGACTTGACTATATAAGGACAGCTAAAGCAAAGGGTCTTAGCAGAGGAACTGTTGTATTTAAACATGCCCTTAAGAACTCTATTCTTCCAGTGGTTACTTATTTAGGACCATTAATTGCAGGTATATTGACAGGAAGCTTTGTGGTGGAGAGAATCTTCGGAATACCAGGTCTAGGAAGTGAATTTGTAAATTCTATAAATAACAGAGATGTAACTAATTTATTGGGAGTTACATTATTCTATAGTACTTTCCTGATTGTATGTAATTTTATTGTGGATATAGCCTATGTAATTATAGATCCAAGAATAAAATTAGATAATATTGAATCTTAGGAGGGGAATTATGGAGACTAAAATAGATGAAAAGCCCTTTGAATTAGTTTCAAAGGCAGAAAAAAGTATAGATGATATTCAAAGACCGAGTATAGGATATTGGAAAGATGCTTGGAGAAGATTAAGAAAAAATAAACTATCTATGATATCCTTAGGATTTATATTATTTGTAAGTATTGCATGCATATTAATACCTTATTTTTCTAAATATGACTATTTTAGCAATAACTTTTCTGTAGCAAATCAATTGCCAGATAAGGCCCATTGGTTTGGAACCGATGAATTTGGAAGAGATATATTTGTAAGGGTTATGTATGGAGCTAGATATTCTTTATTAGTAGCTTATATAGCTTCAATATTGAACTTAGTAATAGGAGTAATATATGGAGGTATATCTGGATATTTGGGCGGTATATTAGATACTGTTATGATGAGAATAGTGGATATATTATATTCAATTCCTATGATGATTTACGTTATTTTACTTATGGTTGTATTGGGACCAGGAATTAAAAGTATAATAATAGCATTGACTATATCCTATTGGTTATCCATGGCGAGAATTGTTAGAGGAGAAGTATTACAGTTAAAAGAACAAGAATTTGTATTGGCAGCGAAGGTGTTAGGGGCTTCTAAAACAAGAATTCTTTTAAGACATCTTATTCCCAATTGTATAGGACCTATTATAGTAACTCTTGCTCTTCAAATACCAACAGCAATTTTTACTGAATCTTTTTTAAGCTTTTTGGGTTTAGGAATTCAACCTCCGAAGGCTTCCTGGGGAACGCTAACATCAGAGGCTTTAACAGGATATAATTCTTACCCCTATCAGCTATTATTTCCATCAATGGCAATATGCTTAACTATGCTTGCATTTAATTTACTTGGTGATGGATTACGAGATGCGCTAGATCCAAAGCTTAAAAGGTAATGGGAGGAATAAAATGGACAATTTATTGGAAATAAATAATTTAAAAACTTCTTTCTACACTGGTGTTGGAGAAGTGCAAGCTGTTAGAGGAATAACCTTTGATCTTAGAAAGGGAGAAGCATTGGGAATAGTTGGAGAGTCAGGAAGTGGGAAAAGTGTAACAATGATGTCTCTTATGGGATTGCTACCAGATAATAGCAAAATAGTGGAAGGGGATATTAACTTTGATGGAACTATAATAAGTAGTTTGAAAGAAAAAGACATGCAGAAGATAAGAGGTAATGAGATAGGGATGATATTTCAAGAGCCTATGACTTCCTTGAATCCATTATATTCCATAGGAAATCAATTAATGGAGCCTTTAATAAAGCATAAAAATATGAAAAAGGAAGAGGCCTTTAAGACCGCTGTAAATATTCTAAATCTTGTAGGAATACCTAGTAGTGAAAAAAGAATGAAGCAATATCCCCATGAATTTTCAGGAGGGATGAGACAACGTGTAATGATAGCTATGGCTATATGTTGCAATCCAAAATTATTAATAGCGGATGAACCCACAACGGCTTTAGATGTTACGATTCAGGCTCAGATATTAGAGCTAATGAAGGATCTAAAAAATAAGATAAATATGTCTATTATACTTATAACTCATGACTTAGGCATAGTTGCAGATTTGTGCCAAAGAATAAATGTTATGTACGGTGGGGTTTTGGTGGAAAAAGGAACTGTAGAGGACATATTTTATAGTAGCAGGCATCCATATACTAAAGGATTATTACGAAGCATCCCTAATCCAAATAAAATAGTAAGGGAAAGATTGAAGCCTATAGAAGGACAACCACCAGATTTATTTAATCCTCCAAAGGGGTGTCCATTTGCCCCAAGGTGTAGTAAAACCATGAGAATATGCTTATCTTCTCCTCCACCTTTATTTAATATAGAAGGCGAACATTTTTCAGCCTGCTACTTAAATCATATTGAAGCACCAAAGATTTCATGGGAGGAGGATTTATAATGGAAAAAACCTTATTAGAGGTAAAGGGATTAAAGAAATATTTTCCAATTAAAAAGGCTTTTTTTAAAAAACAAAGTTACTTAAAAGCAGTAGATGATATATCTTTTACTTTAAAAGATGGGGAGACTTTAGGATTAGTAGGGGAGTCTGGCTGCGGTAAAACTACAGCAGGGAGAACCATTATAAGATTATACTCGCCTACAGCGGGGCAGATAATATACGAAGGAATGGATATAGCCAAGTTAAAAGAAGAAAATATAATTCAATTTAGAAAAAAAATACAAATGATTTTTCAAGATCCCTATGCCTCTTTAGATGGAAGAATGACTGTAGGAGATATAATAGGAGAGGCAATGGATATACACAAACTTTATAGAGGAGGTGAAAAAAAAGACAAGATAGAGGAGCTTTTAACTATGGTAGGACTTAATAGATCCTACATTAATAGATATGCTCATGAGTTCTCAGGTGGACAAAGACAAAGAATAGGAATAGCAAGAGCACTAGCTGTTGATCCTAAGTTTGTAATATGTGATGAGCCAATATCTGCATTAGATGTTTCTATACAAGCTCAAGTGGTAAATATGCTAGAAGAATTGCAAGAAAAATTAGGATTAACTTATCTATTTATAGCTCATGATTTATCTATGGTAAAGCATATTTCTGATAGAATAGGAGTCATGTATTTAGGAAAATTTGCAGAACTTGGTGAAAGTAACGAAATATATACGAACCCACTACATCCCTATACACAAGCTCTCTTATCGTCTATTCCAATTCCTGATCCACTAGGAACAAGAAAAAGAGAAAGAATCGTGCTTCATGGGGAGATACCTTCTCCAATTGACCCACCTTCAGGTTGTAGATTTAGAGGAAGATGTAAGTATGCTAAAGATATATGTAGTAAAGAAGAACCTGAAATGAAAGATATAGGTAATAATCATTTTGTAGCATGTCATTTATATAAATAAGGAGGATATATATGGGTAGAAAAAAATTATTAAAAATTGCGTTAATTGTTTCATCCCTATCATTAGTGGTATCTTCTTTGGCAGGTTGTGGTGATTCAGAAGCTAATAAACCTAAAACCCAAAGGGAACAAACCATAGTTTATAATTTAGCAGTAGATCCTAAGAGTATAGATCCAGCTAAAAACAATGCAGTGGATGGTGCAACTGTACTTTCTAATGCATTTGAAGGTTTGATGAGAATAGATAATAACGATAAAATAGTAAATGGAGTTGCAGAAAAATACGAAATGTCAAAGGATGGCTTAAATTACACATTTACTTTAAGAAAGGATGCTAAGTGGTCTGATGGAAAGGCTGTAACAGCACAAGATTTTGAATATGCTTGGAAAAGAGCATTAAAAAAAGAAACTGCAGCAGAATATGCTTATCAACTATATTATATAAAAAATGGTCAAAAATATAATAAAAATCAGGTAACAGAGGATCAAGTAGGAGTAAAAGCAGAAAATGACACAACTTTAAAAGTAACATTAGAATCTCCAACTAGCTATTTCTTAGATTTAATGGCATTTCCAACCTATTTTCCAGTAAGAAAGGATGTAGTAGAAAAGGCACCAGATACTTGGGCTACAGTACCAGAAACTTATATATGTAATGGACCTTTTAAAATGGCAGAATGGAAGGCTAAGGATAGTTTAACCTTTGTAAAAAACGAAAACTATTGGGATGCTAAATCAGTTAAATTAAATAAAATTGTTTATAAAATGATAGTAGATGCAAATACCTATTTATCGGCATTTAAAACAGGAGACTTAGATTTTATAGAAACTCCACCTAATCAAGAAACACCTCAGTTGTTAAAAGATAAAGTAGCAGAAATAACTCCGAATTTAGGGACTTATTTCTATGTAATAAATATGACTGACAAAGCAAAACAGTTGGATCCAGAAGCAGCAAAAGTATTGCAAGATGTAAGGGTAAGAAAAGCTTTAACAAATGCTATAGATAGAAAAGTTCTAGTTGAAAATGTTACTAAAGGTGGACAAACTCCTGCCATGAGTTTTGTACCTAAGGGAATCCCTGATGCTAACGGTAAAGCATTTGCTGAAAAGGAGTATTTTAAACCAACAGGAGATATAGAGCTTGCTAAAAAGTTATTAGCAGAAGCAGGATATCCTGATGGAAAGAACTTCCCTAAAGTAACCTTTGTTTATAATGATAATGAAGTTCATCAAAAGGTAGCCCAAGCTGTTCAGGATATGTGGAAAAAGAACCTTAATATAGAGATAGAACTTAAAAAGGAAGAATGGAAAGTATTTCAAGCTACCAGAACAGACAAAAATTATTTAATGGCAAGACATGGGTGGTTAGGAGACTATGTGGACCCTATGACCTTCTTAGATGTATTTGAAACTGATTCTGGAAACAATGATGCAGGGTATTCAAATAAGGAATATGATAAATATATAGAATTGGCTAAAAAGGAAGTTGATCCAACAAAGAGAAGTGAATATCTTCATAAAGCAGAGGATATATTAATGGAAGATATGCCAATAATACCTATGTATTATTATACAAATGTTTTGTGCATAAAAGATTATGTTAAGAATGTTCATAAGTCTCCATTAGGCTTTGTATTCTTTAGAGATGCATATATACAAAATTAGTTAAAATCATAAAAAGGGAGTGTGTGAAATTTTTTCTGTAAAT
>DINW01000060.1:0-532 GCA_002423705.1 Clostridium sp. UBA5530
TATAGTAAAAAGCCAGTGGAAACCTGGGCTACATATATAGCTGCCTTGAGCAATCAGAAAACCTTAAAAGTATCTGCAAAACTTAGCGGCATTTGTTTAACTACATCTTTTTACTGGAGGCACAAGCTTTTAAGCTCTTTAAAAATTCAAGGAGTTGGGGAAGAACTTTCTAATGAGATTCAAATAAAAGAATTTGTCATGGCAAAAAGCAATAAGGGAAATCATAAAAATAAAGATATAGTATGGAGAAGACATAGATGGCTCAAAAGCCTGTGTATGCCAATGGTGAAACTTATCAGTTGTGTGGACACAGAAGAAAACAGAGGAATGTTTCCTATAGATGATATTATAACGGGAGTTCAGATAAAGAAGTATGTACTACCTAACATAAAGGAAGGCTCAACAATAAGTACTAGAAGATATAAGCTATATAGTCCCTGCGCAAAAGAAAAATCTATAAAGGTTAAGGAATTTGTTCTATATAATAAGGGGGCTATGGAAAAAGACTTTGCTTCCTTTCAAGAACTATGCT
>DINW01000060.1:697-44815 GCA_002423705.1 Clostridium sp. UBA5530
AAATTTCTTCAGTAAATTTCATTTATCTAGTTCTGTTGTATTTGAAAAATTAACTCTTTAGTTATAAAATTAGTTTAGTGAAACACTAGGATTAAAGGCTATATAGTTGATGCAGCTTTTTTAGTATAGCTATACATGGAGGCGATAAGAATGAAAAATAAAGATATAAGACTTTCTGGACTTATGTATGAGAGTTTGGTTAACGGGCCAGGAATGAGGAGGGTATTCTTTTCTCAAGGATGTAAGCATAACTGTAAAGATTGCTTTAATAAAGATACCCATGATTTTCAAGGTGGGGAATTGTTTAATATGGATGAACTTATAGAAGATGTAAAGGTAAATCCTATGCTAAAGGGAATAACCTTTAGTGGAGGAGATCCACTGGAGCAGGCAGAAGAGTTTGCCTATATGGCAGAAAATTTTAAGGAAAAGAACTTAAACATATGGTGTTACACAGGATATACCTATGAATATATATTGAAAAATATAGAACAAAACCAAGGATGGAAGAAGCTTTTGATGAATGTAGATGTATTAGTGGATGGAAAGTTTGAAAAGGATAAGGCTTTAGAAGGCCTAAAATATAGGGGATCAACTAATCAAAGAATTATAGATGTTANNGCAATATATTCATATATATCTTAAGAGGAGATGTTGTGAATATGAAACTTTTTAAACTTATAGGAATAGCTATAATATTGACCTTATTTTGTGCATTGATGATGGACTATAATATAAATTTGAAAGAGGCAATACCAACACTGTTTGGGTTTTAATCAATACAGATTATTAATTAAAAATAATAATTATTATTCTAAGTTCTATAAAAAGATGATATACTAGAAATATACAATATATATGTAATGGTATTGCATTGAAATTAAAGAATTTTTATATCAAAATCATTATTTAAAAATCTTTGAATCAAGGGGGTAGAGTATATGAATTTTAAATTACAAGGAGAAGGTTGTATAGAGGTAGAAGGTGTAGTTGTACCAGTGTTTGAAGATGGTACACTGGAATGTTTATGCGAAGATGTGAAGGATACAATAAATATATTTAAAGAAAAAGGTAGATTTAAAGGAACAAAGGGTGAAATATATACCTTTACTAAAACATCAAAGGATTTAATGAAAGAAGTAATATTGGTAGGATTAGGAAAGAAAGAGAATTTAGATGGAGAAGACATAAGAAAGGTATATTCTAAAGCATTAAGAAAGGCTAAGGAACTTAAGTTAACTGCTTTAGGGGTTAAATTTTTCACTATAGAAGGCTTATGTGTTAAAAGAGTGCTTAAGGGCATAGTAGAGGGAATGGCTCTTGGAGACTATGATTTTAATAAATACAAAAATTCTAAGGAACAGTACCCAATTAAAGATATAACAATAATGGGCATAGGAAAACAAGATATAGAAACTGTCAACAATGCATTAGAAGAATCCTTAGCCCTTGTAGAAGCTACTATACTGGCAAGAAATCTAGTAAATGAGCCAGCAAACATAATATATCCAGAGACTTTAGCAGAAGAGGCTAAAAAGGCTGGCAAAAACCATAATTTCCAAGTAGAAGTTTTTGATGAAAAACAAATAGAAGCCTCAGGAATGAAGGCATTTTTATCAGTAGCTAGGGGCTCTGTGAATTCTCCAAGACTTATAGTTATGAGATATATGGGAAATGAAGATAATAAAGAAGATATATTAGGATTAGTAGGAAAGGGACTAACCTATGATTCAGGTGGATATTCATTGAAGCCAACGGATGGAATGGTTACTATGAAATCTGATATGGGAGGAGCCGCAGCAGTTATAGGAGCAATGTGTGCTATAGCTGATATGAATCTCAAAGTTAATGCAATAGCAGTGGTAGCAGCCTGTGAAAATATGATTTCTGGAGGGGCTTATAAGCCTGGTGATATAATATCATCCATGGCAGGAAAGTCTATAGAGGTTGCTAATACTGATGCAGAAGGAAGGCTCACCTTGGCAGATGCAGTTTATTATGCTATAGACAAAGAAAAAGTTTCAAAAGTGGTTGATGTTGCTACTTTAACAGGGGCTGTTCTTGTAGCCCTTGGCACTACAACCACAGGAGTTGTAACTAATAATGATGAGTTTTATAATGTTTTACAAAAGGCATCTGATATTTCAGGAGAAAAAATATGGAAATTACCAGCCTTCGATGAATACAGAGAACTTATAAAATCAGATGTGGCAGACTTGAAGAATGTAGGCGGAAGAATGGCTGGAACAGTTACAGCAGGTTTATTTATAGAGGAATTCATAAAAGATAAAAAACCATGGCTTCACCTAGATATTGCAGGAACTTCTTGGAGTGATAGTGATAAAAATTATCTAAGTAAAGGAGCCACAGGAGTGGGAGTAAGAACATTGTACTATTTGGTTAGAGAAAATGGAAAAATTCAGAAGGAATGTGGATGCCAAGATAAATAGTTTCAGGTACAGAGGATGTTAGAAATAGCATCCTCTGATTTTTTATCTAATGTCTACCTGTTGTAATACTCTACCTGAAACTAAGTTTCACTTGATACAGGCAGATAAAGAGGTGTAAAAGAAACCCTAACAAATAAATGCAATTATAAAAAGTAAGGAAACATAGTTATATATTAAACTACAGTGGTAGATAATCGCATGTAAATCTAACAATATGAAGATTTTTACTAGAGTAAGATCAGAGACCATAATAAAATCACGAAAAATATTGTAAATAAAATATATGTCATCAATGGAATCTAGACTTTTGAAAGTAGCAAAAGAAAATAAAAATAATAAAATTTAGTGTTAAAATGTAGATTATTTATATAAATTTGTATTATAATAATATTTGAGAATATTAAGATTAATTCAAATTTAAATTAAATTAACACGAAGGTTGATAGAGAGTGGGGGAACTTTATGGGAGTAACGATTGAAGGCTTAGAGATTTATCATCCAAATAATAAAATGGATAGTAGCTATTTAACGGATAGGTTTGGACAAGATGTTTTAAAACTATTGAATCATTTAGGAAGAAATGAGAGATTTGTAATTAAGGATGCTGAAGAAAATTCCCTGACCATGGGAGTAGAGGCTGCTAAAAAAGTTTTGGATAAGGTTAATATAACCTGTTCTGAAATCGATATCATAGTTTTTGTAAGTGATACCTTTGAGTATGAAATACCAACTAATGCATTAATATCAAGGGAGCTTTTAGGTGCTCAAAACTGCACATTAGTATATGATATGAATGACTCTTGTATAGGCATGATAACTGCAATAGATCAGGTATCCACCTATATGGAAATGAAAGATGTTTATAAAAATGCATTAATAATAGGATCTTCACATGGAAGTTACATAGCAAAAAAGGATTGCCCACTAATTAACTCATCTGGAGATGCAGCAGTAGCTGTAATATTAAAAAAGGATGACTGCCATAATAAAGGAGTAATTGATGCCATATATCATACAGATTCAAAGAATTACAAATTTATGACATATCCAGAGTGTGGGTTTTCTAATATTTTTTCTACTGAGATTAATGTGGAAAATAAAAAGTTTAATTTTACACCTCATGATGTATCATATTTTAGTGATAGGTGGTATGAATTAATAATCAAGATATTACATAAAAATAATGTTAAGTTAGAAGAAGTAAAGCATTTTTTCTTTTCACAATTTTCTCATGCAGATATTAAGGACACCTTAGAAAAACTGAAAATAAACAATCCTAAAGAAAGATATACTTTCGTAGCAGATAAATATGGATATACCGGGAACACAAGTCCTTTTATAGCCATGTATGAAGCTTTGCGGGATAAAAAAATAGGTCAAGGGGATACCATAGTATTCTGTTCTGTAGGAGCAGGGTATACTATGGGAGCCATGATATATAAATTATAAGGGGGATAAAGATAATGTTCAAAATTGAGGTAAACACAGCTAAAAAACAAGTATTAATAACAGTAGGAGGGTTCTTTAAGGAAGAAGAGGGAGGAAATTTTCTTAAGGAATATAATACTAAAATGAAATCTATTACTCCGTCTACATATACCCTAGCATTAAATAGTGAGGAGCTATTAGCATCAAGACCAGATATGCTTCCAATAATGAAGAAATGTATGACATTATATAAGGAGACAGGCTTTAAAGAGATAATCTCTAATTTACCTACTTCTAAAATATCAGAAATTCAATTAAAAAAGGCTATAGAGGAAGTAGGGGTAAAGATTAACTTTGTTAAAAACATATAAAAGTGAAAGGAATTAGTTTAAACATGGACTAATTCCTTTTATATTTCTTACTATTAGGGTTCACAGCTACTGTTAAGGAAAGTTTAAAAAGTGTCAAATTAAAAGGATATGCATATTAGATAAATGTGAATACAAAAAATGTAATTTGATTCATGTATATATCACAATATATTTAAAAATACAATATAAATTCTAAAAAATATATAAATATATATGGATAAAGCACGATAAATGTCATAAAAGCACTAGTATACTAAAGAAAAACCATGTTGTAAATAATAAACTTACATATGATAGGAGAAATGATTATGATAAAATGGGACGAGTCTTGTTGCATAGGCATTGATATATTAGATCAACAGCACAAGGAATTATTCGGATTGTGTAGGCAGTTAGAATTAATACTACAGATGCCTGATGGGGTAGATAATATAAAAGAGATAATAAAATTAGTATGCAAATTTAGGGAATATGCAACCTTTCATTTTTATACAGAAGAAAATTTTATGATGGATGTGGATTATCCTAACATAGAAGAGCACAGGATCTTGCATAAAAGCTTTAATAAATATATTACTTCCTTAGATATGAATAGCATATGTATTGGCAAGAAAAATGATCTAAAAAGCCTATTACATTTCTCCTATGGATGGATTTTTGAGCATGTTCAAGGAATGGATAGAGATATAAAAAATTATATAAGATAAAATAGTACAAAAACCCACTTGGTTATGAAACCCAAGTGGGTTTTTGTACTAAAAATCAGATTGTCCTGTAGTTCTTGGGAATGGGATAACATCTCTAATGTTAGTCATTCCTGTAATATACATAATAAGTCTTTCGAAGCCTAGACCAAAACCGGCGTGCTTAGTACCACCATATTTTCTAAGTTCTAAGTACCACCAGTAGTCTTCTTCCCTTAGACCAAGTTCCTTAATTCTTTCCTCAAGGACATCTAATCTCTCTTCTCTCTGACTTCCGCCAATGATTTCACCAACGCCAGGAACTAAGCAATCCATAGCAGCAACGGTTTTATTATCATCATTTAATCTCATATAGAAAGCTTTGATTTCCTTTGGATAATCAGTTACGAATACAGGTCTATTGAATACTTCTTCAGTTAGATATCGTTCATGTTCAGTTTGAAGGTCTGTACCCCATTCTACAGGATATTCAAATTTCTTCCCTGACTTCTTTAAAATTTTAACAGCTTCAGTGTAAGTAACTTTTCCAAAATCAGAAGAGATTATATGATTTAATCTATCTAATAATCCCTTATCTACAAATGAATTGAAGAATTCCATTTCTTCAGGACACTGTTCCATCACATATTTTATTACATATTTCAACATATCCTCGGCAAGCTCCATGTCATCTCCAAGATCTGCAAAGGCGATTTCAGGCTCAATCATCCAAAACTCAGCAGCATGTCTTGCGGTGTTAGAGTTTTCAGCTCTAAAGGTTGGGCCAAAGGTATAAACATTTTTGAAAGCTAATGCAAAACACTCTGCATTTAACTGACCGGAAACCGTTAGGTTGCTCTCTTTACCAAAGAAATCTTCTTTGTAGTTTATTGCGCCTTCTTCGGTTTTAGGAATATCCTTTAAATCTAAGGTGGTAACTCTAAACATTTCACCAGCACCTTCACAGTCACTTCCAGTGAGAATTGGGGTATGAGTATAAACAAACCCTTTTTCTTGGAAGAATTTATGAATACCATAGGCAGCTACTGACCTTACTCTAAATACAGCTGAAAAAGCATTGCTTCTTGGTCTTAAGTGAGCTATGGTTCTTAAATATTCAAAGCTATGTCTTTTCTTTTGAAGAGGATAATCAGAGTTTGACATTCCCTCTACTACCACATTATCAGCCTTTATTTCAAAGGGTTGTTTAGCTTGAGGTGTAGCAACAATAGTGCCCTCAATCCTCAATGAAGAACTTATAGGAAGCTTTGAAACTTCCTTGAAGTTTGGTAGAGTATCATCAAATACTACCTGTAGATTTTTGAAAAAGGTTCCATCGTTTAGCTCGATAAAGCCAAAAGCTTTAGAATCTCTAAGGGTTCTAATCCACCCACAAACAGAAACTTTTTTATCTATATAGCTTTCACTGTTTCTATAAAGGGTTTTAATAGATGTTTTTTCCATGATAAAAACTCCTTCCAATATTTCGAATTTGATATAATAAAAAAACCTTCCATTCCCTAAAAACAAGGGACGAAAGGTATAATTCCGTGGTACCACCCAAATTGCTGACAAACAGCCACTTTATCTGTACATTATAATACAGTTCATCCTATAACGGAGAGATACCGTCTAAGCCTACTTTAATCAATTTCGGTTAGAAACTCAGAGATGTTCTTCAATATAAGCTTCGTACAAG
The DNA here is from genome assembly GCA_002423705.1 of Clostridium sp. UBA5530. GTDB lineage: Bacteria > Bacillota > Clostridia > Clostridiales > Clostridiaceae > Clostridium_X. The sequence continues at coordinate 7,329 of DINW01000060.1, forward strand.
GCTCTCACCATCCCTCGCTCGCTAAGACTACATCAAATACCTACTCTTCTCTTCACAGCTTTTAATTATTGATATGGTATATATTATATGCATATTTGAAGAAAAAATCAATAGGTGAAAAGACTACAATTTTTATCTGCTGTAACTCACCATCCTCATTAGCCTGGAGATAACAGCATATACCACATTCATTGTCATGGCTATTTAAGCAAAAGCTTATAATACAAAATAAATTATCGGCCGCTGTGGTAATGAATTTGGAAGACTACAACGATAATATCCTATATAATAGTATTAATGAAAACAAATATAGGGGGTAATAATATGGAAACAAATGAAAAACGATTAATAAATTCATTGAAAGAAATGATAAAAATAAATAGCGTATCCCTTAAAGAAAAGCCCATGGCAGATTGGCTTCAAAATTACTTTAAAACCAGAGGAGCATCAGTATATAGAGATGATGCATGGAAAGCCTTTGGTGGAAACTGTGGCAATCTACTGGTACATATAGAAGGGAATATGGAAGGGGAGGCTATATGTTTTATGGCCCATATGGATACAGTTGAGCCAGGGGAAAATATACAGCCAATAATAGAAGAAGATAAAATGGTAAGTGAAGGGAGTACTGTTTTAGGTGCTGATGATAAATCAGGAATAGCGGCTGTCCTTGAGGCTTATGAATGTATAAGAGAAAATAAAATTCCTCATAGAGAGCTTTATTTCTTATTTACTGTGTGTGAAGAAATTGGAATGTTAGGAGTAAAGAATTTTCAATGTTCTAAACTGCCTTGCCAAAACGTAGTGGTAGTAGATGCAGCAGGTGCACCTGGAGTAATAGCATATGCTGCTCCCGCAATGGACAGTATAAAGGTCACATTTAAAGGAAAAAAGGCCCATGGGGGCATTGAGCCGGAAAAGGGCATAAATGCTATATATATGGCGGCAATGGCAATAAACAATATGAAATTAGGAAGGATAGATGAGGAAACTACATCTAATATTGGCAGAATAGAAGGTGGTGGACCCACCAACATTGTAACAGATAAAGTTAGCTTTACTGCAGAGGTAAGATCTCATTCTATAGATAAATTGAAGTTACAAGTAGAACTTATGAGGAAGGTTTGTGAAGACGCAGCAGAGAAGTTTAATGGGCAAGTGGTATTTGAAAATAGAAGAGATTATCCCAACCTGAAATTAGACAGGAATACCTTCATATTTCAACATTGTGAGAAATCATATGAAAAAGAGAATATAAAGCCTAATCCTATTAAAATAGGTGGAGGAAGTGATGGAAATATATTAGCGGGGAAGGGATATCAATGTGCCATAATAAGTTGTGGCATGTATGATGTACATACTACAGAGGAAAGCCTTGTTTTGAATGAAATCTATGCTACAGCCAAGGTTATAGCTAGAATGATGACGGAATAAGCTTTATCTCATGTTAAAAAGGGGGATAATATGAGTATAGAGGCTCTTAAAGAAAAGGTTAAAAAGGAAATAGATAAAAACAGAGATAAGATAATAGATTTAGGAAGAAGTATTTATAAAGAACCAGAAATGGGGTATAAGGAAGTATCTACTACTGCAAAGGTAGTAGATGTTTTAAGGGATTTAGGTTGTAATGTGGAAGAAAACATTGCAGTTACAGGATGTAGAGCTAGGATTAGTAAAGGAACTGGACCAAGACTAGCTATGCTGGGAGAACTGGATTGTATCTCTTGCAAGGGGCATCCAGATGCCAAGACTACAGGAGAAGTCCATGGCTGTGGACATAATATTCAGATAGCAGGACTTTTAGGCGCTGCAATAGGCTTAATATCCTCAGGGGTTCTTGAAGAGATTAAAGGAAATATAGATTTTTTAGCTACTCCTGCTGAGGAGTTTATAGACTTAGATTATAGACAGCAGTTAAGAGATAAAAAAGTTATAGAGTTTTTTGGGGGAAAGCAGGAACTTATAAAAAGAGGATATTTTGATGATGTAGACATAGCCATGATGTTTCACTGTCTAGACTTAGAAGAGAACAAGGGGCTAGTAGGAACAGTAAGCAATGGTTTCATAGGTAAGAAAATAAAATTTATAGGGAAGGCATCCCATGCAGGATCATCTCCAGACCAGGGGATAAATGCCTTGAATGCAGCAATGCTAGCTATAAACAATATAAATGCTCAAAGGGAAACTTTTAAAGAAAAAGACAAGATAAGGGTTCATCACATTATCACAAGGGGTGGAGATGTAGTTAATGTAGTACCATCAGAAGTAATGATGGAGTGCTATGTTAGAGCAAGAAATGTAGAAGCAATGATTGACACAAATAAAAAAGTAGATAGAGCACTAAGGGCAGGAGCTCTAGCCATAGGTGCTAAAGTAGAAATAACGGATATACCAGGGTATTTACCCATATTGAATTATAAGGATTTAGATAATGTGTTTAAAACTAATTTAGAACTTTTGGGGCTTAATGGAAAGATAACAGATCAATGTGATTTTACTGGCTCCTTTGATTTGGGGGATTTATCTCATCTTATGCCAACCCTTCATCCTATGATAGGAGGAATAGAAGGTAGCCTCCATAGTGAAGAATATAGGATAGTTGATGAGGAGCTGGCCTATATAGTTCCAGCTAAAGCTATGGCAACTACCGCTGTTGATCTTCTTTATAATAATGGGGAAATTGCCAATAGAATAATAAAAAACAATCCAAGAAAGCTTAATAAAGAAGAATATTTAAACTGGATAAGGGCTATAGCAAAAGTTGAGATTTATGGTGAAGAAATATAAAGATATAAGAGGATACTGTGAATAAAGCAGTATCCTCTTATATTTTTTTATCTTTTGTAAAGCAAAGACCACCAACAAAACTTAGTTTCAGGTTGTGCATTACAGAGGGTATAGATAGTATAAATTTCTGTCAATACATATTAAAAAAAATAATACAATATTTTTTAACAATAGATATTTTAAATAATGATAACAATTACAATAAATCGACAAAAAACTATGATAAAATCAATTTCGAATGAATGAAAACTTATACAAAGAACTATCTATAAGTTATAAATTTATCTTAGGAGGATTATTATGAAGCGATTATTGAGTTTTATTTTGTTAGTAGTTATGAGCCTTTCTTTGGTAGCTTGTGGTGAACAAGAAACCACATCAAAGAAGAATAGTTCCGGTGAAGAAAAGGTATTAAGAATGGATGGAGACAATTTGGGATATCCTTCAGTGTACACAGTATCCACTAAGGGAAGAGGATATCTATTAGTAAGTTATATTTTTGATACATTAACATGGAAAGATGAAAATGGCACAATTCCACTACTAGCTAAAGGATGGAGTGTGTCAGAAGATAAAAAAACTTGGACATTTGAATTGAATGACAAAGCTAAATTCACTGATGGAAAAGAAGTTACAGCAGAGGATGTTAAATTTTCTTTTGACTATATAAGCAAACATCCATATCAATGGGTATCCGTGGCTCCAATAAAAGAAGTAAGGGCTGTGGATAAGAGCAAAGTGGAAATAGAACTTAAGGAAGTCTATGCACCATTCTTAACAGATATAGCAGGGAACGTGCCTATAATGCCTAAGCATATATGGGAGAAAGTAGATGAGCCAGAAAAGTTTAGTAATGAGGATGCAGTAATAGGTTCAGGTCCATTAAAACTAGAAAAGTATGATAAGGAAGCAGGAACCTACGTATTTACTAGTAACAAGGACTATTTCTTAGGAGAACCTAAGATAGATAAGCTTATAATAAGCAGCTCTAATAATTCTAAAGAAGCCCTAGAAAAAGGAGAACTAGATGCTGTTAGTGGAATAAAATATGGAGAAGCTAAACAATTAAAGGAAGATGGAAAGTTTAAAGTTATGGAAGGTCCAGGATTTTGGGTAGGAAGACTATATTTTAACTTTGCTATAGATGAGTTTAATTCAAAGGAATTTAGACAAGCACTTTACTATGGAATAAATAGAGAAGAATATGTTCAAAAAGCTTTAAAAGGTGGAGCTGAAGTTGGAAATCCAGGCCATATTCACCCAGAGTCAGAATGGTATTCTAAGGATGTTAAACAATATGACTTTAATCCATCAAAGGCTAAAGAAATGTTAAATGGATTAAACATGAAAGACAGTAATGGAAATGGAATAGTTGAATATAAAGGCAAAGAACTTAAATATGAACTTTTAACAGCAGAGGATAAAGTTCAAGAAGCAGAACTATTAAAGAAGTATATGAAAGATATAGGAATTGAAATAGAAGTAAAGACTATAGACCAAAAATCTTTAGATTCAATGATAAAGCAAGGTAAATTCACAATGGCATTAAATGGACATGGTTCCTTTGGAGGAGACCCTGTTTTATTACAAAGATTTGTATCTAGCTCTACTAAGGGATCAACTCCAGAGGTTACAACTCAAGGAGGAAAGAACTGGTCAAATGAAGAATTCGATAAAGTTTTTGATGAGCAATTAAAGGAAGTAGATAAAGCTAAGAGATTAGAAAAAGTTGCTAGGCTCCAAAACATCATATCAGAGGAATTGCCAACTTTGACTCTTTACTATAAAAAGATAACCTTTGCCTATGATGAAAAGAAATTTGATGGATGGTTCTTTACAAAGGATGGAGTTGCTATAGCAGTACCAACAGTACAAAATAAATTAGTATTTGTAAGAGGACAATGGAATAAATAATGAAGGCAATAAAAACCGTAGGTAAATATTTATTATATATAATAGTAATATTGACACTAACTTTTTTACTACCAAGGATAATTCCAGGAAGTCCATTAGAATTAAGTGAAACAGATACTTATATATTAAATCAAAGCTTACCAGAAGAAACATTTAATGCCTTTAAGGATTATTATGAGCCTGAAAAACCTTTAGGAGCCCAATTTGCAACCTATGTGAAGCATATTGTGAATCTTGATTTTGGGTACTCCTTTTATTATAAAATGCCAGTAGGAGATTTGATTTTAGGAAGAATACCATGGACATTGATTATGTCCATGGGTTCTATACTGATATCTTGTTTAATAGCCATACCTTTAGCGGTATCCAAGGGAATAAGAAGTAGTAAAGGAAATATTATGATCACTTCTATGATAGTTATTCAGGCGCTGCCAGTATTTCTTATAAGCATATTGATACAGTTAGTTTTTGCTTATAAACTGAAACTATTTCCATCTAGTGGGGCTTATACTCCAGGTATGAATTTTGGAGACAATGGATTTATTATAGATGTGGTAAAACACTCTTTTTTGCCAATGATTACTTTAATTCTAGGAGAGATACCTTCTATTTATATATTAGCTTACAACAGTGTGATGAAGGTTAAAAAAGAGAATTACATTGTTATGGCTCAATACCTAAACATATCACCTAGAGATGTTAGAAAAAGATATTTAATTCCTAATATATTACCTGAGATATTAGGGAAGCTCAATATACAATTTATATATGCTATAACAGGTTCTTTATTTGTGGAGTCAGTTTTCTCATATCCAGGGATGGGGCAATTACTAAAGATGGCAGCGGCTAATAGAGATTATCCATTGCTCCAAGGAATATTGCTTATGGTGGCTATTTATGGAATCTTTATAAATTATATATTTGAAGTAGCATTAAAAAAATCTGTGTCGAGGTATTAGGATGAAGGAAAAAAAAATTTGGATTTTCATATTAGGCATATTCATATTTATAGGTATATTTAGTAGATTTATAGCTCCTTATAGTGTAGAAGATATAAGCTTTGAAGCCCTTTTAGCTCCTAATTCAGCTAACCTTTTAGGCACAGATGAAATGGGACATGACATATTATCCATGGTTTTAAATGGATTTACTATAACCATATCTATGGCTTTTATTTGTGGAACTTTAAGCACTGTAATAGGAGCATTATTAGCATTAATAGGTGCATGCAAAGGAGGCATTATAGATAGGATAATTCTAAAAGTATCAGACTTTTTTATAATGGTTCCAGATATAATTATCATCTTGTTCTTTGCAGCATTTTCTAGGCCTTCAATGATAAATACCATATATGCTATGACCTTTTTTTCATGGGGGAAAGCTTATAGGGTAATAAGAGCTAAAGCCTTAGAGGCAATACAAGGAAATAAAGTTAAGTATACTATTATGATGAAGGGAAGTTTAACAGATATTCTAAAAAAACTTTGGTATGATATAAAGGCTCCAATAATAACTATGTTCATATTGCAATGTAATAAAGCTGCAGTTTATGAGACTACACTATCTTACTTTGGAATAGGGGATCCTTTGGCTAAAACTTGGGGAAAGCTGATAAAATCAGCATTAAATTATGAAGGAATATTTTATGATGGAGTATATGCTTGGTATTTGTTGCCTCCTATTTTAGTTTTAGTAATGTTCATATTAACTTTATCCTTTTTAACCTTTGAGAAAGGTGATGACAATGAAGGAAAAAATATTGGAACTTAAAAATTATAAAATAAGCTATGGAAATAAAACAATGATCTATGAAGACATAGAGATTTATGAAGGAGAATTTATAGGATTAATGGGAACCAGTGGTTGTGGCAAAACATCTCTTTTAAATTCTCTTTTTTCTTATAAATTTTCAGGAAAAACCTACTATGATAAGGCATTGTTATTTAATAGGGATTTAAGAAAATGGCAAAAGGATAAGTACCATTGTATAAGCTATATGCCACAATTTTGCCAAGATGCCCTAAACCCAAAAATAACAATAGAAGAACAAGTGAAGCTAACTACAAAGGGAAATCACATAGAGTATGATAAAGGAGAAGTATTAAAAGTCATGACAATGTTAGCATTAAAGGAGGATGTGCTGAATAAATACCCATTCCAACTTAGTGGAGGCATGAAACAAAGAATTGTGCTTTTATTGAGTTATATAAAAAAGCCAAGGTTATTGATTTTGGATGAGCCATCATCGGCACTGGACTTGATAACCCTCAACGCTATAATTAAGTTCTTAAGAACTATAGAAAATAAATGTACTATTATATTGGTTTCTCATAATGAAGAGCTTTTAAAAAATCTATGTCATAGGATTATAATGCCTACAAAATCATAGCAAGGAGATAAAGATAATATGTTGAAGATATGTGAAATCCATAAGAAGATAGGGGAAAAATACATATTAAATAATATAAATTTGCAAATTCAACAGGGGGAAAGCATAGTAATCATAGGCGAAAGTGGAGGTGGCAAAACTACTTTAGCTAAGATTATAGCAGGAATAGAATCTCCCAGTAAAGGCACTCTTTATTATTGCAACGAGGAACTTTTAGATTCTAGGAAAAGAGCCTTTAGCCAATGTGGAGATATACAATATATATTTCAAGATCCATATAGCTCTTTAGAAAAAAATTATACTGTAAGAAAGACTCTTCTAGAGCCTTTCAACATATGTAAAAGGAATGGAAGAAGTGCTTTAAATCCAGAAGAGGCCATGGCTATGGTAGATAAAGATCTATTAGAATACATGGACTGTAAAATAGATATATTGAGTGGAGGACAAAGACAAAAAGTAGCCATAGCTAGAGCTTTAGTTCCAATGCCAAGGGTTATTATAGCTGATGAGTGTACAGCTATGCTAGATGCTGATAGTAGTCAGGATATATTTTCTGTATTTCAGAGATTAAATGAGGAAAGAAATATCACAATAATTGCTATTGTACATGAAATAGATTTCTTAAAAGGATTTTGGAAAAGAATTATTGTGGTTAAAGAAGGAACCATAATAGAAGATATGCTATTTAAAGATTTTTATTATGAAGCTAAAGATGAATATAGCAAAGAAATTATACAATGTTATCAAATGAAACTTGGTTTCAGGTAGAGTTTTGACTCCAACTGAAGGTTAGTTGAACTTNNTAGCTGCTGTTATCTCCAACCTAAAGAGGATGGAGTGTTACAGCAGGTAAACATGAGATAAATTTTTAAGGGGGAATTAATGTGAAATATATTTATATAATAGATTTAAAAGATGGACTTGTAAAAAAAGAAGAATATAACTTTGAAAAAGTAAATCACTATGGGAGAGGTCTAGCTAAACATCTTGTAGAAAGATATGTGGAGAAAGATACAAGAAGATTTGATTATGACAATGCTATAGTTATGGCACCAGGCCTATTTTCAGGTACTCTAGTACCATCAACAGGGAGATTAGTCTTAGCTACAAAAGCTCAAGGAGATAAGGGAGTTCAGATAAGCAATTTATCTGGGTCAATAGCACAGAAATTAGCATCTTTAAATATAGCAGCACTAGTGATAAAGGGTGAATGTGAGGAAAACAATAAAAAGATAATTGCCATAGATAAAGATGGTATAAAAGTGGTGGAAAGAATTGATTTAGCCTATAAGAAGGCTGAAGAGACCATAGATATTTTAAGAAGGGATTATGAAAAAGATAGTGCAGTAATAGGCATAGGTCCTATTGGAGAAAATCTTCTTGCATTAAGTACACTTTTTAGCACATATCCAGAAGGTGAACCTAAATATTACTGCTCTAGAGGTGCATTTGGAGATGTTTTTGGAAAAAAGGGATTAAAGGCTGTTGTTATTACCACAGACAAGTATTTTCAAGGGCAATGCTATGATAAAGAAGGACTATCCTTAGAAGCAAAAAAACTAGGTAAAGTTATAGTAAACAATGACATATGTGGAGGAGCACTACCAGGTTATGGATCTATAACCCTTATGAAAATGCTAAAACAAGGTAGAAATGTAGAGATACCGGTAATCAGTGGAAAAGGAAATACTACAATACTAAAAGATAAGGTAAATAGGACTTGCTCCCCCCTTTGTGTAATAGGATGCTTAAATAGACACTGTACTAAAGATGAAGATATGTTTTCCTCTCCAGCGGAAAGTGAAGCTTATGCAGCATTACAACAATGCTTTGGTATAGAAGATGTGAAGTTTACTAGAGAAATAAATAGACAGTTATTTGAACTAGGAGCAGATTCAATAGAATTTTTATTTGGGTGCAACCTTTATGCTAAGGCTAATAAAATAGAGGTTACTAAAGAGATTTTAATGGACATGGTAAGAGACTTAGAAAACCTAACTTTAGTTGGAAGAACTATAGGAACCAAGACCAGTGGTATATATAATCTATATAAGGAAAATAATGATTTAAAAGACCTTGTATCTAAACCTTCCACAAGTCAAGAAAAAAGCTTCAATATAAGTTTAAAATATAAACCTAAAGGATTTGAAAATATAAGTGACTTAGAACTTCTATATGGAGAAATAATCATGTTAGAGAATTTGGGATTTTGTTTATTCTCCTCTTTTGCATTAATAGACAATGAAGAAGCTTTAAACATAATAAGCAACCTATTTTACTATAGAACAGGGGTTAAAGTTACCCCTGAAGAGCTAATAATCTATGGATTAAATTGCATAGATGAGGAAATAAAATTTGAGGCACAAGCCAAAGATGCATCGGTGGAAAAAACTATACCAGAATTTGTCAAGGTATTATATAGATATTTTCAAAGCTAACCAATTAAAATAGACGTCTGCCTTTTAGGCAGATGTCTATTTTAATGGACCGTATCCATCTCTATCTAGCATTGTTAGTACTGTAGTCAATTCTTCTACATGTTCTTTTTCATCTATAATAATATCTTTTATAACAGAAATTAATTTTTCATCATCTAAGTCAGCTATAAAACTTTGATATAGTATTATAGCTTCAAGTTCCCCTTTAATGGCTTCTCTTATATCAACAAGAATATTATTTTTAGCAGTCTTGCCATGAAACTCTTCTTTAAGTTTTTCTTTAGGAGAAAACTTCAATTCCTCTTTTACTCGTTTTGCTATGAGAGCTTCTTCTTTATCGATGTCATTAAGAGCAGTTAAAAATTTACCGTAATGTTCCTTTTCTTCTTCCATAATGTGATAGAAGATTTCCTTTACTTCCTTATTGTCCGTAGCATTTATAAAGTGACTATAATCATTGATTGCTACTAATTCAGCAATCATGCCTTCGCGAAGAAAAACCTCTGGGGCTTCCAGCATACCTTGGGGTTGTCTATTGGTAGTATAACTCATATAAATCTCCTAATATAATTATTTTTATAATATATAATATTACAAGGAATATGTATTTATAACCATTATATTTACCTTCTCAAAGAACCATTGTTTTTAAGAGCTGCTTCATACATTATGATGGTAGCGGCTATTCCAACATTTAAGGAATCGCAATGACCTAACATAGGTATGGAAACTCCAACATGGGGAACCTTATACCATTCTTCGCAGACTCCATATTTTTCGCTGCCCATGATTATAGCCACTCTGTTTTTGTAGTTTAAATCATAATAGTTAGAGGTGGCATCTGTTTCTGTAAGGACTACACTAAAATTATTATCTTTAAGCCAAGCTTTAGTTTCTTCGTAATCGCTTTCAATTATGGGAATACTAAAACATGCCCCCATGCTGCTACGTATAAGTTTAGGATGATTTAATCTAGTTTTCCTATTATTTATGATTATAGCATCTACATTGGTAGCATCTGCAGAACGCAGTATGGTTCCGATGTTACCTGGAATTTCTAGACCATCCAATATAACCACAATTCCATTATTTTTTACCTTGATGTCATTAAAAGATCTAAGAGGCATATAGAACACTGCTAAAACCCCGTGAGAATTTCCTCCCTCAGCTAAGGTATCAAAAACTTTTTTAGATACTACAAAGGTTTTTTCAGAAATATCTATATAGTTATGAATTAGGTTTTGAACTTCTCTAGAGTGTATGTATTCAATGCATATTACAAGATATTTGATCTTAATATTAAACTTTAGAGCTAAGTTCAGTGCCCAAATTCCTTCGATAACTCCAAGTTTTTCAGGATTAGGTTTAGAGTTGTTATTTAATGTGATAATTCTTTTCACTATAGCATGTTGTTTGCCAACAAAACCTAGTTTACCTTTATATCTATTAAGAATTAAATCTTCTTTCTCTTCTAAAGTGTAAGTACTCAAATCTTGAAATCCTGTTTTCATAAAAATCCCCCTATGAATAAATATGAAGTGAAACTTAGTTTCAATTGGAGTGTAAGTAGTTAAACCTAAAATAAAAATAAGTGATTAGCTGGGAAAACCATGCTAACCACTTGAAAAATTCTAAGCTCCTTCTTTAAGAAATCTATATTGAGCCATGTAGAGATTATAATAATATCTCTTTAATTTTAAAAGTTCATCATGAGTTCCACTTTCAACGATTTGACCATCATCTATTACCATGATTTTACTACAATCTCTTATAGTAGACAACCTATGTGCTATAACAAAGGAAGTTCTTCCCTTCAATAGCTTATTTATTCCTTGCTGTACAAGGATTTCTGTATAGGTATCTATATTAGATGTAGCCTCATCCAATATTAATATTCGTGGATTAGCTAAAAGAGCTCTGGCAAAAGAAATCAATTGTCTTTGCCCAACAGATAATCTAGATCCTCTCTCATTCACCTCTGTGTCATATCCCTTGTCTAATTTCATTATGAAATCATGGGCATTAACAGCTCTAGCTGCAGCTATAACCTCTTCATCTGTGGCATCTAATCTGCCATAACGAATGTTTTCTTTAATAGAGGCAGAGAAAAGAAATGTATCTTGAAGCATTATGCCCATCTGACTTCTTAAAGAATCTAGGGTAACATCAGCTACATTTATTCCATCGATTAAAACTTCACCGCTATTAACATCATAAAAACGGCTTATCAGGTTTATTATGGTGGTTTTGCCTGCTCCAGTAGCACCAACTAAAGCTATGCTATCTCCAGCATTAACTTTGAAGCTTACATTCTTTAGTACATCTGCGTCTTCATCATAGGAGAACACAACATCTTTAAATTCTACAGAACCCTTTATTTTAGGCATTTCTTTGGCATTGTCTAGAGATACTATATCAGGCTCTATGCTCATTATCTCAAATATTCTTTCTGCTGCTGCAAAATTTGTTATAAGAGTGTTATAAAAGTTAGAAATATTCATTATAGGTCTCCAGAACATAGTTATATACATGGAGAAAGCTATAAGGGTTCCTATGGAAATATCTGAAGCGCCAATTAATTTTGCTCCTAACCAATAAACAATTATAGTTCCAACACCCCAGGATAACTCTACTAAAGGCCAAAATAAATCATTGAGTCTTACAGAGTTATTGAAGGCATCCATCATATCTTTAACCATATTATAAAAGTTCTTAGAAGTTTTTTTCTCACTGGCAAAGCCCTGAACAACCTTTATTCCTGAAAAATCTTCATGGGTATAGGCATTTAAGTTTGAACGTTTTTGCCTGTAAACTCCCCAACGTTTTGTGGAGAAAGCTTCTATTGCAAACATGCTAATACCTAAGATAGGAAGTAATATAATAGCAGCTATAGCTAATTTAAAGTTTAATGAGAACATAACTATAGTTACTAAAACTAGACTTAGTAGTTCTGGGATAAAGCTTGTAATGCTTGTTGCAAATAATTCACGAAGAGCATTAACATCTCCCATGACACGAGCTAGAATTTTACCTACAGGCCTGTTGTCAAAGAAGGAGAAAGATAGCTTTTGTATATGGGTATAAAGGTCATTACGGATTGTTACTAAAATATTGTTGGTTATTTTAGACATCATAATTATTCTAAGTCTAGCGGCAAATAAAGATACTAAATTTAGTCCTATAAGGGCTAAAGCTATAATAAATAAACCTTTTACGTTATAATTCAAAACATAATCATCTAGGGCTACTTTTAGAAGATAAGGGTTCAATAGTGAACAAGCCATAACAAATATCATAAGTAGGACAACTATAAAAACCTTAGATTTAAATGGCTTTAAATAGGCTCCTAGTTTTTTTAGTATATAGGTTTTAGAGTGAAACTGAATTTTTTCATCTTGATTGGTAGCATTTCTGGACATTAGCCCACCTCCTTTTCTTCAGCTTCAATAAAGTCTTTAAATTGTTCGCAGTATATTTCGTAGTATTTACCTTTTAATTTTAGAAGTTCTTCATGGGTGCCTTGCTCTACAACAGTACCATTATCCATGAATAATATTAAGTCTGCATTTTTAACAGCAGAAATTCTGTGAGCTATTATAAAGGTAGTAGCATGAGATTTTTTACTGTTAAGATTTTTCAATAGTTGAAACTCAGTTTCCATATCTAGGGCAGAAGTAGAGTCATCTAAGATTAAAATAGAAGAATCTTTTATCAATGCTCTAGCTATAGAAAGTCTTTGTTTTTGACCACCAGATAAACCAATACCCCTTTCACCGATTATAGTATCATAACCGTCTTCTAATTCATCTATGAATTCTTTAGCACAGGATAAACTGCAGGCATCTTCAATTTCCTCTAAAGAGGCATCTTCTTTTCCAAACCTTATATTATTTTCAATGGTATCAGAAAATAAAAAAGTATCTTGGGGCACTACAGCCATAGAATCTCTTAGAGTATCTAAATTGAAACTTTTAACATTTACGTTGTCCACTAAAACTTCACCTTTACAAACGTCATAATATCTTCCAATTAAGTTTATTAAGGATGATTTACCAGATCCGGTAGTTCCCATTATAGCGACTGTAGAACCGGAACTTATTTTTACATTGACATCTTGTAGAACTAATTCTTCACCATATTTAAAGGATACATCTTTAAATTCAATATCACCTCGAACCTTTTCACAGGTGTAGCCATTGTCAGGTGATGAAATATCTGGTTTATTGTCCAGAATCTTAAAGATCTTCTTTGAGGAAGCGCTATTTTCCGCCAACATATTAGATAACCAACCTAATTGCCTCATAGGCCAAATTAAATTTCCTATATACCCGTTGAAGGCTACAAGAGTACCAATAGATACATCCCCACCCATAACTAGGTAGCCACCTAAGGTAATCATAACAACTAAAGATAAGTTAGTTAAAAATTCCGTAGCAGGAAGGTGATTTCCTGTGATCTTTGCTTGATCCATATTTAACTTGTAATAAACTTTATTCATATTCAAAAATTTGTTTATTTCATGTTTTTCCCTGGTAAATGCCTTTACCAATCTTACTCCAGCTATATTTTCTTGAGCTGTTGTATTCATTTCAGCATTTTGATCACTTATTTTATCATATACAGCCATGATTTTTTTCTCAAACTTTACAGCTATATAGGATATAGGAAGCATTACTATTACACAAGCTAATGCAAGTTTCCAGTTTAAATAGAACAATGCAAAGGAGCCTAGAATAAAATAAATTATATTTTCAATAAACATTCTAAGACCAAAGGAGATAGTCCTCCATACGGTGTCTACATCCTCTCCTATTCTAGACATAAGCTCTCCAGTATTCATATTGTCAAAATAGTTAAATGGTAAGCTTTGTATGTGGTTAAATAAGTCAAACTTTATATCCGTATTTACTTTAGTAGATAAGTAATCAAAGATATATTCTTTTATATATCCAAATATAGCTCTGCCTAAAGTGACCCCAAGTAGTCCTAAGAGAATAGGAGTTAATAAGGAATTATTGCCTCCTATTAAAACTTTATCTACTATTTCTTTGGTTAGGTATGGATTAAACATATCTAATGCTATATTTAATAGCATAGCTATAGATGGAATTATAAGTAATAACTTGTACTTTAAAACATATTTAAAAATTCGCTTCAATATCATTACCCCCTTTTTAGAAAAAATAAAAGTCATGGAATCCCATGACTTTACAAATATAAAAGGTCATGGAATGGAACCCATGACCTCTAGAAGCTTATTTCTTTAATATTTAAAGATAAATACCTATAGAGATAGGGTTAAATACATTATTATTTAATTTAAAAGAACTATAAATATTATTAATTAACATGATCCTACCTCCTTTTTTAAAATTACTACACTAATAGAATATAACCCTATTAGAATAATGTCAATAAAATATTAAGAAAATTATAACATTTCTGTACTATAACAGAAAATATTATTGGTTTAGGAACATTTCACCAACCTTAACCACATCTCCTGCTCCTACAGTTAAAAGCAAGTCATTTTTGAAAACCTTATTCTTTACATAAGATAGAGCTTCCTCATGGCTATGGACATTTATACACTTAACTCCACGCTGCCTTATTTTATCTCCTAACATAGTGGAATTTATTTCTCCATTGTCCTGTTCTCTAGCCGCATATATGTCCATTAAAATCAATTCATCCACCTCATCAAAGGATTCAGCAAAATCATTTAGTAATGCTAAGGTCCTTGAATAAGTATGGGGTTGAAATATGCAGAAGATATTATTATGTGGATATTCCTTAGATGCCTTTAAGGTAGCCTTTATCTCTGTAGGATGATGAGCGTAATCATCTATTACAGTAACTTCATTTTTTACACCTTTAAATTCGAACCTTTTATGGGCTCCTTTAAAGTTTTCTAATCCTTCTACTATATGTTTCTTTTCAATGTGTAAAATTATTGCAGTGGCTATTGTACTTAATGCATTTAATATATTATGATTTCCTGGAACTTGGAGGTGAATGGTTGCAAATTCTTCTCCATTGTAAAGCACATCAAAGGAAGAACCTCTGCCATTGAAAAGAATATTCTTAGCAATAATATCTCCATTTTCTAAACCAAAAGTCAAGGTGTTGCACTGAACTTCCCTAAGAACTCTAGCAACTCTAAAGTCATCCCCATTTCCTATGGCATATCCATCCTCTGGGATTAGAGAGACGAATTCTTTGAAAGTAGCCTCAATATGGTCAATATCTCTATAATAGTCAAGGTGATCAGCATCTATATTTAATATTACTCCTATATAAGGAAAGAATTTTAAAAATGATGCTTTATATTCACAAGCCTCTGTTATAAAATATTCACTTTCACCGGTGCGAAAATTTCCATCTATTACATCTAAATCTGCCCCCACTAATATAGTGGGATCTAAGTTAGCACTAAGAACTATATGAGATAGCATAGAAGTGCTAGTGGTTTTGCCATGAGTTCCGGATATAGCTACATTATATTTATGCCCCTGCATAACAAGGCCTAAAAACTCTGCTCTGTCCATAAGAGGAATTTTATTTTCTTTGGCAAAGACTAATTCAGGATTATCATTGGCAACTGCTGCCGTGTATACTACTAAATTCACATCATAAATATTTTTAGCGCTATGACCTAAAAATATCTCGGCACCCTTATTTTTCAATCTATTGGTGATCTCTGATTCCTTCATATCAGAACCAGAAACTTTATACCCATTTTTAAGTAGAATAGCAGCAAGGCCACTCATGCTTATTCCACCTATTCCAATAAAATGAACTTTTTTATTCTTGTCCTTTATAAAATCAAAAGGCAAAGTCATCACTCCTTATGGTAAAATACTTCTTCTAAATAATTATATACACAATTACAATAAAAAAACACATAAGGATAATAAATTTTATAAAATATCAGTAACAGTGAGGTCCCTATTTATTCTAAGATCAACAAAATCATTTTCTCTAGCAATCAATGGATGGGTTATATCATATGGATCTAACTTTACAATTTTTCCGTTACTGCCATCGCTTAAAGACACATATTCACCAGTGTAATAAGTCACCATATTCTTAATAAAGATATCACAAAGACTGGGATCTAATTTATTAAAGGATTCCTCTTTTAGAATTTCTAAGGCTTTTAGAGGACATTGCTTAGCCTTATAGCATCTGTTGGAAGTTATAGCATCAAAGGTATCAGCTATGGATACTATTTTTGCAAATGTAGGAATTTTTTCTCCTTTAAAATTAAAAGGATATCCACTGCCATCTATTCTTTCATGGTGGAGAAGAGTAGAAAGTTCAACTCTTTGATCAAGATATGGAATTAATTTAACAATTTCATAGCCTCTAATAGGATGCTGTTTAATCTCTTTAAACTCTTTATTATTTAAAGTAGAAGATTTATTTAGCACATCTTGGTTTATTTTTATTTTCCCTATATCGTGAAGAAAACCGCCGTAGGTCAAAATAACAGCATCTCTTTTATCAAGTTTAAGCCATTTAGCTATCATAGCACAAAGTACGGACACATTTACTGAGTGCCTAAAAAGATAATCGTCTTTATTTCCCCCGTCTATTAAATTTTTAATTACTACACCAACATTGCTGAGCTCAATAAATATATTATCTGTAATCTCTCTTATTTCATTAACTTCTATTTTTGATGCGGTATCTACTTTATTAAAAATAACCTTGGCACCGTCAGAAAACTTTTTTAAGTTTTCTTCAGTTTGCTTATAGGCTATAGAGCTCTTGGCTTTATTAGCCTCAAACTGTATAGGATCTAAAGATTCATATACATAGACATAGGGCTCTGTATAAAGAGACTTAAGTTTTTGGATTGCTCGGATAGATAACTTCGTGTTTTCAGTAAGTATTTTTACATTGTTTACATAAACATCTTTTNNATTAACCTTTTTAAAACTTTTCATAATAGTTTCCTTTCAATATTATAGATTGATATTTAATATTTTTAGATTAATAAATCTTTTTATCTGAAGTTAATTTAAATGAGTATAGTAATTTTATACATTATATCTATTATCGTACAAAATGAGAAAATATTTATTTTCTTGATATATTTTTTTCTATAGAATAAAATGTTAGTGAACAATAATTAAAATAAATTGAGAAATAGTTCGGTAATTAATAAATAATAGAAGGTGATATTCATGAATAAGTTTGCGAGAAATGGAAGAGTAGCAGCTATAACGAAAATTCTTACAGAAAATCCTAACAAAATAATAAGCTTAAATTTATTTTCAGAGAAGCTAAATGCAGCTAAGTCTACTATAAGTGAAGACATAGTTATAGTGAGGGATGTACTAGAAAAATTATCTCTAGGTCAAGTTAAGACCATAGCAGGAGCTTCTGGGGGAATAAAGTTTATAGGGGATATAGGTCATGAGGATAAGATTAACTTTTCAGAAGAATTATGTAACAGACTACAAGAGAAGGATAGAATAGTTGCTGGGAATTTTATATACATGACAGATCTTATGTACAATCCAGAGATTATAAGGAAGGCTGGATTAATACTTTCTACATTTTTTAAAGATATGATAGTTGATTACGTGGTTACTGTTGAAACCAAGGGAATACCTTTAGCCTATGAGGTAGCTAGAAACTTAGGTGTCCAATTGGTTATAGTAAGGAGAGATAATAAAGTTACAGAGGGACCCACTGTAACCATAAACTATGTTTCAGGTTCTACAGGAAGAATACAAAATATGTCACTTTCGAAAAAATCATTAAGAAAAGAAAGTAAATGCATATATGTAGATGATTTTATGAAATCTGGAGGAACTGCACTAGGAATAGAGGAATTACTCAAAGAGTTTGATAGCGAACTTTTAGGTATGGCTGTTTTGATAGATAATATAGAAGCTAATAAAAAGTTAGTTGATGGCTATGTGTCAGTAGTGGATTTTGAAGGCATAGATGACCAAGGTAAAGCTATATTACAACCTTCTAAATTCTTTGAAAAATAAATTTTCAAAAAATTTATTAAAAAAAAGAGGAAAAATTCAATAAATATAGAAGTATATATGTTATAAAGCATCTTGGAGGTGGATTTATAATGCAAATTACAGACGTAAGGATAAGAAAGATAGCTTCAGAAGGAAAGATGAAGGCTATTGTTTCAGTAACCTTTGATAACGAGTTCGTTGTTCATGATATCAAGGTTATAGAAGGGCAAAATGGTTTATTTATAGCTATGCCTAGCAGAAAAACTCCAGATGGAGAGTTTAAGGACATAGCACACCCAATCAATACTCAGACTAGAGAAAAGATTCAAGAAGCAATTTTAGGCGAGTATGAAAAAGTAAAGAATGAGGATAGTGAAACTGCGGATAAAGTAGAAGAATAAGAATAAAAAGGAGTAGAAGCTCCTTTTTATTTTTTTTTGCTTTCAGCATTAAAAATATTAATAGAGAATAATAGGAATAGCTAATAAGGTTGAAAACAAATCATATATAAAATATAATATAACAAGGAAATTTATTCGACGATTCTTTATCTGATGTCTACAGCTGTAGTACTTTATTCTATTTAGGCTAGAGATAATATCAGATAGAACCTAGTAGGGTCAACTAATGTTCAGTTGAACTTGATAAAAAAATAAGTACATAGAGAGGTGTAATTATGTATCAATATGCTATTATATTGGCAGCAGGGGAAGGCAAAAGAATGAAATCCTCTACTCCTAAGGTACTACATAAAGTTTGTGGTAAAGAAATGGTAAATCATGTAATAGATACTATGAGAAAAGCTAGTATAGAAGAAGTTAATGTAGTTATAGGGAAATCAGCGGAAAAAGTGAAGACTGGAACAGAAAATAGAAATGTAAGTTATTCTTATCAAGAAAAACAATTAGGTACAGGTCATGCAATAATGTGTGCTAAAGATTTCTTAAAAGGCAAAAAAGGAATAGTAGCTATCTTTGCAGGGGATGCTCCACTTATTAGGGAAACTACTGTTAAAAAGCTTATGGATATTCATGAAAAAGAGGGGAACAAGGCTACTATTTTAACCTCGGTGGTAGAGGATCCTACAGGCTATGGAAGAATAGTGAGAGTCAATGGACAAGTGGAAAAGATAGTTGAACATAAAGATTGCAATGAAGACCAGCTGAACATAAAAGAAGTAAATTCGGCTATATATACCTTTGATATAGAAAGCCTTTTAGGATCCTTAGATGAAATAAAAAATGATAATGCTCAAGGAGAGTATTATTTAACAGATGTTATAGGAATACTAAAAGAAAAAAATGAAAAAGTGGGAGCTATGGTAGTAGACTTTGAAGAAACTTTAGGGGTAAATTCAAAGGTTCAGTTAGCGGAGGTAGATAGAATCTTAAGAAGCAGAATTAATAAAGAACATATGGATAATGGAGTAACATTAATAGACCCTAACTCAACTTATATAAGTGATGAAGCCACTATAGAGCAAGATACAATCATATATCCTAATAATATAATAGAAGGAAAGACAGTAATAAAGGCAGGAGCTATAATATATCAAAACTGCAGAATAAAGGATAGTACTATAGAAAGAGGAGCTACCATAGAAAGCTCTGTTATATTAGATAGCAAAGTAGGAGAAGAAACTACGGTAGGACCTTTTGCTTATATAAGACCAGATAGTACTATAGGTAGTCATGTTAAAATAGGAGACTTTGTTGAAATAAAGAAGTCTTCTATAGGAGATAATACCAAGGTATCACATCTTACATATATAGGAGATGCAGAAGTAGGAACTGGATGTAATTTTGGATGTGGAACTGTAGTTGTAAACTATGATGGAAAGAAAAAACATAAAACTATCATAGGTAATAATGCTTTTATTGGATGCAACACTAATTTAGTTTCTCCAGTGGAAGTGAAGGCCAATGCTTACACAGCAGCAGGATCTACTATAACAAAGGAAGTACCAGAGGCTAGTTTAGCCATAGCAAGGGCAAAGCAGGTAAACATAGAAGGATGGGTAGATAAAAAAGGACTAAGAAAAGATAAATAATAGTGATACAGGAGGACTAAAAATGATAACTCATGGTAAAAACATTAAAATATTTGCAGGAAACTCACACCCAGAATTAGCGGAGAACATTGCAAATATTTTAGGGGTTCAAGTTGGAGACTCTAAGGTGGGCACATTTAGTGATGGGGAAATCTGTGTAGACATAAATGAAACTGTAAGAGGGGCAGATGTATTTGTAGTACAATCTACTAATTGTCCAGTAAATAATAATTTAATGGAACTTCTTATAATGATAGATGCCTTTAAAAGAGCATCAGCAGGAAGAATAACAGCGGTTATACCATATTACGGATATGCTAGGCAGGACAGAAAGGCTAAGTCCAGGGATCCTATAACTGCTAAATTGGTAGCTGATTTGCTTACTACAGCAGGAGCCGATAGAGTTTTAACGATGGATTTACATGCTTCACAAATTCAAGGATATTTTAATATACCTGTAGATCACTTAATGGGGGCACCGATATTAGCTAAACATTTTGTGGAAAAAGGATTTGGTGAAAGAGAAGATGTAGTTGTGGTGTCTCCTGACTTAGGAAGTGTCACTAGAGCAAGAAAATTTGCAGATAGATTGCATGCTCCTATAGCTATTATTGACAAGAGAAGGCCAAAAGCGAACGTGTCAGAAATAATGAATATAATAGGTGATGTGAATAATAAGACCTGTATACTTATAGATGATATGATTGATACAGCAGGTACCATAGCTAATGCTGCTAATGCGCTAATGGATTTAGGGGCAAAGGAGGTATTTGCATGTTGCACTCATGGAGTGTTATCAGGACCAGCTATAGACAGAATAAATAGTAGTTCTATAAAGAAACTAATAATGCTAGATACTATTAAACTACCTAAAAGAGGAGACTTAGGTAAATTTAAGTCTCTGTCTGTAGCACCAATTTTTGCAGAAGCTATAAAGAGAATATATGATGATGTATCTATAAGCAAGCTTTTTGAGTAAAAGCTAAGGTTATAGTTTTCATCTGTAAACCTAAGGCACTATCAATGTTATTTCAGATAATACTATTGGTAGTGCTTTAATATATAAGACATTTAGGTAAAATATTTGTAACATTTTCAAAAAAGTTATTATATTTTAAACTATTTATGATAAATTAAATATATAGTACAAATAAGGAGTGGATATAAATGGAAGGAACTATAGGTAAGATATTAGTAGTTGATGACGATGAAAATATATGTGAAGTAATGAAGATGTACCTTGAGAGCTCAGGGTATGATACTAAATTATGCCATGATGGAAAAGAAGCTCAGGAAGTGTTTTTAGAATATAAACCAGATCTAGTATTGTTAGATATAATGTTGCCTCATGTTGATGGTATTGATGTTTTAAAGTGGATAAGAAGAGACGGAGAAACTCCAGTAATAATGATAACAGCCAAGGGAGATACTTTTGATAAGGTTTTAGGGTTAGAACTAGGGGCTGATGACTATATGGTAAAACCCTTTGAACCAAAAGAGATGTTAGCTAGAGTTAAAGCTGTAATGAGAAGATATAATGTAGAAGGTGGAGGAAAAGAGACATTAAATTTCCAAGAATTGACTATAGATGTGAATTCATATACAGTTACTTACAAAGGAAAAGAGATAAAAATGCCACCAAAAGAATTTGAATTGTTGCATTACTTAGCAAGTAATAAAAACAGAGTTTTTACAAGAGAACAGCTTCTGTGCGAAGTATGGGGATATGATTATCCAGGAGATTCAAGAACCGTGGATGTTCACGTGAAAAGACTAAGAGAAAAGCTAAGCGGAGGATCCAATTGGCAACTAGAAACTGTTTGGGGTGTTGGGTATAAATTTGAGGTGAAGTAAGATGTTGGCAAAAAATACCCTAGTTTCTAAAATGATAATGACCTTTACTACTATAATAGCAGTAAGCTTCATAATCATGGCTAGCTTTTTATCTATATGGTTTGAAGGATATTATTTCAATGAGAGAAAGTCCTTACTAGATAAGCAGGGAAAGAGCATTGCAACCTCTGCTTTAAGAGCTATAGATGAGAAACAAGTATCTTCAGCTAATAAATTACAAGAAGATTTAGAGTTCTCAAGTAGTACCCTAGGTGCGGACATATTATTAACAGATGGTATGGGCTATGTATATGCGGTTTCTTCCGAGAATTACAAAAATCTTCTTTTTAGCAATTTGAACATAAAGGAAATGGATGAACTTAGATTTGGAAATGCCATAGAGAAAAAAGGAAAAATGGGAGAGCCCTTTAATGGGCAATGCCATATATATATGAAGCCAATCTTTGTTAAGGAAAGCCAAAATTTTAGAGGGGTAATAGTTATGGTTACTCCATTAGAGCAGATAAAGGCGCCACTTACCAGAGTATACTCTATCATATGGATTTGCGCTATATTAGCGGTGATAATTTCAAGTATAATAATATATTACTTTTCTCAGAGAATGCTTATAAATCCTTTGGCTAAGATAAATGGAGTGGCAAAAAAAATTGCTAAGGGTGAGGTGGAAAGAAGAGTTTATATAGATTCCAATGACGAGATAGGAGAACTAGCAAAATCTTTTAATGTTATGGCAGACTCTTTAGAACAGGTTGAGAAGAATAGAAGAGACTTTATGTCAAATGTTTCACATGAATTAAGATCTCCTATAACCTCTATAAAGGGATTCATTGGAGGTATATTAGATGGAGTAATACCAAAAGATAAGGAAAATTATTATTTAAACATAGCTTATGAGGAAATCCAAAGGCTTACTAGATTAGTTAATGATTTATTAGACTTGGCTGCTATGGAATCAGGGAAATTTTCCTTGCGGATATCTGAGCTAGATATAGTAGAAATAGTGAAAATTTGTGTTATAAAATTTGAACAAAGAATAAATATGAAGAAGTTAAAGGTTGATGTAGTATTTCCAGAGGATCATATATATGTTGCAGGTGATAGGGATAGGATGATACAAATTGTTACCAACCTTTTAGATAATGCATTAAAATATGTAAGTGAAAATGGGAAAATAAAAATTACAATAAAGATTAAAGGTGAAAAAGTCCATGTGTCAGTATATAATGATGGGCCAACAATAAGTGAAGAAGATATACAGCATATATGGGACAGATTTTATAAAGCAGATAAATCTAGAACATCTAAAATTAGTACAGGACTTGGACTACCGATAGTTAGAAATATCCTTACCCAATTGGGAGAGGATATTTGGGTTGAAAATAAGGAGAAAGATAAAGAAGAAGGGGTAATTTTTACATTTACTCTCACAAGGGTATAGATAATATAGGCAAAACTAGAGCAATAGCTCATATATTACTTAAAGATTTTTAAAAAATTTTATGTTTTATAATATATTGTTCATAGGAAGTTTAAATTGAGGCAATATAATATAGTTGGTACTTTATCTTAGTCTGCCTGCTGTAGCACCCTAATGTAGTTATGATGGAGTTAACTGCAGCTACGACCCTAGATAAGTTCAACTAATATTGTGATGGAGTTCAAACTTCATATAAAACTAAGTTTCACTTGATAGGGGGTGCTTTATGAATAGAGAAAAAAATCATTCTCAGAGTTGTGATGATTCTGGAGAAATCAATTTTAAGAGACATGGTATAGGAAAACAGATTCATAAAACTATTAAGTTATGTTTCTTTATTATTATTGCATTCTTATCAGGAGCTCTTGGGGCAACCTATATAATTGAAAATAAACTTAATGTAAAGTTGTCTACTAATAGTCTTATTCCGGATTTTAATGGAGAGTCCTTTAAACAGCCTATCTTTGATAGTGACAGAAAAATACCAGCTAGCAATGGTGTTGTGGAAGATGTGGCTTCATACGTAGTAGGAATAAATACAATAACTGATGATTTTTCTAATAACGCTGATGGTGGAGTAACATCAGGAGTTATAATTGATAAAGATGGATATATAGTTACAACCTATAGCAATGTAGCTGGCGCAAAAAATATATATGTGAAATTACCATCGAAGGGTTCAAAACCTTTAAAGGGTGACATAGTAAATGCTAATAAGAATATAGATTTGGCAGTAATAAAGGTAGACACAAAAGGCTTGCCCGCTGCAAAAATTGCTGATACATCCAAGGTAAGGGTAGGGGATGCAGTGGTAGCTCTAGGTAATCCCTTAGGAGAGGAAGGGTTCCCCTTTGCTACACAAGGAATAGTAAGCAGTTGTAATAATGTAGCTATTAAAGAAGAAGGTAGTAGTCACAGGGTATTTAAAACAGATGCTAAAGTAAATCAATACAATAATGGTGGTATATTATGCAACAATGATGGAGCCATAATTGGAATTATAAATATAGGGCTATCTCAAGGAAATCCTAAAGACAATATAGGAGTGGCTATAGATATAAAAGAGGCTGTTACCTTGGTAAATAGCAGTAAGAGCAATGGGGATAAGGAAAAGCCTAATCTAGGATTTAAGGGTGGAAGCATAAAGCCGGAAAGCAAAGGAATAGAAGGGATATATGTGCAAGAGGTGGTTCCGGGGCAGTCTCTTTATAATGCAGGAATAAAGCCTACAGACATTATAGTGGAAATTGATGGTAAGAAAATTAAACAATATTCCGATTTAGTAGAAATGCTAAATACCTACAATATAGGTGATGAAGTAACCATGAAGGTATGGAGAAGTGGTGAAGCCATTTATGTTAATGTGAGATTAACAGAAAAGAAATAAAGTAAAGCTTAAAATAGAACTAAAGTTAGTTCCATATAGAGAATAAGGTTATTAAAGGTATATGCACCCCGCTAATTTTATTAGAGGGGTTATTTTTATTATTTAGGAAATTATAATAATATTATTGAGATTTTGCATAATCAGGTGGTATACTGAAAAAAGTAAAACATAGAGATTTCGGAGGGAACATCATGTATTTAATAGTGGGATTAGGAAATCCAGGACAAGAATATAAGGCTACAAGGCACAATATTGGCTTTGATGTTATAGATATTATTTCAAGTAAGTATAATATTGAACTAAATAGGAAAAAATTTAAAGGTATATATGGAGAAGGAAGAATAAATAATGAAAAAGTAATTCTTCTTAAACCTACTACCTATATGAATTTAAGTGGAGAAAGTATTAGGGAGATTGTTGATTTTTATAAGATTTCTCCAGAAAACATCATAGTGGCTTATGATGATGTTAGTTTACATATAGGAAGACTAAGGGTCAGGGCTCAAGGAAGTGCAGGAGGGCATAACGGCATAAAAAGCATAATATCATCCATTGGTACAGACAGTTTTCCCAGGGTAAAAGTAGGGGTTGGGGGACCTAAAGATAGTTTGGTGTCCCATGTTCTTGGGAGGTTTTCAAATGAGGAAAGGAAAGTTGTAGATGAGACTTTAGACATGGCAGCTAATACAGTTATATGTATATTAACTGAGGGAGTAAATAGTGCCATGAATAAATTCAATGGATTCAATGCCATTAAAGAAGAATAAGGGTGAATTCAGGTTTAATAG
Organism: Clostridium sp. UBA5530; assembly: GCA_002423705.1. Lineage (GTDB taxonomy): Bacteria > Bacillota > Clostridia > Clostridiales > Clostridiaceae > Clostridium_X. The sequence continues at coordinate 33,403 of DINW01000060.1, forward strand.
GAACAAAACCATGTTAAGCAAATTAAGGCGGTGTATAAAATGAGACTTAAGGGACTTATGGAGCCTTTAAAAAGCAGCAGTAAGTATGAAGAAATATTAAGAGATATAGGTAATAATAAATTTCCTATGGGTATATATGGGGTGTCCGAGTCAGCCAGATCATATATAATAAACGGCATATATGATAGTTTAGACAAGCCTTTATTTATATTTACCCATAGTGATATGGAGGCTAAAAATATATATGAAGATTTGAGTTTCTATATTAATGAAGTGTATTATTTCCCAGCTAGAGAGGTGGTTTTTTACAATATAGATGCTATATCAGGAGATCTAAGATGGGAAAGATTAAAGGTTTTAAAAGAAATCATTTCATCAGGTAAGAAGATAATAGTATCTTCAATAGATGTTTTAAGTCCATGCTATACTCCTAAAAAGCTTTTTCAAGAATATAATATTACCATAACCATGGAAACAAAAATGGATCTTAAAAAAATAGGTGAAGACCTTATTCAGTGTGGATATGAGAGAGTTGATATGGTAGATGGCAAAGGTCAATTTGCATTGCGTGGTGGCATACTGGATATTTTTCCTCCAACATCGCTCTATCCATATAGAATAGAGCTTTTTGATGATGAAATAGATTCTATAAGAACCTTCAATGTAGAATCACAAAGAAGTATTGACAAGGTAAATTCTATTGAAATATTTCCAGCCAAGGAAGTAATTTTGAAAAAGGGGGATATAGACCGAGGTTACCAAGCTATAGAAGAAGACTTTAAAAAGTTCATAGATTCGGAAAAGAATAGAGGCAATAAAGAAATAATAAGCAAGATATCTTCAATAATAAAGTTAAATCTAGAAACCCTAAAAGAAAATTGGTCCTTTGAGACAATAGAAAGTTATATACCATATTTTTATGAGAAAACCTCAGATTTTTTTGAATATATAGGCAATGGCTACATACTTATTGATGATATCCAAAGAAGTAAGGGTAAACTAGAAAGTATATACACTGAATTTCAGTATAGCTACAGTGCATTCCTTCAAAGAGGAGATATTCTTCCAGGGCAAGGAAATTTATTGACTCCAAAGGATAACCTTATAGAAAACTTGGAATTAAAGAGTATATTCACCATGGAGGGAATAGCTAAAAGCACTGATATTTTAAAGCCAAGATCTTTGGTGAATTTTTCGGAAATAACTCTTCACAATTATCATGGACAGCTAGATTTATTAATCGAGGATATTAAGGACAAAAAGCAAAAAGGGTACAAAACTCTTATACTTTCTGGTACAAGACCTAGAGGAGAACGATTAGTAGATACATTAAGAGATAGAGGTATAGAGGCTACATATAAGGATACAGTTTCTTATATAGAATATGGAGAGGTTATTGTTACCTTTGGTAACCTTTTAAAAGGATATGAATATCCAGAGCTGAAGTTATGCGTAATATCTGACAAAGAAGTTTTTGGAGAGGCTAAAAGAAAGACTGCAAAAAGACAAAACTCTAAAAAGGGAGTTTCAAAAATAAAAAGCTTTGCAGAATTGAAGCCAGGAGACTATGTAGTGCACTCTAGTCATGGTATAGGAATATATAAGGGCATAAAGCAAATAGAGGTACAAGGTAATAAAAGGGACTATTTAGAGATAAGCTATGATAAGGGAGATCAACTTTATGTTCCTGTAGATCAACTTGATTTAGTTCAAAAATATATAGGTAGTGAGGGCAAAGCTCCAAAGGTAAATAAACTTGGTGGCTCGGAGTGGGTAAAAGCTAAAGCCAAAGTAAAAAAATCCATTAATGAGATAGCAGAGGATTTAGTAAAACTATATGCTACTAGAGCTGCATTGAAAGGTCATAAGTTTGCAAAGGATAGTCCTTGGCAGAGACAGTTTGAAGATGAGTTTCCTTTTGAAGAGACTCCAGACCAACTTATATCTTTAGAGGAGATAAAAAAGGACATGGAGTCAGATAAGCCTATGGATAGACTTATTTGTGGAGATGTAGGTTATGGAAAGACAGAAGTAGCATTAAGGGCAGCTTTTAAAGCTGTGATGGATGGAAAACAAGTGGCATTTTTAGTTCCAACTACAATACTAGCGGAGCAGCATTATAATAATATGGTAAAAAGATTCTCAGATTTCCCTGTAAGAATTGATATGATAAGTAGATTTAGGACTGCTACCCAGCAAAAGAGTACATTAAGGGCTGTGAAGGAAGGAAATGTAGATATTCTTATAGGAACTCATAGATTAGTGTCTAAAGATATTCAATTTAAAGATTTAGGCCTTTTGATAGTAGATGAAGAGCAGCGATTTGGAGTTGCGCAAAAAGAGAAAATTAAAAACTTAAAAAAGAATATAGATGTTGTAACCTTAAGCGCTACCCCTATACCAAGAACCCTTCATATGTCATTGACAGGGGTTAGGGATATAAGTGTTATAGAGACTCCACCTGAGGAAAGATATCCTATACAGACCTATGTAGTTGAGTATAATGATCAGCTTATAAGAGATGCTATATTGAGAGAGCTTAACAGAAAAGGCCAGGTATTTTTTGTTTATAATAGAGTAGAAGATATAAAAAATATGGCAGCTTATTTGCAAAAATTGGTTCCGGAAAGTACCATTGGTATAGCTCACGGACAGATGACGGAAAGAGAACTAGAGTCTGTTATGATGAAGTTTATGAGCCAAGATATAGACATACTTCTTTGCACTACAATAATTGAAACAGGAATAGATATACAGAATGTAAACACTATGATAGTATATGATTCAGATAGAATGGGGCTTTCACAGCTTTATCAATTAAGAGGAAGAGTAGGCAGGTCTAATAGAATTGCCTATGCATATTTTACCTATAGAAAGGATAAAGTATTGACAGAGGTGGCAGAAAAAAGATTAAAGGCATTGAAGGATTTTACTGAACTAGGCTCAGGCTTTAAGATTGCTATGAGAGACCTGGAAATAAGAGGGGCAGGAAATATGATGGGATCTGCTCAGCATGGACACATGGCAGCTATAGGCTATGACTTATACTGTAGAATGTTAGAGGATACAGTGAAGCTAGTAAAGGGAGACATAGATAAGGAGCCTATAGAGACTTCTATGGATGTGAAAATAGATGCCTATATTCCAGAAAAATATATAGATGATGAAATTCAAAAAATAGAAGTATATAAAAAGATTGCTTCTATAGACAATTTAGATGATTTCATGGACATCAAAGAAGAACTAGAAGATAGATTTTCAGCCATACCTGAACCAGTATATAATCTTATGGATATAGCATATATAAGAAGTAGAGCGAAAATTTTAGGAATTGAGGAAATAAGGGAAAAGGGTTCAGAGGTACTGTTCCAATTCGAGTCTAAGGAAAGTTTTAATGATAAGATTATGAAGGTGATAATGAAAAAGTATGGAAGAAATATAGTGTTTAAATTAGGAGAAAAACCAGCATTTGCTTTTAAACTTTCTACTATAACTAAGGAGAAAATGTTAGGAGTATTTAAAGAGCTTATGGAGTATTTGATACAAAATACCAAATAATTCATTTGAAATATTTAACATTGGATGATATACTTAATAAGTAATTTCAAATACTGTTTATAAAAAATTAATTTGAATAGGTACTTGAAAAACATTATAATGAAATAAGTTATTGAGAGTATTTTACTAAAACGTGAAGCGGGGGAAGTAAAGTGAAAAATATAAAAAAAGTAGTAGCAGTAGCTATGACAGCAATGATGGCTCTTACAGCGGTAGGATGCAATATGATACAAAAGACTCCGGAAGCTATAAATAAAAGCGTGGTTGCTGTGGTTGGGTCTGAAAAGATAACCTATGGAGACTTAGATAAAGAGTTAGAGTATTTAAAGGAACAATTAAAGGAACAATATGGTGAAAGCTATGAAAGCAATGAGAAAGCCATGTCTACCTTAAAAGAAAAGAAAAAGACAGTTTTAGATGCTATGGTACTAGAAAAGGTGTATTTAGCAAAGGCTAAAGAACTAAAGCTAGTTCCTGAGGAAGAGGAATTAAATAAAGAAGTAAACACACAATTTGACAATATGAAGGCATCCTTTGGTGATGAAGAGAAGTTTAAAACTGCATTACAAGAATCTAAGCTTACAGAGGATTCTTTAAAAGAAGCAATAAAGAACAGTGTAATAGCTCAAAAAGTAGAAGAGTATATAGTGAAAGATGTTAAGGTAGAAGATAGCGACATAGAAGCTTATTACAATGAAAATAAAGATTCAAAGTATACAACAGGACCTGGAGCTAACTTATCTCATATTCTGGTTAAGGATGAAGAAACTGCTAAAAGCATAAAATCAAAGTTAGATAATAAAGGAGATTTTGCAGCTTTAGCTAAAGAATATGGAACTGATGGTACAAAGGATACAGGTGGATCTTTAGGATTTTACCCTTATGATACAGAGAAACTTGATAAAGATTTTATGAACGCAGCAAAGACCCTTAAAGAGGGTGAGGTATCAGGTCCAGTAAAGACTCAATTTGGATATCATATTATAAAAGCTACAGGACTAAAGACTGAATCTGTTGTTAAATCTTTAGATGAAGTTAAGAGTGAAATAAAAACATATCTTACTCAAACTAAACAAGGTGAAGCATATAGTACTACAATTGAGCAATGGAAAAAAGATTTAAAAGTAGAAATTAAAGAAAAGAATTTAGAACAATAATAATTTTGTGATTAACAAGGCAAGGATGAGAATATATCCTTGCCTTGTTATTTTTTTCAAAGAAACCATTTTACATATATAAAAAAATAAAAACAAGCATTTGTGTATAAAATTGCATGTCTATACAAATAATATTATTGCAAGTAATTAATATAAAATTCCAAGGAGGAAGTAAAATGAAAGCTACAGGTATAGTAAGAAGAATAGATGATCTTGGAAGAGTAGTTATCCCTAAAGAGATAAGAAGAACCTTAAGAATTAGAGAGGGAGATCCTCTAGAAATATTCACAGATAGAGAAGGAGGAGTTATACTAAAAAAATATTCTCCTATAGGAGAATTATCTGACTTCTCAAGGGAATATGCTGAGTCTTTACAACAATCAATTGGACATATAATTTTAATAGCAGATAAAGATGCATTTATATCTGTTAGTGGAGCACCTAAAAAAGATTATTTAGAAAGAAAAATAAGCGATGATCTAGAAAAAGTTATGGACGGTAGAAGACCAGCGATTTTGGGAGAGGGCGGAAATGGTAAAACTATCTCTCTATATAGCGATGAAGAGATAGCAGAGAAATATTCTTGCCAAGTTATTGCGCCTATAATAGCAGAAGGCGATGCTATAGGTGCAGTAATAATTATCTCAAAGCAATCAGGGGATAAGTTTGGAGAGCTAGAACTTAAGCTTGCAGAAACAGCATCAGCCTTCTTAGGAAAACAAATGGAACAATAAATGGCAGCATGCTGCCATTTATTTTTGTTTCCATAATGATTATTGACAAGATTATTAAATATATACCCTTCATAAAAAAATAGTAATAATAAAATAAAATTTGCAATAAAGATACAATAGTATTAATGGAAGGATGGGTATATATGAAAAAGCAATCTTTACTTAAGGGAACTCTAATTTTAGGAATAGCAGGAATAATAGCAAAATTTTTAGGACTGTTCTTTAGGTGGCCTTTAATAATGCTTATAGGGGATGAAGGCATAGGGTATTATCAGATGTCTTATCCCTTATATATGTTTTTTGTGGGAATAGCCTCTGGGGGGCCAGTAGCTATATCTAAGCTTATATCTGAAAGAAATGCATTAGGAGATAGAAAAGGAGTTGCAGAAGTGTTGAAATCCTCTTTAATCTTTATGGGGGTTTTAGGAATAGGAGGAACCATAATATTATTAATGCTAGCTAATCCTATCATAAACTTTCTAAAATGGGATCCTAAGGCCTATTACTCTATAGTTGGGATAGCTTTTGCTCCAATGTTTATATGTATTTTAAGCTGCTATAGAGGCTTTTTTCAGGGGCTGCAAAACATGAACCCTACGGCCTTGTCACAAATTATAGAACAGCTAGGAAGAGTAGTAGTTGGAGTAGGCCTTGCTTATCTTTTTTTGCCTAGAGGGATAGAGTATTCTGCTGGAGGCGGTGCCTTTGGAGCGGCAGCAGGTGGTGTACTAGGAACTATATATCTCATAAGGATATATAAAAAGGAAAAATATAAAATTGTAGGACAAATGGACAAGGTAAGGAGCAATGCATCTATAATGGGAAAGCTTATATATACGGCTATTCCAATATCTTTAGGAGCTACAGTAGGTACTATAATGGCTCTTATAGACTCTTTAGTAGTACCACAAAAACTATTACAGTCAGGGTTTAGTCCCAAGGAAGCTACTATGCTTTTTGGACAGCTATCAGGAAAAGCTTCTGTGATTATAAATATTCCTCTTACCATATCTATGGCATTATGTGCATCGTTAGTTCCAATAATTTCAGAATGCTTTATATTGAATAAGAGAAAAGAGTTATCGGAAAAGGTGCAACTGTCACTTAAATTATCTTTTACTATAGCATTGCCGTCAGTTTTAGGTCTATACTTCTTAGCAGGACCTATTATGAATATGCTATTTCCAGGTCATGGAGACGGGTATCAGATTTTGAAATACTTATCCTTTTCTATAGTGTTCATAATTCTAGCACAAACAACTACTTCTATTTTTCAAGGTACAGGCCATATTTACAGGCCAGTAATAAATCTATTTATAGGTTGCGTAGTTAAGATAATTCTCACATGGGTTTTGGTTCCTATAAAATCTATAAACATATATGGTGCCGTTATAGCTTCTATTTCAGCATACGTAGTATCAGCATTGCTAAATATTATATTCATGAAAAGAAGGCTAAAAATAAAGGTTAATATATATGATGTTTTTGTAAAACCTGCTTTGGCAAGCATAATAATGATAATTGTGGTAATGATGGCTTTTATGTTTTTAAGAAATAATTATATGGGAAATAGCTTGGCATGCTTGATATCTATAATATTAGGTATTATTATATATATATTACTTATTATAATTTTTGGGGTTTTTAGTTATAATTATATAAAAGAAAGATTTTTTAAAAGATAAGGAGAAAGCTTATGATAAAGATAATTGGGTTAGGACCTGGATCTCCAGAAGCTTTAACCCTAGGAACTATTAACATATTAAAAGAAGCTTCCAAGGTGTATTTTAGGACAGAAAAACATCCTACTATAGATTACATCAAAGCTTTAAATATATCCTATGAGACCTATGATTTTGCTTATGATAAATATGATAGCTTTGAAGAAGTATATGGATTTATAGCAAAAGATATAGTGGATAAATACAAAGAAGATCAGAATATAATCTATGGGGTACCAGGACACCCTTTTGTAGCAGAGCAGTCTGTTAAGTTAATTATAGACAAATGCAAAGATAAAAATATAGAATATAAGGTCTACCCTGCAGTGAGTTTCGTTGATACAATGATGGAAGCTTTAGGTATAGATCCTGTAGAAGGTTTAAAGATAATAGATGCTTTTGATATAAAAAATCAAGTTCTAGATAAAAGGGTTGGCATGGTCATCACTCAAGTTTATGACAAATATATAGCATCTGAGGTAAAATTACAGTTAAGTGAATATTATAATGATGATATGGATATATTCTTTGTAAGGGCAGCAGGAATAAAGGGTTTAGAATCTATAAGAAAGATTAAACTCTATGAAATAGATAGACAAGAGGATATCGATTACTTAACCTCTCTTTATATTCCTAAGGATTGTAAAACTTCTACGGATTTTAATGATCTTTTAAAAATTATGGAGGTGCTAAGAAGTCCTGATGGATGCCCTTGGGACAGAGAGCAAACCATAGAATCATTAAAAAAGTATATAATTGAAGAGTGTTATGAAGCAGTAGAGGCTATAGAGGAACAAGATGACAACAAGATAATAGAAGAACTAGGAGATTTATTGTTGCAAATAGTATTCGTTGCACAAATTGCTAAAGAAGATGGTTACTTTTCCATAAAAGACATAGTGGAATCTATATGCGAAAAAATGGTGATAAGACATCCTCATGTGTTTGGAAACATAAAAGTGAAGGATTCAGAAGAGGTTTTAGCTAATTGGGATAATATAAAAAAAGAGGAACAAGGACATAAGTCTCATACTGAAGAAATGAGACATATAGCTAAAACTTTGCCAGCTTTGATTAGAGCACAGAAGGTTCAAAGTAAAGCTGCTAAAGTAGGTTTTGATTGGAATAATGTAGAAGATGCTATGAAGAAGGTCAAAGAGGAGTTTTATGAGGTAAAAGATGTATATAAAGGCCAAGATGTGGCAAGAATACTAGAAGAAATAGGAGATTTGTTTTTTGCAGTAGTGAATGTGGCTAGATTTTTAAACGTAGATTCTGAAGAGGCTCTAAGTCATACTACTGAAAAATTTATAAAAAGATTTTCCTATATAGAAGAAAATGCATTAAAATCATCAAGAAATTTGGAGGACATGACTCTAGATGAGATGGATGAACTATGGAATTTAGCAAAAAACCATGAAAAAAAATAAAATTAGAAGGATTTTTTGAGTTTAATGAAGAATTATACCCTAATAGAAATTATCTCATATTAAATATGTATCTAATACTTATTTTTCTGTAGACTATAATTATAAATAGATATATAATATGATAATGTGAGTTAATAAAAATAAAGGTCAGGGAATTGTTACTATGATTCCTATATATACTCTAATTTTAAGGAGGAAATTTAAGTGAACAAGGCAGATTTAATTTCAAAAATGGCTGAGAAAAGCAAATTAACAAAAAAAGAAACAGAGGTAGCTTTAAAAGCATTCATAGACAGCGTAGAAGAAGCTCTAGAAAATGGTGACAAGGTTCAATTAGTTGGATTTGGAACTTTTGAAACTAGAGAAAGAGCTGAAAGAACTGGAAGAAATCCAAAAACTGGAGAAGAAATCAAGATTTCAGCATCAACTATGCCAGTATTTAAAGCTGGAAAAGAATTCAAAGATAGAGTAAACAAATAATACTTTATCTGAGCAACCCGAGCTTTCTCGGGTTTTTTTTATTATACAGAGAATTTTAACATTATAGATATAAGGAGGAAAAATATGAGATTAGATAAATATTTGAAGGTATCAAGAATAATAAAAAGAAGAACTGTGGCAAAGGAAGCCTGTGATAGTGGAAGAGTATCTATCAATGGTAAGGTTGCTAAGGCAGGAACAGAAATAATGGAAGGGGATATAATAGACATTACCTTTGCCAATAAATCTTTAAAGGCAAAAATAATTAATATCTCAGATCATGTAAGAAAAGATGATGCAACCTCTATGTATGAAATACTACAGGGAGAAGAGGACAAAGAGGAGTAATATATATAGGGTTCCTTTCATATACTGTAAGGAAATATGTTTGGAGGAACGCTATATGGAAGGAAAAAAAGATATAAAAATAGATGAAAAAAAGGGCAATTTAATATTAGAGAATAGAAAGAAACTTTCTATAACTGGAGTTATAGAAGTAATTAGCTTTGATGACGAGAAGATAATATTAAATACTAATCATGGAGGACTTAATATAAAAGGAAATTCTCTTAAAATGAACAAATTAGATGTTCAGAATGGGGATGTAGTTATTATAGGTAATATAAATTCCTGTGTATATACGGGAGCAGAAGCTAGGAAAGATAATGATTCCATAATTAAAAGGCTATTTAAATAGGTGGTATCATGGTATTAGCTATGGATCTCCAAATAAGAATAATGACCTTTAGTATTTTAGCAGGATTTTTAACAGGAATGCTATTTGATTTATATAGAGTTTATCGAGGCTTTAAAAATTTGAAAATAATAAAAATCATAGAGGACATATTATTTTGGATATTAGCAACCTTAGTAGTATTTAATTTTCTTTTATATACTAATTATGCTTTTATTAGTTTTTATGTGTATATATTTATTGGAGTTGGGATATTATTGTATTTAAAGATATTCAGCAATACCTTTGTAAAGGCATATAATGCTATAGGAAAAAGCATATACAAGCTTTTTAGAGTAACTCTTAAACATATATCATATCCTTTTAAATTGCTATTTTATAATAAAAATTATAAAAAAGTATCCAATAACAAAAAATCTCTTGAATAAAAATTAAATAGAATTTACAATATACTTATGATAAAATAAATACTTATTAAAGGAGTATTTGGATTATGAAGGATAGATTTACTATCAAAAAAGTTGTGTTGGCATTAGTTGTGGTATATACTATATCTAGTGTTATTTTTCAGGAGATAAAAATAAACAACATAAAAGAAGAAATAACTACACAGGATAAGGCCCTGCAAGAGCTCAAAGACAGCAATAGAAGATTAAAAAATGAAGTAGAGTTCTCAAAGACTGATGAATATATTGAAAAAATGGCAAGAGAAAGACTTGGATATATTAAACCAGGAGAGACTCCTGTATTGGGCAATAATAATTCAAAGTAACAATAGTTTAAATTTAAAATAACATATATTATTAATATTTTAAGGAGGAGTCTTTTTAATATGACCTTAATGGCAGGAAACATTTTAGAGGGAACAGTAGTAAACATCACTAGCTTTGGAGCTTTTGTAGAAATTGAAGGGAAAACAGGATTAGTTCATATATCTGAAGTTGCAGATAGCTTTGTTAAAGATATAAGAGAGCACCTAAAGGAACAGGACAAGGTAAGAGTAAAAGTTATATCTATAGATGACAATGGAAAGATAAGCTTATCAATAAAGCAAGCTAATCCACCTAAAAAATCATCAAAACCTGCAGAGATTGATTGGGTTGCTGAAAAGAGTAAAAGTTCTTCTAAGAATTTTGAGGATATAATGTCAAAGTTCTTAAAAGATAGCGAAGAAAGATTTCAAGACATCAAAAAGCATCAAGAATCTAAGGGTAAAAGTTATAGTAAAAGAAATTTTGGATAGAACCATAAAAGGCCTCATAAATATGAGGCTTTAGTTATCTCCTCAACTAAAAGATTGTTCCATCTTCTTGTGATTTAATCAATGATAGTAAAGAGTCTAGAGAAATATAAGATATATTTTAAAAAAACATGTTGACACAACAAAAAACATGCTTTATAATAAAACATGTCGCAAGATTAAAGTAAATATGCTGGAGTGGCGGAACTGGCAGACGCACAGGACTTAAAATCCTGCGGTGCTAAAACACCGTACCGGTTCGATTCCGGTCTTCAGCACCATTTATAATAGCGCGGGGTGGAGCAGTTGGTAGCTCGTCGGGCTCATAACCCGAAGGCCGTCGGTTCCGATCCGGCCCCCGCAACCAATAAAACTTTGAAGAAGTATCTTCTACGACAG
>DINW01000082.1 GCA_002423705.1 Clostridium sp. UBA5530
GCCACACCTCCAGACGTGGAGGGAAAGAAAATGGGAAATAGTAAAAAAATAAAAACAGAATTGATAAATGATAATTTTCAAAACTATAAGAGATATAGCATACCAAGAGCACAGTTAGTCATAGCAGATATCCCATATAACATAGGAAATAACTTTTATGGATCTAATCCTATGTGGTACAAGGGTGGAGATAACAAAAATGGAGAAAGTAAATTAGCAAAGAAAGCAGCATTTAATAGTGATTACAATTTCAATATTGCAGAATATTTTCACTTTTGTTCTAAACTTTTAAAGCCAGAGCCAAAGGAAAAAGGTAAAGCACCAGCCATGATAGTATTTTGTAGCTTTCAGCAAATGCCTATGGTTATAGAATATGGTAAGAAGCATGGATTTAGTAATAATTACCCTTTATTCTTTGTAAAAAACTATAGTTCTCAAGTTTTAAAAGCTAATATGAAGATAGTTGGAGCAACAGAACATGCAGTAGTTTTATACAGAGATAAGTTACCTAAGTTTAATAATGGTAGAACTGAAACTCAAAAAGGTAAGATGATATTTAATTGGTTTGAATGGAAAAGAGATAACTCGAAGCAATACCCTAAAATACACCCAACTCAGAAACCAGTAGGATTACTTAAGCAGCTTATAGAGATATTTACAGATGAGGATGATGTTGTAATTGATCCATGTGCTGGAAGTGCAACAACCTTAAGAGCTTGTATGGAATTAAACAGAAATAGCTATGGATTTGAAATATCAAAGAAATTTTATACAGAAGCTAAAGAAAAAATGTTAGTAAATTTAAAAGCAGAAGAAGCGCATCAATTTAAAATGTTTTAATTCACAATCTTAAATAACATGAAATAACCTCATATGAGGATATAGCCTTAACTCTATGTTCTCATATGACTATCAATATCAGAAAAGGAGAATGAATATGGGGGTGACATAAACATGAGTAAATATAATTCGGAAAAGATAGTTATAGATGGTATTACATTTGATAGTAAGGATGAAGCAAAATATTATGAGGCTCTTAAGATAAGACGATATAGGGGAGAAATACAGAACTTTGAACTTCAACCTAGATTTACGTTAGTAGAAGGATTTAAGAAGAATGGAAAGGCATACAGAGCTATAACATACACCCCAGACTTTACTATTTATCATAATGATGGATCATTAGAGTATGTTGACGTCAAGGGAATGACAACACAACAGGGTGAANNAAATTATTTAATCATTTCTATAGGGATTTAAAGCTAAGTATAGTTGCTAGAAATCTTAAATATGGTGATGAATATGGTTTTATAGATTACTATGAATTAAAGAAAATTAGAAGCAGGAATAGAAAAGCCATTTGATTATAAGGTAGGAGAGTCAGAAAAATGTTCTTTGAAAAATGAATAGTGAATATATGTATTAAATATAATAACATCACAAAGTCATACCCTGAGCTTGATGAAAATATAATAAAATAAAAAAATACTTGATAAAAGTATTAAAATATACAAAAATAAATGATATAATAAAATTAAAGTATGATATAAAGGGTGAGGGGTTATGGATAGTAAAATTACAATTGATTCAATTATAACCGAAAAGGAAAGACTTAAACTATATAATATTATTTATATAGGAGTATCTGCATATAAAAGATTGGTTGAAGATAATAGAGAATTAGTAAACTCAGCTTGTTTTAAAGAAATAAAAACTAGATTGCTTAACTTTGTTATTAAAAGACAGTTTGAGGAAGATGTATTGGCACTAGACTTCCCATATAAAGTTGAATTTGAAGAGGTGAATTCTTTTGGAACTATAGCACTTTTTCTAAAAGATGATAAGAGTAAAATACAAGTTAAAAAAACCTCAAAAATAAATAAGCTATATAATAGCAACAAGCCGTCTGTATATATGTTGAGAGAAGCAATGGTTAATTCAACTTATGAGAAGCAAATTAAATTCTTTATAGATTCTGATGATGAAGTAGGTGCTAAGGAGGATAATAGAATTTTTGTAGTTCTTGGATATGGAGTTAAAGGTAAGGAAGTAGATCATATAGAATTTACAATTCCTCAATCTAACTTGAAAGGATACATTAGTACTTTTAATGTATTAGATGAGTATAGAAATTTAACATCAGACGTAGTTAATGATGAAACGACAGAGAAGAGAATAGTAGCTCTTAAAGAGGAGGCTTTAAGAGTTATTAAGTAGCTTGGGAAGGTGAAAAATAATGAAAGTAATAAAATTCGGTTCTGTAGCAGGAAATAAAATATTACCTGAGAAGATAAAGGAAGCTAGAGTTGCCAGAGGCTTATCTTTAGCTCAACTTTCAGAACTGGTAGGGGTATCTAGTCAGGCAATATCTCAGTATGAAAAGGGAGATTCTACTCCAAATCCATCAATAGTACTGAAGCTAGTAGATGTGTTAGATTTTCCTATAAGCTTTTTTAGCAGTAATAGAGGAAATAACAATATAAAAGATGATGTTGTTTATTTCAGGTCTAATAAAAATTTAACAAAAAAACTGCAGGAGGCATGTAAGATAAGAATTAAGTGGATAGACACTACATATAGTATGCTTAATGATTATTTTAGGTTGCCAAAGCTTAACATGCCAGATTTTGGAGAGATTGATATAGAAAGTATAAGGCTAATAGAAATAGAAGAGGTTGCCAATAGATTAAGAGATTATTGGGGATTAGGAGAACGTCCTATAATTAATCTAATAGATGTACTTCAAGAAAATGGTATAGTAATTACTAAATTGCAAATAGATAATAAAAAGATAGACGGATTTTCAACATGGAGGAAAGGTATACCATATATTTTTATAGAAAATGATAAGGGTTCTGCCGTGAGATCTAGATTTAATATAGCCCATGAATTAGGACATTTGATACTTCATAAAAATCTAAATAGTGAGGAGCTGGAGAGTAACAAAAATTTAATAGAGGATCAAGCTCATCAGTTTGCAGCAGCATTCTTATTACCCAGAGAGGCATTTAATAGAGAAATAATTTCATCTTCTATTGATAGCTTTATTCTATTAAAAAGGAAGTGGCTAATATCAATTTCAGCAATGATAAAAAGGGCGCAAGACACTGAAATGTTAACAGAAAATCAAATAAGATATCTAAAATCTCAAATGATTAAATATGGATATTATAAAAGAGAACCAATGGATGATTCTATTAATTCAGAAAGACCATACTTGTTTAAGCAGGCATTTGAATTATTAATAGATAATGACATAATGAACAAAGAAACTTTACTAGAGGTATTAGAAGTAAATAGAGAAGAGGCAATATCTTTATATTCATTAAAAGAAAACTTTTTTGATAAACCTAATAATATACTTACATTAGTTAAATGATATTAAAAAATATATAAATATTTTATTTAAGGACATATATCATGTTGGGATATATGTCCTTTTAATTTAAATCAATAGGAGGGTAAATAGGTGAGTAATAATAAAGAAATTAATATAGATGAAACCATAAATAGAGCAGTTAAAGAAGCAATAAAAGAGTATGACAAGGAAAAGGAACTAAGTCAAAAGGATAAAAGGTTACACAATACAAGATTACTAATGAGAAATTATAATATACTAAAAGATCATATTGATAATGTCAGTGATGATTTGAAGATTGATGTTGATACTGAAGAAGATGAAGTTTGGATAAGCAGTATTACAAGGACAAAATTAAGAACCATGAAGATGATGGCTTATGTTGATAGTGGATTAGGCTTACTAGAAAAGCAATTCAAAGAGAACTGCGAGGAATATAAGTACAAAGCTTTTGAATTATATTATATAAATAAAAAGACAAACGAAGAAATCCAAGAGTTACTTAATTGTGGGAAAAATTCTCCTAAAAAGTGGAGTGATTCAGTTACAGAAAGGTTAAGTGTTTTATTATGGGGTATTGATGCACTAGGGATTTAGGAGGGAAAACAGGGAGTTTTAAAGGGGAACTTGACAAGGTAAAATGGTAGTAAGTAAAAGTATATATTAATCCATACCCCCTTATACAAGGCATATAGTTTTTAACTTTATGTCTTGTATTTTACTTTATTGGTTTATTTTATAAAGAAATGTGAGATTTGTATCGATGTATATAATAAAAGTTATTATTAAAATGGGGCATAATTTATGGAGGATATAAAATCAATTAAGGAGATTTTACTTACATTAATAGCATTTGGCACGGTAGCAGGATTTTTTATTGATGTAGTTAGGAATTTTTTCATGGATATTGTAAAATTAAGATATAAAAATGTTCCAGGAAAACAACCTAGGATTCAAGTAGTTATGGTATTAATAGTACAGTGTACTACGATTTTGAGTATATGCAATTCTGTAATGGAAATTTATAAAAGTATACGCTTTAATAGATACGGATCAAAGGCAATCTTCTCATTTGCAATGTTCATTGGACTTATAGTTTTCATAACATGCATTGTATATATATTATTTTTAATAAATGATTTTATAGAAATAAGGAAAATGTTCATTGAATACTTAGAAAAGGGGAAACTAAATC
This sequence comes from Clostridium sp. UBA5530, assembly GCA_002423705.1. GTDB lineage: Bacteria > Bacillota > Clostridia > Clostridiales > Clostridiaceae > Clostridium_X. The sequence continues at coordinate 4,554 of DINW01000082.1, forward strand.
AAAAGAAAAAGGAACTAATAAAAAGGTATAATATACATATGAATCTAATAATGGTAATATCATCATTATATGTTGTTGGGTGGGTTTCAGCACTACTTTTTTATTTTGATAAAGATATGTTTATTATATTTGGAGTATTTGGTATACCATCACTTATAGCATTTATAATTGCATATAGCATAAAGGGTGTATTAAATGAGATTAAAGAGGATAAACAATATATTTTGTATACTAAAGATAAGGAAAGTATTTTCTGCAAATGTTACTTAGAATACAATGAATATTATCTTATATTTAATGAAGGTGTAGAAACATATATACTAAGAAGCGATATAAAATGGAAAAATGTCTTAAGAGATTCATTTTAAATATTGATTAGAGCCCTACTTAAGGGTTCTTTTTTAATACATAAAATTGAGGAGGTGGCATTGTGGCCAAGTTAACACTAAAACAGAAGGCATTTGCAGACTATTATATAGAGCTAGGCAATGCCACAGAAGCTGCTATTAGGGCAGGATATAATAAGAAAACAGCAAGGCAAATAGGAAGTATGAACTTAACAAAAGTTGACATCAAAAATTATATTGATGAGCGCATGAAACAACTAGATGAAGAAAGAATAGCTAAAGCTGATGAAGTGCTTCAGTATCTTACAAGGGTTATAAGGGGAGAAGAAACAGAAGAAGTAGTTGTGACTGAAAATATAGGTGATTTTATGAGTGAAGCAAGGACCATAGAAAAAGAGATAAGTGCCAAGGATAGAATTAAGGCTGCTGAGCTTTTAGGAAAGAGATATAGATTGTTTGTAGAAAATGTTAAACTTGAAGGAGTTCAACAAGTTCAGATAGTAGATGATATAGAAGATGAATAGAATTAAGCTAAAAAGTATAATTGCTCCAAGTTTCTATGAAGCACATAAGGATATTAAAAAGGGACTTCATACTCACTACTGGTTTAAAGGTGGTAGGGGTAGTACAAAGTCCTCTTTTATTTCCATTGAAGTAGTCTTAGGAATAATGAAAGATGCACAACGAGGGATTATGTCTAATGCTTTAGTTTTAAGAAGGGTCAAAGATACTTTATCTGAATCAGTAAGAGACCAGATTAAGTGGGCAATAGACATTTTAGGAGTAAGTGATGAATGGCATATACCAGAAGCTAAGCTTACTATAACTTATAAACCTACTGGGCAAGTAATAAGGTTTAAAGGTGCTGATAATCCTAAGAAAGTTAAGTCTACTAAAGTACCAAAAGGATATATTAAATATCTTTGGTATGAGGAAGTGGATGAATTTGAAAGCAAGAATAAAATTGATGTTATTAATCAATCTATCTTAAGGGGTGGACCTAAGTTCTATGTATTCTATTCTTTCAATCCTCCAGAATCACAAAGAAACTGGTGTAATCAAGAAGTAGTAGAACAAAGAAAAGATAAATTTATTCATCATAGTGATTATAGAAGTATACCAAGAGAATGGCTTGGGGAGCAATTTTTAATTGAAGCTGAACATATGAAGAAAGTTAATCCTACTAGATATGAACATGATTACTTAGGAGCAGTTACAGGAACTGGTGGAGAAGTATTTAGAAATTTAACTATAAGAGAAATAACTGATGATGAAATAAAAGTATTTGATAGGCTAAAGAATGGATTAGACTTTGGTTATGCAGCTGACCCATTAGCATATGTTTTAATGAATTATGATAAGACTAGAAAAAGATTATATATCTTTGGTGAGATTTATAAAGTACAACTAAGTAACAGCAAGGCTGTAGAAGAAATTAAGAAACTTAATCCGTTGAATAAGAGAATAACTGCAGATAGTGCAGAACCTAGAACTATTAATGAATTTAAAAAGCTAGGATTAAATATAACAGGAGCAAAGAAAGGACCAGACTCAGTAGAGCATGGTCTTAAATTTTTATCTGAAGAAATAGAAGAAATAATAATAGATCCAGTAAGATGTCCCAATGTTAAAAGGGAGTTTGTAGGATATGAGATTGAAAAAGATAAAGAAGGAAACCTTAAAGGAGAATATCCAGATAAGAATAACCATACTATTGATGCTTGTAGGTATGGTATGGAAGATGAAATCAACTCTAGAAAAGTTAAGGTTAAGAGTAAGTCAAAATTAGGATTAAGATAAGAGGTGATAGCATGGCAATATATAAAGATAAGGAACTGTTAAATGAAGATGGAACTATACCAGAAAAGTTAATAGAAAAGTGTCTGTCAGAACATAAAAATATGATAGGCAGGTATAAGGAACTGCTAAATTATTATGACGGAAAACATAAGATTCTTAATAGAATAATGTCTAGTGATAATTTACCTAATAATAAGTTAGTTTGTAACCATGCTGCTTATATAACAGATATGGCAGTAGGCTATGTATTTGGGGTGCCAGTTTCATATTCTGGTGAAGGTAATGGGGATGAGATAATAAATGAGGTATTTACAGAAATAGATGAAGATAGCCATAACAATGAATTAGCCTTAGATATAAGTATCTTAGGGTTAGGTAATGAACTTATATACATGAATGATGAAGAAGTACCAGGAATAGAATTAGCCGTATTAAGTCCTTTAAATACATTCTTAGTATGTGATACTACAGTAAAGCATAAACCTATGTTTGCGGTTAACTATACAGAAAAGACAGATATAGAAGGTGTAGTAAAAGGCTATGATGTGAATGTATATACAGAAGATAAGATATATAAATATTTCACTAAGGATAGCAGTTTTAATAACCTAGAATTTATAGAAGAGAACCAACATTACTTTGGGGATATTCCAATAATAGAGTATAAGAATAATAAAAATTCTACGGGAGATTTTGAAAAGGTATTAACTCTTATAGATGCTTACAATATATTGCAGAGTGATAGAATAAACGATAAGGCGCAGTTAGCAGATGCATTATTAGCCGTCATAGGAGCTTCACTTGGTGATGATGAAGGAGAAAAGACAACTACAGCTAAATTGATAAAGGAAATGAAAATACTTGAGTTAGATGAAGGCGGAGATGCTAAGTATCTTACTAAGCAGCTCAATGAAACAGAAGTAGAAGTACTTAAGAAGTCTATTAAAGATGATATACATGAGTTTAGTAAAGTCCCATGCTTAACGGATGAAAACTTTGTAGGTAATTCTAGTGGTGTAGCTATGAAATATAAGCTTCTTGGATTTGAACAGTTAGGGAAAACAAAGGAACGATACTTTAAACAAGGATTAAGGCAAAGATTAAAACTTATATCTAACGTAGAAAGTACAAGAGCAAAGACTATAGATGTTAAGAAGATAGATATTGTCATGAAGAGAAGTCTTCCAGTAGATGATGAACTTAAAGCTAGAATACTTCAAGAAACGGACGGAGCATTAAGTTGGGAAACTAGGATAAAAGAATATAATCCAGAGATTGATGTAGATGGAGAAAAGAAAAGACTTGAGGAAGAAAATCAAAAGAAAATAGAACAACAACAAAAAGCTTTTGGATCCTATGACTTTCAATCTACTAATGAAGATGAAATCAATAAAGATAAAAAAACTACTTCAAAGAGTGGTGAGGTAGATGAAGAGTAATAAGTATTGGTTTGAGCGTGCTTCTAACGAAAGAATGGCTACTTATCATAAGAATAGTGATAAGACTATTTTTAAAATTAACCATGCCCATGATAAAGCTATTGAAGATATTAATAATGATATCAATAAGATATTTTATAAGTTTGCAGCTGATGGGGGATTATCAGAAGAAGATGCAAGGATTTTATTAAACTCTAAAATACCCAATAAAGAGTTAGATGAAATAAAAGCTAAGATAAACTTTATTGAAGATGAAGACCTGAAAAAGTATTTGATGTCTCAACTTAATGCGAATGCATATAAAGCACGTATTACTAGATTAGAGGCTATTAAAGAAAGCATAAGGATAAATAGCACTAAGGTTGCTGATACACAGCTAAAACAAGGAGAATTGAGTTATATTAATGGTATAAATGAAGCATATTACAAAACTATCTATGATATACAAAAGGGCGTTGGTTTAGGCTTTGATTTCTCACCTATGCCAGTAGAAAAGATAGAAGAAATACTCAAAAATAATTGGAGTGGAAAGCACTATAGTGAAAGAGTATGGAACAATACCGAAATACTTGCATCTAAACTAGAAGAAACAATAACTAATGGATTGATGCAAGGCAAAAATTCTAGGAAGATGGCCTTAGAATTAGAAGAGTTAAGTCAATATGGAAAGATGGCTAGTGAAAGGCTTATACGTACAGAAACAACTTACATTGCAAATAAGGCTGAGTTAGAGAGTTATTTGCAGTGTGATATTGATAAATATGTTTTTGTAGCTACCTTAGATTTAAGAACTTCTTCTATGTGTAGAGAACATGATGGCAAAGTATATGAAGTGTCTAAAGGAGTACCAGGAGAGAATCTTCCACCACTACATCCGTATTGTAGAAGTACAACAATAGCTTATATGGGGAAAGAGTGGTATAAAAACTTAAAGAGAAGAGCAAGAGATCCAGAGACAGGTAAAACTTATACTGTACCAGGTAATATGAACTATGATGAATGGTACAAACAACACGTAGTCAGTAAGTATGGAGAACAGAAAGCAGAAACCTTACAGAAGATGATTAGAAATAAGACTTCTGATAGGAAACAATACGAAAATTATAAAGAAATACTTGGAAAAGATGTTCCTAAGTCATTTACAGATTTTAGAGAATTGAAGTATAATGATTGTAATGAGTATAAATTGATTTCTAAAAAGGCAGAGTTATATTTAAGAGCAAAGGAAGAGGGAATAATACCATTTGCAGTTAATGCAGCTACACCTCAACCAAAGATTCAGGGGTATTTGTTGAATAGCAATCATAGTGTTGGAAAACATAAGGCAAAGGTAATAAATAAGGTTTTGGGATATCATTATGAAAATTGGAATGAATTAGCGGATTTATTGTATAAAGAGTTACAAAAATCTCCAGTAGATAAGGTAGTTCAATTTGAATATGGAACTAAATATAAAGTACCAATGGTGATTAAAGGGAAAAGGGACCGTTTATTAAAATTGAATACAGTATGGCAGTTTGATAACGGGTCGAACATACCTAGATTTATTACTGCAACATTTGATAAAAAGAAGAGGTGATTATAGTGCTAAATGTAAATCAGCTTGTAAGGTTAAAAGAGGATGATTTAAGTGTTAATGTTAAAAAAGAATATTTAGGAACAATAGTTGATATACTCGGAAATGGAAAACATTATACGATTGAATTTATTGATGAATCCGGTGATTCTATAGAGGAGGCATTATATAAAACTTATAGTGAAGATGAGTTAATTATAGTAAATATGTAAAAGCACTTACTAAGTTAAAGGTAAGTGCTCTTTATTGTATATTATAAATTTTTACGGAGGAACTCTTGACCTATTGTTGAAATTGTTTTTTCTAGTGTTCCTTGATTACTGGAGGTTGTTAAATTTACTAATTGTTTTGCAATAGCTTCAGTATTAATAGGAAATGTTTTATTGTAGCTAGCTATATTATCATGATATTTTATTGTTACTTCAAAAGAGATATAGGGATTTTTTTTATACAGTACTCTAGAAGAGTAAGATTGATTTGGTGCTATAGAGCAATTAGATAAGTTGTAGAAAGGTTTATGCTTGGCATAGAAATCGTCATTACTAAACTCAACACTATCTATAACTGCACTAGTTCTTCCAAAATTTTTAATAATTAGATAGTTCATTCTTTTTGAATCAACCTGTATATAGTCTGAATATACAACAACATCAGATCTGTTAGCATCTATTATTGATTTATTGGTTTGTTTTAATGATTTTACAGCTATATAGATTGAGACTATAGATGTAATAGTGCCAACAGCAATGGATATTAGTCCTATTATATCAGAAGAATTCAATTCATCACCCCCTTAATAAGAATATTTTAACATAAAAGACACGCCTTAGAAATATCTAAGGCTTTTTATTATGCCCTGAGTAAGGCTTAAAACTGCTCTATTATTATTGAACCATATGGGGCATTAGCAATGTATGGGGCAAGGAGGAATTTATATTATGAAAACAGGATTTTTAAGTAACTTAGGTTTATGCAGATTTCAACCAATGTTAGCACCAGATACTGGATCTAATGGTGGAGTAGCAGACAATGGTTCAGCTTCAACTGGGACAGAAGGTACCACTGGAACGGATGAAACTGGAGAAGAGAATAAGGGTAATGAAACAAAAACCTTTGATGATATCCTTAAAGATAAGAAGTATCAATCAGAGTTTGATAAGAAGGTTGCCAAGGCCCTTGAAACTGCAAAGTCTAAATGGGAAACAGAAAAGGCTACTGAGTTAGAAACTGCTAAGACAGAAGCACAGAAATTAGCTAAGATGAATGCTGATGAAAAGGCAAAGTACGCAGAAGAAAAAAGAATTGCAGAACTAGAGAAGAGAGAAAAAGATATTACTACTAGAGAACTTAAAGCACAAGCTTATGAAACTCTAGCAGAAAAGAACTTACCGAAGGAGCTTATAGGAACTCTTAATTTTATGGATGCCGAACAATGCAATGCAAGTATTGAAGCAGTAGAAAAAGCTTTTCAGAGTGCAGTAGAAAAGGCAGTTAATGATAAGTTAAGGGGTGGAAATCCTCCTAAGGGTGGACAAGGAAATAAAGCAGTTGATATAAATAGAATGACGTATACGGAGTTATGTGAATATATGGCTGCTAACCCTAATGCAAAAATATAATAAATAAAGTGAGGTAAGAAATTATGGCAGATTCAAAATTTAATTCAAAAAGTTTTAATCCTGAAGCGTTTGGAAAATATGTAGAAAGAATTCCTAAATTAAGAAGAAACGAATTAATTAAGTCTAAAGCATTAAAAGGTAATGCGGATATTAGAAATGCATTCAGTTCACAGACAGGAACACAATATGCAATACTTCCTATGTATGGGCTTTTGGACGGAGAAGCTCTTAATTATGATGGAAATACTGACATTACAGCTACCAGTACAACTACTTATGAGAGAGGTGTTATAGTAGTTGGCCGTTCTAAGGCATGGGTGGAAGCAGACTTTGCAGAAGATATAACTGGTGGAACTAAATTTATGGATAATGTGGCAGCTCAAGTCTCTAGCTATTGGGAGGATATAGACCAAGATACACTTCTATGTATCTTAAAGGGTATATTCTCTATGACAGGGACTGAAAATCTTAAGTTTCTTAATAGCCATACTCTAGATATAACTGCAGTTACAGGAAGCGATAAGGATGGAAATCCACTAAATTGTGTTGGTTCAACATCTTTAAATAGCGCTATTCAAAAGGCTAGTGGGGATAATAAATCAAAGTTCTCACTTGCTATTATGCATAGTGTAATTGCTACTAATTTAGAAAATCTAAAGTTGCTAGCATACTTAAAGTATACTGATGCTGATGGTATACAAAGAGATTTAGCTATGGGAACCTGGAATGGAAGAATAGTTCTAGTGGATGATGGCATGCCAGTAGAAGAGGTTGCAGAAAGTTCATCTGGCAAAGGAGATGGATATACTAAATATACAACTTATGTTTTAGGGGATGGCGCTTTTGATTATGAAAACATAGGGGCTAAAGTTCCTTATGAAATGGCTAGAGATCCTAAGACTAAAGGAGGACAGGATATTTTATATACTAGACAAAGAAAGGTATTTGCACCTTATGGAATTTCATTCACTAAGAAGTCATGTGCTTCTTTATCTCCAACTAACGAGGAACTAGAAACAGCAGCCAACTGGTCTCTAGTTAATGATGGAGCAGCTTCAAATAAGAGATATATAAACCATAAAGCTATTCCAATAGCTAGAATAATATCAAGAGGTTAGGGTAAAACCTATCCTCTTTTTAGGTGGTGTTAATATGGTACAGTTAGAAAAATTAAAGATTAGATTACCTGATGCACAAGATGCTCTTTTAAATCAGCTCTTAGAAGATGCTGAGAATGATATCTTAGACTATACGAATAGAAATGTTCTATTACCTAAGATGGAAGGACTACAGAGAGACTTAGCTATTATCTATTACAATAGGCTAGGCAGTGAAGGAGAATCCTCTAGGAGTGAAGGTAGTATATCTGTTAGCTATGAAATGCCTGAAAGTATTAAGAGCAGATTGAAGTCCTATAGAAGGCTTAAGGCGGTGAGTATGGGTGAGAGTCAAAAATAAGAAAGCCTATTATATTAAAAGGAAAACACTTATAGAAGATAATGAGGGCGGTAAGTATCAAGGGCATTTAGAGCCTATAGAAATAAGGGCTAATGTAAGTCCTGCAAGCGGTAAACTCCAAGCTGAAATCTATGGAGAAAGACTTAACTATATTCTAAATATGCTTTATGATGGTCCATTAGAGTTAGTAGAGGGTGATGGAATATGTGTCTATGTAGATAAAGAACATGATCCAGATTATAAAGTTATATCTATAAAAAGGTATTCACATCTAGTAATAGAATTGGAGAAAATCATATGAGTAATGGAAATATAAATGGAGTAAGTAATCTTCTTAAGAAGTTAGATGCTTTGGATGTAGATAGTAAAAAAGTCCTTAGACAATCCATAGGAAAAAATATAAAGATGGTCCAAGGTGAGGCTAAACTTTTATGCCCAACTGATACTGGAGGATTAAGGAATAGTATCATAACTAATGTTAAAGAAACAGATAAGGCTATAACAGCCACAGTATCAACAAATATGGAGTATGCCCCCTATGTTGAGTTTGGCACCGGTAAAAAAGGAGAAAACTCTGGAGGAGATAAATACCCTGGATCATTAAGCTATAAGCAAGATAAATGGAGAGTGAATATTCCAGATGTAGGTATAAGGTGGATAGAAGGACAACCAGCTCAACCATATCTTTACCCATCACTTAAGAATAATGAGGATAAAGTTATTAAGAATATTAAAGAGGATTTAAAAAAAGCTATAAGGGAGATTACTAAGAAATGATTAATGTTAAGAATCAAGTATTTAATGCACTTAAAGGTATATGTAAAAATGTAAGTGATAGTTATCCATCTGATTGGGCTGACCTTCCTGCGATACAGTATATTGAGGAAGATAACAAGGTTTACGAGTTCACGGATGGTAAGGAAGATAAATCCTATGTAAGGTATAAAATTGATATATGGCATAACAGGAGTACTTCTCAGTATGCCTTAACAGTTGATGAAAATATATCTAAGTTAGGATTACAAAGAACTATGTGCCAAGATGTTACAGATCCAAGTGGACTAAAACACAAGGTAATGCGATATGAAGGCATCATAGATAATGAAACAGAATTTGTATATCAGAATTAGGAAAGGAATGATGTAAATGTTAGCTAATGGTATTAAATTAGGTTATAAAGAAAGTGGTGGATCTACTTATACTGACTTAACAGGACTAAAGGAAGTCCCAGAGTTAGGAATTGAGCCAGAAAAAGTTGAAAATACTTGTTTATCTGATACAGTTAAACAATATGAATATGGTATTGGTGATCCAGGGGACTTAGAATATAAGTTCAAGTATGAAAATAAGGCTGCCAATAGTCCATATAGAGTATTGAGAAAGGCACAAGAAGCTGGGAAAACTTTGAGCTTTCAAGAAACTTTACCAGATGGCACAACTTTTGTTTTTGATGCACAGCCAAGTGTTAAACTTGGAGGTGGTGGGGTAAATGGAACAGTAGAGTTTACTCTTAAAATGGCATTGCAAAGTTCGATAACAATAACTGACCCAGTAGCTCAACCCTAAGTAGTATTTAATTCTTTTATTCTCTGAATATTTGGTATATTATTATAGTAATTACTAAGTATTTGGAGGGGACTATGGGGATTAAAGATTTTGCTAATAAACTAGTTGAAAAACAGAAGGAGTCAAACAAAAAGATAAAGGAATCTATAGAATCTGGGAAAGAGCAAAATGAATTAAGAAAAGCAGAAGCTGAAAAAAAGATAGAAGAAATAAATGCAAGAAAAGCTGAAAGAGACTTAAAATATAAAGAAAAGCAAGAAGAATTAAAACTAGAACGAGAAAAACTAAAAAATGAACGTAAAGAAATTATTAGCACTTTAAAGCAACCAGCTGATATTAATAAATCTGAAAGAGTATTAAAAAAAGAAGCACAGAGAAAAGAATTTGAGAGAATAATGGCTTCTAATCCTACAGTTGATACAACAGCTAAACCGATAACTATTAATACAGTGAAAACTGATAAGGTTGTACGTTGCCCTAAATGTGGGTCAACATCATTATCTGCAAATAAAAAAGGCTTTAGTTTAGGCAAGGCTGTAGCTGGAGGTATTATTTTAGTTCCTATAGCTGGAGCTGCAATAGGAATGATAGGTAAAGATAAGGTTATAGTAACTTGTTTAAATTGTGGAAAGCAATTTAAGGCTGGGAAAGGTAAATAAAATATAATGTGTTAAAGCACCTACTTGGAATGAGGGTGCTTTTTATTTTATTAAAATTGAAAGGATGATATATATGGCAAGAAAGGTATTCGCAATATGGAAAGTAGGAGAAGAGGAATATAAATTAAAATTAACCACCTCAAGTATTACAGAAGTAGAAGAAAAGTTAAAAGTTGGGTTAATGGATGTACTAGGGAATGCTAGAACATTACCACCACTTAAAATTATGCTTACAATTACACATTCAGCTATGAAACAATTTAATAATAGTATCAAGGAAAAAGAGGTGTATAACATATTTGATAAGTACGTAGAAGAAGGTGGAAGCCAGTTAGACTTTTTCACTAATGTGTTTATGGAGATATATAAGGTATCTGGTTTTTTTACGGAAGCACAGACAGAACAGCTGGAGGAGGGGCAGGAGAAGGCACAGGAACTCCTATAAAAGATTTAACTGGATTAATAGAACACCTATATCCGTTAGCATTGGATATAGGTGTGAAACCTTATGAATTTGATAGATATAGTTTACAAGAAATTTATGATCTCATAGAAAGCTATAATAGAAAAATGAAACTAGAATCTGAAAAAGAAATGGCTAACTTGAAAAAAGATATACTCATAAATTCTGCTTTAGCCAAGCAAACAGGAGAGTATATTGCGAGAATGTTTAGCAAAGACAGCTCAATAACTCCGTTGGAAGAATTATTTCCGGAAATATTTAAAGAAGAAAAATCAAGAAAAGAAAATATAGATATGGCTTTATATAAAGCTGAAATGGAAGAATATGCATTTAGCCATAATGAAAGACTTGAAAAGAAAGGAGGAATCATATGACCTTAGAAGAACTACAGGTAGTTATAGAAGCACAAACATCTCAGTTTAAAAAAGAGATCAAAGCCGTTCAGAGCGAAGTAAACAGTATGACAGCAAGCGTAAATAAACAAGTATCTTCTATAAAAAATGTATTTTCAAGAGTAGGTAAATTTTTAGCAGCATTAGGGCTAGGAAAAATATTAAGAGATAGTATAAAATCGGCTATGAATGCTATAGAAAGTGAAAACCTTGTTGGTACTGTATTTGGTAATATGACTGATGATATTCGGAAATGGTCTAATGAACTCCAGGAAACTTTAGGATTAAATGCCTATTCTGTAAGAGAAAATGCAGCAGTGCTATTTAATATGTCTAAAAGTTTAGGATTAACTAAAGATAGAGCATTAGATCTATCTAAAAATTTAACTCTATTAGCAGAAGATATGGCTTCTTTTTATAACTTAAGTGGAGAAGAAGCTTTTAATAAAATAAAAAGTGGATTAACAGGAGAAACCGAACCCTTAAAAGCCTTAGGCATAATGGTTGACGAGAACACTTTGAAACAATATGGATACAGTTCATCTTTAAGCAATTCAGAGAAAGTTATGATAAGATATAAAGCTATCATGGCACAGACTGGAGCAGCTCATGGTGACTTAGCTAGAACTATTAATAGTCCTGCCAATCAGGCTAGAATACTCAAAAACAACATACAACTTTTAGGAATTGAATTTGGAAGAGCTTTTATGCCTATTCTAACAGTGGTACTTCCCATATTAAATAGTTTTGTTCAAGGACTTACGAGAACAATTAGTGTAGTAGCAACGTTTATGAATACCCTCTTCGGGACGGAATTTAATGGAAATAGTGGAGGAATAGGAAGTTTGGGCACATCTTTTGCAGATGCAACCATAGGAGCCACAGGATTAGAAGATGCCATAGGAGGTACTGGGGATAAAGCTAAAAAAACAGCTAAAGAGGTTAACAGGCTTTTAGGGGGCTTTGATGAGATTAATACTTTTAATAAAGATAACGAAGATAATGGAATTGGTCCTGATATAGTGAATTCTGGAATTGGGCGAGGAAATTCGGGGTTTAATTTAGGATTAGATAAAGAACCAGACACAAGTGGACTTAATAAAGTTGCTTTAAAAATAAAAGAGTTTTTCAGTAGTATAGATTATACACCATTAAAAAATTCATTTGAAGGACTTAAAAATTCAATAACCCCCATAGTAGAAAATATAGGGAAAGTTTTAGGCTGGTTTATAGAAAATATATTAGGACCACTCACAAGATGGACAATACAAGATTTCTTACCTGCTTTCTTTAATTTGCTTGCGGGGGCATTTGATGTTCTCAATCCAGTACTTGAATCATTCATGAGATTAGGATCATGGCTGTGGGATAGTTTTCTACAACCTATTGCTAGCTGGACGGGAGGGGTTATAGTTGATACATTGAATGGTTTGGCTAATGTATTAAGTGGTATTAGTGATTGGATGAATGATAATCAAGATGTTGTTGATAAGATAACATCTTCAGTTATAGCATTCTTTGCTGCTTGGCAGATAACTAAATTACTAGGTTTTATTGGTGAGAGCGGCGGGGTAATACAGGCACTAGCAAGAATATCAAAGGCATTATTTGCGACTACAGCAGCTAAAATTGCTGATAAATTTGAAACAATGGCTCTTACGGCTATGTATGCAAAGGACTTTGTTATGTCTATAGTAAATAGTACAGTAGCGTTATTTAAACAAGCGACTCAATTTGCTATCAATACAGGCTTAAAGGTAGCAGATACAGCAGCCCAGGTTGCAATGAATGCTGCAACTGTTATATGGAATGCAGTTTGTGGGATAGCAACAGTCGCAACAACAGCATTAGGGACAGCCTTTACATTTTTAACTAGTCCAATAGGGTTAGTAATTTTGGCTATTACTGCAGTTATAGCAGTAGGGGTTTTGCTTTACAAACATTGGGATGAAGTTAAGGCTAAGGCTATAGAAGTATGGGGTTCAATTAAAGATACCTTTAATATATTTAGGGAATGGTTAGGAAATGTATTTGCTACAGACTGGTCAACCAAGTTTGGAATATTTGGTGACATACTAAATGGATTTTTTTATACTGTAGGAAATATTTTCAGTTCTGTAAAACAAATTTTTGGAGGAATAATAGACTTTGTTGCTGGAGTATTTACAGGGGACTGGGGAAGAGCATGGCAAGGGGTACAGGATATATTTGCAGGAATATTTAGAGGATTGGCAAGTATTGTTAAGGCTCCTATGAATGCTGTTATTAGCATAATAAATGGCGCAATTAGTGGAATAAATAAGATATCTTTTGATGTACCCGATTGGGTTCCTGAATGGGCAGGTGGAGGTAAACATTTCGGAATTAGTATACCTAGAATACCTTACCTAGCTAAAGGGGGAATCGTAGACAGTCCAACCCTTTCTATGATAGGTGAAAGAGGTAAAGAAGCAGTAATGCCATTAGAAAATAATACTGGATGGATAACGGATTTAGCCTATAAAATATCTATGCTATCGCCAAATAATAATAATAATAATAGCTTTGGCGATGCTCCAATAGAAATTACATTGAAGATTGGTGATACAACATTAGGTAAGTATGCAGCAGATGGAATTAATAAATTAAGTAGGCAAAAAGGAAGGTGCGTAATCAATGTATAATGAAAGTTTTATAAAGATTAACGGGATACAGATGCCCACACCTTCTGTATTCTCTGTAACTATTATGGATATAAGTGGAGAGAGTTCTAATAGAGATAGCAGAGGGACAATGCATATTGACAGAATTGCGACTAAAAGAAAAATTGAGATGGAATGGAATCTACTGAATATGAAGGATATGTCTACCCTTTTAAATTTAGTTAAAGATATATTTTTTGAAGTAGAGTATCCAGATCCAATGGCTGGTTGTATGTTAAAAAAGACTTTCTATGTTGGAGATAGAACAACTCCTATGTATTCATGTATAGGTAAAATTCCTAAATGGCAAAATGTTAAGTATAACTTAATAGAACAGTAGGTGATAATATGAGAAATGTTAGCAGAGATTGTATCGAAGCATTTAACAAGAATAAGAGAGATTTAAGATTTAAAATTGAGATATTAGATTCTGTAATTGCGGATGACAATATAATTGATTTTAATATCGAGGATGCCATAACAATGGATGATGATTTTACTTTAGGTGGAACGGTAGCAAGTAGATTTAAAGTTAATATTAAGAATGTAGGTTTGAGATACACTGTAGAAGATTTTAAAGGTAAAACATTAAAAGTATATATTGGGATATTATTGCCTAATGGTTCTATTGAGTATACTTTGGTAGGAAAATACAACATAGAAGACGTTAATTTAAATAATAAAAATATTGAAATAGATGCTATGGATAATATGACGAAATTTGAAAAAGAGTATGTAAGTAAACTAACATATCCGGCTACTTCAAAAGATATGCTACAAGAAATTTGCTCTATATGTGGAGTTAAGTTAGTTAGTAAAACTTATTTAAACGAAAACTATGTTATAGATAAACCGGTGCTAGATGAAAGTTGCAGAGAGATATTGCATGATCTCTCTATTTTATTTGGTGGTTTTGCGAAGATAAATAACGAAGGTTTATTAGACGTAATAACTCCTACGGATACTAATTTAGAGATAAATAAAGATAACTATATAGATTTAGAGATAAAAGATTCTTTTCGCATTGATAACTATAGTATTACAGAGACATATTTTCCTAGTAATCCAGTACCATTAAATATAGACATATGCCCTTTTACTTCTAAGTGGTTTGGAAATATTGCTTTAGATGTTGGGGATAAAGTTAAATTAAATGATGATATTAAGGTAGTAAATACGATTATTGCAAGGCAGAAAATAGTATTCAATGGGGGACTAACATTTGAAAGTGAATGTACTGGATTGAGTGAACAACAGAAAGCTACTCAATCAGTATATAATCAGAAAAAACTTAATAGGAGATTTTCCTCTGAAATAAAGCAAAATGCTGATGAAATTTTATTAAGAGTTACAGCTGACGGAGTAGAGAGCCTAGTAAAACAGAATGCTGATAAATGGGAATTGAGTATAAATGGAAAATTAACAGGGATGACCTATACTTTTGATGGAGAAGCATTTACTTTAGGTGGAAGAACAGGGGATATTGCTAAACATACGAACAGTTATAGTGAATGGAGATTTGATGATGGGAGTGTTGCTAGGNNCATCATTTAAGTTATTCAGCAATAGCTAACTTCCCAGCAATTCCAAATGGTAACGGCTATACGGAATCAATAATACAATTACCAGATGAATTTAAAAATAAAAAATTCGAAGCAACTGTTAGTATAAGTGATACATTCCATGCATCAGTTCCTTCTTACTTTCCAGTTATAGCTGGTTTTGGTACATCTATTATAGAAAAAGATTATATAAATGCAAAAATAACAATTGATGGATGCTTAAATTTATATGATTTAAAAAATGAATATTTTTGTAATAATAATGAACATTTGAGAGTTATATTATCAGTTACGGCTTAAGAGGAGGAAGATAAAATGGCGACAATAGAAGATATGGAAAAGAAAATGACAATATTTTATAGCAAACAGACAGGCAAAATAAAAGCTTATTGTGGTGGAATACAAAACATGGATTTCTTTGGACAAAATAAAATTGATTTTGAAATCATATACGATTTTATTGTACTTGCTAAGGATGATTATGTATTAAATAACATAGATAAATTCAAAATAGTTGATGGAGTACCAAAGCTAAAAGAGACACCAGTAGATATGTCTAAATACCTATAGGGAGGTGAAGAAATTTGAGAGATTATAAATTGACGTTGAATTTGATTACTAATGATAGACCGGATTCAAAGAAATTTAAACAATATGACACAGGAAATGAAATAGAGCTTGAATTATATAAAAATGAACATCTCAAGGAGGATGAAAGGCTGGCACTTAGCAATGAAACTGTACTAGCTTTTTTTCAACGTAGTGATAATGTAGTTCTTCAAAAGAATTGCACTATAAGGAATGGAAACATAATAGCCAAAACTTCCAAAGATGTTCTAGGGGTGCCAGGTACACTGTTACTAGAGTGTTTAATTAAGGATGGCAATAATGAGACTACCACAACTACTGTTTCTTTTATGGTTGAGAAGTCAATAGAAAGAGAAAAAGCTATACAAGATGATCCGCGCTATTATGCTGATTTAGTAACAGACCTTTTAAATGTAAGGGATAATGTAAAGCAGGAGACACAAGGAAAGATAAATGAATTAGATTCTTCCTTAGAAGTTGTTAAGGGAGAAATAAATGATACTAAACCAACTACTCTAAGCACAAATGCCAATATTACAAGCCTTACTGGGGCGGTGGATGGGCTGTTAAATTTAGATAAGATATATGGTAAGACTTTAATTAATTTAAGCAAGTTTACAACAGTTCAGGATATATCAACAGACGCATATGTTGTGTATAACACAATTACAAATTCTAGCTTAGGTAGAACTATAACTATTGTAAATTCAACAGGTAGACGTATATATTTAAACACACTTAAAAATGGTTCATATTATCAAAGTGTAGCTATTTTACAGCCTATAAAAACTGTAACACTAGAAAGTGCTGAAGAAATATATAGAATTACTGCTGCTAAAAGTGGAGATGGTTGGACAGACACTAATAAAAATGACCTTTTAAAGGTTATGGTATTAGATGGAACTGTCAACTTTATACCTTCTTATTTTGAGGGCATTAAATCCGTTGGTGAAGATAATGGAAATAAAATTGAGATTTCAACTTGCGGTAAAAACTTAATAGACTTAACTAAATATAAAATGTATGGTATCAATGATATTGTTGCAATAGATAGTGCAAATAATAGTATTACATTTACTTCTCAATGGTATGCTATGTTTGTTATAGATATAGAACCTAACACAGATTATTATGTGTCTGCTATAAGAAATAATCCAGGTGCGAACTCTAATCTTATAAAAATTTATGATGAAACATTAGCTACTCAATTGTGTAGTTTAGGCAATAACAACGGAGTGTTCCACAATACTGCTTTTAAAAAGGTAGCTGTAGTTTTGTACAGTTCTAATGGCACCGCTACAACAGCAACATATAAAAATGTGATGTTTATTAAAGGCATAGCACAACAAGAATACATTTCTTATAAACAGGATAAATCAGAATTTGCATTGACCAACCCTTTAAGAGAATGGGACTATTTAGACAGAGTTAGGAATACAGTTTGCATAAAATCTCAGCCTTTTATTATGGATGGAAATGTAACATATATAGGAAATGCAACAGCAAACACATTTGCAACAGTATTTTATTTTAATGTAGATGATTTAGGTGAAGGAGTTATTAAGTGCAAAGAACTTCCTAGTTGGTCTACTTTTATATATGGAGATAATCTTGGCAAATATGAAGGAATATACTCTGCCGGTGGACATATTTACTTTGCAATAGCTAATTCTAAGACAGAAATTACCACTAGCGATGGATATGATACGCAGGTTGCAAAAATAAAAGCATATTTAACTAATAATCCTATAACTATAGTGTACCAAACAGCTAGAGAAACAATAGAACCTATAACATCTAAATTAAGTTTAAACTCTTATAATAGTGGTTATCTAGCTATAAATAGTGGTGCTATAAATCCAACCATAGATGTGTCCTATCCATGTAATATAGGAGAAAGGACAAAAGTAGCAGAAGATAGTATCCTAAGCTTATTCGCTAAACTTAAAAGTATCTTACCAAGCCAAATTATAGAGGATACTCTCCATAGATTCATGACAGACACGGAGAGAAATAAGTTAAATGGTATAGAAACTAATGCTAATAACTACACCCATCCTGCCACACATTTAGCTAGTATTATAAACTTAACCCAAGGTAACTTGCAGACATGGGTAAATAACTTTGTAGTACAAGATTGTGGGAATGAATATTACATCTTAAAGTTTCCAGGGTTTCAAATCCATGTATCTTGGAGTTCCGTACTACAAAGTACTGGAGTAAGGCATGTCAACTTTTATAATGCATTTCAAAAATGTTTTGGAGTAGTTACAACTTGCTCTTATAGTTTAACAGGGGCCTGCAAGCCTGGTTATATATCCAATGTATCCTCAACAGGCTTCGACCTAGCAATATGGGATAATGCAAGTAGTGGTGTAGATATAGCTTATTACTGGATAGCGATAGGGAGGTAAGGATGGATTATTTATGTTATAAAGATAAAATATTTAATGGATTTTACGAAGAAGAAAAGGAAAATTCAATAAAGATAACTAAAGAACTAAAAGATAAGATTTTTAGTTCAAAAGAAAACCTAAAATTTAAAATAGATGTGTTTGAAGATAAAGAATATGGGGTGGAGGATTTTGACACCTTATTTGAAAATTATATTGTCAACATACCAAAAGAACCAACTCCCCAGGATAAACTTAATGCTAATTTAATAAAGCAAAATGCAGATTTACTAATGGAAGTAAAGATACAAAAGGAATTTAACTCTAAGTTATTACTAGAATTAGCTAAGAAGGAGGTGCCACAATAATGTATATCTATATTAAAGAATACTATCTAATGGGACTTTATACGGACGAGGATTTAACTACTTTTGTAAAGGCTGGAATGATAACAGAGGAACAAAAACAAGAAATATTAAAATCTAAGTTAGGAGCCTAAAGGGGTTCTTTTTTATTACTTAAAATTATATGGAGGTGACCTATGGATGAACTATTAAAAGCAGGATTAAGCCAAGGATTAGGCTATGGAATGTTTGTATTTCTTCTATTATATGTTCTAAAAACAACAGGAGATAGGGAGAAAAAGTACCAAGAGACAATAGACAAATTAGCAGAGAACTTTGGAATAGTAGAAGATATAAAAAAAGATGTGGTAGAAATAAAAGATAAAATATTTAAATAAGGGAGATGTCTTATAAATGGAAAGAGTAATTAATAAAGTGACTAGTGCAAGGTTTCTTATAGCAGTAGGAACTACAGCAGTATTTTGTACGTTGGCTATAAAAGGACAGATAAGTGGAGAAGCATTTACAGGGATAACAGGCCTTGTTATAGGGTACTACTTCAATAAAGAGCATACAGGAACTAATAAAGAGTAGTCGAAAGGCTGCTCTTTTCAAATTTTAAGGAGGGATTAAAATGAAAATATTATTAGACTGTGGGCATTGTTTAAAAGGTGGAGATACAGGAGCAAGTGGATGTGGCTATAGAGAAGAAAATCTTACTAGGCAAATAGGCTATGAACTAAGAGATGTGTTAGAAGGCTTGGGACACAACGTTGTAATATGTAGCTGTGATAGTGCAAATTCTTTAGGAGAAAGCTTGGCATATAGAGTAAATAAGGCTAATAGAGAAGGTGGGGACTTATATGTGTCTATCCATTTAAATGCTTTTAATGGGGAAGCCTATGGCACGGAAGTGTACACCTATGGTGGCAATAATTTTGTAGAAGCTGAAAGAGCTCTAAACAATATAACAAAACTAGGATATACAAATAGGGGAATTAAAGATGGTAAAGGGTTATATGTTATAAGAAATACAGATATGAAAGCTATGCTTATAGAGTGCTGCTTTATAGACAATGAAAATGATATGGGACATTTTAATTTTAGCAATATAGCTAATGCTATAGCAAGTGGCATAACAGGCGAAAAAATAGAAGAAAGAAAAGCAGACTTGCCAGAAGATTTTAACGAAACCTTCTATTTATGGGCATACGAAGATGTAGCTAATGCAGTTAAGAATGGAACGTTTAAGAGCGGAGCGGAACACTATCAAAATTATGGGGCCTTTGAGGGAAGGCAGTATAAACCAACTCTTCCCCAAGATTTTAACGAATCTATTTACTTAGAGTTTAATAAAGACGTAGCTGCTGCTATTCCTAAAAGCTTTAGTAGTGCTGCAGATCATTATCTTAACTTTGGATATAGAGAAAATAGGATATATAAGGAACCAGAGGAAGCTTACATTGTAACGAAAAAGCTAAGTTACAGTGAGTGCAAAAAACTAGAAGAAAAGCTTGGGGACATAGTAGATAGAATAGAAATTTAGGTAGCATTAATTTGCTACCTTCTTTTTATTTTGTCGAAAATGGGTACTTGTCCTTATTGTAGAAAAGTTTTACAATATAAATATAATATTACATAAAATAAAAAGAAACCACCCTGACTACCAATCAATTAGTGGTTTCTTAAAACTAAAGTATATCTCAAAGAATATACCTTTATTATAGCATAAATTCAATGAGATATAAATAACTATAATGGAGGGATACTATGAAAAAAAAAGATGTAGAGTTTGATTACTTTGAGGCGTGGTGCTATGAGGATGATGAGAATGGAGAAAAGAAAATTTCTAATAAATTTCAACTGGAAACAATTTTTCAAGCTGCTCAAAAAAGGTCTGCACAAGAGATTACATATCCTTATAGAGGTGAAAAAGCACGAATTCAAAAAGTTGTTTATGATACTACAAATAAAGTGTGGGAGATTCAGCTGCTAAGATTAAGAGAAATAGCGCCACCAGGGTTGGCGAAGGATGATGGAACTTATGAAATATTTTTATTAGAAGATGGGGAATATATTGGGGAGTCAGTTTCAATGTTGTACGATCCTGAATTTATGGTTCTATGTATTCAAAGAAATTATAATGCAATTCCGCCATCTGGAGTAGAAGAATATTTAAATAAAACTATAGATTTTAACCCTATAATATGTTTAAGGCCTAAGCTATTATCCAGTAAAAATATTACTAAGCTAAGTAATAGTAAAATATTTAGAAAGATATCTTTGGCAATAGCAACAGATGATTTTATAATTGATGATCGAAAACAAGGATTAAATAAATTATTAGGTAATATATTAAAATATGATGGATCAATAGTCCATATTGATATTTCAGTTGGAAATTCTAAAAAAGATAAAAGTTTGAGTCCTGGATTAGCTTACGACACAATTCAAAATCTATATAATGATAGTGCTACAACAAAATTAAAAGCTAATATAAGAGATATTAATGATACTAAGGTTGAAAAAGTTGATTTATTTGATGATAGAATGAAAGATATTGATGGGTTTGAGGTAAACAGAGAGAACCCTTTAACACATGAACGAGTTTACCCAAACCTTAGATTTAAGTTTTTATCAAGAAGAAATAAGGGAGATTTTAAAAAATAATTAAGTGGAGATGTGATAATGGGAAGGTTTTGGGAGCGATTTTGTCCATATATTATAGCAACAATAATATGCTTTGTGTTACATTTTTTAAACGTAGAAAATTTTGAGGTGAAAAGATTAGAATTCATATTAAATTCTGTAATAACATTTTCAGTAACGTATATAGGATTTGTAATAACATCCATTACGATACTTGTTGGATTTTCTGAAAAGCGTATTTTTAAGTTTTTAAAAAATAATGGATATACCAACTTAATAACCGAATATTTCTTATCATCAATTATAATTGGCACAATATTAATATTATATAGTTTTTATTTGGGTTACTCTGTTGGCAGTGATAATGTTGTGGGCAAATTTTATATAANNATAATATTATTTGTAGGATTTTTTATAAGCTTCCTAATTTCCTTGATCAGAATATCACTATTCATGCTTAGAATATTTAGTATTTCACAGGATGACTCTATATTGAGTAAACCGTCAAATAAACCATCTAAAGTCGATAAAGATAAGCCATTTAGTAATAATATAGAAAAGTTACAAAAACAAAATTAAGATAGTGAAATTAAATAAGGAGGCCTAGCCTCCTATTTTTATGTTTTTAAAGACCTTGGAGCATACCTATAATTATTTCTTTATTGTACGTAGCCTTGCATGTGTAGCAATGAGGATTGATGGCTATACTTATACTAAGAGGTGTTAGCATTGAAAGAATCTAGCAATAAAGAAGACTGGGCACTTTTAAAAGTTACTACTGATAGAAAAATCAATATTATATCAGAAACTATTATAGGCAAAACTGAAGAACCTGATTTGGAGCCACTTATGCAATATTTAGCAGAGGAATATTTAAAGTTTGTAAAAGAGCATAAGAAAAAGTAATGAGGAGGTTTATCCTTCTTTTTTATGCACAAAAATAGACCAAAATAAATTTAGTCTATTTTAATAGGTAGAAGTTCAAATAACTTAAAAAACATTTTCAAACATACAACAATATATTTGTTTACATTTATATTATAAGTAATTTAAAATATTTTATACATGATAAAAATAGACCAACCGAGGTCAGCCTACTTTTAAATAGGACATTTTTTAAACCACAAATTAAATATGCTATAATTGGAATTAGATTTCAACAACAAAGAGACTAGAATCTAATCTAGTCTCTTTTAGGATGTTGGAATAAAAGGATTCTTATATGTTATGAATGGAGTAATACACTTATATTATGTGATATTTAACATAATTTATGCACAAAAAAGACCAGGAATAATCCTAGTCAATTTAAGAAAGTAAAGATAAACAATGTTTTAGGGTATATCTAATTTATATCCAGTTTGGAATATTTTATACAAAAACAATTTAAAAAATAAAAAATTAGATATAAGAAAGGAGGCGTAATGCCTCCTAAGAGATATATTTTATTCCCGACTTTTTCCCGACCTAGTACAGATATAAGACAGTATCCTATAGAAGCTTATACCCATTAAGTCCAGTAATACCAAAGCTTATAGTGTTTTATAGAAATGTATAAGCAAGCCTTTTTCTAAAGGCGAGTGTGGGGTCAAAGACCAGGTCAACTAGCTTTAAACCCTTGTATATCAAGGGGTGGCAGTCTTTAAGGACTGCTTTTTGTTTTTAGAAAACCCC
>DINW01000095.1:0-6561 GCA_002423705.1 Clostridium sp. UBA5530
TAGGCCGGAGGATATTTATTTTTACGGGAATAAATAAATAATATAATTGATTATTCAGGAAATATTGAATAATAAGCAGGAAAAATATAATATAGATATATAGATTTAGATAAAAGTGTAGAAATAAGGAGGACAATTAATATGTATGTAGAATTTTATGGGGCAGCGGATTGCGTAACTGGATCTTGTCATATTTTAAAAGTTAATAATAAAAATATACTACTAGACTGTGGGTTACTCCAAGGGAAAGATGCAGATGATTCCAATGATGACAATGTTAATTTTCCTTTTGATCCCAAGGATATTGACTATGTTTTGCTATCCCATGCCCATATAGACCATAGTGGAAGAATTCCACTGCTATATAAACATGGGTTCAAAGGACAAGTGATTTGCAATAGTGCCACTAAAGATTTGTGTAATGTAATGCTACCAGATAGTGGGCATATTCAAGAAATGGAAGTTGATTGGAAAAATAGAAAGAGACAAAGAAAGGGCATGGCAGCTATAGAACCATTATATACTGCTAAGATAGCAGAGCTTTCTTTATATCTATTCACCCCTTATGAGTATGATGAAATTGTAGAGCTCTTCCCAGGTTTTAAAGTGAGATTTAGAAATGCAGGGCATCTTCTTGGCGGAGCTATAATCGAAATGTTCATTAGGGAAGAGGATAAGGAGGAAATTAAGGTAGTTTACACAGGAGACTTAGGTAACAAGAATATACCTATCATAAAGGATCCCACCCAAATTGATTATGCAGATTACGTAATTATGGAAAGTACATACGGAAATAGGGTTCATGAAGATGCTGGTGGGGAGGTTAAACAATTAGCAGACATAATCAGAGACACCTTTAGAAGAGGAGGAAATGTTGTAATACCATCCTTTGCGGTAGGAAGGACTCAAGAAATATTATATGCTTTAAACAGATACATAGATTCTAAAGAACTAAAAAATATTAAAGTTTTTGTAGATAGCCCATTGGCTTCCAGGGCAACTAAGATCTTTGAGGATTATAGTCATCATTACGATGATGAAGCTTCAAAAATCATTAACAGTGGAGAAAATCCTTTAGAATTTGAAGGGTTAATATTTACAGATAAAGTTGAAGATTCTATTAAGATAAATAAAGAACAGAGCAATTGTATAATAATATCTGCCAGTGGTATGTGTGAAGCAGGAAGAATTAGACACCATTTAAAACATAACCTTTGGAGAGCTGAATCTTCAGTAATATTTGTTGGATATCAGGCAGAAGGGACACTAGGAAGAAATCTTTTAAATGGAATTAAAGAAGTTAAGCTATTTGGAGAAGAAATAGCAGTAAATTGTCATATATATAATTTAAATGGTCTTTCTGGACATGCTGATAGGAATGGTCTTTTAAATTGGGTAAAAGCCATGGAAAGAAAGCCTAAAGAAATAATTGTGGTTCATGGGGATGATGAATCAAGACAAGGATTTAAGGGACTACTTTTAGAGGAAGGATATGCTGCTAAAACTGTAAGGAAAGGACAGCGATATTATATCAATGACAGGGAAGAAAAGAATAAAATAACTTTAAGAGAAAGATTAGAAACATTCATGTATAGCAAGAACTTGGACATTCTCTCAAAAGAAGAACTTTTATCTGAAATTAGCAATATATATGATGAAATAATTAGCAACAAGGGACGCTAGCTTTAAAACTAACGTCCCCTTCTCTATAGTACTAATCATCATCTACATATTCAAGGACATCTCCAGGCTGACAGCTCAACACCTTGCATATGGTATTTAAGGTTGACAATTTAACTGCTTTGGCTTTGCCAGTTTTTAAAATGGATAAATTAGCAGTAGTAATTCCTACTTTATCTGATAATTCATTTAGTGACATTTTTCTTTTGGCCATCATTACATCTAAATTAATTATTATACTCATATCTTCTCCTATATAGTTAAGTCATTTTCTTCTTTAAGCTTCTTTTCATTTTCTTTGGTTAAGTACGCATCGTAAAATGCATAAGATAAAAGATAGCTCATGATACCAAGGATAGTAAACATCACAGAAGATTCTTTTATGTCCAGCAGAAAGATCTTTATAAAGTGGCTAGTTTCACCTGTATCAATAAAACAGCTAGCTATGGCAAAAGTAAGAAGTATAAAGCTTATGTTTTTAAAATTTTTTACATTAGCAATATTAAAGATATCTCTATTTTTAAAGCGTTTAAGAATCTTTAGTAGTTGAAGTAGCATTACAATTATCAGTATTTTAAAAATAGACATTAATATGAAGGTGGGCAAAGTTATTTTAGAATAGTAAACTAGTTTATAAAAGTTATTAATAAATCCCCCACAGCATAAAATCATAACAATATAAATAAGAAAATGTCCTAAATTAAGTATCCTTAAGATATAATCATGTTGTTTTAACAAAATAAATCACCTCTTATAAATAATAATATAAGGAGCGAAAGAAAAAGTCAATAAATTTTTATCGTGATACAATAAAAATTAGCTGCTTAATAATAAAAAACCTTAGTTTTAGTAGAACTTTAAACTTCAATTCAATAGTAGTTGAACTTATCTAGGTCTAGCTACTGCTGTTTTTCAACTTCTAAAATCTTTTTTATACATGGGTCTTTTAATAAGTTTGGCTCAGAATATCTTCCATCAACATTTGCCACTATATCTGGTAAAATTCCATTTTGTTCTAAACAGCTACCATTAGGATTTATGAGAAGAGAAGGGTTAAGGGTAAAAACGTATCCACTATTAGGAAGAGAATCCCAAGCTGGTACAGAAAGGGATAGGTTTTCAGTAATAGGCTCCACCACTAAAGTAGCAAGTTTTGAATATTTAGCCCAGTTTATAAAATGATATAATGTATTATTCATTGATGAATCAATAGGTATATAAATTTTCCCACTGCTTGATGATTTTAATAGGTTTTCTGTTAAATTGCCACCCTTAAAGAAAGAATAAATACTATTAGAATAAGTTTTATTTATTATCATGGGAAACAAAAAATTTGATAAATAAGCAATGTCTCCACCACTGTTGCCTCGCAAGTCTATAACAAGGGTTTTATAATTTCCTATAGTTTTTAAATATGCAGTTAAATTGGTCACGTCCTCTTTGCGAGAATTTTCATCTAATAGTTTGCCAATCCTTATATATCCTATTTCCTTTGGTATGATATCCTTAGTAATAGTATTATAGGGGGTAGATTTTTCAACATTATTGTTATTTGTTCCTTCTGAAGAATCTTGTTCATCTAACTTATATCTTTTTATAACACTATCTCTAGCAAAAATTTTTTTAATCATTAAACTAGAAGAGTCTAAGGCTTTGGTATTTACACTAGGTACTAGGCTTGAATTAGAACTATTCAAGTCCAANNAATAATATATTATTTAAAACTTTACCAAATTCACTGTCATTCTTTGTGGCCTTAATTTGCTCTGTATATTTATCTTTATTGGATAACCAGTCAATGCCATATTTTCTTTTGTTGATAGATAAAAGGGGAAAATTATCATTTACTACATTGTATAGGTATTCAAAATCTTCTATTTTTTTTTCTGATAAGGATTTATTTTTTTGAAAACCACTCCTTAGGGTTTTCACAACCATATAATGGGATAAGGATAAAAAATATACACAAAATTGTTATTGATTTAAAAAATTTTTCATAATTTCCTTTAGTAAGTTTTTAACTTAGCTAAAATGCCTCTCTTTCTATATACAATAAAAGTAATATTAACAATAATTATACATTATTTGTAGTCGTATGTAAATCAATTACCGTATTCACAAAGGGGCTGGGTTTTAACCATAGGACCTACAAGCCGTGAATTCTGTTGACAAATGGGAGAAGTAAATACTAATATAAAGTTAAGTCAATTAGTTTAGTAGATAATATTACTTATAATTTATATAAGGAAGGGTGAAACCATGAAGAGGAAAAGTAAAATTTTTATGGGCATTGGAATAGCAGTAGCAGTAATATTGATAGTTGTCTTAGTAGTATTCTTCATCAATAAGAAAACAGCAAAGCCCGAGGAAGCTTTAAATCAATATGTAGAATTATTGAATGCTAAGGATTACGAAGGGATGTATGATTTAATTACTGAGGAAAGCAAAGGTAAGATATCCAAAGAAGACTTTATAACCAGAAATAAAAACATATATGAGGGTGTGGAGGCTTTTGACGTAAAGTTGGACAACATCAAGGCATCAAAAGAAAAGGACAAGGCCTCTGTAGATTATGATACAACCATGAATACTTTAGCTGGGGAGTTAAAGTTCTCAAATACAATGAACTTAATAAAAGAAGGAGATGACAAGAAATATAAAATAGAATGGGCATCTAAACTTATATTTCCTGACTTAACCAATACAGATAAGGTGAGGGTTGGAACTACCAAAGCAAAGAGAGGTAGTATATTAGATAGAAATGAAGTACCATTAGCTATGGATGGAACAGCATTAGAGGTAGGAATAGTTCCTGGAAAGCTTGGTGCACAAAAAGATGATTCTATTAAGAAAATAAGTGATATATTAGGTATTTCAGTGGATACTATAAATGGAAAGCTAAATGCTTCCTATGTTCAGCCAGAGATGTTTATACCTATGAAAGTCATAGCTAAGGATGATAAAAGAAAAACGGATCTTTTAAAGATTCCTGGAATCATGATAAATGATAAGGCAGCAAGAGTATATCCCTTGGGAGAAAAAGCAGCCCACCTAACAGGATATGTACAAAGCATAAATGCCGATGAGTTAGCTAAATTAGAAGATAAAAACTACAATAAGAATTCTATAATCGGGAAAAATGGTTTAGAAAAAATATACGAGGATAAGCTTAGAGGAATAAATGGAGCTGAAGTTTATATAGTAGATAAAGATAATAAAAAGAAGTCAACTGTTATAGCAAGAGAAGCCAAAAATGGTACTGACTTAAAATTAACTATAGATAATAGAACACAAAGTTTATTATATGGTGAGCTAGAAAAAGATAAGGGAGCATCAGTAGCTATGAACCCTAAAACAGGAGAGGTACTAGCCCTTGTTAGTACACCATCATATAATCCTAATGAATTTGTAATGGGAGTATCTCAAGAGAAATGGGATAGCTTAAATAATGATAAAAATAAACCTCTTTATAATAGATTCCAAAGCAATATAGTTCCTGGTTCTGTATTCAAGCCAATAACTGCTGCAATTGGAGTAGATAGCAAAGCTATAGATCCTAATGGTACAAAAAACATAAGTGGTACTAAATGGCAGAAGGATAGCGGATGGGGAAGTTATTTTGTTACTAGGGTAAAAGATTATGGTGCAACTACAAATTTGATGAATGCAATGATATATTCAGATAATATATACTTTGCACAAAGTGCCCTAGATATAGGAAAGGAAACTTTTGCAGAGAAATTGAAAGCTTTTGGTTTTGGTGAGGAAATTCCTTTTGAGTATGGATTGTCAAAATCTCAATTTGCAGCAGATGGACAATTTAAATCAGAAGTTCAATTAGCAGACAGTGGATATGGACAAGGTGAGATATTGGTTAATCCAATACAATTGGCATCTATATATACATTGTTTGTCAATGAAGGAAATA
Source organism: Clostridium sp. UBA5530 (assembly GCA_002423705.1). GTDB lineage: Bacteria > Bacillota > Clostridia > Clostridiales > Clostridiaceae > Clostridium_X. Next base: position 5,609 of record DINW01000095.1, read on the forward strand.
TAATAAACCCATACCTTGAATATAAGGATGGCGCTTCAGGAAAGCCTTGGAAATCTAATGTGGTTTCTAAAGAAGCTGCAGATATAGTGCTTAAAGATTTAATACAAGTAGTTGACAGTGCTAATGGAACAGGACATGAGGCTTATACTCAGGGACTAACTTTGGCAGGAAAGACTGGTACAGCAGAAGTTAAGCTTACTCAAGACGATACTACAGGCACGGAGATTGGATGGTTTACAGCTATGACAGCTGGAAACAGTAATAAGAATCTATTAGTTTTATCTATGGTAGAGGATGTAAAAGATAGGGGCGGTAGCCACTATGTAATTCCTAAAGTAAAGAAAGCATTTGAAAACTTAAAATAGAATAAAAATGAAAGGTTAGATAGAACTCAAATTCATCTAACCTCTTCTTTTTTTACTGAGTTTTACTGATGAACCGAACAACAACTTAGATAATGATACAAGAAAAATTATAAGAGATTATTTTAATAATTTACATAAGACTATTATAATAATCAACCATGATACTCAATATGAAGATAATCAGTGGAGCAGCTTTCAGGTATTATCAGAGATTTAGTAATATGAAATGAAAATCTTTTGAAATGGCGAAAAATAAAAAAGTGTCTTCTTAAAATAGAGGACACTTTTACAAAAATACTATATGGTTAAAGACATTAAATTATTGAAGTTATAGCTAATAACTATTCAATATTTAAGAAAGGACATACTTAAAACTTACAAGATTTATGTTACAATCATATGATAACATAAAAGCCTTAAGGTAATCCAATTGAAAATAGTAATAGAACATAAATCATCTATTGAGAATAGTCTATAGATAATACAAATAATTTAAAAGAAATTTATTGCAAATACATATTAGACATGACAGGAAAATAAGAGTAAAATAAAAGTTAGATTGAATATTGGGGTATGGCCAAGTGGTAA
>DINW01000095.1:6681-20278 GCA_002423705.1 Clostridium sp. UBA5530
GGAGAACCGTACCATAAGTAAGTGAAGTTTTTACTAAAATTGGATAATTAAATATAAGAGATATTGTGTAGCATATAAAGTTCCTCAATCATAATTTTTAATGTGGTTGAGGAACTTTTAGTTGAATAATTTACAAAATAATAGAATTAACATATAATTTTACATATAGTAATTACCAATAAATTCATATAAATATAAATTTATTAGTAATAAAACTAACTGATAAATAGTAATTTATCTGAATATTGGGAAGAGCAGAAAAGTTAGAATATGGAGGTTTATCATGAAAAAATGGTATGATGAGGAGTAAGAATGGGAAATCGAGGTTATAGGGTTTCTTCGCGGAGACCACACTGAGAGATATTGCCGAAATGGAGAGGAAGTTGGAGATAAGTATACCTGCACCTATGGCTGTCCTGTAAATGCTGATGGACAAGGTATTTGTTCCAAAGCCATGATGATTATGTTTCCAATAATGGAGGCTGTCAGGAGTGGCGGTGATTTAGAGAATATCGGTGGAACTAGTAAATATAGCAAAGATATTGTATGCCCAGATGGTTGTGTTATATTTAGGCTGACGGCAAAAAAACTTGGGAATGAGAATTTTTATAAGGGAAAGTTTTCTGAGTAGTTATGGTTCATATTTCATTCAGATTAAGATAAGTCGAAATGTACAAATTCTAATATAAACTTCAATTTAAATTGCTTATTATTTTTATTATACGAGGAGGATATAAAAGTGGAGTTAATTATGCAACCTACCTTTGCCACATGTGGACAAGCATGTATTGCTATGATTACGGGTAAAACAATAGAAAAAGTAATAAAGGATATGAAAACTGATGGTTCAACAAGTATAGGGCAATTAATAGAAACACTTGATTATTATAATATAAAACATGCAGAAAAAAACGTAAGAATTTCAAAGAAAAATCCTGTTCCATCAGAGTATTGCATTCTGACCGTACATACAAACGGAGGTTATACTCACTGGGTACTGTATTATAAGGGAAAATACTATGATCCAGAGTTTGGATTAATAGAAGGTAATTATACTGAAGGCAAAATAACTTCTTTTTTTAGTATATATGAGAATTAAGTCTTTGGGAAGTATGAGCATAACCTGTAATTAAACAAATTCCAATTTATATTATAAACAATGAATCTTAGAAAAAGTGCTAATCTTGCGAGGAGTGAGCGCTTTTTTTCTTTGCTTTTAACTTCTATCTCAAACTAATAGGTTAGTTTTTTATTATAGAGGTAGATAAACTTAATCTATAGGTACCATATTCAGCAAGGCTATCAAGTAATGTGTTTATTTCATCCATATTAGAACATATGATTTTAAGGACATAGCAACCATCACCACTAATTCTATGTGCTTCTACTATAATTGAATTTGATTTTATAAACTTTACTAGCTTGTCATGTTTGGTTGTTTTCATAAAAATAGTAATAAAACCTGTAATAGTTTTACCTAATAAATAGTTGTTAGTAGATATAGTATATTGAGTTATAATGCCTAAATCTTCAAGTCGTATAATTCTGTTGGATACTGCTTGAGGGGTTAGGTGCACGTGTTCACCAATTTTCTTAAGTGATATTTTAGAATTGATTTTTAACATATGTAAAATTTTAAAATCTATTTCATCAAACATAAAGTCCAAAAATCCTTTCATTTTTCAAGTGAAACTAATGAATTTCTTTCACATTTCAACCGTAATTTAATATAAAATTAGTATAACAACTATAAGCTTATAAGTAAATAATTAAGAATTAAGGAGTGAAGAAATGAAAAAAGCATTATTGGTAATTGATGTACAGAATGAATATTTTACAGGAAAACTTAAGGTTACTTACCCTGATAATAGCTTTAATAACATATTGAGGGTAATGGATTATGCAAAAAATAATAATATGATTATTATACTTGTTCAGCATACATCTCTTTATGGAGATACATTTGTTAGGAATTCAAATGAATGGATAATACATCCAAAGATTCTTGAGAAAAGTTATGACTATATTATTGAAAAAACTAAGCCAAGCGGTTTTTATGAGACTAATTTAGAAGAAATATTAAGGAGAGAGAGAATAACAGGGGTTGTTATTTCTGGCTATATGACGCAGATGTGTTGTGATACAACTGCCAGGGAAGCATTCCATAGGGGGTACTATGTCGAATTTTTATCAGATGCAACAGGAACTATAGATGTAAGTAATAAAGTTGGTACTATAAGTAGTAAGGATCTTCATAATGCTGCTTTAATTACTCAAAGTTTAGGATTTAGTAATGTAATAAGTAGTGACGAATGGATGAAATGTAATAACCGTTAATTTTTTAAATTAAGGGGGAGCAAAATGGTTTTATTAGTTGTAGATACACAAAAGTTAATAACAAATGAAAATTTATATGAATTTGATAAGTTTGTATCTAATGTTAAAGAAATAATACATGAGGCTAGGTCAAATAATGTTGAGGTAATATATGTACGTCATGATGATGGGATAGGGACTGAATTAACAAAAGGAACTTATGGGTTTGAAATATATGAAAAATTTCAACCAATTAATGGAGAAAAAATATTTGATAAGAAGGTTAATAGTGCTTTTAAAGGCACGGGTTTATTAGAATACTTAATAGATAAAGGTGAAAAAGATATAATCATTGTAGGGCTTCAAACAGATTATTGTATTGATGCTACTGTAAAATGTGGATTTGAGCATGGATTTAATATTATAATTCCAGCATATGCAAATACAACAGTTAATAATAAATTCATGTCAGCAGAACAAAGCTATCAATATTACAATGAATTTATGTGGAATGGCAGATATGCAGAGTGTATTCCATTGGATGAAATAATTAAAAGAATGAAATAGTCAAATTCTAATAGTGTAATAAAAATAATCCACTAGTAAGTAGTAACATTAAAATTGTACTTTAGAATTATACCATATTTATGTAGAATATATACGCAAGGAAAAAATGAAAAAACCTCATTTAGAATAGTTACGGAGAACCCTACCATAAGTAAATGAGGTTTATAGTCTTAACCATTGATATAACTTGGTTAAGACTATTTTTATAGGCGAAAATAACGTATCATAAGTAACGTTATATTTACAAAATATGTTATAATGGGTTTAGTAATATATCTAAAGTGAAAGATAAATAGTGATTATCGTTAAGTTAGTTCCCAATTGTAAATTATGACGACTTAACTATAGTTAGTATTAGTTTATATATTATGAAGAAAAAGAACGGTCCTCATTGATCCCCTATAACAAGCAGAGGGTGTCAAAGATACTAACTTAAATACGAGAAAAATATGTCTTGGCTATGAGGTGCATTATATTTATTAATAAATGATACTATTAAAAATCTAGGGAAGTGGGGCGCATTATGGCAAAAAATGATAATATGCTAGCAATTTTATGGATGCTGAATTCAGGTACAAAAATAACTGCAAAGCAAATATCCGAAAGGTTAGAAATAAACATAAGGTCAGTTTATCGTTATATGGATGCATTGTGTGTTAGCGGAGTTCCAATAATATCAGCGTCTGGTCATAACGGTGGATATAGGTTGCTTAACAATTTTATCCGAACACCTCTGTTTTTTGACCTTGAAGAGAAAAAATCACTTTTGCATGCTGCCACTTTTGCAATGGAAGCAGGATATCCTTTTATGGAAGCACTAAATAGTGCAACCTCAAAGTTAAAGATGTTCTCGAACCAAGAACAAGAAAAAGTTCTCAATCGTCATTTAGTGGGATTTGAAGTAGTGAGCCGTATTTGTGATCCAGCTGTCAAACCTATATTAATGGAAATTGAGCAAGCTATTGCTAATGAATGCTCTATGGAAATTGAATACTGTACAGGTCATGAAGGGCATTCTAAACATAGGGTTGTTGACCCCTACGGGATGCTTTACTGGAACAATAAATGGTATGCTATTGCATTTTGCCATCTTAGGAGTGAAATTCGCAGCTTTAGGGTAGATAGAGTAGTAAATATTATAAACACTAAAGATACATTTAAACGTCCTCAAGCTTTTTCGGCACGTGAGTTTTTTATAAAAAACTTATTATCTAATGTGGAAAGCAAAGTAGGACTTTGCACTCTAGTAATTGAGGGCAAGTCAGAAGCATTGAATGACCTTTGTTCACATTGGTTTTTAGGATATCATCTGATAGAGCGAACCGAATGCAGAGCTAATTTTTTAATGGATGAAAACTCAATTCATACCTATGTTCCTCATATTCTACTTCAATATGGTAAATCAATAAAGGTCCTTGAACCAAATAGTTTTAAAGATACTATGGCAGCAATTCTTAGAGATTTGATAGCTCATTATCTTAACTGACCGAGTTTGTCAGTGAAGATAATATATAATAGATCGAGATGGAGTTTGAGACCATCCTATAACAAATAGCAACAATAAAATGAATGTGGAGGGATAGAAAATGAAGAATATAGTATATCTTTATGTATTTGATACAATGGCAGATTGGGAAATAGGTTATTTAATAGCTGAAATCAATTCAAGAAGGTACTACAAAAAGGGAGTAATGCCCATAAAAGTAGTAACTGTAGGACTTACTAGGACACCTATTACTACAATGGGAGGTCTGAAAGTATTGCCAGAAATTGAACTTAATGAGTGTAATGTTGAAGATGTTGCTGCTTTGATTTTACCTGGAGGGAATACATGGACAGAAGCAATCCATGCTCCCATTATAAGAATGGCTGAAAAATATTTAGAAAAAGGTATTGTTGTAGGGGCGATTTGTGGTGCTACAATAGGACTTGCTATGGGGGGAGTATTGGATCAACGAGCTCATACAAGCAATGACTTGGGGTATCTTAAACTGGTTTGTCCAAACTATAATGGAGAGATGTATTATAAGCAAGAAGGTGCAGTAACTGATGGAAATTTGATTACTGCTTCTGGAATAGCTCCTCTTGAATTTACTTTGCATATATTGAAAATTCTAGATGCATTCTTACCACAAACCCTAGATACCTGGTACAATCTTTATAAAACCCAAGAGCCAAAATATTTTTTTGAGTTGATGGACTCAATTCAATAAAATGGCTTAAAGTTGGTAAGATAGATACTTTTCACCGCTTTTTACTTTAGCGTGGGTTTTGTCGGCAATGTCGGCGAAATTCCTTCAGGGAATCAAGAGTATCTCACTGTTTATGATTATAATACTCCGATAATCAGCTATGGTGCTCAAGCAAGAATCTATTAATCTTTGGAACTGCTTCGGGGAGAAGATGCAATGACTAAAGTTAATAAGTATAATTATTAGTACGCTTTCTTCTAATTGCGAACTAACCTAACGATAAATTTCAAATTATCGGTGAGCTTAGATTGGGTACAGTGAGTGTATTAAATGTATGAATATTGCACTAATTAAAAGAAAATACCAATTTGAGGAGGATATTTTATGATAGAGCTAAGAAAAGGAGAAATCAATTATATTGCACCTTTTATTAAAGAGTTTAGGGACGTAGAGTTGTCAGCACTAATTGAAGGAAAGATGATTGGTAAGGCATGGGTAGATAATAAAGAGAACCCTTCAACTGCAATAGTTTCAATAGCTGATTTTTTATTTTTACTAGGCAACAATTATGATAAAGATGAGGAAGAGTGTATAAAGAATCTTATTAAACAATATAAAGGTAAACTTATTGTTAATAATGACAAGTGTTGGGATTTATTTATTGAGAAGAATTTTAAAAAAGAGCATAAAAAACATATTAGATATGCAATTAAGAGAGAACCAGATGTTTTTGACAGAGAAAAACTTAAGGGTTTTATTCAATACGTTGAACAGGAATTGTGTATTTTAAAAATTGACGAAAAAAATTACAATAAGGTATTACAGGATGATTTTATGGCAGACTGTTGCTCTAATTTTTCATCTTTAGAAGATTTTTTAGATAATGGAATTGGATATATAATTATACATGAAGGTGAAATAATTTCAGGTGCATCCTCTTACAGCTATTGCAGTGGGATTATTGACATAACTATTGGAACTAAAAGAAATTACAGAAGAAAGGGACTGGCATTAGGGTGTGCATCAAGGGTTATACTAGAGTGTTTAGATAAAAATATATATCCTAAATGGGATGCTTCTAATTTAGAGTCTGTAGCTCTTGCTGAAAAATTAGGATATCATTTTGATAAGGAGTATTATGTGTATACAATTAGCTAAAATATCTGACTGGAATTAATATGAATAGGTCATAAGTTTATAATATTACTAATTAGTAAAGATAGGAGGTATAAACTGTATACTAAATTACTGTTGGAATACTATGTATATTGATATGTTATGGGTAGATGAAACATATAGAAAGAGAGGTTACGCCTCAAAGTTATTGCAGGAGATAGAGGAAATTGCAAAAGAAAAAGGATGCACTCTAATTCATTTAGAAACAATGGATTTTCAGGCAAAAGGATTTTACCTTAAAAATGGTTATGAAATATTTGGTGAATTAGATGATGTTCCATATGGTCATAGAAGATATTATATGAGAAAGGTTTTTAAATAAATTCCGATTTCAATTAGATACAATGAACAATTTTAAACTTATATGGGTTAGATACTTAAAAACTTGTTTATGCTTATTTTTTTCAGATTTTTTCTATAAGTAACACTATAAATGTTAATGGTGTAGGAAAAATTTCAATATATAAATCTATTTACTATAACGAAAATAAAGATGAGAAAAGAATAAACACCGATGAAATAGTAGCTAGTAAAATTATGAGAGTTTTACTATCATTCAGATGGAGTTCAAACTCCACCTGAAACTAAGGTTCACTTTATATTTGCTTTGGACAGGTATATCTTATTAAGCCTTTACTGTGGCTACCATATTCAATGGCTTCTTTGGGACATAAGCAAATGCATGCCATACAATGGGTACAATGATTTCCCCAGGTTGGCTTTCCGGTTTCAAGGCTAATATTGGCCATGGGACATACCTTTTCACACTTTCCACAGGAAACGCAATCATTTGTTATATAAAACTTTTTGGAGTGAACAAACATTGGATAAAAAATTTTATTTATCAAACCACTGTTAAGTTTATCCCTAAATATTACTTCAGGTTTTGGAAATGGTAAATCATTTTTGATGTACTGTACTGTATCTGATATTATTTGTTCAGCTTTCTCTATTGTAGCAAGTGCATGATTTTTATCAGGAGTTTTGAAAAGTGCAATATAATTTTCAGGCATAATGATAGAAATGCATCCCTTATAATTCATTGCCTTTGATATGCATAGTTTATTTAGATATTTGTCTGCATTACCATTTGAACCTCCACAGGTCATTACAAAATAAATATCATGAGATCCACCTAGTTCTGTTTTTATTAACCATTCATGTACAACACGAGGGATTTGCCATGCGTAAGTTGGTACAACTATAATCCATGGTTTATCAGAGGTTAAATAGGAATAATCACAGTTTCGAATTTTTTCAAAGAGATTTAATGCTTCAGTTCCAAGTTCTGTTCCGATTTTTTTAGCAACATACTCACTATTACCAGTACCAGAAAAATACAAAATCATAACCTTAACCACTCCTTTATGTCTCTTCATTTATACTTATTATATTGGGTGATAGAATATTAATGTTATTTGGCTAATATTTGTTAACTATTATAACAAATAAAATAAATATTGTGATATTGGAAGTAAATTATTATTTTGGTATAACAATAGATGATTTATTTGAAATGTCACCAGATAAAATCATGAAGAGAATTAAAAATATGCTTGATGAGAAGAATCAAATATCAGAACAAGAGTTTAAAGAAGCTGAAAAAGTTTTTTTAGACTGCATTAGAAAAAATAGAAAAGATGGTGAAGTATACGGATTATTAGCATCAACTTACAATGTTTATGGTTGGCAACATCTAAAAATAGCTGAGGAGTATGAAAAACTGGCAATTGAAAATAATTATAATGAAAAGGATGTTCATAATGTAATTATAGATGCAAATAGGGGGGAAAACACAGATTGGAATTTTTACAATCACCACTCCATAAATGATTATTATAAATTGCTATTAGAAAAGAATCCAGGTGATAGAAGGACATGTCTTTATGCCTTGGATTATCTTATTTCTGATGGAAGGACAGAAGAAGCCAGAGAGGTATTAAAATTACTCTCAAATATAGAACCAGGTGAATATAGTAAAGGAATATGAGGGACTTATATTAAGACAAGAGAATAGAATAACAGAGGCCTTTGATGTTTGGAATAAGATGGTTGATGATAATAAGGACCAGTGGATAGTATGGTCTTGCATGGGTGATCCCTATGCTGACATTCGTAAATATGATAAGGCTATAGAGTACCATGAAAAAGCTTATGGTCTTCAACCAAAGCCAAGATACACCGATAGCTGTGAAGTTATTGCACACATAAGCGAGATTAGGGGAGATTATAAAAAGTCTATAGCAATGTATGAAGAGATTCTTAGACTTTTAGAGGATGAGTGGGGTATTACCTTTGGAGGAACAGTAGATAATTTTAATAGTAAAATACAAGAGTTAAAAAGACAAAATATTAAACTGTATCACTAGATTTTTATGGAATAAAAATAGTAACTTTCCAATTGTCACATGGGGCTACTATTTTTTGGGATTTTTTCTATAAGTAACACTAAAAGTGAAACTTAATTTGGAAGAGTCCAAAGTCCCCTAAATGTTAGTTGAACTTATCTAGGGTCGCAGCTGGTGTTAGCTACAGACTGAAAAGGGTGGAGTGTTACAGCAGGTAGACATGAGATTAATAGCATTGTAAAATATGGTATAATAAAACAGGTATAAATTACTAAAATTATAATAAGGTGGGGGGATTTTATGAGGGAAATCATAAGAAGTGATGTATGTCTATTTAGAGATATCTGGAACATTCCTTTGTTGGAAAAAGTATTAAAAGAAAGGTGTAATGGAAAGTACCCAGCAAGAAAGTCAATTCAAAGGGAGTTTGCTCATGGTGGTGAAGAATGTGTATACCTATAAAACTATTATTTTTGATTTAGAGGGTACTTTACTTAAAACTAATGAGGACAAGTTAATTGATAAATCACCACAGTTATATGATGGTGTTGAAGATTTGTTAATTGACCTTAAAAATGAGGGATATACATTAGCAATTTGCACTAATGGTAGCAGAGAGTATATGGATAAAATATTATCTCATTTTAATATAGATAAATATTTTCAAATAAAAAAACCAAGGGTTCACGGATTAGAAAAATTTCAAATTATAAAACAAATACTAGATGAAAGTTCAAGCTGTAGTGCCATTATAGTGGGAGATACATCTATGGATTTTTATGGGGCTGATGTAGCTAGATGTTTATCTATAGGTGTATCATATAGCTATGGTGGATATGACTATCAAAATTCAGATTTTATTGCAGATAATCCAAAAGATGTTTTCGGAATTATTAGTAAAATTAACGGAATTTACAGAGAAATTGCAGCACAAATTCTTAATAGAAAGAAAAAAAATAAACCGTTGATAGTAGGCATTAACGGGGTAGATACATCGGGAAAATCAACATTCACAAAAGAACTAGCCAGGTACCTTTTTAAGATTGGATTTAAAAGTCATACTATTTCTATAGATGATTTTCATAATCCTTCAAAGATAAGAAACAAGGAAAGGGATCCCGTGATTTCATATCTTAATAATGCATTTGATATTACCAAAATTGAAAATGAAATTATGAAACCACTTCTATCTCAAGGAAAACTAGATAAGGAGCTTTCACTACTGGATCTTAAAACAGATAAGTTTATCAATCATAAGAGGTACACTATAGATGAAGACACTATGGTGCTATTTGAAGGGGTACTGCTATATAGGGAACCACTTAACCAATATTTTGATTTACGAATATTTATAGATATTTCTTTTGATGAAGTATTAAAAAGAGCGGCAAAGAGAGATTTGGGCCTACTTGGTGAAGCTGTTATTCAAAAGTACAAAAACAAGTACATACCTATACAAAAACTATATATGGAAAAATATAATCCTAAGGCTTTAAGTGATATCATTATTGATAACAATGATTATTTGAATCCTAGAATTATAAAGGGTCCTAATGCTAATAAAGAAAAATTACCTATAATAAGATTCAAAGAATTGGGAAAAGAGCATTTAAATGAAATATGTAAAATGTTAGAAGACGATTATGCAAGAGAAATGTTAGGGGTAACTGGCCTCCCAGCACTTGATGACTACAAAGGTAAAAATAATATATCATATGCCATAATAAATCAAAGTAACCAGTTTATTGGCATTGTTGAGTTATTTAATATTTCATGGAAAAACAGACGGGGAGAACTAAGTATTGTTATTAAAGCAGAAATGAGAAATAAAGGCTTTGGATATGATGCTATTAATAAAATGTTAGAAACAGCATTTTTAGAATACGGAATGAACAGAATATGGCTAAGAGTTCTTGAAACAAATATAAATGCTATAAACTTATATAAGAAAGTTGGATTTTTTCAAGAGGGTATTTGTAGGGAGGAAAGTTTAAGAAAAGGACAGTTTATAAACCAAATTCAAATGAGTATTCTTGCAAAAGATTGGATAAGCATGTATATGAAATAGCCTTATGATGAATTGGTCTGCGAAAAGTTATACACAAAATATTGTGCATAATGTGCATAACTTATACTATATATAGTAGGGCCAAATTGAATTTTAAGTTATTCTATAAAAATACATTTATTAAGGGAGGAATAGAAAAAATGAAGGAAATTATAAGTGATTATTTAGAAAATTTTGAAGAAGAAACCAAAAATAGATTTTGCATATTATGTGACCTTATTTATGAAGGTAATTTCGAAAATATTGATGAAAAATTGTGGGCTAAACTACCAACATTTTATGTAGATGAAAAATTCATTCGTATTATTCCATTTAAAGACCACATTAATATTGAAACAAAATCAATAGATTCTCACAGAAATGAATTAGCAGGATATAAGATAACACCAAAGGGCATGTTGCAGATTTTTCATAATCAACAGATTCCCTGTGAAGCACTAAAAATAATATTTAAAGAAAGTTTTCAATAAAGTCAAATTTAGTCTCAAACAGACATCTGGGTGTGGTGTTAATTAAAGTTACTCATTAAGATAGGAAACCCTTAAGAATCCTAGAAATAGCAGTAACATAAATTATAGGCAGTAATATTATGATATTAAGCTATTAGGTAAAAACCTATAAGCGAAAATTAACACCGTAGGAGGAAATATTATGGAACAAACTAATGAAAAGCCTGATGTAAAAAAAGTAGGTTTAAATATTATGCCTTCAGATTTTAACTTTTACTATGAAGGTGTTCCTGTTGATAAATATGTATTTAGTCAATCTAATGAACCAAGAGAAGCTCAGGTGGTTTCTCAATTCGATTCATCTTGCTTTACTCAGATTCCTTTACCAGATGCAAAATACCAAGGAGCTACAACTAAAATAGACATTTCAAGTTTGCCTGATTTTAGTACTGTTAGTTCTATAACCAATGGGGTTCAAACCGTTACCTTTAGTACTCCAATGAATAAGAGAACTGTGCCAGATAGTTGGGCAACTTGGTCTTCACCACCATTTTCAGAGGACTCAACACCAGCCATATTATTTTCTGATGGACAACTTTCTTTAACTATAAAATTATCAGTTCCATCATGTATATTTGGGTTTGAATTAGAGCCTAACCCATTTAGAGTTGTTCCTTACACCGTTGATTTTTATTCTGGAACCACTTTAGTTGGAAGTATATCAATGGATGTTAGTGGAGATGCAGGAGCACGTCTATTTGCAGCAAAGACTTGTTGTTGCACTCGTTTTGACAGGGTCGAAATTAGAGGTGGAGCCGATTTTTCAATCGGACAAATTAGGTATGAGAAGTGTCCTACAGAGGGAGATTGTTGCTGTGAAACTAGCATTCCCGTTTCATTTAGTGAATGTCAAGATTATGTAACACTTCCTGTGGATATAACTGATGTTAAATGCAGAGGAAGGTTGTTAATAGTTAATGTAAGTGTTAGAGCATGTCAAAGAAGGCAGGTAGCTGTAGGGGTATTTGTATGTGATAATAGTACTGAACAAAGGATATTAAGATTCAAGGTAGCTGAAGTTTGTATGCCTGACTCAACTACTGGAGATCCATGTGTTACGACTAACTTTAGATTTTGCTTTGCCTTTGCTACAGATTTATGTGAATCACTTTCATTGAATGTAAAGGCTATGGCAGAGTATGCATGTTTTAATATTCCATGCAAATGCTAATTAACTAAGGTTGAAAATAGAGGAGATGAAGTAAAGTGAGTAGCTTCCAATCAAAAGATGACAATATAACTTCATCAGGCAGATATACAGCGATGAGAGAAAATATTAATTTGAACAGGAATGTTGCTGAGGCATCCTGTTGTTATGATGTGGAGCCAACTTCAGAGGATTGTTGTTATGGTATAAGTAAAAGCATAACATTTGAGCCTTGCAAAATGATAGAAAGTCAATGTTTAGATGTATCGCCATCTTGTGATGGAAGGTTACTGCTTTTAAAGGTCTATCTAAAAAATGTATGTCCCAATAAACATGTTGCGATGGCAGTATTACTATATAAAAACAATAGACTATATGCATTGAAGACTAGAAAGATAGACACTAATAATTTTAGACCATGCTCCTGTAAAGATTTTTATGCAGGTAGGTTTTGCTTTGTATTACCAGAGGATAATCTTTGTAATATTCGGGAAGTTAAGGTGAAGGTAATATCACATTATGTAAGATGTTAGTTAATGCCTGTCAAATTAAATTACAAAAATACTGAATAGAGTAGCTTGGCTACTCTATTTTTGCTATGTTAACTTGAGAATTATTTGATAATATAATTAAATAATTTTATTCTATACGGATTATAAATATAGCAACATCTTGCATTAAAAATCATGTACAATTTAGTTGTAATGAAGCTATACATTAACATAGAGGAGGGGTATTTTGGATAGAGAAGCCCTACTGATGTTAAATGAAGACCAAAGAGAAAAGGCTATGCGTCAGGAGCTAGGTGAAGAAAAATGCAAAATCTTAGATAAGTACAACCTTCATCCTAATGATAGACTGTATTGGGAGAGACGTGAGCCTAAATATCCTAATCAGGAGTATTTTAGTCATAAGATGGCTCTTAAGACTTCACCTTTAGGAATTATATTTCATATAAATAGACTTTGTTATGCTAAGACCAAGTATTTTCAAGATCACTGGAGTGAATTTATTCCTTGTGTTTATGATTACAGAAAGGGATTTGTGGAAACAGAGTTATATAATATGGAATATATAAAGAAAAAAGATACACAAATAGTGTTAGACCTAAGAGAGTTAGCAAAGATACATTGGCTCAGTGATTTTAAAAAGTTATGTAGTAGCTTGGAAAGTCAAGGAGAAACCTAATCTTTCTATAATAAACCTAAAGTTAAATAAAAGAACACTGGGAGGCCTTTGGCCTCCCAATTTTTTATCTGATGTCTACCTACTGT
>DINW01000025.1:0-278 GCA_002423705.1 Clostridium sp. UBA5530
TTCTTGCGACTTCTTTATCTTAGCATTTAAACTTTATTTTGTCAACAACTTTTTTGTTGATTTAAGTCTTTATTTAAATACTTGCTATAACCTGTCGGTCATTAGCAACGAAGATTATCTTATCATAGTGATTAAACTCATATTACCTATTTATTTCATGAATATGATGATTATATTTATATTACTCTGTTTTTCTTTATATATTATTGTTTTTCATTTAGTGATACACTAGGTTAAGTATATATGCATATCTTGTCATTTATCTGATGTCTACCTGC
>DINW01000025.1:287-8651 GCA_002423705.1 Clostridium sp. UBA5530
CTTAGATAAGTTCAACTAATATCCTTATACATAAAATAAAAGGTGAGTAAAACTCACCTTTATGCTAAATTATTCTTCAGTAATTTTTTCATTATCATTGTCTACGTAATCTTCATCTGTAGATATCTTTGCTACTGCAACTATTTTTTCTTCATCTGAGGTTCTCATTAATTTTACTCCACTAGTATTTCTACTACTTATGGATACCCCTGATACATTTATTCTTATTGCTACACCTGAGCTATTTATTATCATTAATTCATCTTCATCTTTACATATTCTAGCTGCTACTACATTCCCAGTTTTCTCAGTTACTTTATAGGTTTTAACACCCTTTCCACCTCTATTTTGAATTTGATATTCGTCTAGATTAGTTCGCTTTCCATAACCGCCTTCACTTATGATTAGTAGCCTTTCCCCTGGTACTACTATATCCATGGATACAGCTATATCTCCATCCCTTAAAGTTATAGCCTTAACTCCTGCTGCTGTTCTACCTATGGCACGTGCATCTTTTTCACTAAATCTTATAGCATAGCCATATTGGGTTATTACCATTATTTCAGCATCTCCATGAGTAACCTTAACCTTTAGAAGTTCGTCACCTTCTTTAAGATTTATAGCATTTAATCCATTCTTTCTTATATACTTATACTCAGATAGCCTAGTCTTTTTTATAATCCCCTGTTTAGTAGACATTATTAGATATCCTTCTTCATCCATATTCTTTACAGAAAGCATATCTTGAATTTTCTCGTCCTGAGATACTGGGATTAAGTTTATTATGTTGGTGCCCTTAGCAGTTCTTCCTGCATCCGGTATCTCATATCCTCTGAGTTTATATACCCTGCCTTTGTTTGAGAAGAACAGTAAATCTGTATGGGTTGAAGTTATAACTACCCTTCCTACAAAGTCATCTTCCTTTGTAGTCATAGCCTGAATACCCTTTCCCCCTCTTTTTTGAGCAGAATAAGTATCTGATGATATTCTCTTTATATATCCTGTATCTGTCAATGTAATTACTACATCTTCCTCTTGTATAAGATCCTCATAATCTATTTCTGTGGAATCTATTTCTATTCTAGTTCTTCTTTCATCCCCATATACTCTCTTTATTTCAAGAAGTTCTTCTTTAATTATATTAAGAACTAGTTCTTCTTTTTCAAGTATCTCTTTTAATCTAGTAATCAACGCCATAAGCTCGTTGTATTCTTCCTCTATCTTTTCTCTTTCCAAACCAGTAAGTCTTCTAAGTCTCATATCCAATATAGCTTGAGCTTGCTTTTCACTTAACCCAAATCTATCCATAAGAGTATCTCTTGCTATATCTGTAGTCTTAGAGTTCCTTAAAATACTTATTACCTCATCAATATTATCTAGAGCTATTCTTAATCCCTCTAATATGTGAGCCCTATCTTCAGCCTTATTTAATTCAAATTTAGTTCGTCTTCTTATTACTTCTTTTTGAAAGTCTATATAATAACCTAATACTTGTTTAAGATTCAATACTTGCGGTTCATTATCTACCAAGGCTAACATTATAACGCCAAAGCTATCTTGCATCTTTGTATGTTTATATAAAAGATTTAATACTACACTTGGATTAGCATCTTTCTTTAATTCAATAACAATTCTCATGCCATCTCTATCAGATTCATCACGTAAATCTGATATTCCATTTATTCTCTTATCCTTTACTAAATCAGCTATGTTTTCTATAAGCTTAGCTTTATTTACTTGGTATGGAATTTCATCTACTATTATTTTGTGTCTTCCATTCTCCTCTTCTATTGCAGCATTAGCCCTTACTACAATTTTACCTCTACCTGTTTCATAAGCTTCTCTTATTCCTGATACTCCCATTATTGTTCCAGCTGTAGGAAAGTCTGGTCCTTTTATATACTTCATCAATTCAACAATAGTTGCATCTGGATTTTCTATAAGCATAATAGTTCCATCTATAACTTCACATAAGTTATGAGGAGGTATATTTGTAGCCATTCCTACAGCTATACCTGAAGATCCATTTATTAAAAGATTAGGAAATCTTGATGGTAGTACAGAAGGTTCCTCTTCTTCCCCATCAAAGTTAGGTATAAAATCAACTGTATCTTTATTTATATCTCTTAATATCTCTGTAGCAATTTTACTCATTCTAGCTTCGGTGTATCTCATGGCTGCTGCTGAATCACCATCTACAGATCCGAAATTTCCATGGCCTTCTACTAAAGTATATCTTATAGAGAAGTCTTGAGCTAATCTTACTAAAGCATCATAAACAGACGCATCCCCATGAGGATGATATTTACCTAAAACATCTCCGACTATTCTAGCACATTTTCTAAAACCCTTGTCTGGAGTTATTCCTAATTCATTCATAGAATGAAGAATTCTTCTATGAACTGGTTTTAATCCATCCCTTACATCTGGAAGAGCACGACCTACAATTACGCTCATAGCATAATCTATATAACATTTTTTCATTTCATTTTCTATGTCTACGGGTAATACCTTTCCCTCATTGTACATGTAATTTCACCTCGTTACTAGCTATATATCTAGGTTTACTACTTTCTTAGCATTTTTTTGTATAAAGTCTCTANNCTATTACACTCATGGCATAGTCTATATAACATTTCTTCATTTCTTTACTTACATCTACAGGCAAAATCTTTCCTTCGTTTAGCATGATTACACCTCTTTACAATCTTATCTTATATGTCCAAGTTAACTACTTTATCAGCATTATTTTCTATAAAGTCCCTTCTTGGTTCTACTTTGGTTCCCATAAGTATAGTAAATATTTCATCAGCAGCCATAGCATCTTCTATTGTTGCTTTAAGTAATATTCTCTTTTCAGGATCCATGGTAGTTTCCCATAATTGTTCCGCATTCATCTCTCCAAGTCCCTTATATCTTTGGATATTTACAGAGTTATCTTTTCCACCAAAGTCCTTAAGTATATTATCTAACTCTTTATCTGAGTAAGCATAATCTTCTTTTTTACCCTTTGACACCTTATAAAGTGGTGGCTGAGCTATATATACATGGCCTTGATCTATAAGCTCTCTCATATATCTATAAAAGAATGTTAATAATAAAGTTCTTATATGGGCACCATCAACATCAGCATCAGTCATTATTATTATTCTGTTGTATCTTATCTTTTCTATATCAAATTCATCACCTATGCCTGCACCAAAAGCAGTAATCATAGCTCTTATCATTTCAGAATTTAATATTTTATCTAACCTTTGCTTTTCAACGTTCATTATCTTACCTCTTAAAGGTAAGATGGCTTGAAATTTTCTATTTCTTCCTTGTTTTGCTGAACCACCTGCAGAGTCTCCCTCAACTATATATATCTCACATTCCATTGGATCCTTTGAGGAGCAGTCGGCTAATTTTCCTGGTAAAGAAGTTCTTTCAAGAACAGATTTCCTTGTAAGCTCCCTAGCTTTCCTAGCTGCTTCTCTAGCTCTTGATGCTAAAAGGGCTTTTTCTATAACTATCTTTCCAACTGATGGATTTTCCTCTAAAAATGTACCAACTCCATCACCCACTACATTATCAACGATACCTCTAACTTCACTATTTCCTAATTTTGTTTTGGTTTGACCTTCAAATTGAGGATCAGTTAGCTTCACAGATACTACAGCTGTAAGCCCTTCTCTTATATCTTCTCCTGATAGATTTTTATCATTTTCTTTTAAAAATCCATACTTTTTAGCATAGTCATTAAACACTCTAGTTAATGCAGATTTGAACCCAAGTAAATGTGTTCCACCCTCTACCGTATCTATATTGTTTGCAAAAGAAAATATATTTTCATTATAGCTATCGTTATATTGTAATCCTATTTCCACTATATAATCGCCTTTATTTCCCTCTACGTATATAGGTTCTGGATGTAATACTTCCTTGTTTCGATTCAAATAAGATACAAATGACTTTATTCCACCTTCGTAGTGAAATTCTTCTTCTTTGTCATTCCTTTCATCTTGGAATATTATTCTAATTCCCTTGTTAAGGAATGCCACTTCTCTCAATCTCTGAGCTAGTGTATCATATTCAAAATCTAGTTCTTCAAAGATTTCACTGTCTGGCTTAAAGTAAGTTGTTGTTCCATGGCCATTACTTTCTCCAATTTTATCTAGACCTGTTTTAGCTATTCCTCTCTCGTAACGTTGTCTCCATACTTCTCCGTCTCTTGTTACTGTAACTATACATTCTTCTGAAAGGGCATTAACTACAGAAGCTCCAACACCATGAAGTCCTCCAGATACTTTGTATCCTCCACCACCAAATTTTCCACCAGCATGTAAGATAGTCATTATAACTTCCACTGTTGGTTTTCCAATTTTATGATGTATACCTACTGGCATACCTCTACCATCGTCACTTATTAATACTGAGTTATCCTTATTTATTTTTACTGTTATGTTTTCACAGAAACCTGCTAGGGCTTCATCTATACTATTGTCTACTATTTCATAAACTAGATGATGAAGACCTTTTATACTTGTACTTCCAATGTACATTCCTGGTCTCTTTCTTACAGCTTCTAATCCTTCAAGAACCTGTATCTGACTTTCATCATAGCTTTGTTTTTGTTGTTCCACTTTAAAACCTCCTAGCTACTGTAATTAAAGGTCATAGTTTATATCTGATCTCTTTGTTAGTGTGGATGATGATATGGGAGATAAGTATATTTTAGATTTTTTATTTACCTCTGCTATAACAAATGATTTAGGCTGTTCTTTTGTTATTCTTTCAACAAATCCGTCCTCTTCCGCTAATCTTAAAAATTGAGCTGTATCTGAACCATACATAGAACTATTTATATCAAAAATACCTATGACATCTTTTATAGGCACCACTACATTTTCTCCTAAATGTAAAAACAATTTATTTTCCTCCTTTATACTTTTACCTGATATCTCCCTGTATAACGTTAAATACTTTGTAATTTCCATGAAGCACTTCTTCTATATCATTTATTCCCGTACATGTAATTATAGTCTGCATATTATCTATAGATTTTAATATATAAGACTTTCTACTCATGTCTAGTTCCGATAACACATCATCCAGTAAAAGCACCGGGTATTCACCTGTTATTTCTTTTATAATTTCTAAAGATGCAAACTTCATTGTTAATATAGATGTTCTTTGCTGGCCTTGTGATCCAAAGGTTTTAACCTCTATATCATTTAAATATATAGATAAATCATCTCTATGAGGCCCTACAGAAGTATTACCTCTCTCTAAATCTCTATCATAGTATTTAGCCAAATTTTCTTTTAATGCTAAGTTTATATCGCTTAAATACTTTATATTAGACATATATTTAAATAATATGCTTTCTTTTCCACTTGTTATTTCATCATGAATTTTTTTACCATACATATTAAGTTTATCTATATATTTTAATCTTTGTTTTACTATGTATTCTCCATACATAGCAAGTTGTTCATCATATACAGAAACTATTTCTTCATATGGTTGCCTCTTTTTAAGTAAAAAGTTTCTTTGATCTAAAATCTTATTGTACCTTACTAGGTAATAGTAATACTTGGGATTTAATTGGCAAATTTCCATATCCATGAATTTTCGTCTTATAGCCGGTGAGTCTTTAACTATTTTTAAATCTTCAGGAGAAAATATTACCACGTTAAAGGTACCTACTAATTCTGAAATTTTATTTATTTTTATTGAGTTTACATTAATAGCCTTCTTACCATTTTTTAAAATATTTATCTGTATCTTTTTGTCTATTCTATTTTTTGATACATATATACTAATAAAAGCCTTTTCTTTATTCCAGGATATCAATTCTTTATCTCTACTGGTGCGGTGGGATTTAGCAAATCCACAATAGTAAATGGATTCCAATATATTTGTTTTTCCTTGAGCATTATCTCCTATAAATACATTAATTCCATTTACTAACTCTATATTTAGTTCTGAATAATTCCTATAATCTTTTAGCATTAGATATTTAACATACATAAAACACCTATTTTAATTATAGCATACTATAGTTAATTAAACTTAGATTATTTTGTAACATTGCTCATTAAACTCTATAACATCTCCAGGTCTTAACTTTTTTCCCCTTTGAGTTTCTATATTATTATTTACTTTAACTTCTCCGTTTTTTATAAATAATTTAGCTTCAGAACCTAAAGATACTGCCCCACACCATTTTAAAAATGAATCTAATTTTATAAAGTCTGTATCAATCTTTATCTCATTCATATTATAACACTCCTATTTAACCAATCTAACTGGTAAAACTAAATAACGATAATTTTTATTTTCTTTATTTTTTATTACACATGGACTAACGGAACTAGTAAATTCCATAGTTATTTCCTCTTCATCTATTATCTTTAGCACATCTATAAGATATTTTGAGTTAAATGCAATTTGAAGATCCTCACCTTGCAAATTTATAGTAACTTCTTCTTTTACCTTTCCCAATTGAGAATTAGAGGTTATAACTAGATTATCACCATGGATATCAAATTTTATTAAATTGCTATTTCCTTCTTTAGCCATTAGCGATGCTCTTTCTATACAGCCTAATAATTCTTGTTTATTTATTATAACTTTCATTTTATGTTCTTGAGGAATAATTGATTCATATTTTATGAACTCACCTTCTAGTAATCTAGATATAATCCTAGTTATACCTAAGTTAAATAAGATATGGTTTGACGTAAAAGTGATATTTGTTATTTCTTCACTATCTTCTAATATTTTTGAAACCTCATTAAGAGTTTTTCCAGGAATTACTGTGCTTATAGTAGTATCATTGTCTATAAATTCACTTCTTAAAGCCAGTCTGTATCCATCTAGTGCTACTAAATTTAATACTTTATCTTTTACCTCAAATAGTATCCCTGTTAATATAGGTCTTGTTTCATCTTGAGCCACTGCAAAAGATGTACCTCTTATCATATTTTTTAAAGTTCCTTGAGGTAATGAAAACATCATGTTTTCATCGATGACAGGAATATTAGGAAAGTCATCTCCATTCATATGGACTAAATCAAAATCAGATTTTTCGCAATGAATGTTTATTATATTATTTTCTTTAGTTTCTACTGTAATTTCAGCATTGGGAAGCTTTCTTATAATTTCTCCAAATATCTTTGCATCTACAACAATAGTTCCATTATCTATAACATCTGCTTCTACCTTAGTTTCTATACTTAAATCTATATCAGATGTAATCAATGTAAGAGAGCTATTTTTAGCTATTATTAATATTCCTTCAAGTATAGGCATTGGTGATTTTCCTGTTATTGCTTTTTGTACTATTGATATAGCTTCTTGTAATTTTCCTTTTTCGCATAAGAATTTCATATATAAACCTCCTAATCTATTCACACAAAAATCAAATGTTTTATAGTTATATATTTAGATATATTATAGATAAAAAATAGTAATAGTAGTAGTAGGGACTGTTGATTTGTGGAAAACCCTATCTATCCTTTTAAAATCAATAATCTTAAGGCAAAAATAATTGTGGATAAGTAAAGTCAATTAATATAATCTTATCCACATTGTTAGACAGAATGTATTTCATTTTAGTTTATCCACAACTAACTATATGTATATTATATACATATGTTAATTATTTTTGGGTTAATTTTTTAGTAAGCTCATTTATAACGTTTTGCAAAGCTTCGTCAACTTTTAGATTATCTGAAATTTTGTCATAGGCATGTATAACTGTAGTATGATCTCTACCTCCAAATTCCTCGCCTATTTTAGGAAGGGACATATCAGTTAAGGTTCTACATAAATACATGGCAATTTGCCTAGGATATGCAACATTTCTAGTTCTTCTTTGAGATTTCAGATCATCAACCTTTAAGCTATAATATGCAGCCACTACATCCTGAATATTTTCTAAGTTTATTTGTTTAGTTTGTTTATTTGATATTATGTCTTTTAGGGCTTCAGAAGCCAACTCCACTGTAATTTCTTTATTAGTTAAGGAGGAATAAGCAACAATTCTTATTAGAGCTCCTTCTAATTCTCGTATATTAGATTTAATTTTTGTTGCTATATAGGCCATGACTTCATTAGGTATATTTAAGTTTTCAACATCAGCCTTCTTTTTTAAGATAGCTATTCTTGTTTCAAAATCAGGGGGTTGTATATCGGCTATAAGTCCCCACTCAAATCTAGATCTAAGCCTATCTTCTAAAGTTGGAATTTCCTTTGGTGGTCTATCACTAGATAATATAATTTGCTTATCAGCTTCATGTAAAGCATTAAAAGTATGGAAGAATTCCTCTTGAGTTCGTTCTTTACCAGCTATAAATTGAATATCATCTATTAATAGAG